>CP099650.1:0-623439 GCA_024123915.1 Oxalobacteraceae bacterium OTU3CAMAD1 | reverse complement strand
TTGAGCGCCTGCGACGCCTCGTCGAGCAAGGTCTCGATCGCCATGAAGGCCTGCGGCCCGCCGAAGCCGCGCTGCGAACCGCCCATCAGTTGCGGCGTTTGCCTCGACCTGGCGTTGGCGATCGCACGCGGGATGTTGTAGCAGCTCATGGAGCTGAGCGCGGCCAATTGCGCCACGAACGGCGTCAGGTTCATCTGGTCGCCGCCATTCAGGGTGAAATCGCAGCGCAGCGCCTGGATCTTGCCGTTGACGTCCACCGCCAGGGTTTCGCTGAAATCCGTCTCGCACCGTTTCAGGCCGACCTGGAACTGCTCGAAGCGGCTTTGCGCCCAGCGCAGCGGGCCGCTCGAGAACGGCGCCGCCAGGGCCAGGTACATCGAAAACAGCGACGAATCGCGCCCACCGAAACCGCCGCCGGGATAGCACGACAGCAGATCGATGTCCTTGACCGGGTAGGCACTGCCGTCGAAGATATCGGCAGCGTTACCGAGGTCGCCGTTTGGCGACTGCGTACCCAGCACCAGGCTCAGCTGCCGGGTGGCCGGGTCGTACCACGCCAGGCCCGACTCCGGCTCCATGAACATCGGATCGATGGTCTGCGTGTAGAACTGGCGCGTGAAGGTAGGCCAGGTCTTGCCGTCGATCGCCGCCGAGATGCCGGCGGCCACCGCGTCCTTGTTCGACACGTAGTTTGGCGTGTAGACGTAGTTGAAGTTCTTGGCGTCGTCGCGAATATAGCTGGTGACCGGCTTGTACACGCCGGTCGCGATGACGGCCGGGGCGCCGTACTTGATCACGTCTGGATTGAATTGCAGGATTTTGACGGCGCGGCGGTAGGCGTCGAAATCGGCGAAAATGAGCATCGCCACCGGCTGTCCGAAAAAGTCGGCCGGCTTGCCGATGCTGGCCAGGAACGGGCTGTTCTTGCCGGCGGCCAGCTTGAGCTTTTTGTCGATCAGCGCCTGGTCGTCGATCACCGCCACCGGACGCAACTCGGCGGGCAGCATGCTTAGGTCGTATCCGGTGACCACCTGGTCGTAGCGGTCGCAGCGCACCGCGTACAGGAACTGCTCGTTCTGCGGCCAGTCTTTGAAGTCGCGCGCCTTGAAATCGCGCGCGTAGATTTTTTGCCCCAGCACCTTGGGCAGGCCATCGATGCGCCATCGGGCCCGGCCCGGCTCGGGCGCCCAGGCCGGCACCTCGGTCAAACGCGGCCGGGAGGCGTTCATCGCCATGCCGGGCAGGCTGGTCACCGACAAGCCGACGGTCGCGCCGCTGGCCAATACTTTTAAAAAGGTACGACGTGTCACTTCTGGAGTAATACCCATGATTCCGTTCTCTTGTAGTCGGACTGCGACGATATCGGAATTGCCACCAGGAATTATCGTACCATTGGGGTTAGGCGTGAAAAATCTCGAATTGTCACAATGCAAAATTGCAACACTTGGCGGATTATGAAAAGACTGGCAGCACTGTGCACCCTGGCCTTCGTGAGCTTGACCGCCCTCGCGAGCTCGGACGAGCTCGTGGCGGTCTACCAAGGCAACCGGCCGCCGTTCTCGTTCCGCGACGCGCAAGGCAAGGCCGGCGGAATCGAGGCGGACGTGGTTACCGAAGCGCTGCGGCGCGCCGGACGCCACGTCATTTTTCGCGAGACGCCCAATGTGCGGCTGCTGCCGTTCAGGGAGGGCGACGGCGTCGACCTGGCCGTGAGCGTGCGCGGCAGTGATGGACGCGGCGTGTATTTCTCCGACGAGTTCGTCACTTTCCACAACGTCGCCATTTCGCGGCGGGACCGCCACATCGTGCTCAAGACGATTGCCGATCTGGACCGCTACACCTTCGCCATCTGGCAAAACGGCTGGCGCGACCTGGGTCCCGCCTTCGAAGCGCGCTACCGGCCGGGCGCCGATGGCCGCTTCCCCAGCAACTACTTCCAGCCCTCCAACCAGCAAGCCCAAAACAAGATGTTCTGGTTCGGCCGGGTCGACGTGATCGTCGTCGACAAACAAGTCTTCGAGTGGTACCGCAAGCAGTTCGGCGCCAGTTCAACACGCGGGTAGCGCTCGACTACCACGCCATTTTCGACGCGACCACCGGCTTCAAGGTCGGCTTCCGCGACCGCGACCTGCGCGACGCCTTTAACCGCGCGCTGATCGAGATGCGCAAGGACCAGAGCTACTCGCGCATCCTCGCGCGATATGCGCTGCCCTCGCGGCAGTAAGCTGCGCGGCGAGAGGTGGGTTCGACGGATGGACCGCGCTTACAGGCTGGCTTCGCCGACCAGATGCGGGTTGGCCTGACGGTAGGCGGCCAGTTCGGCACGAACTTGCGCACGGGTTACGGCCGGCACGACGGGTTCGGTATCGAAGCGCGGATACTGTTCGCCGCTGGCGATCTCGCCGCGTTGCTGGGCGAGGCGCAGCTCGGCGCGCACTTCGTCACGGGTTTTGGCCGAGACGGCCTCCGGGAGGGAACTTGCATACAGTTCGCCTGAGTTCGGCGCCTGGCCCGCCGCGACGGCGGCTTTGTATTCTGCGATGACTTGTGCACGGGTCAGCTGGGGAGCTTCCTGGGCGTACACGACAGTGGATGCCAGCAGGGCGAGGGAGAGGGCGATGGCAACTTTTTTCATGGTAAGGCTCCTTAAAATGTTTGGGGTGGCTGACTGGCGCTACAAATAACTATCGATTAGATCGCACACTATATATTTGTGATACGTGATCACAGATACAGGCTGACTTCGCCGACCGGATGCGGGTTGGCCTTGAGGTAGGCGGCCAGCTCGGCGCGCACTTGCGCCCGGGTGATGCTCGACACGGCGGACTCGGTCTCGAACTGCGGATATTGCTCGCCACTGACGATCTCGCCGCGTTGCTGGGCCAGGCGCAGTTCGGCGCGGACTTCCTGACGGGTCTTGGTCGAGACAGCCTCTGGTTGGGAACCGGCGTACAGTTCACCCGAGTTCGGCGCCAAGCCTGCTGCGACGGCGGCTTTGTATTCTGCGATAACCTGGGCACGGGTCAGTTGTGGAGCTTCCTGGGCGTACACGGCCGAGGAGGACAGCAGGGCGATGGTCAGGGCGATGGCGGCGTTTTTCATGGTAAGTCTCCTAAAAGTGTTTGGATGGTGGCGGGCTGCGGATTCGTTCAATCGTTATCAATTTAATCGCTAGCGATCTTTTTGCAGCTTGTTTCGTTCGCAGCGCGCCGATGTGTGTACTTTACATAGCGTACGATCTAATAGCAAGCAATTTGAATCTATTAGCCCGATAGGAAAAACCTATCGGGCGTCGGCTCATACCGATATGGGGTAACTCTTAGCCGAGGAGGAGAGAGGCATACAGGTTCTCGACGCCGCCCTTATCTGGCCCAAGGAGGCTTCGCCAGCCGATGACGCCGTCCGGCCGCACCAATGTCGCGCCGGACACGGACACGCCAAAGACGTCGGCGAACGGTTGCAAGGGCGGGAAGATGACATCATCGCCGACAGCGATGGACGGTAGCCGCAGGCGCCCTCCCGCCGCCCGCCAATCCGGGTTTGCCGTGAGCAGCACATACTCCCTGCCGAACAGGTCCAGCGAGGACATCCGCTGGCCGGCATTGTCCACCCACACGTGCGGCGCCCGCGTTCCGGGTTGGCCGGCCCACTGCTGCGGTGTGGCGGCCGACGGCAACTCCGGTCCCGCGCCGGCAACCGCCCGCGACCGGACCAACTGTCCGAACTCCATGGCATCGTTACTGAACAGCGCCTCGGGCACGAAAGCGGCGCCGGCGCGCGCTGCATAATCGGGGCGGGAAAAGGTCTGCTGGTGCCGCAGCCAGCCGATGGGGCGCCGTTCCGCGTCGTAGGTGTCGAGCAAGGCCGGCGCGGCCTTGCCTTGGATCACGCGCTGCAATTTCCAGGCGAGATTCCATGCATCGTCAATACCGGTGTTGGCGCCAAAGCCGCCCCGTGTGGGCGGCAGTTGATGGGCCGCGTCACCGGCCAGGAAAACGCGGCCCTGGCGGTAGGCATCGGCGATGCGGCCCGCCATCTCCCATCGCCCGGTCGTGATGATGTCGAAGGCCATGTCGGCGCCGAGTGCGCGGCGGATCGCCGCCTGCAGCGCGGCTTCGGTGCGCTCCTCGTCGCCGTCGAGCATCAGCACCCAGCGGCTGTCCCCGTACGTGGTGAGAAAGCCGCGAAAGCCCTCCTGTTCGATGGAGAATTGCTGCGCGCCGCGCCGCAGGAAGGCATCCGCTTCGGGGCAACGGAACAGCACGCTACGAAGGACGCCAAGATGGCCGACGCCGCTTCGCGTGATACCCAGCGCCTCCCTGATCGGGCTGTTGGCGCCGTCGGCGGCGATCAGGTAGTCCGCGCCGATCTCGTAGCGGTGGCCGCTGGAGCGGTCGAGCACTTGTGCCAGCACGCCGCCTTCGCTCGTCTGGAAGTCAGTGAGCTCGGTACTAGGGCGCAGGTCGGCGCCGTGCGCGCGCGCCGCTGCCCGCAATATCGGCTCCAGCCGGTCCTGCGCGATTGCCGCGCCGGTGCACGGGGATTGCTCGAACTGGCGCGGCGGCGCTTCACCCGGCGTCCAGGCCTGCTCGCCTTTCCAGTCGCCCACCAGGCTGTCGACCGTCACGCGACGCAGACGGGTGCCAGCGGCCACTTGGGGGATTTGATCGGCGATGCCGACCGCCCGGTAATGCTCCAACGTTGTTTCCGTGAAGCCCATCGCGCGCGGATGTGGCGAACTGCCGGGATATTTGTCGATAAGGATGTGGGGCACGCCGTGCCAGCCGAGGAACAGCGAAGTTGAAAGTCCAACGAGGGACCCACCGACAACGAGAATGGGAGTATGCATAAGAAACGTCCTTTTTTGCCAAATGGCTCATCAAAGGACGTGGGTCGATCGCGCGGGAACGCTGGCGTCTCAGGGGAAACCAGAGGCGCCAAGTCAAAAAAGTCCACGAGAAATCGGCGCACGTCCGCTCTCGTCGTGGTCCCCGGCCTCGGTGGCCGGGAAAATTTTGCTCCATGGTTGGAGTTGGCCGGGGCTCACCACGCCGGCCCACCTTTTTCGACGCCGCAAGTGTGACACGCTCCCGGACGCCATTCATCCGTCTTGCCGCCTTCAAGTCGCTCGCCTGGATAGGGAAAACCAATCGTTGCGCCAAAGCGATCCAATCTGCAACGCCGTCGCCCCGCTTTCCTGACGCGACAATCAGGATTTCCTGATATGGCACTTGCACCAATGCCATTATAATTTCCTAAATACAATTCAAAACAAACCCAGCCGGCGCGGTCGGCGATGCGATGGACGCGGCCACGACAAGCTGCGGGCCCTATCGCCAAAGTCTTGACTCGGCAAGCGATGCCTATATCGCTACCGTGTCTCCGGAAACCTAGCGCTAGTCAGGACACACCATGAGCCTCGGCGATCTCAATAAAAATCATTACTCGCTCGATCGGCACATAAAGACCATCTCCCATTACTATCTGGGCACATTGGCGGCGGTCATCATCATCATGTTGATCATTTATGCCTCCATGCAGACCGTTCTTGAACGTCATTCCGTTCAGCAAAACATCAGTTTCCTCACCAGTAATCAATTTATCGAGTTCCAGCAACTCAAAGGCACCGCGCGCGCATTGATGCGCGGCTCCACGGCCGACGTCGTGCCGGCTAATGTGCTCGAACACATGATCGAGGACATGATCCAGCAGATCGCAAAAATCAGGGACACCGGCGCGCAACTGCAGCGCCTTCGCCTGCAGTTGGACATGGGCGCCAAGCCAAGCGATCTCGACATTCGTCTGCGCAGCTTCATCGACAGGGCGGAAAAACTGAGCAAGTTCGACAACGTCAGCCGCAGCAAGCACTACTCCTTTTGGGGGCCCATCGATTTCGCGGCAGCGTCGGACGGCGCCATCATGCGCGGCTTTCAACTGGAGGTCGCGCAATCGTTCAACAAAAGCCAGGAGAGCATCGTCGCGGCCAAGCGGATCAGCGCTTTGTTGATCCTGTCGCTGTTGATCGCACTGTGCGTCGTCGGCGCGCTGATGATTTTCCCGCTGCTCAAGAAACTGCGCATCGAGTACGAAAAGAAGAAAGTCTTCGAACATGAGCTGTCGGTTCTCGTCAACAAGGATAGCCTGACCGGTCTCTGCAATCGCAGGTCGTTCAATCAAACGCTCGCCGGGCTGGTCGCGCCCCGATATTCGGCTGACGGATATCCAATGGATGGTTCGTTCGCACTTCTGCTGATCGATCTCGATGATTTCAAGGCGGTCAACGACACCTTCGGGCATCAAACCGGCGACGGCTTGCTAATGGAAGTGGCGGGGCGCATCGCCTCGACCGTGGAAGCCGGCGCCATCGCCGCGCGCCTGGGCGGCGATGAGTTCGCGATCCTGGTGCCCGACCTCGCGGACAACGCGGACGCCGGGGTGCTTGCCGCACGCATCCTCGAAAGCCTGTTCACTCCGTTCAGCTTTGAAGGACACACCCATCGCATCTCGGCCAGCATTGGGGGCGCCGTGTTCCCCGATCACGGCGCCGACGCCCAAGCCATCATCCGATGCGCCGATCTGGCGCTGTACGCCGCGAAAACGGAACGCAACAGCCAGATCATCTTCAACGCGGCAATGATGGCCGACCGCCTTGCGGAAAGCCAGCTGCGAGCCGCCCTGTTCAAGGCGGTCGAAGACGACGAGTTCCTCGTGTATTACCAACCCAAGATCGACCTCCGAACGGGCCAGCATCTGGCGTTCGAGGCGCTGGTGCGCTGGCGCCATCCGCAGCTCGGTGTTCTGCCGCCGGGACGCTTCCTGCATCTTCTCGACACGGCGTCATCGATGACAGCGATGACCGAGATTGTCGTGAACCGGGTGGCCCGCGACATCCGCGCCTGGCGCGATGCCGGCCTCGATTGCGGAACCGTGGCCATCAACATGCCGGAAATCGCCCTCATTTCCGATGCCGGCTATTTCATGCTGGCGAACGCGGTGACCCGTTACGCGCTCGACTGGAACGATCTCGCCATCGAAATCACCGAAGACGTTTTTGTGAACAAATATACGGAACAGATACTGGCGACCGTCCTCAAGCTGCGTGAACGGGGCGTGTCGATCGCGCTCGACGATTTCGGGACCGGTTTCGCCTCCCTGACCAACCTCAGGAACTTTCATTTCGACGACATCAAAATCGACCGCAGCTTCGTTTCCGAAATCGGCAAGGACGTCAAATCGGAGCAGATCATTAAAGCCATGATCGATCTCGCCGCCAGTCTGGGAAAAAGCTGCGTTGCCGAAGGCGTGGAGACGGAGGAGCATGTCCAGTTCTTGCGGCAGGCCGGTTGCCCCATCGCGCAGGGCTATTTCTACGCACAGCCGCAGCCATTCGACATCGCGACCCTTGGCCTGGACGCGGCCTTGGTCATTTCATGACGGAGCAGGTTCGACCATGACGACACGCAGACACCCTCTATTCCCGGGATACGCAAGCTTGATGCTTGCGATGTGCCTCACGCCGCTCGCCCGCGCGGAGCCGCCATCGGTTCCCAAGCCCGGGACGGGCGCGTTTCAACCGTCGGTGGAGGTGGCGCACTACTGGATTTCGCCAAGCGAGCGCAAGGCCCTCGACGTCTATCGCGACGCCTGGAAGGGAATGGGCGGCAAATGGGTCGATATGCCGTCCAAGAACAAGCTGGCGCAAAACGGCTTGGCCACCGACATGATCGCCAACGGCTATCCTCCCGCCGTCATTCAGTGGAATGCCAACGGGGAAAGCATGGAGCTGGCGTCGATGGGGGTCATCGAGGATATCGAAGAAATCGCGGCCGCCGATCATTGGCGCGATTTCCTGCCCCCGAATTTGGTCAACCACATCAGCTACAAGGGACACATTTATTTTGCGCCGGTCAGCATCCACGCCGAAAACTGGGTCTGGACCAACAAGAAGATATTCGATCAGTTGAAATTGCCGCCGCCGACGACCTGGGACAGCGTTCTGACCAGTGCCGCCAAAATCAAGGCAGCCGGTTATATACCGATCGCACTCGGATCGGGAGCGTGGGAAATCTCCCTGCTCTTCAATGACATCGTCTATTCCGTCTATGGCGCCGAAGGTTATACGCGCCTGTTGGCCGGTGGCGATTCGAACGCCGCCATGGACCCGGCGATGCTGAAAGCGCTGGACATCCTGCGGCGCTTAAGCGTCTTCGTCGATCCCGCGCGGGGCGGCAAAACCTGGGTCGACGCGACCCTCTCGGTCGGACGGGGCCGGGCGGGCATGCAGTTCATGGGCGACTATGCGAAGGGGGAGTTGAAGGAGGCCGGGCTGGTGGTCGACAAGGATTTCCGCTGCACCTTGGCGCCAGGGACGAATTCGATTTATTTCGTGGTGATCGACGCTTTCGCCTTTCCGGTCTCAAGCAACGAGCAGGTGCGACGTTCCCAGCGGCTCTTCGCGCGCCAGATCATGAACGTCAACAACCAGCTCGCCTTCAACAAGATCAAGGGGTCGATTCCGCCGCGCACCGACATCCAGCGCGATAATCTCGATACGTGCGGGAAGATTGGGCTGGATCTAATTTCGCGCAAGCACGGGCAGGTGTTCGCGCAATCGATGCTAATGCCGCCGCAAATGTCGCAGGGATGGATCGATATCGTCGCCGACTACTTCAACAATCCAAAAATATCGCCCGCGCACGCACAGCGGCAGTTGGCGGAGGTGTTGGCGCAAAAATGATTGGAGGACGGCGGTGCCGGTGACGCCGCTCGAAAAGAGTACATCGACAGGCTAACGTATTGATTTTACTGAGAGAATTCTGGTGCGGCTGGCGGGGATCGAACCCACGACCCTTGGCTTCGGAGGCCCAAAATAGCATCAACAGCCGCTTCGCGTACATAGAAAATTCCCATTTATTGGCACAAATTTGGCACACTGCTGCTTTCCGAACTTGCAGCAGACTTTTATGCCAACGATCCGTAAAAAAGGCGACAAGCAGTACCACGTGCAAATCCGTAAGCGGGGCTATCCGACCCAGACGAAGACCTTCACTTCGCTGATTGCGGCCGAAGAGTGGGCAACGGTCATTGAATCAGAAATGGTCCGGGGCGTGTTCGTGTCACGAAACGAGGCCGAGGCAACACTCATCAAAGACGTGCTGGATCGCTTCGAAACTGAAGTGCTGCCAACGAAACGCAGCGAGCAATCCGACAAATCCCGCATCAAGACATTGGCCGACGCATTCGGGGACTATCGCATGGCGAGCCTTACTTCATCACAGGTATCCGGCTTCGTGCTCTGTTGATTGAGCTCACATTGTTATCGATACTTTGTCTCGAGTTATTGAATTGGATGTGGCAAACCTGTCATAAGCTTTGACAGTGGCTGCTCCGACGCATTATCCGTAAAACGCAGATCGCACGTCCGTGATCGGCGAACTGTTGGCCGCGCACGACGGCTTTGGGCAGAGTGGAATGACGGCTGTCACGACGGGCAACTCTTTTCGCACAAGACCTGCACTCGCGCCACGTAAGAGCGCCTCCGCGTATCAACCGCCGGTAGCGCTTCAGGTTCGCGAATTTCGGATCTGACCGACGGCCAGAATCGCCTTAAAAGAGGTGGCGTACGCCCAGGATCACGGAGCGTGGATCCGCGCCAGGCGAAACCGCCAAAGCCGGACCGGTGTTGCCGTTGATGCCGAACCGCGCGCGTGCCTGGTTGCGGATCTGCGCTGCGCCCACGTAGATCATTGAACGCTTCGACAGATTATGGTCGTAGCGCACGCTCAGCGCCGTGGCGTCGCCGTCCGTCACATCCCGGTGTCGGAAACGGCCGGCATCGAGCAACAGCGAGCCCATTCCAAGCGGGATGGACACCCCGAGCTCGATGGCGTCGCTGGCGGTGGCGCCGATATCGTCACGCCGTCCCTGGCCGAGAATGCCCAGCTTGAAGCCCGTGAAGCGGTAGCTGGCGCCGGCCGCGTAAAAGCGCTCGGTGTTAGCGAGCGCCGTCTTGCGCGATTCAACGGCGATACCGGCCGATAGCGGGCCGCTGTCGTACTGCAGCGAACCGCTGTGGATGGCGCCGATGTTGGTGCCGCCCGGCTGGGTGGTGTTCTCACCCAATGTCATGAAGGCGCGTACCTTGAAACCGGCCATCGACGGTGACGCGTAGCTGATGGCGTTGTTGACGCGCAACGGCGAATTGTCCGTGAAGTAGTTCGACGCGTTGCCCCATGCGAGACCACCGCCTAGGCCATAGGTCACGATGGTGTAGAAGTTCGGCGAATACTGGCGCCCTAGCGTCAGTTCCCCCGCCGGGCCGGCCAGCCCGACCCATGCCTGGCGGCCGAACAGGATACCGCCCTGTCCCGAGCTGCCATCGTCCATGTTGATGCCCGCCTCCAGCAGAAAGATCGCGCGGTTGCCGCCACCCAGGTCCTCGCCGCCGCGCCAGCTGATGCGCGAACCGGATATGCCGCCGCTTTGCACGCGTGTCGCGTGGGCGTCGCCTGCGCGGCTGGCGTCGAGGTAAGTGTCGAGGATGCCGGACATGGCGACGCTGTCTTGCCCATGCGCGGGTACCGCCGCAGCCATCGCCATCGTCATCGCCAATATCGGGAACTGCTTCATACGGTCCCCTTGCGCGCGCGGCGGCCCGCCGCCATCAAAACCACGGCGCTGAGAACCAGCAGCACGCCCAATCCCAGCAGCGCCAGGTCCATGCTGCCCGTAGCTGTCTTAATACGGCCGATGGCCCATGGCGCGGCGATGCCTGCGCTGGTGCCAAGACTGCTGATAAGTCCTATGCCACCGGCACGCATGTCGGGCGGTAGGTGCGCCGTCGGAATGGCCCAGAAGATCGGCAATGCCGAATACAGCCCCACCGCCGCCACCGACAACAATCCCAGCGCCAGCGCCAGGTTTGTCGGGTGCGTGGTCAGCGCGGCCAACGCCAGCGCGCCGGCGACCACGCAGCCGGCAAAGTAGCGCGCATGGCGGCCGTCGCGGTCCGCGCTGCGCGCCAGCAGCAGCACGCCGATCGCGCCTATGGTGTAGGGAATCACGGAATACAGGCTGACCAGCACCACGTCCTTGACACCGAAATCCCGTATCATCAGCGGCATCCAGAAGCTCAAGGTCAGCGCCGCGCCGGTGACGGCGAAATACGGCAGCGAGAACAGATAAATGCGCGGGTCTCGCAGGCACGCCGCCAGCGTGGCGCCGCCGCGATGGGCCGCCCTGCCGCCGTGGTCCAGATTGGCCGCCAGACGCGCTTTCTCGGACTGGGACAGCCAGACGGCATCCTCCGGATAGTCGCTCAGCCAGCGGTGCGCGATCACCGCCAGCAGCAGCGCCGGCGAGCCCTCAAGGAAGAACATCCATTGCCAGCCCTTGAGGCCCATCACGCCGTCCAGATCGCGCAGTATCCATCCCGAGACCAAGCCGCCCACGATGCCGGCGACCGCAACCCCGGCGAAGAAGTATGACAGGACCGAGGCGCGCCGCAGCGGCGGATACCAATAGGTCAGATAAAGCACGATGCCGGGGAAGAAGCCGGCTTCGAACACGCCCAGCGCGAAGCGCAGCAGATAAAACTGCGTCGGCGTCGAGATGAACATCATGCCAACCGAGGCCGCGCCCCAGAGCAGCATGATGCGCACGAAGGTCTTGCGCGCGCCGAACCGCGCCAGCAGCAGATTGCTCGGCACTTCGAACAGCACGTAGCCGATGTAAAACACCGCCGCGCCAAGGCCGTACATGGCGTCGCTGAAGCCCAGGTCGTGCTTCAGTTGAAGCTGGGCGAAGCCGATGTTGATGCGATCGAGGAAAGAGACCACATAGCAGATGAAGAGGAAGGGAACGATGCGCAAAGTGACCTTGCGGTATAGCGCGTGGTCGTTGTCGCGGGCGGTCGCAGGCCGGCTGGCCGCCGTTTCGATGAGGACTTGATCCATGGTTGTCTCCGTTGTGTGTTTTATTATTTGTGGTGTGGTTAGCGTGCCGGCTATCGATCCAGGAAGGCGTGCAGCGCATTGGTGAAGGCGTCCGCAGCCTCAATGTTCGACAGGTGCGAGGCTTGCAACGTGACCATGGCGGCCCCGGGGATACGCTTGCGCAGGAAGTCGGCGTCGGCGACGGTTGTCACTGGATCGCCGGCGCCCGCCACCAGCAAGGTGGCCGTGCCGATCGCTTCGATCTGGTCGGACAAGTCGGCCGCCGCCAGCGCCAGGCAGCAGGCCGCGTAGCCGGCGGGCGTGGTGCGGCGCAAGCCTTCGACCAGCCCAGCGACGACTCGCGGCGCCCCGGCCGCGTAGCCCGGCGTGAACCAGCGTCCCGCAGCGCCATCGGCCACCTGGTCCATGCCGGACGAGCGCACCAGCGCGGCGCGCTCGCGCCATACCTGTGTGGCGCCGATGCGCGCCGCGCTGTTGGCGACCACCAGCTTGTGCAGACGGTCGCCGGCGTGCACGCCTAGCCACAGGCCGGTCAGCCCACCCATGGAAATGCCGCAAAAGTGCGCGCGGCCGATCGCCAGGCCATCCAGCAGCCGCAGGACATCTCCGCCCAGCTCCGCGAGCGTATAGCCGCCGGCTGGATCGGCGCCTATACCCGAGCCGCCGTGGCCGCGCGTGTCGTAGCGCAGCACGCGGTAGTCTGGCGCCAGCGCGTCGGCTTGCGCGTCCCACATCGACATCGTGGTACCGAGGGAATTGGACAGCACTAGCACCGGTGCCGTGGCGGGTCCTTGCAGCGTATAGGCGATCTGGCGATCGCCGAAATCGAGTATCGGCATCGCGCGCTCCGTCAGGCGACGAAGTGGACGCGCTCGATCTGGTCCGCCGGCAGGCCATCGCGTTGCGCGTGCAGGTCAAAGTCGAAGTCGATCGAATAGAACGGCTGTTCCACCTCGTGGCTGCGCAACTCCGCCGGGTCGGTGACCTTGGTCATCGCCGGCACCAGTCCCTCGCGCGTGGCGAAAGCGAAATCGTCCCAGAGGTAGGGGTCGCCATCAATGTTGATCTGAGTTGTCAGCTTGCGGTGGTCCACCGCAGTGACGAAGAAGTGGATGTGGGCCGGACGCGTGCCGTGACGTCCCAGCGCCTTGAGCAACTTCTCGGTGGCGCCGTCCGGCGGCACGCTGTAGCCGACCGGCACCCGGCTGCGCAGGCGATAGCGGCCGTCGGCGTCGGTGCGGATGGCGCGGCGCAGGTTGTAGGCACTTTGACTCGGGTCGAAGAAGGAATAGCGGCCAAGGTGATTGGCGTGCCAGACCTCGACCAGTGCTCCGGCCAGCGGTTTGCCGTCGGCGCCGCGCACCTGCCCCTGCATGAACAGCACCTCGCCCGGCTGCTCGTCGACGTCGAGCCGCGCCAGGCCATTGGTCTCCGGCGCGCCGGCCACGTACAGCGGCCCTTCGATGGTGCGCGGCGTGCCGCCGCTGACGCCCTGGCGCGCCTCCTGTTCGTCCATGCGCAGGTCGAGGAAGTGCTCCAGCCCCAGGCCGGCGGCGATCAGGCCGTATTCGCCCGATTTGCCCGCCTCTGTCAGATAACTGATCGCGCTCCAGAATTCGTGCGGCTGAACGTCGTGCTCCTCGATGGTAGCGAACAGGTCGCGCACAATGCGGTTGACGATGGTCTGCACCCGCAGGTTGCCGTGGTCCTTTTCGGTGCTTTCGATTTTGCGCAGCAGCGCGTCGATGGCGTTCTTGTCCATGGTGGGTCCCTTGTTGAAATTGTTGATGGCTTAGCGGTCGTCTTCGTGGATCGAGGAAGGATGGCGGCACAGCGCCTCGACCCCGATCTCCATGTAGGGGAACAGCGGCAGTGTTCCCAGCAAATCGTGCAGCTCCGCCGGGCTGTCGACGTCGAACACGCTGACGTTGGCATACTGGCCGGCCACGCGCCACAGGTGGCGCCATTTGCCGCTGCGTTGCAGGCCCTGCGCTACTTCACGTTCGGTTGCCTTGAGGCGGGCCGCTTCGTCGGCCGGCATCGCATGCGGCAGTCGGACGGTCATGCTTACTTTGAACAGCATCGGTGTGCTCCCCGTTTCAATGGTTAGTGTTGTACTGGCGCTGCAGGAATTGCAACTTTTCTTCGTCGATGTCGATACCCAGGCCCGGGCCGGACGGCAGGCGGAGCGCGAAATCCTGGTAAACCAGCGGCGTGCGCAGAATGTCCTCGGTCAGCAGCAGCGGTCCAAACAGCTCAGTGCCCCACGCCAGATCCGGGAAAGTGGCGAACAGCTGCGCCGAGGCGACGGTTCCGACCGCTCCCTCCAGCATGGTGCCGCCGTACAAGCCGATGTTAGCCGCCTCCGCGATGGCCGCCACCTGCTGCGCGGCACGCAAGCCGCCAGACTGGGTGATCTTGACGGCGTAGACGTCGGCGGCGCGTCGCTCGGCGATGCGGAAGGCATCCAATGGACCGTGCAACGCCTCGTCGGCCATCAAAGGCACCCGGTTCATGTCGCGCAGGCGGCGCATGCCCTCGTGGTCGTGCGCGGCGATCGGCTGCTCGACCAGATCAACGCCGGCGTGCTCTAGCAGGCTCATGCCCAGCATGGCGTCGGTCTGGCTCCAGGCCTGGTTGATGTCGACGCGCACGCTGGCGCGGTCGCCCAGCGCACGCTTGATCGCCGCGACGTGGGCGGCGTCGGCGCGCACCTCGCGCGCGCCGATCTTGAGCTTGAAGACGTTGTGGCGGCGGCGGTCGAGCATCTCCTCGGCTTCGGCGATGTCGCGTCCGGTGTCGCCGCTGGCCAGGGTCCACGCCACCGGCAAGCTATCGCGTACGCGCCCGCCGAACAAGTCCGACAGCGGCACGCCGAGGCGCCGAGCCTGGCCGTCCAGCAGCGCGGTTTCGATGGCGCACAGGGCGAAGCGGTTGCCCTGAAGGCTGTCGCGCAAGTCGCGCATGCGCGCGTTGGGACTGGTGGCGTCGGCACCGGTCAGCAAAGGTCGCATATAGGTTTCGATGTTGACGCAGATGCTGTCCGGGCTCTCCTCGCCGTAGGCCAGGCCGCCGATGGTGGTAGCCTCACCCCAGCCGGTGACACCGTCTTCGGCGCGGATGCGCACCAAAACCAGCTTCTGGCGCCGCATCGTGGCGACCGACAGCTGATGCGGGCGGATGGTGGGCAGGTCGAGCAGCAGCACGTCGACGCTGGCGATCCCGATGTTGGTATGGCTCATGGCGCTCCTTGTTATGTTCGAACCATATTAGGAACAAGCGCGCGCCGCGTCCAAGACCGATGGAGGCAAGTGCCATACCCGCAAGGTATAAGACGAGGATGTGGACCGGTACGCACGCGCAAACGCCCGCGAGGCGACGGCGCATCGCGGATCGAGCGCCGCAGCGCAAACAAACAGGCTGGATTAGAAAGGGTTCGCGCGCCTTCGCGCCCTAATAACCCGACTTTCAAACGGCTACCAACGGGCTCGCCCGCTTTTGCGGCGGGGGTTGCGCACTTGCGGCATGCATTTCTGCAACATTGATCGCTTGTTCAGATAGGAGTTCCGCTGCCATCGTCCGAAAACGCGCCAGGACTAGCCCCTCGTCGCCACGGCGGAAATTCATGATGACGGGCGAGATGGCATCGGCCTCCAGCACGGGACGGAACACCACGCTGCCACGGCGGCCATGGGCGACGGACGCCGGCACCAGCGCCACGCCAATGCCAGCATCGACCAACCCCAGCGCGGTCTGCATCTCGTTGGCCTCGCGCACCTCGGCCGGGCGAACGCGGTGGCGCGCGAACAGCTCCAGCACCTGGTCGGCGTAGCCCGGACGGGGACGGGCCGGATAGACGACCAGCGCCTGACGCCCCAGATCGGCAAGGCGCACCGCCATCCTCTCGGCCAACGGGTGGGACGCCGGCAGCGCCGCCAACAGCGGCTCGCGCAGCAGCGTGACGCAGGTGATGTCGGGATCGTCGATCGGCAGGCGGCCGAAACCGACGTCGATGCGCCCCAGCTTGAGCGCGGCCCCCTGCTCCGCCGTCAACAACTCGGTGAAGCCGGTTTCCACCTCCGGCTCGGCGGCGCGGAACTGGCGTATTAGGTCCGGCAGCAAGCCGCACATCACCGACGGTACGAAACCGACGCCGAACCAGACGCGCTGGCCGCGCGCCAGTAGGCGCGTGCCGTCCTCGATCTCGCGCAAGCGCGACATCACTTGCCAAGTCTGCTCGTAGAAAAATTTGCCGGCCACCGTCAGTGCGATGGGGCGTGAGTCGCGGTCGACCAATTCGACACCGAGCAGCTCCTCAAGCTGGCGGATCTGCCGGCTCAATGGCGGCTGCGCGATGTGCAGCCGTTCGGCGGCGCGGCTGAAACTGAGCGTCTCGGCGACCGCGTGAAAGTATTTCAGATGCCGCAGTTCCATGGCCACTCCCGTCAATGCTGGTTCAACAAGGCGGCGCGGTCGATGCCGCGTCCGAGCGCCGCCGCCGTCACGCCGCCGAGCCCGAAGTCGCTGTTGGGCAGGTCCTGGATGAACACCCGCACCACTTCAGGGGCGACGCCGATGGAGGCGGTGGCCGCCGTCAGACGCGCGATCAGCTTCGCTTTCTGCGCGTCGCTGCGCCCGGCGATGAGGAAGGCCTGCAACACCGCGCGCGGTCCCGGCGCCGGCTTGCCGGCCACCGCGTAATGCTCGTGCTGCACTTCGGTCAGCATCACGCACACCGACGCCGGTGGCGCCTCGACCGAGTCGACGACGGCTTCGGTCAGCGCGGCGATCAGGCGCTGCTTCGGTCCATGCGGATGACCGGCCATGATGAAGGCGTGGATGGTTGGCATGATAGGTCCCTTCAGCGCATGAACAAGCCGCCGTTGATGTCCCAGCAGGCGCCGGTGGCGGAACCGGCGGCAGGATCGGCCAGCAGCACGACGGCGTCGGCGATGAAGCCGGCGTCGCCGAGCGTGCGCACCGGGATGGTTTGCGTGATCGCGGCCATCTTCTCAACCGGCACCGTTTCATGCACGATGGGCAGGTCCAGCGGGCCGGGAGAAATGGTGTTGACCGTCACCCCGCTTGCGGCCAGTTCGCGCGCGAACACCTTGGTCAGGGTCAGCACGCCGCCCTTGGCCGCCGCGTAGTGGGCGCCGGTGGCGGTGCCGCCGGTTTGGCCGGCAAGCGAGCCGACGTTGACGATGCGGCCGTAGCCCCGCCGCGCGAATGCCTGGCCGAACACTTGGCACGCCAGGAACACGCTGCGCAGGTTGACGGCGACGACGGCGTCGAATTCGTCGGCGGAGATCTCCATCAGCGACGCCACGCGAGATTGACCGGCGTTGTTAACCAAGACGTGGGCGCCGCCCCAGCGCTGTTCCAGCAGTGCGGCGGCCGCTTCGAAGCCAGCTTTGTCGCGCACATCGAGACGCAGTGCCAGCGCGGTGTCGCCACTGTCATCGAGGCTGTCGGCGACAGCTTGCGCCATCGCCACGTCCAGGTCGGCCAGCGCCACACGGTAGCTGGCAGCATGCAGCCGCCGCGCGATCAACTCACCCAGGCCGCGCGCCGCGCCGGTCACCAACGCTACTTTTCTGTCATCCATGGCCTAGCCTCCCTGGATGATCAGGGCGCGGCCGATGCGCGCTTCGATCTTGCCGAACTTCCAGAGGCGATAATCGCCCACCTTCACGGTACGGAACAGGTTGCATGCGGCGACGACGGTGTCGAGATCAGCCACATCGGCCATGATGTAGACGGTCCACGGCCAGGATTCGGACGCGCCGACCATCGTGCGATCATCGTCCATGGTGCCGAGGATGGTCACGCCGGGCATGACGTTCATCGCGCTCATCATCTCGCCGTAGCCCTTCCATACGGCGCCGATATCGGTTTCCGGCAGATCGAAGAAGTTTTGCGTGACGCCGATGCAGAATAAAACGCGCAGCGGATCTTTTCGGGTGTCGGTCATTGATGTCTCCAGTGTATTTTGAGAAATTAAAGGAAGCCTGGCATCGGCTGCACGCCCAGCGCGACGGCGCCGGCGCCGTCATAGATACCCTCGCCGAGGAAGGCGTGCTGCCGTACAACAGCCGCGTCGCGCAGGTAGCGCTGCAGCGGGTGGCTGCTGTAGATGGCGGTGGTTCCGGCCAGGCCGTACATGTGGCGCGTGACCGAATCGCCGGCGCGCGCGGCGTCGACCGCCGCCAGGCGCAGGATCGCCACCTGGGACGGTGTGACCGGGTCGCCCGCCAGCACTGTGTTCCACACCTCGCCGGTGATATCGTAGAAGAAGCCGCGTGCGGCGCGCAGGCGTGCCTCGGCCTTGGCCACCTCGATGCGCACGTAGGAGCGGTCGGCCAGCTTGGGCGCTCCGGTGATGGCGACGCGGCCGCCAGCCATGGTGTTGATCTCCTCGATGGCGGCGCGCGCAATGCCCAGATTGACCACGGCCAGCACCTGCGCCGCGTAGGCGATGGTCGGATAGCGGTACAACGGCTCGTCGATCATCGGCTCGCCGCCGCGCACAAAGGTCCAATCGTCGGCGACGAAGCGCGAATCCACGCGCAAGTCATGGCTCCCGGTGCCGCACAGGCCGACCACGTCCCAGTTGTCGATGATCTCGACCTGGCCGCGCGGCAGCACGGCGGTGCGCGGCTTTCCGCCCGGCTGGCCCGGCGTGGCGGTGCCAATGCCCACGCCCAGCACGTCGGCGCCCTTGCAGCCGCTGGCGAACTTCCAGGTGCCGTTGACGGTCCAGCCGCCGTCGACCTGGATTGCCGGCTGGATCGGAAACAGGCCGCCGGCGAATACTAGGTCCGGACCGTCGGCGTACATACTGGCCTGCGTCGCCTTCGGCAGAGCGGCCAAGTAGATCGAAGCGGAGCCAAAGCTGGCCACCCAGCCCACCGAACCATCGGCCTGTGAGATGCGCTCGACCAGTGCCAGGAAGTCGCTCGGGCTCATGCCGCTGCCGCCGAAACAGGCCGGCGTGGCGGCGCGGTACACGCCCTGCTGTTTGAGGCGGTCGATGACGTCGCGCGGCACGTGGCGCAGGCTGGCGAATTCGGCATGGCGCAGGCGGATGTCGGCCAGCAGTTGATCGAGGGTTTCGGCGTGGCCGTCGGAAGCGGCGGCGATGGACGGTGCTTCGGCGTGTACTGCTAGCATGGTGGTCTCCTGATTATGTGGCGTGGCGCGGACGGCTGATGCCAGTGTAGGGAGGACGCCGATGCGCTTCAATCGGGATGATTCCGGTGGCGCTAGGTGGAATGACGGTGGCACCTAAAGAAAATACGTAATGGCGGCCTTCCGCGCGCTCAACCCTATAATGTGTGCTCACATGGGTAAGCTCACTGCGAAAGGACGGGTCATGGCGCAATTCGAACTGGGCGACTTCCAGCGCATGGTGGAGGCCATGTCCTCCTGCATCATCGTGCATGACGCGCAAACCAAATCCATTCTGTGGGCCAATCCCGCCGCCTGTTCGGTGCTCGGGTTCACACTCGACGAACTGTTGCCGCTGAAGGCGCCGGACATGAGCGCGCGCGCGGAGCAGTACGGCCGCGATGTGGGCCACCGGTGGCTGCAAGGCGCGGTCGAACGCGGCATCAACGTCATCGAATGGTGCTACCGCAGCAAACAGGGCGAGGAAATCATGTCGGAGGCGGTGGCCACCCTGGTCCGCCTTTCCAACCACGACGTAATCATGGTGCAGTTCCGCGACATCGCGCGCGAGGAGCAGGCCAGGCGCCAAATGAAGCGGCTGGAGAGCCGGATCAAGGAATTCTTGCAGGATTCGGACGAGGGCCTAGCGGTGCTGGCGCCCGACGCTGGCTTCGAGTACCTAAGCGCGGCCGGACGCCAGCTGTTGCGGCTCGATCCCGCCACCGGAGCGTCGCTGCCCTCGCTGGCGGCGCTGTGCGCGACCGACTCGCGCCACGAGTTGGAACGGGTGCAGGCGCTGGCCTTGCCGGATGGGCCATCGCTGTCATTGAGCTTTTCGACGGTGCTCGACGGCGATGTGAAGCGCTGGTTCCAGGGCACCTGCCGCCATATCGATATCGAGGGCGATCTGAAAGGCCACCTGCTGCACTTCCGTGACGTCACCGAACAGGTCGAGTCGGCGCGCGCGCGGCGCGACCAGCAAGCCGCACTGGAATACCTGGCGCGCCACAACGCCATGGGCGAGATGGCGGGAGCTATCGCCCATGAACTTAGCCAGCCGCTGGCGGCGATCCGCAACTACATCGAGGGCATCGGCATGCGCCTGCGCGGCGCGCAGATCGCGCGCGACGACGTTCGGTTCGGCCTTGACTCGGCCGCTCGCCAGGTGGACCACGCCAGCGCCATCATCCAGAGCGTGCGTGCCTACGTGGTGAAGCTGGAGCAAACCGAGGCGCCGGCGGACCTCAACGCCATCCTCGCCGACACGCGCTACTTTATCGAACTGAAAGCCGCCGAAGCGGGTGTGCGGCTGGCGTTCGACTTCGCCCCGCGTCCGTTGATGGTCAACTGCGAGAAGGTGCTGATCGGCCAGGTGATCCTGAATCTCGCCTTCAACGCCATCGAGGAGATGCAGCGTGCGCCGGCGGCGCGGCGCCGAGTCAGCATCTGGTGCCAGCACGACGACGGGCGCGCGCTGCTATCGGTGCGCGACCAGGGCGACGGCATCGATGCGGCCCTGCACGAGCGGCTGTTCGACGGCTTCTTCACCTCCAAGGTCAGTGGCAACGGCATCGGGCTGGCGCTGTGCAAAAACATCATCGGCCGCCACCGGGGTGATATCTGGGCCGAACAGGGAGCACCCGGCGGTGCGATATTCCGCTTCGCGCTGCCGCTGCTTGCGGCCGATGACGATCACGAGTTGCGCCCGTAGCCCTGCAACAGGTCCTGCACCAGTTGGCGCAACCATTTCCCGCCGAGGTCGTTGTCGAACTCCTCGTGCCAGTGCAGCATGATCTCCACCGACGGCAGTGCGACCGGTAAGTCGTAGACGTTGAACTGCTTGCCAGCGTTGAACAGACGACCGATCCGCAGCGGCACCGTGGCCGCCAGATCCGATTGCGCCAGGATCAGCGGCAGCACCGAGAAATGCGGAATCTCCAGCGCCACGCGGCGCTCCACGCCCATCCCGTGCAAAGCCTGGGCCACCTGGCTGTGGCTACTCTCGGCCGAGTGCACCTGCACGTGCGACAAGGCCTCAAACTCGTCAAGCCGCAGCGCTTGGCGCTTTGGCAGGCCAGCGCGGCGGCGCGTCAGGCAGCAGTACGATTCACTGAACAACAAGGCGTGGCGGGTGGTTTCGCGAATCGCCGGCAGGTTACCGATCGCGCAATCGAGGTGCCCGGTGCGCAGCGCCTCGACGATCGACTCCTGCCGCACTTGCACCACCTTCAACTGCACCTGTGGCGCGAGCACCCGCAACTGCTCGCAGATCGGCGGCAGGAATACCATCTCCGCCACGTCCGTCATCGAAACGCGGAACACGCGCGTGCTGGCCGACGGATCGAAACCGTCGGCGTAGCGCAGCGCCTCGTGCACCGCTTGCAGCGCGCGGCTTATCGGCTTGGCCAGCTCCAGCGCGGCGGGAGTCGGCTGCATGCCGTCGCGGGTGCGCACGAAAAGCGGATCGCCGAACAGTTCGCGCAGCCGGCTGACGGCGGCGCTGACGGCCGGCTGCGACAGATGCAGGCGGTGCCCCGCCAAGGTCAGGCTGCGCTCTTCCGATACCGCCTGGAAGACGCGCAGCAGGTTCAAGTCCACGTTGTTGAAGGTCGTCATCTTCCCGCCAAAATCCATGCTATTGATGCAGATCATACAGCACATCAATTTGATCTATGCAAGTCGCGGTCATAGAATCAAGCGGTCATCTCCCAACAACAACATCGCGAGACACCATGCCCTCCACCGAAGTTCAAGCCCTGACCGAGCGCCTGCACCGCGTCGAAGCGCAGCAGCAGATCCGCAACACGCTCGGGCGCTACATGCACCTATGCGACCAGCCCTGCGCCGACAGCAACTTCCCGCGACTGGCCGACCTGTTTACCGAGGACGCGGTATGGGAAGGCATCGGCGCCTTGTACGCCGGGAAATTCGGCCGCCACCAGGGCCGCGCCGCGATCGCCGCCTTCGTCGGCGCCTATCTCGCGCCATCACGGCACTTCAAGCGCAACCACCATTTCCTGACCTCCGACCAGGTCTGTATCGAAGAGGACGGCGGCGTGCAAGGCCAATGGCTGATGCTGCAACTGTCCACGTACGACGACGAAACCGCGCAGGCCATCACGGCGCGCCTGACCATCGACTTCGCGCCGCTGCCGGACGGGCGCTGGGCGATCGCCCACTTCCGCACTGAACGCCTGGAGTGCGTGCCGTGGAACCGCGAAGCGGCCGGGGAGCAACCGGCATGAGTGCCTTCACCGAACGCTTCATGCTGGGCCGTAACGAGGGCCGCAGCATCGCCATCAAGGATTGCATCGACATCGCCGGCCACGCCACACGCGGCGGCAGCGCCGCGCTGATTGACGCCGCGCCGGCCGCCGACCATGCCGACGTGGTGCGCCAACTGCTGGCCGACGGCTGGCTTGTCACTGGCAAGACCACGATGCACGAACTGGCCTACGGCATGACCGGCATTAACGCCTGGGCCGGTACGCCGCGCAATCCGCAAAACCCGGACTGGATCCCCGGCGGCTCGTCGAGCGGCTCGGCGACGGCCGTCGGCGCCGGCGAAGTGGACGCGGCGCTCGGCAGCGACACCGGAGGTTCGATCCGCCTGCCAGCCGCCTGCTGCGGCGTGATCGGGTTCAAGCCGACTTTCGGCCGCGTCAGCCGCGTCGGCGCCTGGCCGCGCGAGAGCAGCCTCGATTGCGTTGGCCCGTTCGCCAACGACATGCTGGTGTTGAACCGCGTGATGCGTGCCATCGCCCCCGACTTCAACGAGACGCTGGCCAAAACGCCGCAAGCACGCGCCCGCATCGGGGTGGTCGCCACCGGGAGCGACGCCGTCATCGAGGCGGCGCTGGCCGCCGCGTTGCGCGCCAGCGGCTGGGACACCGCCGCGCGTTCGCTGCCCGGCCTTCAAGCCGCATTCCAGGCCGGCGTGGCGATCATCAACATCGAGACCTGGGCCGCCTTCGGCCACCTGCTAGCCACCGGCAATGTCGGCGCCGACGTCGCTGCGCGGCTGACAGCGGCCGGCGCCACCACCGACGACGCGCGGATGGCCGCCGAGGATGTGCGTCGCGCCTTCACCGAGGAAATCGACCTCGCGCTCGACGGCGTCGACGCGCTGGTGATGCCGACGTTACCATCGCTGCCGCCCACCTTGGCCGAGGTTGCCGCCGGCCATCCGGTATTAGCTTTGAGCCGACTGGTGCGCCCCTTCAACCTGAGCGGTCATCCGGCGCTGAGCTTCCCGATTCCCGTCACCGCCGCTGACGGCGCACCGCCCGCGAAGGCGGGATTGCAACTGATCGGCCGCAAAGGCGACGACGAACGCCTGTGCGCCCTCGCGCTGCATCTGCAGACGGCATTGAACAACACCGCAGTCTCATTCCAACAACAGGAGCAATCATGAACGCCCCCTTACGCTTCCATCCGCGCACTCCGGACTCCGCCTACGCCGATCTGGTGCAGGACGCCTTGGTAGATCCATCGGTGTACACCGACCCGCAGATCTTCGACGCGGAAATGGACCGCATCTTCAGCCAGACCTGGATCTGGGTCGCCCACGTGAGCGAACTGCCCAAGCCGGGCGACTTCCGCGCGACCTTCGTGGGGCGCAACCCGGTGATCGTGGTGCGCGACCGCCAGGACAACATCCATGTGCTGGAAAACCGCTGCCGCCATCGCGGCGCCACCGTCTGTGAAAAAACCAAGGGCAACGCCACCGGCTTCACCTGCCCTTACCACAGCTGGTCATATGGGCTGGACGGCAAGCTGCGCGGTCTGCCCTACGCCGACGGTTACGAGGAGGTTATCGAGAAATCCGACCTGCCGCTTAAAAGCCTGAAGGTCGGCGTCTACAGCGGCATGATCTTCGCCAGCTACAACCAGGATATCGAACCGCTGGAGGATTTCCTCGGCAACGCTTGCCACTGGATCGACCTGTTCATGAAACAGGGTGCCGGCTTCCCAGTCAAGACCCAGGGCGAGCACAAATTCAGCTTTAAGGGCAACTGGAAGATCCAGCTGGAGAACACCACCGACGGCTATCACTTCCCGGTGGTGCACAAGACCTTCCTGCAATCGGTCGACGCCGAAACCTCGGCGATGCTGTCGTTCATGACCGACGACGAGTCGATCACCCGCTCGCTGGGCAATGGACACAGCGTGATGGTGATGGTGCCCGAGCACGTCGACCTTGACATCGACGACGGAACCGAGGTGTTGCAAGAGCGCTTCGCGCATGTGACGGAGGCGCTGTCCAAGGACTATCCGCCCGAGCAGGTACGCCGCATCGTGCGCTCGCTGCACGGCGCCGGCTTCAACCTGAACCTGTTCCCGAACGTCGCCATGTCGATGTCGTTCTTCCGCGTGCTGCGCCCCGTCGCCGTTGACGAGACCGAGATCCGCCACGTGGCGCTGGGCATGGATGGCGGCCCGGAAATCGCCAACCGCGAGCGGCTGCGCATCCACGAGCATTTCCAGGGACCGTTCGGCTTCGGCAGCCCGGACGACGCCGAGGCGTGGGAACGCGTGCAGGCCGGCTCGCGTGCAGGACGCGACGTGCCAATCCTCGTCAATCGCGGCTTGAACCGCGAGTGGCAGGACCAGAACGGCGACAAGGTGTCGCATTCGACCGACGAAACCGGCATGCGCGAAGCCTATGCCATGTGGAAAAGGATGATGAGCAAATGAACAACGAAAACCTCCCAACCGCCGACCTTGAGACGCCGATCGGCCGCGCCATCGCTTTCGTCTGGCACGAAGCCCAGCTGCTCGACAGCAAAAACTACGAAGCCTGGGGCAAGCTGTGGGCCGACGACGGCCACTACGTGGTACCGATCGATCCGGACACCACCGACTTCGCCAGCACCTTGAACTACGCCTACGACGACGCCCGCATGCGCCAGCTGCGCATTGAGCGCTTTTCGTCGGGCTTCTCGATGTCAGCGGCCGATTCGGCCGTGACGGTGCGCACGATCTCGCGTTTCACCTTGGTTGAGTCCGACAGCGACGAGATCGAGTTGCGCTCGGCCCAGTTGCTGGCGGCCTACAAGCGCGGCACGACGACGCTGTTCGCGGGCAACCTGACGCACCGCATCCGTCTGACCGAGGACGGTCCGAGGCTGGTGCGCAAGGTGGTGCGCCTGGTGAATTCGCAGGACGCGCTCAACGCGCTCGGTTTCTTGCTGTGAGCGACCATGAAACTAACCGTCGCTAGCGTCACCACGGAAGCGCCTGGCATCCTGGCCTTCCGACTCACCGACCCGGCCGGCGTCGAATTGCCGCGCTACACGCCGGGCGCCCACGTCGATGTCACCGTGCCCGGCGGCATTGTGCGCCAGTACTCACTGTGCGGCGACCCTGCCGACCGGTCCAGCTACCTGATCGCCGTCAAGCTCGAAGCGACTTCGCGGGGCGGCTCGCGCGCGCTGCACGCCGACGTGCGGGCCGGCGCGGTGCTGGAGATCGGCGCGCCGCGCAATCTGTTCGCGCTCGACGAGGGCGCGCCGGAACACCTGCTGTTCGGCGCCGGCATCGGCATCACGCCGCTGCTGAACATGGCGTACGCGCTGAGCGCCAGCGGCGCGCGCTATACGCTGCACTACTTTGCGCGCGGCGCAGCCGACGCCGCGTTCGCCAAATTGCTGCTGTCGCCGCGCTTCGGCGCCAACGTGCGCTTCCACTACGGCGTCGCACCCGAGGCGATGGACACCGTGCTGGACGCCTGCTTGGCGGCGGCGTCGACCGGCCCCGCCGCGCACGTCTACACCTGCGGTCCAGCGCAATTCATGGACAAGGTGGTGGCGCGCGCCTCGATGGACCGGCCGTCGGAGGCGATCCACCTGGAGCACTTCAAGGCCGATCCTGTGGCGAAGTCTGGCGAGGATCACGCCTTCGAGCTGGAGCTGGCTGCCTCCGGCCAAGTGCTCGCGGTGCCACCGGGTGTCAGCATCGTCGACGTACTGGCGCGCGCCGGCATCACGCTCGACACGTCGTGCAAGGAAGGCATTTGCGGCACGTGCGTGGTGGCCGTGCTCGAAGGCGAGCCGGACCACCGCGACCATTGCCTGTCGAAGAAGGAAAAGGCGGCCAACGACCAGATCTGCGCGTGCGTGTCGCGTTCGCGTTCGGCGCGGTTGGTGTTGGACCTGTAAGGATGGGTTTGCGGATTGCAGCTAGGCGATGGCCGGAATCCAATTTACACAGCCGTCACGCCCGGCCATCCGCTCACGCGGAGGGCCGGCTTTTTTGCTGCAACGATAGGAAAACGGCGAGCGCTCTAGAGCGGGAGCGGCGCGATCAGGCGACAGCGCGAGTGGGACGCACGGTGTGGAACAGGCGGTTGAAATATATCAGGCTGTCGCGCTCTTCCCTGACGTCGATATCGTCCAGCTCGACGAACAGCACCGAGTGCGAACCGACCTCCTTGACGTCCTGAATGTGCCCTTGCAACTTGACCAGCGCGCCGGCGAGCACCGGCTGCCCAGACACGCCAGCCTGCCAGTCGTCGAAGGTAAAGCGCTCGTCCATCGCCACCTTGGTGGCGCCGGAGAAATGCATGGCCAGTTGCTCGTGCTCGCCGCTGAGCACATTGACGCACAGGTGGCCGTTTTGTTTTAACACGTCGTGCATGGCACTGTTGCGGTTGATGCAGACCAGCACCGTCGGCGGGCTGTCGGTGACCGAGCACACGGCGCTGGCGGTGATGCCGCAGCGGCCGGCGCTGCCATGGGTGGTGATGATACACACGGCCGCGGGCAGATGCGCCATCGCATGGCGGAAGGCGGTCTGGCGCGGGGTCAGGGCGGCCGGTGAAGCGGCGGGTTTGACGGTGGCAGTACTCATGCAAGTCTCCTGGGTGGTTGTGGGCGGTGCACAGCGGGTTTATGGCTAGAATACGGGACGCGCCAGCCCCGGGCAATGCGGCAGAACGCCAGTCCGGATAGGGAAATTACGTAGTCGAGACGCAGAGATGGAGAAGAAAAAGATGGAAACTTCCGTGGTGTATATCGTCGATGACGACGACGGCGCCCGCACGTCGCTGGCATGGCTGCTCAATTCGGTGAATATCCGCACTGCCTGCTTTGGCGGCGCAGCGGCGTTTCTTGCCGCCTATGACGCGCAGGTTCCTGCATGCCTGGTGCTGGACGTGCGCATGCCAGAAATCAGCGGCTTCCAGCTGCAGGAGCGGTTGAAGGAGCTGGGCAGCGAGCTGCCGATCATCTTCGTCTCCGGGCACGGCGACATTCCGATGTCGGTGCGGGCGCTGCGCGCCGGCGCCATCGACTTTTTCGAAAAACCGTACAACTCGCAGCAGATACTGGACCGCATCCAGCTGGTGCTGGGCGAGGAGGAAAAGCGTTTTCCGGAGCGCGCCAAGCGGGTCGAGCTGCGCGAAAGGCTCAAGCAACTCAGTCCGCGCGAGCGCGAGGTGCTCGACGGCATGCTGCGCGGCGACGCCAGCAAGGTCATCGCGCGCGAGCTAAACATCAGCGCCCGAACGGTCGACGTGCACCGCGCCGCCGTGAAGGAGAAACTGGGATCGCACAGCTCCGCAGGCCTGGTACGCGACGTCGTGCTGGCGTTCGGCCCGCGCATTCTGACGGGATCACGCGCCAAGCCTCGAAGCTAGGGAAAACGCGGGTGGTAGCTTTCCACGCGATACGATCGACCGCGATATTTGCATGGGAAGTCCTGTCAGGATGACAGGCTATTTTAAGGACTTGGACCGGGACGGCGATGTCAATTGGGGCGGTGTGACGCGCCACCGCGCAACAGACCTGCCTGGCAAGGCAGGCCTTCCTGGAGCCCCGCGATCGCTATCGTTCGCAGTCAGAAGTGGAATATACCCTTCAGCCAGAAGCTCTCGCCACCTGGCCGGTTGCGAACCCTGGATTCGCGTTCGAACTTTGCGCTGATTTGGAATCCATTAGCGGCCTGGAACTGGATCGCCGGGCCGATGGCGAAAGCTCTTCCCTTGTTGCCAACTATCGTCGCACCGCCCTGCTCGTCGTTGGTGACTTGCTGATAGGCGTACCCCCCGATCCCGACCGTCCAACCATTGCCGAACGCCCAGCCCAGCGAATAGTCGGCGGTCGCCTCCTGGCCAGAGCGGTAATCGGTGTCGCTGTTGCGGGCGTTAATGGTCCACATCGCCTTGACATCGGCGTTCAGTCCTTCGCGCTGGCGCCAGGTCAGCGCGGCGATGGGCTGCACCGCCCAATAGTTGCGCCCGATATTGGCGATGTCGGTGCTCCGGTAACGTCCGGTGGGTATGTAGGTGTCGAGCGCCACTACCGCGTGCAGTGCCGGGCCCAGTTGCCAGCCCAAGCCGGCGCCCATCGTCAGGTCGCCCGCACCCCGGTGACGCTGCCCGATTCCTGGCATGATTTGCAGGTCGAGGTCGACCAGCGGCAAAATCGCATGGGCCGCCAGTTTGGCGCCGGCTATCTCGACCGAGGTGACCCACAGCGCGCGGACGATGATGGCGTTGGCTGCGACGTCGAAACCGGGCGGCGAGACCACCTGGCCGTGGTCGCCGTAGAGCTTGTCCGCGCGGTACCTTTGCACATAAAGCATCTCATAGATGCCGGGTGGCGGCAGCGCGCAACAGCCGAAAAATCCCTCGGCGCCGTTACGATACTGCGAGCCGCCGTTTTCGGTGGCTTGGACCGGACTGGCCATCGACGCAGCCGCGAATACGGCGATAAGCGACCACGCGCGCGCGCCGCCTGTGTGAATATTGTTTTTGATTTTCATCTTATGTCCCCTCCAGATATGGCGTGTTATGCCGCCGGGATCCGGCGGCGCTGTTGTTCTTATATGAATCCACGCCGGATAGCGGCTTGGTCGACCAATGCATTGGGCATTTCGATGTCCAGGATCGCGCGTGCCCGCGCCAGGATCTCGGGCGGCGCCAGTTCAGGCAAGCCGGTACCGAAAGGTGGACGGGGCGCATACTCCATGCTCAATTCGGTCAATTGGCCGGCCGCCGTGCCCCCCCACAGGCCCATCATTTCCAAGCCGAAGTCGATGCCGGCCGTCATGCCGCCGCCGGTAGCCCGGTTGCGGTCGATGACCGTGCGCTTGTCGACCGGCTCGGCGCCGAAGCGGCGCAGGTATTCGCGCGAATACCAGTAACAAGCGGCCTGGTAGCCGCGCAACAATCCTGCGGCCCCGAGCAGCAGCGAGCCGTTACACACGCTGGTGACCCAGCCCGCGTCCTTGCCCAGGCGGGCGAGGTGGTCGAGAAACTGGTCGTCCTGGAGTGCGCGGAACACGCCGCCGCCGCCGCCCGGCACCAACAGCACGTCGGGTTGCTGGAAACAACTGTCAAAGTCATGCGTCGCCACGATATCGAGCCCGATATCGGTGCGTACCGGGCCGGGCCGCGCAGCCGCCAGCTGGATCTCTACGCCAGGAATAAACATCCAGCAGTTGGTCGGACCGATCAAGTCGATCGCCGTGAACTGCGGAAACAATGTTGCAAGTATCTTCATGATGACCTGAGAAAAGGTTTATGAGGCAAGGTGTATGGGACTGTGAGGCAAGCCTCCCGTCGCAGCGCCATACACGAGGATGTCGCGCGGCCTAACGACCGAGCGTGCCGAGCCAGTCGTTCAACGCCCGGCCCATGGCGTGCGGGTCGTCCTCCGGCAGCCAGTGCACGCCACGCACCGCGACTTCCTTCTGTTCTTTCCACTGGCGTAACGCTTCCAGGCGTTTGCCGAAGGTGAGCGCACCCGGCTCGCCGCGCATAAACAGCTTGGGAATACTGCTACGCGCCATCCACGCGCTATGCGCTTCCACGCGTTCGCGCACGTCGGGCCGGGCACCGCCAAGCGGCACTTGGCGCGGCCAGTCGAGCGCCGGGCGTCGGTCTTCGCCGGCTTGTTCGAAGGGACGGCGCCACGCTGCCAGTTCGGCCGGCGCGAGCGTGCGCAGCACGCCCATCGGCAGCGCCTCGACAAACGCATTGTTAGCAAGCTGCATGGCTTCGCCCTGTTCGGATTGCAGTCCCCGGAACAGCGGCTCGATCATCGGCGTCCAGTCGCTCCAATCGAACGGCGGCGTTACCGGCTCGCAGTAGGCGATGCCCGCGACAGCGCCGGGATGGTTCATGGCCCACTCGAACGCCAGATTCGATCCCCAGTCATGGGTCACGAAAACCACGTCCTTGGTCACCCCCATCTGCGCGAGCAGTTGCTCCAGATAGCGATAATGGGTGTCGAACGAGTAGGCGCCGTCGCGCGAATCGGGCAGCTTGGCCGATGCGCCCATGCCGATCAGATCGACACCGATGGCTTGGCCGTGGCTGGCAGCATAAGGCATGACATTGCGCCACATATAGGCCTGACCTATGTCGCCATGCAAGAACACGATCGGTCGTCCCCGGCCTTGCACGGCGACGCTCATGTTGAGCCCGTTCACCTCGATGGTGTGGCGCTCGCCGGTCATGGCAACGCCGATGTCCTCGCTGAAGGTTGACGGCGGCGCCAGCGCGATGTGCTCGCCCAAGATGGCCTGCGGGCTCATCGCGACGCCTCCCGCGTTCACATGATGAAAATACTCATACCAGCCCGAGGCCCTAATGGAGCTTTGCAATTGCTCGTACAGCGCCCGGTTGGGCAGGCGGTACACGGCGAACACGTCGTAGTCGACCCGCTGGTCGACGCCCTGCTCGTTATACCCCCAAGAGACGATTTCGACACCGGCGGCCAGCATACCCTGCACGGCGGGCACCAGCTTCTCGACATAAGCCGCCCGGCCCTCGACACCGAGCTGGTGCCAGCTGTCTTTGAATTTCCAGAGTTCGATGAAAATGTGTTGCATGATTTACCTTTCTAGTGGTGATAAAAAATGTCCTTGATTCGCAGGGCACGCCTGCAGGACTTATTTCGGCAAACTGATGATTTGCGCCTGGGTGACCGCCTTGAGACCGTCCAGGCCGAATTGCGTGCCCCAGCCGGAACGCTTGCTACCGCCGAAAGGCACCATGGGATGGACCATGCCGTGCTGGTTTATCCACACGGTGCCGGCCTCGAGTCGCAGCGCCACCGCCTTGGCAGCGGCAACGTCGGCGCTCCACACCGAGGCAGCCAACCCGACTGCCAGCCCATTGGCCGAGCGCACCGCGTCGTCGATGTCGGTATAGCGAATGATTGGCAACACAGGGCCGAACTGTTCCTCGTCGACCAGTGCGGCGCCGTCGGCGATGTCGGTCACCAGGGTCAACGGGAAGAAGTTGCCGGGACCACCGGGCGATTCGCCGCCGCACACCACGCGCGCGCCGCCGCGCACGGCCGCAGCGAGCAGGCGCTCGACCTTGTCGTATTGCATACGGTTCTGGATCGGACCAACCACCACGTCTGGCAGCAGGCCGTCACCCATCGGCATCGCGCGTGCCAGGTCAGCCAGTTCGCCGACCACGGCGTCGTGCACGCTGGCGTGCACATACAGGCGTTTGAGGGCCGCGCAGGTTTGGCCCATGTTGAGGAAGGCGCCCCAGAACAGGCCCATGGCGATGGCCTTGGGGTCGGCGTCAGCCAGCACGATGCCGGCGTCGTTGCCGCCCAGCTCCATCGTCGTCGGCGTCAGGTGGCGCGCCGCCAGAGCGCTGATCTTGGCCCCCGTCGCGCTCGAACCGGTGAAGGTGATCTTGTCGATCTGCGGGTTGTTCACCAATGTCGCGCCCACGGCCCCGTCGCCGCTCACGGTGTTGAGCACGCCCGGCGGCAACACGGCGGCGATCAAGCGCACCATTTCCAGGGTGCAGATACTGGTGTACTCGGACGGCTTGAGCACGACGGTATTACCCGCGCGCAGCGCCGGAATGATTTGCCAGACAGCGATCAGCAACGGCCAGTTCCACGGGGCGATGGCCGCGACCACGCCGTAGGGTCGGCGGTGCAGCTCGTCGCGCCGTGTGTCGTCCTCGAACACCACCTCCACCGGCACCTCGAGGCCGGCCGGCACCCGGGTCCACGTCTCACACCCCCACAGCTCGAAGCGCGATCCGGGCACCTGGCCCGGCCCGAGGCCACCGAGCGGTTTGCCTTGCTCCCGCGTGACGTAATCGGCCAGCAGATCGGCATTGTCCCGCAGCACATCGGCCACTGCCATCATCAGTTCGCGGCGCCGGCCGTCCGGCAGGGCCGCCCAAGCCGGCTGGGCCGCTCTTGCGGCCTCAACCGCAGCGTCCACCTGCTCCGGCGTCGACGCCGGCACCCTGCCCAGCTCCTGCCCCGTGGCCGGATTGACCGATCCGAAAGTGGTCGGCGAACTCACCGGCTCCCCGTTCACAGTGTTGCAAAATATCTTCATTTCAATGTTTCCCTGGCGCTCGCGCCGCTGGTGAAAAAGTCCATCTATCGCCTTGGCGGAGAGCCGCAGGGCTTGCAAAGTGCAACGATGAAAGGCGAGGTTAGCATCGGAACTTGACGGCAACCGGTCAATTGGCCATCAAAAACGGACAGCTCTGGCGCCAATTGCCAACGGTCCGGAAATCATGCATCCTTTAACCCATATCTACCCGGAATTAACAGACATTTATGGCCACCTCCAGCGACTTCCACACCGCGCCACCCGGCGTGCCGCGCACCGTCGTTATCATCGCCTTCGACGAAGTGACCGTGTCCGACGTCTGCGGCGTGGCCGACGTGTTCGCTGTGGCGACGCGCTTCATACGCCCGCCCGGCAGCGCCGGCTACCGGGTCATCGTCGCCTCGGTCGCCGGTCTGCCGATCCGGACCTTCTCTGGCATCGTCATCGAAACCACCGCCCTGTCGTCGATCGACCTCGACACCATCGACACCCTGGTCGTCCCCGGCGGCGGCCCGCCGCACGATCCACCAATGCCCGCTGATCTGATCGATTGGTTGGCCCGTGAAGGACACCGCGCCAGACGCTTGTGCGGCATTTGCACCGGCACCTTCCTTTTGGCCGAGGCCGGCCTCATCGGGCAGCGCAAGGTCACCACGCATTGGCAGTCGACCGATATGCTCACCAGACGCTACCCGGGCTTGCGGATCGATCCCGACCGAGTCTATCTGCGCGATGGCGGGCTGTGGACGTCGGGAGGGTTTACGGCGGCGTTGGACTTGGCGCTGGCCATTTTGGAGGACGACGAAGGCTATGCGGCCGCGATGGAGGCGGCGAGATCGATCGTGGTGTTCGTCAAACGGGGCGGCGAGCAGGCACAGGTGTCGGCCGCGCTGTCGACGCAATCGACCGCCGACCGGCAATTCAGCCGGCTGCACGCGTGGGCGATGGAGCGTCTCTCCGACGATCTTTCGGTCGAAGTGCTGGCCGCGCAGGTCGGCATGACGCCAAGAACGTTTTCACGGCGCTACGCAGAACAAACGGGGACAACCCCGGCCAAAGCGATTTACATGCTACGCATGGAGGCCGCGCTGCGCGCGATGGCCGATACGAACGCGAGCGCCAAACAGATTGCGCGCACCTGCGGCTTCGGAGATGAGCAAAACCTGCGCCGCAGCTTCCTGCGCTACTGCGGCATGAGCCCGGAACAGTATCGCAAGAACGCTGCGGCGGGCGCGCCTTAACGTCTCCTGCGCGCTGCAAGGGTGAGCTAGCCGAGCTTAAACTGTCCAACCGAACGGCGCAGCGAACCAGCCATATCGCGCAAACTGACGGTGGCGGCAGCGCATTGTTCGACCATCGCCGCATTGCCCTGCGTGGCAGCGTCCAGGCCGCCGGTGGCGGCGTCGATCTCGGTGATGCGCGCGCCTTGGTCGGCGTTGGCGCGACTGATCTCGCCAATGATGTTATTGACTTGGGAAACAGAATTTTTGATATCGGCCATGGTGCGGCCGGCGTCGCCAACCAGCGCCGTCCCATGCTCGACCTGCGCTGCGGCGTCGCCGATGAGCGCCGTTACCTCCCGTGCGGCAGTTGCGGTGCGGTGGGCAAGACCACGCACCTCGCTGGCGACGACGGCGAAGCCGCGTCCAGCGTCGCCGGCGCGTGCGGCTTCGACCGCCGCGTTCAACGCCAGGATGTTGGTCTGGAAAGCGATGCCATCAATGACGCCGATTATGTCTGAAATTTTTTTGGAACTCGCGCCGATGCTTTGCATGCGTTCGATGACCTGCCCCATCGCGCGGTCCCCTGCATCGCACACGGCACTCGCGCTTTCGGACAAGCGGGCGGCTTGGCAAGTATTCTCGAGGCTGGCGCGCACGGCATCACTAAGCTGTCCCACCGCGCCAACGGTCTGCCGTACGCGCAGCGCCTGATCCTCGGTTCGGAGCGACAGATCACCGTTGGCGGCGGCAATGTCGGCACTGGCATCGGCGACCGCCTCGGTTGCCAGACGAACGTCGCGCACCGTGTCGCCCAGTGAGCACCGCATGTTCTCCAGCGCGAATAGGAGGCGCCCCATTTCGTCGCTCCCTTCGATGGCCACCGCGTCAGACAGATGGCGCTGCGCGATGCGCGTGGCTGCCTGCTCGGCGCGGCGCACCCGCGACACCACCGACAGTGTGACGAGCAAAAATCCGCCTGGCAGGATTGCCACGGTGAGCAGCGTGACGACGACCGCCACCGTCTGGATCTGGCGGGCCTTGAGGTCGATGCTGCGCAAGCATACTGTTATACCCCCGCAGGCGGACGGCTGGTTCTGCGCCAAGCCGGCGGCGACCATGACATGCCGGCTGCCCACAATGCCACTGATGCCCAGTACGGTCGACGATGTGGCCCCGATGACGACCAGGATGATCATCTTCGTCAACATGGACCAACTATTGAGCGTCCTATAGATTGCGGTCAGCATGGCTTTACTTTCGTCAAATATCGAGTGCAAAAAGAAGGAAAACGCGACTGGTCAGCGGGCCTCATACACAACAGCTCCGTTCACCATGGTCAGCAAGCTGCACGTGGCTGCAAGTGCCTGCGGCGGCAGCGTGAAAATGTCTTGCGACAACACGGCCAGATCGGCCGCCGCGCCGGGCCTCAGGCGGCCTTTGCGCTCGCCTTGGCCCTCGGCCACCGCACTGCCGTAGGTGTAAGCGATCAGCGCCTCCTCAAGGGTCGCAGCTTCCTCGGGACGGCTTGGATGGACGATCGCGGCGAACAAGCCGAGAAAAGGATTCAGCGGCCCGTCCGAGCCGATCGCCATCGGCACGCCCGCATCGAACAGCGAGCGAAAGGCGGCATACGGGGCGGCCGCGCCGAAACGCGGACCATAGGCTTGCGGCAGCAGGAAATGCGTAGGATTCTGCGTCACGACCAGTCCCAGCGCCTTGACACGACCGATTTGCGACGGACTCAAACCATCGCCGTGCTCGATACGCAAGCCGGCAGCGCGCCAGTCAATCTCCGGCCCGAAGGACTCGACAGAATCGAGCACGGTCTCCAGGGTACGCCAGCCAATGGCATGTAACAGCAATGGCTCGCCCAGCGCCAAGTTTTCGCGCAACATCTCGCGGACCTCGGCGGCGGAGAAGTTCTCACGACCACAGGTGGCCGGATCGTCGCCATACGGCCGGCCCAGGGCGGCGCCGCGCTCGACCGGCGTGCCGTCAAGGATCCATTTGGTGCCGTCAACGCGGATACGCGCGCCAACAGCCTTTGGAAGACCTCTGCCCTCGCTGACGAGACGGCCCGCCGGCCCAGACGACGGGAAGCGGATGACGCGAACCTTGATCGGCAGGTCCGCCGAGCGCAGCATCTCCAGGTAGCGTTCCGCCGGCGTCCAAGACATGTTCTGAATGCTGGTGATGCCCCATTGGACGCATTCCTCCGACAACGAACGCAGACTGGCGACGCCCTCGTCCACGCTAGCCATCGAGGCGAAGCTGCGTTGCGGCCCCCACTGGGCATATTCGTTGATACGCCCCGACAGCCGAGCCGAGCCGGGAACGCGCTCGTAGTAGCCGCCGATTGGATCGGGGGTGTCGTCCGCGATCCCAAGGCGACGCAACGCCTCGCTGTTCAAGACGTTGGTATGGTTGGTGAAGCCCAGCAGGATCAACGGATGGTGCGGCGCGAGCAGATCGAGGTTGTCGCGATTGACAGCCCGATCGACGAGCAAGCGCATGCCCATAACGCCATAAATCCAAGTGCCAGGGTCGCACGACTGGACCGCCGTCTGGATCATCGCCCCGAGCTCGTGGAACCCGGTGTCGGCGATCGGGTCGCTCGGCAAGCGTATCCCGCACGGGTCGGGTGTGTGGTGCATGTGCGCGTCGTTGAAGCCGGGAATGACGAGCCGCCCGTCCAGCTCGAAGACCTCGGTATCCCTGCCGATGAGCTTTTCGATAGCGGCACGGTCGCCGACAGCGGCGATGCAGCCTTGATCAACCGCCAACGCCTCGGCCCACAGGTGGTCGCGGTTGGCGGTGAAGATGCGACCGCCCACAAACACCCGCTCGACCCCTCCAGGCGCGGCCGTCAGGTCAGCCGTGCGCCGCCGCAGGCCCGCTGCAGGCACAGCACCGGTGGACGAGGACGCCATGTGACCCGCAGCCCCACTACCCCCAGCCAGGGCCGGCATGTGAGTGCTCCACCGATGGGCTGCGCAAGTCCATGTTAAGGAATTGGTCAGCGGCCCCGGCACGGTCCATTCGGACGCGGCGCCGGCTTTCGCGCGGACGCGGCGCATGTTCTTGTCGTGTAACGCCAACAGCGCGAGATAGTCGCCGCGCGGCATGCAACATCCACAGCGATAGGCCTGGGGACGGCCGACGTCATCCTGTCGAGTCGGCAAGACTGGGCGCTCAGGCGGCGACATCTGCGCTGCGGTGGATGGGTATCTGGGCATAGTAGGCATCCTGGCAAGGTGATGCGTCTAGCTTACCCGGCAACATCTTCGGTCCCAGGACAAACAGCCTTCAATTCGCGCCAACGGCTCGCCAAAAACCACCGCGTACACTTATCGATGCCTCAGCGTTTCCGGTTGATTCGGGCTCACCCCAATGCCGTACTTATAAAGGTCCGCTTCGGGTGCGGAAGCAGCCGGTCCCAGATCCCTGGATCTGCGGCGGCATTAATTCGGACGTCAGGTCAAGGACGAAGTTACCCGCAGCCATTTCGACATCCCTCGGGTTTAGTCGCAACTATTCAGCGAAAATTGTCGCAGCCATTAGCAGAACGAGATGGGCGGCGGCCGGAACTGCTGCACTTTGCGTCGCATCTACTTCAAAAAGTCTCACACCCCTGTGAAAATGTTCTGAACTGCTTGGCATTATCCGAGGACGGGAAGCTGATGTTCCTATGCAACAAAAACACGGCACAAATTTGGCACAGCCAGTGTGCCAACCCACGCATAATATCGCTAAACATTGCATTGTCTTGCAATGGCTAACCTCTTGATTTTATGGGAAAAACTGGTGCGGCTGGCGGGGATCGAACCCACGACCCTTGGCTTCGGAGGCCAATACTCTATCCACTGAGCTACAGCCGCGTAGGGGGATTTCTTGAAGTGAGCCGTAGGATACCGTTTTTATCGCTTCCCGTCCACGTAAAGTGTCGTTTTGAGCACCTTTGCGTTTCCATACAGGGATTTTTGAGTCTATAATCGCCCGTTTGGTGAAGGTTTTGCAAGGCAGCTGCTTGATCAGTTTTTCGCACGCCACCCCGGCTCGACAATAGTCTGTTAAGGAAATCATGAGCGACGCACATAACGAACACGAATCCGCAATCAGAACACCCAAACAGCTTGCAGCTGCTGTGATCGGCTTTTTCTTAGTCACCGTCTTAGGCATCATCCTGCTCGTCAAGTACGTCACGGAAGATAAATTGACCGGCGCCGGCTCCAACAGCCAGGCACCGGAACAAGTCGCCGCCCGTCTCTCCCCCGTCGCCGATGCCGGCTTCACGTTCAAGGATGTGAACGCGCCGAAGGTGCTGCAATCGGGCGAAGCCATCTATACCTCCACCTGCGCGGCCTGCCATGGCGCCGGCGTCGCCGGTGCCCCGAAAGTCGGCGACGCCGGCGGCTGGGCCGCCCGAATCGCGCAAGGCTACGACACTATCGTCAAGCACGCGATCGAAGGCTTGCGCGCGATGCCGGCCAAAGGCGGCAACCCGGATCTGGACGATGTGGAAGTGGCGCGCGCCGTGGTCTTCATGGCCAACAAGTCCGGCGGCAAGTTCAAGGAACCGGAAGTGCCGGCGGCTCCAGCGGCTCCAGCAGCCCCGGGACCTGAAAAAACCGTCGATCCGGCCAATCCTAAATAAGCGGAACGCGGCACCACATCAAAACCGGCTTCAGGCCGGTTTTTTTTAACCCGCACGGCCTGACGGGGTCGTACCCCGAGGTGTACGACCCCTAAGTGGTAACGCGAGCGTATCGCTCAAGGCGCACGGGTTGGTTCAGGGCCTTTGGTCGTTACTCCTTGTTCACGCGGCCGGTGCCGATCTGGTACTTCTTCAGCTTGTCGTACAGCGTCTTGCGCGGCACCAGCAGGTTGTCGGCCGCCAGGCCGACGTTGCCGTCGACAGCCGCCAGCGCCTGGACGATCAATTCGCGCTCATGGTGGTCGACCCGCTGCGGCAGTGAGATGGCATCGCCGGCCACGGCGGCCGGCGCATTCACGGGCGCGGCGACGATCCCCAGCACCAGCCGCTCGGCGAAATTGCGCAGTTCGCGGACGTTGCCCGGCCAGTCCTCGGCCTGCCATTGCGCCATTTGCTGCGCGGTCCAAGCCGGCACAGGGCGCCGGTAGCGGGCGGCGGCGTCTGCGGTGAAGTGCGCCAGCAGCAGCGGAATGTCCTCGCGCCGGTCACGCAGGCGCGGCAGGTCGATGCTGACCACGCCAATCCGATAATACAAATCTTCGCGGAAGTGGCCCTGCGCGCTCAACTGCAGCAGATCGACCTTGGTGGCGGCGACGATCGAGCATTCCAGCGCGACCGAGTCGTTCCCGCCCAGGCGCTCGAGTTTGCGTTCCTGCAGCACGCGCAGCAGCTTGACCTGCAACGCCATCGGCATGCTTTCGATTTCGTCGAGGAAGACGGTGCCGCCCTGCGCGAACTCGAGCTTGCCCACGCGGCGCTTTTGCGCGCCGGTGAAAGCGCCCGCCTCGTGGCCGAAGATCTCGCTTTCAAACACCGATTCAGGCAGCGCGCCGCAATTGATGGCGACGAAATTGCCCTTGCGTCCGCTTGCCGCGTGCAGCAGGCGGGCGACGACTTCCTTGCCGGTGCCGGTCTGGCCGTTGATCAGCACGTCCACGCCGGACGGGGCGACGTTGCGCACCAGGACCTTCAATTGCTCGATGGCGGCCGAGCGCCCGATCAGGTCGGGCAGGTCCGGATGCTGGGCGCGGTCGGTGCGCAGCTGGCGGTTTTCCAGCACCAGGCGGCGCCGCTCCTGCGCGCGCCGCACGGCGTCCAGCAGGCGGCCGCTGGCGAAGGGCTTTTCGATGAAGTCGTAGGCGCCGCCACGCATGGCGGCCACCGCCATCTCGACGTCGCCGTGGCCGGTGACGACGATGACCGGCAACTCGGCGTCGAGCGCGGCGATCTGCGCCAGCAACTCGAGGCCGGAGCGGCCGGGCAGGCGCACGTCGGTGACGATGACGCCGGCGTAGTCGGCACGCAGCAGCGCCTGCGCCTCCTCCGCGCTGGCGCAGGCTTGCACGCTGAAGCCGCCCAGCTCCAGCGTCTGGCTGGTGGCCAGCCGCAGCGCGGCTTCGTCTTCGATCAGGATGGCCTGCACGTCATGCTCCTTGCTTTTGTAGTGGAAGGCGCAGCTCGAAGCGCGCGCCGCCGTCGGTCTGATTATGCGCCGTTAGCTGGCCGTTCATCGCCTGCACGATCGACGACGAGATCGCCAGCCCCAAGCCCAGGCCCTTGCCGGACGGCTTGGTGGTGAAAAACGGCTCGAACAGGTGCGCTACCACTTGCTCCGGGATGCCTTCGCCGCTGTCGCTGATGCTGACCAGCGCGCTGTCGCCGTCGCGCGCGAGGCGGATGGCGACAAGGCGACGCTCGGTGCTCTCGACGGCGTCAAGCGCGTTGCGCAGCAGGTTGATCAGCACTTGTTCGATGCGCACGCTGTCGCCGGTCACTTTCAGATTCTCCACGCCGACGTCGATATCGAGGCTGACGGCGTGGCGGCGGAATTCGCTCTCCAGCAAGAAGGCCGACGCCCGCACCGACGTGGCCAGCTCGACCGTACCCAGGGTTTCATCCTTGCGCGCGAATCCCTTGAGCTGGCCGATGATGGCGCCCATGCGCGCGCTCGCCTCGCTGATATGGCCGAGATTGCCCGCGACCTGCTCTCCCTGCCCGCGTTCAAGGAAGACGCGGGCGTTGTCGGCAAAGGCGCGAATTGCGGCAAGCGGCTGGTTCAGTTCATGGGTGATCCCTGTCGCCATCTGTCCCAGCATCGCCAGCTTGCCCGCCTGGACCAGTTCGTTCTGCGTCGAGCGCAGCAGGTGCTCGGTTTCCTGCAGCTTGGCGTACTTGCTTTCCAGGTGCTGGTTGGTGGTGCGCAGCTGCTGCGTGCGTTCGACGATTTTGTCGTGCAGCTCCAGCTCAGCCTTTTGCAGCGCGGCGCGCGAGGCCAGCCGCTCCTCCAGCCGGCGCCGGCGCTGGTGCGAGGCCCAGCCCGCCAGCGCGGCGCAAGCCAGCAACAGGACCGCCGCCAGCGCCCATTGCAGGCCGGCGCGCAGCACTCGCGACTGCCCGGGGAACAGCATCAGCTGCCAGCCCAGCTGCCCGACCGACTGCGTGACGAACAGGTCGGGCTGGCCACTCAGCGGCGTGACGGTCTTGCCCATGTATTGCTGGGTATGCGCCAGTTGACGCTCGGTGGCGGCGTCCAGCGGGGTCAGGCTGCGGTAGATCCAGTCCGGCCGGTTGCTAAGGAAAATGACGCCGCTGCGATCGGCCAGCACGATGGCATCGTCGCTGCTGCGCCAGGTGCGTTCGAAGTCGGCCAGGCTGATCTTGACGGCGACCACGCCGGTGACCGGTCCGCCGGCGCTGCCGTTGCCGTAGACAGGCTGGGCGATGAAGTAGCCGGCCTCGGTGGTGCTGGTGCCGATGCCGTAGAAGCGCCCCGCCCTGCCCTTGAGCGCGGCGTCGAAGTAGGGGCGGTAGGAAAAGTTTTTGCCGACAAAGCCCAGCGGCTGGTCCCAGTTGCTGGCGCCGATGGTCAGGCCGTCGCGGTCCATCACGTAGATGGCGCCGACGTTGGCCTGTTGCTGGATGGTTTTCAAGGTGCTGTTGAGGCGGCTGATCGCGCGCGCGTCGGACGGGTTCGCCAGCGCTTCGATCAGGTCGGGCTGGAAGCCGAGCACGAACGGCAGCGTCTCGTATTTTTGCAGCAGCGATTGCAGGTCCGGCGCCATCAGCTGCAATTGCCGCTGGCCTTGCAAGCGCAGGTCGGCGCGGGCGCGCGAGGTGCCGGCCAGATACGAACCGGCGATGACGCCCACCGCGCAGATCAACGCGAACAGAAGGAGCAGGGGTTTTTTGGCGCGCATCAACGGATTCTACTTCACACGAGCTCTTCTGAAACACGTAGGGCGGATTAGCGTAGCGTAATCCGTCATGCATGCGTCTCGACGGCGCACGCATTGGCCGATTACGGCGTTCCGCCTAATCCGCCCTACGTGGAACAGTGGTCAGGTGGCCAAATGATTTTAATCTACTGCGGCCATCCGCATCTCGTCGTTGTGGTGACGTTGCTGCTCTTCCATGACCAGTTGTCCCAGTTCGCGCTTGAGAGCGTTGAACTCGGCGGCGGCTGGATCGCGCAGGCGCGGCAGGTCGACCAGCATGTCGCGCTTGACGGTGCCGGGACGGTAGGTCATCACCACGATGCGGTCGGCCAGGTAGATCGCTTCCTCGATGCTGTGGGTGACGAAGATGATGGTCTTCTTCAGCTCGGCCCAGATGCGCAGTAGCTCGTCTTGCAGATTGCGGCGCGTCAGCGCGTCCAAAGCACCGAAAGGCTCGTCCATCAGCATGATCGGCGAGTCCAGCGCCAGCACGCGGGCGATAGCCACCCGCTGGCGCATGCCGCCCGACAGATCTTTCGGGAAGCGGTGACGGAAATCGCTCAGCGACAACATCGCCAGCAGCTCATCGACCTTGGCCGTGATCGCGGACTGGTCCATGCCCTTGATCTCCAGGCCGAAGGCGATGTTCTTTTCCACCGTCATCCACGGGAACAGCGCGTATTCTTGGAACACCATGCCGCGCTCCGGTCCCGGACCGGTGACCAGCTTGCCGTCGGCGGTAATGGTGCCGGACGACGGCAACGAGAAGCCGGCGACCGCGTTCAGCAGGGTCGACTTGCCGCAGCCCGAAGGCCCCAGCAGGCAGACGAACTGGCCCTGTGGAATGTCGAGGTTGATGTCCTTCAGTGCGACAACGTCACGGCTGTCGGTCTTGAAGACTTTGTTAACGCCGCTGACTTGAATATGGGTAGCGTTCATATTAATTCTCCAGACCACGGTGCCACCGCAGCAAATGATTATTCAGTTTGTTCATGCCCACGTCGATGATCAGGCCCAGCAGGCCGATGCTGATCATGCCGGCGATAATCTTGTCCGACCAGAAGTATTCGCGCGCTTCGAGGATGCGGAAGCCGAGGCCGTTGTTCACGGCGATCATCTCCGAGACGATCACGACGATGAAAGCGGTACCGATGCCGATCCGCACGCCCGACAGGATGTACGGCACGGCCGCCGGCAGCATCACGCGGATAAACATGGTGCGCTGGTTGACGCCCAGATTGCGGGCGGCGCGGATGTAGATGCCGTCGACCTGGCGCACGCCGGCGATGGTGTTGACCAACACCGGGAAGAAGGCGCCGAGCGCGATCAGGAACACGGCCGGCGCGTTGCCCAGGCCGAACCACAGGATGGCCAGCGGAATATAGGCGATCGGCGGAATCGGCCGCAGCACCTGCATCAGCGGATTGAGCCAGGCATACATGCGCTGGCTCGCGCCCATCATCAGACCCAGCGGCAAGGCCAGGCCGGCGCCCACTGCGAAGCCGACCACCACGCGGTAAAGGCTGCTCAAGGTGTCGCCCAGCAGTTCGCCGGAGAACGCCCAGCTCAGCCACGAGCTGGCCGCCGGATCGTAGGCGGTCAGCGGCAACAGATACTCGATCCATTTGCTGACCACCGCCACCGGCGACGGCAGCACTTGCGGATTGACCCAGCCGAGCATGGCGCTGGCCTGCCACAGCACGACGATCAGAATCGGGACCACCGCCCCGGTGGCGCTCTGGCGCCAGTCTTGTTTGTTCATGGTGTCTCCTGCTTTATGATGGGTTTATTTGATGCCCAGGCTTTTCTTCGACGCGTCCAGCAAATCGGTCTTGACCCAATCCTTGGCGACCGGCGGCTTGCTCATGCGGCCAACGCCGGTCTTGAGCATGATGTCGGTGGTGATCTGGATGTGCTCGGCAGTGACGTCGTAGCTGTAAGGCGAATTGCTGATCGCGTCCTCGAAGTCGTCCTTGGTGATCTGGTTCTTGAACATCGATTCGCGCACGTATTTCTCGGCCACGGCCTGGTTGTCGATGAAGGTCTTGGTGGCCTGGACGAAGCAGTTCATGAACTTCTGCGCCAGCGGACGCTTCTCGTTGTAGAACTTCTCGCTCATCACCAGGGTGCGCACCGGCTCGCCGATGGCGGTGTCGTACGGCTTCATCACTTCGACGCCGTAGCCCTTGTTGATGGCCTGCGACGACTGCGGCTCGCTCTGCATGATGGCGTCGAGGTTCTTGCCCATCAGCGCCTGGTTCAGGTCGGCGAAGGCGAGGAACACCAGCTGCACGTCCTTGCCCGGCTTGTCGGACGAGGTCAGGCCGGCTTGCGCCAGTTCGGCGATCAGCAGCACCTCGTGAATGCCGCCGCGCGTGACGCCGACTTTCTTGCCTTTCAAATCCTTGATGGACTTGATGCCTTCGTTGGGACGGGCGACAAGGCGGGCGCCGCCTTTGGCGAAGCCGGCCACGACGTAGATCGGCGCGCCGTTGGCGCGGCCGGAGATGGCCGCTTCCGAGGCGGTGGCGCCAACGTCGAGCTCGCCCGCGAGGATGGCTTGCATGACGTCGGGGCCTTTGGCGAAGATGTGCTCTTCGACCTTGAGGCCGCACTTCGGTGCGATTTCCTTGATGTATGAGACGGCGCCGTAGTGGGCGAATTTGAGGTTGCCGAGGCGGACCACTTCCTGCGCTTGCGCGGTGGATGCGAAGGCGATGGCGGCGGTCAGGGCTAACAGACGGAATTTGGGCACGAATTTAGGCATTACTTGTCTCCATTGTGGTTGTTGTTGGTGGAGACATTGCAGCTTCTGTGCCAGCGCCCGGGTGGGTGGCAAGTGCTTGATTCTTAAAGGATGAGGGAATGTGGAGATCGACGGCTACTGCGGCAAACCACAATCCGCGCAGACGGTTTTGCGGAAATCCGCGCAATCGCACGAGGCCGCGAACGCCTGCAAACCTCGGAGACACGTAGGGCGGATTAGCGCAGCGTAATCCGCCATGCATGCGTTTCGACGGCTCATGGATTGGCGGATTACGGCGTTCCGCCTAATCCGCCCTACGTGGATCCACGTTTATTCAAACGTCGCTGGCCTCGCTACGCAGCCTAGCTGCACAACCCGAACGCTTTGCGCTCCGGGAAGTAGCGGTAGGTGAACGTGCGCACCGGATATTCCTTCAACCCGATCTCGAACCCCGGCGAGACGATGTCGAAACGCTCCGGCAGCTTTGCCTTGACCCGCACCCGCACCCGCCACAACGTCTCCTCACCAGACGCGCTGGCGACGAACATGTCCGGCACCTTGGGAATCGAGTCGACGATCTCCGGCCGGGAGTTGGTTGTGCGCTGATACAACGTGACCAGCTCGGCCTTGTGCAGCACCGCCCCCTTCGGCGCGGTGACGTTGTAATCGCGTGTGAGGAAACGCGCACGCTCGCCACGCGGGATGATGTACACGAAAGTGAACTCCGCGCCGCCCTCCGGCAACGTGACCGGCGGCGTGGTCGCCACGCTCATGCCGCGCGGCAGTTCAAAGCGCGAGCCGTCCTGCCACGTCTTGCACTCGGGCGTGGTCGCCATGTAAAGATTGCCGGGCGTATAGGACTCGCCGCAGCCGCCGAGCAACAGTGGAAAAAATATCGGTGCCAGATAACGCAGACGCATGAAGACGGCTTTCCTATGGAGTAGAACCCCCAGTTTACCAGTACGCGGCCGTCCCGGGCGACTCGCATTTGGCTAGCCAAACGTTGCAAAACCGGCCTTGTCACGCGACACACAAAGGACTAAGGTGAGGTAACAGTTCTCGTCGGGCAATTATTCGATTTTGTAACGCCGGTGCGCCGGCATACTATGGAAGCAATAATATGAAAAACAAATTGTTTACCGCTGCGCTGGGATTGCTGTTGTCAACGCTGGTCTCGACCGCCTCGGCGGAACCCGGCGTCACCGCCACCGAGATCAAGATCGGCATGGCCAACGCCCAAACGGGACCGACTGCCGGACTGGGGCTGGGCATCAAGGCCGGCGCCGAGGCCTACTTCAAAAAGATCAACGCCGCCGGCGGCGTCAATGGCCGCAAGATCACCCTGGTGAGCGAGGACGACGGCTACGATCCGCCGCGCACCGCCGCCGCCACCGAAAAGCTGATCAAGAAGGATGGCGTGTTTGCGCTGTTCGGCTATGTCGGCACGCCGACCAGCAAGGCCGCGATGTCCCTGGTCAACGAGGCGAATATTCCGTTCTTCGCGCCGTTCACCGGCGCCGAATTCCTGCGCACGCCGCTGAACAAGAACGTCTTCAACATCCGCTCGTCCTACTTCAATGAAATCGAATTGCAGGTCGAGCGCCTGGTCACCGATGCCGGCGTCACCAAGATCGGCCTGTTCTACCAGGAAGACACCTACGGCAAGGTCGGCAAGGAAGGTCTGCAGGTCTCGCTGCAAAAGCGCAAAATGACGATGGCCGGCGAGGGCTTCTACCAGCGCAACACCGAGGACGTCGACGCCGGCCTGGCCGCGCTGATCGCCGCCAAGCCGGAGGCGGTGCTGATGGTCGGCACCTATAAAGCTTGCGCGGCGTTCGTGCAGAAGGCCGCCGCCGCCGGCTTCAAGCCGAAGTTCTTCAACCTGTCGTTCGTCGGCACCGCCAACTTCATCAAGGCGGCCGGCGACGCGGCCGAAGGCGTCTACATCACGCAGGTGGTGCCGTCGCCGTTCGACGAATCGATTCCCATCGTTAAGCAGTACCGCGCCGACATGAAGGCCGCCGGCGTCAACGACGGCGACTACACGTCGCTGGAAGGCTATATCAACGCAGTGGCGTTGGTCGAAGCCTTGAAGAAGACCGGGCCGGACCTGACGCGCGCCAGCTTCCTGGCGGCGATGGAAAAACTGAGCGTCAACCTCGGCGGACTCGACATTGCCTTCAGCCCCACCGACCACCAGGGCCTGAACACGGTGTACCTGACCAAGATACAAAAGGGCAAACCGGTACCGACCAACAAGCTCTGACCGGAGCGCACCGACGAAAAAAAACCCTCGCCGTGGCGGGGGTTTTTTTTCATCTGCTTTTTACCACATGATGACGCGGTCTTTAGGCGGCAGGTACATCTTGTCGCCCGGTTTGACGCCGAAGGCGTCATAGAAGCCCGGCTGGTTGCGCATCGTGCCGTTGGCGCGGTACTGGCCCGGCGAGTGCGGATCGGTCTTGATCTGCTGGATCTGCGCCGCTTCGCGCATCTTCATGCGCCACACCTGCGCAAAGCCCATGTAGAAGCGCTGGTCGCCGGTCAGGCCGTCGATCACCGGCGCCGGCTTGCCGTTCAACGACAGCTTGTAGGCCTTGTAGGCGATCGCCACGCCGCTGTTGTCGGCGATGTTCTCGCCCAGGGTCAGCTCGCCGTTGACGTTGTAGCCCGGCAGCGGGCTGAACTCGCTGTATTGCTTGACCAGCATCTTGGTCTTGGCCGCGAAGTTCTTGTGGTCGGCCTTGGTCCACCAGTCGCGCAGGTTGCCGTCGCCGTCGTACTGGGCGCCCTGGTCGTCGAAGCCGTGGCTGATCTCGTGGCCGATCACGCCGCCGATGGCGCCGTAGTTGACTGCGTCGTCGGCGTCGGCGTTAAAGAACGGCGCCTGCAGGATGGCCGCCGGGAACACGATCTCGTTCATCTCCGGGTTGTAATAGGCGTTGACGGTTTGCGGCGTCATGCCCCACTCGTCGCGGTCGATCGGCTTGCCCAGCTTGTTCAATTCCTTGTTGTACTCGAATTGGGTCGAACGGATCACATTGCCAACCAGGTCGTCCTTGGCCACTTCCAGCTTCGAGTAGTCGCGCCACTTGTTCGGATAGCCGATCTTGGTGGTGAACTTGGCCAGCTTGATTTGCGCCTGCTTCTTGGTGACCGGGCTCATCCAATCCAGCTTGTCGATGCTGGTCTTGTACGACGCCAGCAGGTTCTTGACCAGCGCTTCCATGCGCGCCTTGCGGTCCGCCGGGAAATGCTGCTCGACGTACAGCTTGCCGACCGCCTCGCCCAGCGCGCCCTCGGCCACCGAAACGCCACGCTTCCAGCGCGGACGCTGCTCGGTCACACCGCTCAGCACGGTACCGTAGAAGGAGAAGTTCTCGTCCACATAGGCTTTGCTCAGGTAGGGTGCGAATGCGCGCACCGTGTGCCAGTGGAAATAGGCTTTCAAGGTTTCCAGCGGGGTTTTGTCCAGCAGCGCCGCCATGCCTTTCAGGTAGCTCGGCTGGCTGACGATCACATAGCTGGCCTTGCCGGCGATGCCGGTGCCGTCCAGGTAGGCGTTCCAGTCGTAGCCCGGCGCCATCGCGCCCAGCTTGGCGACCTCGACCTTGTTATAGGCCTTGATCGGATCGCGCAGCTCGACCTTGGTCCATTGCAGCTTGGCCAGTTCCTTCTCGAACTCGACGATGCCGTGCGCGGTGACGGCGCCGTGCGGATCGCCCGCCAGCGTCAGCATCTTGCCGACGTGCAACTCGTACTTGGCCAGCACGTCCGCCAGCTTGGCGTCGTCGGCTTTCAGGTAGTAGTCGCGGTCCGGCAAGCCCAGGCCGCTCTGGTACAGGTCGGCCACGTACTTGGTCGAATCCTTGTTGTCCTGGTGGATGCCGAAGGTGTAGGGCGCGCTCACGCCGATCTGGTTGAAGTGCGCGATCAGCGCCGGCAATTGCTTCTTGTCGCCGACGGCGGCGATGCGGTCGAACTCGGCCTTGAGCGGCGTCACGCCCAGTTGCTCGAGCTTGGCCTCGTCCATGAAGCTGGCGTAGAAGTCGCCGATGCGCTGGGCGTCGGAACCGGCGGCCTTGTTCGGCTGGTTGGCGGCGCCTTCGATGATGGCGCGCAGTTGCGGCTGGATATCGTCGCGCAGTTTCGCGAAGCTGCCCCAGCTGGCCTTATCGGCCGGAATTTCCGTCGTGGCCAACCATTTGCCGTTCATGTGGGTGAACAGGTCGTCCTGCACGCGCACGGCCGGGTCGATGTATTCGGTGGCGATGCCGGAGGTCATTTTGCTAGCGGCTGCGTTGGTGGTGGCTGCGGTCGGAGTCGCACTTTTGGTGGTGTCCGCGGCGCCGGCCAAACCTGCGATCAGGCTCAGCATCAATGCACTTACGAGATGACGTTTCACAGAAATTCCTTCAAATGTAAAAAACGGGAAACCCGGTGCGCGTTTGGCGATGCGCACGCGTCCCAGCTTAGGGGTCGGACCCCGGGGGTCCGACCCCGTGTGGCCTTGCGGGTTGCAGGACACGACTTTATATCACAGCGATATCATTGTTACCAGATGATGACACGCTGTTCCGGCGCCACGTACATCTTGTCGCCGGGCTTGACGCCAAAGGCGTCGTAGAAGCCCGGCTGGTTGACCATGGTGCCGTTGGCGCGGAACTGGCCCGGCGAGTGCGGATCGGTTTTCACCTGCAAAATCTGCTGCTCGTCGCGCATGCGCACGCGCCACACCTGGCCGAAGCCCATGAAGAAGCGCTGGTCGCCGCTGAGGCCGTCGATCACCGGCGCCGGCTTGTCGCCCAGCGACAACTTGTAGGCCTTGTAGGCGATCGCCACGCCGCTGTTGTCGGCGATGTTCTCGCCCAGGGTCAGCTCGCCGTTGACGTTGTAGCCCTTGATCGGGCTGTAGGCGCCGTACTGCTTGACCAGCGCGTCGGTCTTGGCCTTGAAGTTGGCGCGGTCTTCCTTGGTCCACCAGTCGCGCAGGTTGCCGTCGCCGTCGGCCTGGCTGCCGCCGTCGTCGAAGCCGTGGCTGATCTCATGGCCGATGACCGCGCCGATGGCGCCGTAGTTGACGGCGTCGTCGGCTTTGACGTCGAAGAACGGCGGTTGCAGGATGGCGGCCGGGAACACGATCTCGTTCATCGTCGAGCTGTAGTAGGCGTTGACGGTCTGCGGCGTCATGCCCCACTCCTCGCGGTCGATCGGCTTGCCCAGCTTGTTGATCATGCGCTGGTTGGCGAAGTTGGCTGCGCGCAGCACGTTGCCGATGAGGTCCGACTTGACGATCGCCAGCGACGAGTAGTCGCGCCACTTGCTCGGGTAGCCGATCTTGGGCGTGAACTTGGCCAGCTTGGCCTGCGCCTCCTTCTTGGTCTCCGGCCCCATCCAGTCGAGCGCGTCGATGCTGGTCTGGTACGAGGCCAGCAGGTTCTTCACCAGCTGGTCCATGCGCGCCTTGCGCTCCGGCGGGAAATACTCGGCCACGTACAGCTTGCCCAGGCCTTCGCCGATCGAGCGCTCGACCAGCGCCACGCCGCGTTTCCAGCGCGGCTCCTGCACGGCCACGCCGGTCAGCACGGTGCTGTAGAAATCGAAGCTGGCGTCGGCGAAGTCCTTCGACAGGTAGGGCGAGGCGCTGCGCAGCAGCTGCCATTCGAAGTATGCCTTCCACGTCGCCAGGTCGGTCTGCTCCAGCGCCGCGTTGAAGCCGGCCAGGTAGCTCGGCTGGCTGACGATCACATAGTCGACCTTGTTGGCCACGCCGGCCGACGCCAGCGCGTGGCCCCAGTCGTAGGCGGGCGCCAGTTCCGGCAGCTTGGCGATCGGCGTCTTGTTGTAGCGTTTGACGGGGTCGCGGTTTTGCACCTTGGTCCACTGCGCCTCGGCCAGCGCCGTTTCCAGCGCGACGATGGCCTTGGCGTTGGCTTCCGGATTCTTGTCGCCGCCCAGCTTCAGGGTCTTGGCGATGTGCGCCTCGTACTTGACCAGGATGGCGGCCAGCTTGGCGTCGTCCTTTTTCAGGTAATAGTCGCGGTCCGGCAGGCCCAGGCCGCTTTGCGAAATGCTCACCGCGTACTTGGTCGATTCGCGCGCGTCTTGGCGCACGTTCAGGCCGTAGGGCGTGGCGACGCCGAGTTTGTCCAGACGCGCGATCAGCATCGGGAAGGCTTTCTTGTCCTTGATCGCGCGGATGCGGTTGAGTTCGCCCGTGAGCGGACGGATGCCCAGCGCGTCCAGCTTTTTCTCGTCCATGAAACTGGCGTACAGGTCGCCGATTTTCTGCGCCTCGCTGCCGGCCTTCTTGCCTTGTTGCGCCTCGGTCTTCTCGACGATGCCGCGCAGTTCGGACAGGGTATCGTCGCGCAGCTTGGCGAAGGTGCCCCAGCTCGACTTGTCGGCCGGGATCTCCGTCGTCTTCAGCCACTGGCCGTTGAGGTGGGTGTAGAAGTCGTCCTGCACGCGCACGCTCGGATCGATGTTTTTCACTTCGATGCCGGACGTCAGCGGCGCCTCAGCGTCGGCGGCGGTGGCGAAGGCGAAGGCGGCGGCCAGGCTCAGGGTCAGGGTACTCAGCAGAAAGCGGTTCACGGCGGTCCTTTGATTAGAACTTCAAGTCATCATTGTCGGCCGCTTGTGACGGCCGCGCAAATATTCTACCGCTTGAGCTCGTGTCTAAATGCCACCGTTCCGCTTTGTTACTTTACGATACACGCCCGGTCGCCGCGCGTTTCCTTAGCCGCCACCCGGCAAGGTGATATTGGCGCCACCCGCGCCAACGCCTATGCCGCCGGCGCCACCGCCCCTGCGGCCGCCGCCGCGACGCTCGCCGCCCTCCTCCTTGCGCTCGCTGGCGCTGTGCGGACCGCCGCCGGTGTCCGGCACCCGCAGCAAATGCTCGCTAACCTGCTGCGCGACGATCTTGCGCTGGCTTTCATTTAACGCATCGTTGACGGTCAGCCACCATTCGCGCAGCAGCTTTTCCTCGGCGGCGGCGGCGTCGGTTTCCACGTCGATGGCCTTGGTCAGATCGCGCAACTCCACGTTGGCGCCCTGCGTGCCGGCCTGCGTTGCCGCCTGCAGGCGCTCGCGGCGGGCTTTGCGCTCGCGCAGCAGGTTGCGCGTCTTGCTCTCGGTTTGTTGCCAAAGTATCTGCTGGTTCGGATTCAGGTTCAGCGCCTTCCTCAGATCGTCCGCCATCGGCAGGAAGTCCTCGGCATGCATGTCGAGGACGGGAACCGCGAGGGCCGGCGACGGCAGGGACCCGGCGAGCAGCAGCGCGCCGGCCAAAGCCAACGCGCGCGAAGCGGTGAAGGGGAAGAACGATGAACGCATGGGAACTCCGTAGGTAAAAAAAAGCCTGCGCTTGGGGCGCAGGCGAAAACCACTTCAGGGTAGAGAGAAATACGAGTTCAGTGTAGGCCGCGCCCTACGCTGCTGCGGCACTTCTTACAAATGCTTACCGACGTGAACGTAGGGGAAACACTGCGTAAAATTATGCAAACTTGATGTAACGCCAAGCGGGCGTTGGTGTAGATTCAAAGTCAACGCCAACCGTTGTAAAATTCCGTAAAGGTATAAATCATTTCGTGACGGCTACTACGATTGCTCGAAATCAGGTTTATACTCAGCTCATGCACATCGCGCGCGCATTCGCTCGCTGGTGATGGCTCTCTGTACATTGTTCCAACAGGTGAAACATGGGCAAGAAACTCAAGAATTCCGGTTTGGTCGGCCTCGGTGTCGTCGCCGGCATCGCCGTCTCCCTTCAATTTTCCGCCATGGCGCAAAAGCCGGTCGAGCCCTCGCTGCCGCTCGAGGAGCTGCGCCAGCTGGCCGATGTGTTCGGACTGATCAAGTCCGACTACGTCGAGCCGGTCGAGGACAAGAAGCTGCTGACCGAGGCCATCTCCGGCATGGTCGCCTCGCTCGACCCCCATTCCGCTTACCTGGACAAGAAAGCCTACGCCGAACTGCGCGAAGGTTCGCAGGGCAAGTTTGTCGGCCTCGGCATCGAGATCGGCCAAAGCGAGGACGGCTACATCAAGATCGTCGCCCCGATCGAGGATTCGCCGGCCTGGCGCGCCGGCATCAAGGCGGGTGATCTGATCAGCCGCCTCGACAGCACAGCCGTCAAGGGCCTGAGCCTGGACGAGTCGGTCAAGAAGATGCGCGGCGAGCCGCACTCCAAGGTCAGCCTGACGATCCTGCGCAAGGGCGAGACCGATCCGCTGGTGTTCAACATCACGCGCGAAGAGATCCATCAAAAGAGCGTCAAGGGCAAGATCGTCGAACCGGGCTACGCGTGGCTGCGCATTTCGCAGTTCCAGGAGCCGACCATCGACGACATGGCCGCCAAGATTGTCGAACTGTACAAACAAGACCCGAACATCAAGGGCCTGGTGCTGGACCTGCGCAACGACCCGGGCGGCGTGCTGCAAGGCGCCATCGGCGTGGCCGCCGCCTTCCTGCCGAAGGACGCGGCGATCGTCTCGACCAACGGCCAGTTGCCGGACCAGAAGCAAATTTTCTACGGCCGTCCCGAGTACTACACGCTGCGCAGCGAGGCCGACGCGCTGGCCAAGCTGCCGGCCGCCGTCAAGCAGGTGCCGATGGTGGTGCTGGTCAACACCGGCTCGGCGTCCGCGTCGGAAATCGTCGCCGGCGCGCTGCAGGATTACAAGCGGGCCGACATCATCGGCACGCAAACGTTCGGCAAGGGCTCGGTGCAAACGATACGCCAACTCACCGCCGACACCGCCGTCAAATTGACCACGGCGCGCTACTACACGCCGCACGGCCGCTCGATCCAGGCCAAGGGCATCACGCCGGACCTGGCGGTGGACGAGAACGCCGACGGCGACGGCCTGAACGCGCTGCGCACGCGCGAGGCCGATCTGGACAAGCACCTGAGCAACGATAAAGAGAAGGAAGTCGCCAAGACCAAGCGCGACGAGCTGGAAGAGCAGTTGCGCATCGTCGCGATGGAAAAGAACCGCAAGCCGCTCGAATACGGCAGCGGCGACGACTTCCAGCTGGCGCAGGCGCTGAACCACCTCAAGGGCCTGCCGGTGCAACTGGCCAAGCAGGAAACCAAGGTCGTGCAGGCCGACGTCAAGAAATAATCCGGGGTCAAGTCTGTCATTCGGACACGAACTGAGGCCGCCCACGCCGTAATCGGCCATGCATGCGCCACCGACGGCGCACGCATTGGCGGATTACGCTACGCTAATCCGCCCTACGTGGTTCAGAAGATCGCTCAATGCGGTGGCCTCAGATCGTATCCCGCTGTCGTTTGCGGAACTCCGCCGGCGCGCAGCCCACTTCCCGCTTGAAGAACTTGCTGAAATTGGTGGCCTCGTCGAAGCCCAGCTTCTCCGCGATGCCGGCGACCGAAAGATCGGTATGCACCAACAGCCGCTTCGCCTCCAGGTTGATACGCGCGGCGATAAAGGCTTTGGCGGTCGTGCCCCGCACCGCCGTCACCGCGCGCGCCAGGCTCTTTTCTGTGTAGCCGAGTTGATCGGCGTAGTCGGCCACCTGATGCCACTGCGCGAAGCGCTCGTCCACCAGCTGCTGGAAGCGCCCGAAGCGTTGCGACGCGGGCGACACCGGCGCCTCCTGCGCGGGCGGCCTGCCTTGCAGAATACTCAACCGCGTCAACAGCGCGTGGAGCTGATGGCGCAGCAGCGCATGCACATCTTCCGCCGACGCCGCCATCCGCGAGTCCTCGCCCATCTGCTGGATCGCGTCCGTCACTTGGCGCAGCTCATCACTGCCTAGCCGCAGGTGCTCCCCCAACCGCATCATATCGACGGCGAGTTTGAGTTCGCGCGGCGAAGTCGACACCGGCAAAACGAATTCCGGACGAAACAGCACGTTCCAGCCCTCCCAATCCTCGTCCGATCCGAAGCTGTGCGCCTGCCCCGGCCGCAGCACCAGCAAGGAGCCCGGCGCACAGGCGATAGCCTTGAAATCAACCATCTGCGTACAAACGCCGCGCGTGACACACACCAGCGTGTGGAACTCGTACCGGTGCGTCGCCTGCACATTTTCCTTGCTGCCCCGGCGCCGCAGGTCTGCCATGGCGAAGATTTCCAGGTCGAGCAGATAAGGCGCCTTCGGCCGATAACGCAGAGGCCGGATCTCGTCGCCGAATGTCTTGAATGTATCAGTCATTGTCCCGTTTAGACCGTTTAATTTTGCCAGAGATGTCCAATAATAACCCTATCGACCAACCGAACCCGGAACCAACCATGACCAACATCGACATCGCACAAACCTACATCAAGGCAGTACAAGCCGGCGACCAGGCCACCTTGGGCGCCATCATCTCGCCCGACGTGATGTGGTACCAGCCTGGCAACAACCAGTTCTCCGGCACGCATCGGGGCATGGCCGCCGTCGGACCGATGCTGGCCAAGATGATGGAAGTATCGAACGGTACCTTCGCGATCACCCGCGCCGACGACTACATGGCCAACGGCGAGTTGGTCGCCATCACGATCGAATTCGCCGGCGAGGCCAATGGTGTCAAGCTGCGACAGCGCGGCGTGGACCTGCTCCGCATCGAAGAAGGCAAAATCGTCGCAGTCCGGCTGTTCTCCAGCGACCAGCAGCAGGAAGACCTGTTTTGGGGAAGTTAACAATCCGGGGTCAGGTCCGCCATTGCTACACGAGCCGGACAGTAATCGGCGGCGCCTTCGGGGCGCCGTTTTATTTTCGTCCCTTTATTACGCGGATCGTGCTGCCATTGTGTAGAATTTGGCTCATTATTGGCGCAAGCCATTGCCAAATTCGAAAGTTTAATCATGAAACAAGCCGTCATCAGCGGTACCGGCCTTTTTACGCCATCGCAATCGATCTCCAATGAAGAGCTGGTCGAGTGCTTCAACGCCTACGCCGAGCAGTTCAACGCCGACAACGCCGCCGCCATCGCCGAAGGCACCGTCACGCCGCTGGAGCTGTCGAGCGTGGCCTTCATCGAAAAAGCGTCCGGCATCAAGTCGCGCTATGTGATGGAAAAGTCCGGCATCCTGGACCCTAAGCGCATGGTCTCGCGCATCCCCGAGCGCACCGACGAGGAGCTGTCGCTGCAGGCCGAAATCTGCGTGGCCGCCGCCCACCAGGCGCTGGACCGCGCCGGCCGCGTGCCGGCCGACATCGACATGGTGCTGGTGGCCTGCTCGAACATGCAGCGCGGCTACCCGGCGATGGCGGTCGAGGTGCAGGGCGCGCTCGGCATCGACGGCTACGGCTTCGACATGAACGTGGCCTGCTCGTCGGCCACCTTCGGCATCCAGCAGGCGGTGGCGGCGGTGCAAAGCGGCCAGGCGCGCGCGGTGCTGGTGCTCAATCCGGAAATTACCAGCGGACACCTGAACTGGCGCGACCGCGACAGCCACTTCATCTTCGGCGACGCCTGCACGGCGATGGTCATCGAAGCGGCCGACACGGCCAAGGGCTCGCAGCGCTGGGAAATCCTCGATACCAAGCTCAAGACCAGCTTCTCGAACAACATCCGCAACAACTTCGGCTTCCTGAATCGTTTCGACGAGTCGGGCATCGGCCAGCCGGACAAGCTGTTCCGCCAGCAGGGCCGCAAAGTGTTCAAGGACGTGTGCCCGATGGCCGCCGAGATGATCAAGACCACCATCGCCGGCGCCGGCCTGGAAGTGCCGCAGGTGAGCCGCTACTGGCTGCACCAGGCCAACCTGAACATGAACCTGCTGATCAGCCGCCTGGTGCTGGGCCGCGACGCCGAGCCGGGCGAGGCGCCGGTGATCCTGGACGAATACGCCAACACCTCGTCGGCCGGCTCCATCATCGCCTTCCACAAGCACTCCGACGACATGGCCCCGGGCCAGCTGGGCGTGATCTGCTCCTTCGGCGCCGGCTACTCGATCGGCTGCGTGGTGGTGCGCAAGGTCTGAGGTAGGCCCTCGCTCAGTTCACTGTCGAATGCCGCCCACGCGGCCGTCGCGGCGTCCGGGCCGGCGGCCGTCGCCTCCAGGGAAAAGAAACGCAAGTCCTTGAGGCCGATGGTCGGCAGAATGGCGCGCAGATAGGGCTCGAGGAAATCGGGCTGGCGCGCGCGCTCACCGGTGCGGTGCCCGCCCGAACTGACCGCGACATATACCGGGCGGTCGGCCAGCGTGCCGATTTTTCCCTGCGGCGTCGCATTGAAGGTGACGCCGATCCGCACCACGTGGTCAAGCCAGGCCTTCAGCACCGACGGCACCGTGAAGTTGTGCATCGGCGTGGCGATCACCACGCAATCGGCCTGCTTCAGTTCTTCAATCAACAGGTCGGACCATGCCAGCGACGAGCGACCCGGATCCGTCGCGGCGCCGCCATTGAAGCCGCCCAGCGCCGCCGCGTACCGGCCGTCGATGTGCGGCAGCGGGTGGCTCGCCAGGTCGCGCGCGACGATCCGCGCCTCCGGATGGCGTTCCAGAAGACCTTCCATGATGCGCAGGCTCATACGATAGCTGGACGAGGCGCCGCCGCGCGCGCTGCAAGTGATATGCAGGATCTTCATGCCGCAACCTCCGACAGCAGCTTCCCGAAGCGCGTGGCGCCCGGCAGCAGGCCGGCGCGGAAGTAAAAACGCTGCGCCAGCACGTTCGACAAGCCGGTATCGAGCACCAGCTTGACGCAGTCTTCGCGCCGCGCGTAGCCGGTCAACTGTTCCAACAGGCGCGCGCCCCAGCGCTGGCCACGGTGCGTCTCTGAAGAGACCAGGTCGTCCACGTACAGGAAGCGGCCGTGAACCAAATTCTCCTGCAAGCGATAGCCGGCCAGCGCCACCACCATCTCCCCATCCCATGCAGCGAGGATGCGATACCCTTGCAGCCGCATGCGCTCCACCCGCGCCACGAAGTCCTGCTCTGACACGAGGTGCGGACGCAACTCCTTCATCACCGGATAACAGGCGCGCAGCGACCGTTCATCGTCAACGTCCCTCAATTGTTCATTCATGCCGCTCTCCCTTTCAAAATCGATGGCGATATCTTAGAAGCGCAATGGCATAATCCCTAGAGCCATAAATTAACAACACGAGTAGGCCATGACGACAACCATTCCGACATTCCTCCAGCTGGACCACGGCGCGACCGAGCCGCTGTACCGCCAGATCTACACACGCTTTCGGGCCGCCATCGCGAGCGGCATGCTGCAGCCGGGCGCCCGCGTACCTTCGGCGCGGGCGCTGGCGCTGGACCTGGGGCTGGCGCGCGGCACGGTGGAAGCGGCCTACTCGCTGCTTGGCGCCGAGGGCTACCTGCAAACACGCGGCCAGGCCGGCACCGTCGTCACGCCGGCATTGGTGCGCCACGCGCCGGTGGCGCTGCCCGCCCGGCCGAACGACGCCGCCGCCGACCTGCGCGGGTCGCCAACGGCGTTTCACAAGCCGTTTCAGATGGGACTTCCGGCGCTTGATGCGTTTCCGCGCAAGGTGTGGGCCGCGCTGGCGGCGCGCGCGATCCGCGCCACGCAGGCCGCCGACATGGCCTATCCGCCCTATTTCGGCACGCCGGCGCTGCGCACGGCCATCGCCACCTACCTGCAACTCTCGCGCGGTATCGACTGCGCGCCGTCGCAGGTGTTCGTCACCTCCGGCTACCGCAACTCGCTGGAGCTGGCCACGCGCGCGCTGCTGCATCCCGGCGACCGGGTGTGGATCGAAGATCCCGGCTATGCGCCGACCGGCGAGCTGCTGGCGCAGGCGGGCATGCGCCCGGCGCCGGTGCCGGTCGACGACGAAGGGCTGCAAGTGGCGCACGGCGTCGCCAGCGCGCCCGACGCGCGGGCGGCCGTCGTCACGCCCGCCCATCAAAGCCCGCTGTGCGTGTCGCTGTCGCTGCCGCGCCGCCTGGCGTTGCTGGATTGGGCGGCGCAAAGCGACGCCTGGATCATCGAGGACGACTACGACGGCGAGTACCGCTACGTGAGCCGCCCGCTGCCGGCGCTCAAAAGCCTGGACCGCGTGGGCCGCGTGCTGTACGCGGGCACCTTCAGCAAGGTGCTGTTCCCGGCGATCCGGCTGGCCTATCTGGTGGTGCCGCCGGCGCAGGTGGTGCGCTTCGAGGCGGTCTGCGAGACCTTCGCCGCCGGCGGTCCGGCGCTGACCCAGGACATCGTCGCCAGCTTCATGAACGAAGGCCACTTCGCCCGCCACATCCAGCGCATGCGGCGCCTGTATGGCGAGCGCCGGGAGATGGTGGCGGCCGAACTGGCCAAGGTGCTGGGCAAGCGCCTGCGCATCGATCCGCAGCCGGGCGGCATGCACCTGGTGCTGCGCATGCCGGGCCGTCACACCGACCGCGCGCTGGCGGCACGCCTGCGCCAGGACGGCATGTTCGCCCTAGCACTGTCCGAGTGCAGCGCGCTGCCGCACGCGTCCTCCGCGCTGCTGCTGAGCTTTACCAATATCGAAACGCCGCAGCGGGCGCGCGAACTGGCCCTGCGAATCATGGCCCAGCTAAGTTAACCGATCTTGGCACTTCCTGGCTAAGCCATGAAATCGCACAATACGGCTATCCGCAATCAACCAAGGCAACGCCATGACCGTACGTCTCGACATCTTCACGCTCTCTCCGCAAGCCTACAAGGGCCTCGGCATCGCTAAAAACGCCTTGCAGGAATCCAGCCTGCCGCGCGAGTTGCTGGAGCTGGTCTATCTGCGCGTGTCGCAGATCAACGGCTGTGCCTATTGCATCGATATGCACTCGCGCGATCTGCTGAGCCATGGCGTCAGCGTCGACAAGGTCGTGCTGGTGCCGGTGTGGCAGGAGGCCGAGGCGCTGTTCACCGACAAGGAACGCGCCGCGCTGGCCTGGGCCGAGACGCTCACCCGCGTGGCCGAGACCAACGCGCCGGACGCCGACTACCAAAACGCCGCCGCCGTGCTGGGTCAAAAAGAACTGGCCGACCTGACGATGGCCGTGGCGTTGATGAACGCTTTCAACCGCATCGGCGTCGGCATGCGCCTGGTGCCGGCGGCGTTGACCAAATAGGCGACGCGCGCGGCTTTGCATCGAAGGTCGGGGTGTTGTCGGCGGGCCCTCGTGTGCTACCCTTTGGACTGTCCCCATCTCCAGAGGAGCCCCCCGCGCATGCCCCACAATATCAGTCTGATCACCACAATCGCAGCGGCACTGGGCTTCGGCCTGGTGTTCGGCTACCTTGCAACGCGCCTTAAACTACCGGCGCTGGTTGGTTATCTGGCTGCGGGTATCATGTTGGGACCCGCTACACCGGGCTTCGTCGCCGACGCCGCCCTGGCGTCGCAGCTGGCCGAAATTGGCGTCATGCTGATGATGTTCGGCGTCGGCCTGCACTTCTCGCTCGACGACCTGTGGGCGGTGCGCAAGGTGGCGCTGCCCGGCGCGGTGCTGCAAATCGCCGTCGCCACGGCGCTCGGCATGGCGCTGGCCCACTTCTGGGGCTGGAGCATCGGCGGCGGGTTGGTGTTCGGCCTGGCGCTGTCGGTGGCCAGCACCGTGGTGCTGCTGCGCGCCCTGGAGGAACGCGGCATCCTCGATACGTTCAACGGCCGCATCGCGGTCGGCTGGCTGGTGGTGGAAGACCTGGTCACCGTCATGGTGCTGGTGCTGCTGCCGGCGCTGGCCGGCTCGCTGGGCGGCGTCTCGCTCGATGAACACGGCGTCGCCATCCCCGCCGGCGAAGTCGATCTGTGGGGCACCCTGGCCGTCACGCTCGGCAAGGTCGGCGCCTTTATCGCGCTGATGCTGGTGGTAGGCCGCAAGCTGTTCCCGTGGATTCTGTGGCAGGTGGCGCGCACCGGTTCGCGCGAGCTGTTCACCTTGTGCGTGATCGCCGCCGCCGTCGGCATCGCCTACGGCTCGACGCACTACTTCGGCGTCTCGTTCGCGCTGGGCGCGTTCTTCGCCGGCATGGTGCTGCGCGAGTCCGAACTGGCGCACCGCGCGGCGCAGGAATCGCTGCCGCTGCGCGACGCGTTTGCGGTGTTGTTCTTTGTTTCGGTGGGCATGCTGTTCGAACCGAGCATCGTGACGGAACAGCCGCTCAAACTGCTGGCGGTGGTGGCCATCATCGTATTCGGCAAATCGCTGGCTGCCTTCGTGCTGGTGGTGTTGCTGCGCTATCCGGCCAAGACGGCGCTGATGGTGTCGGCCAGCCTGGCGCAGATCGGCGAGTTCTCCTTCATCCTGGCGGCGCTGGGCTTATCGCTCAAGCTGATGCCGATCGAAGGCCAAAGCCTGATCCTGGCCGGCGCCATCATCTCGATCGCGTTGAATCCGGTGGTGTTCCGTCTTTCCAAACCGCTGGAACGCTGGATGGGCAAGGACGGTTCGATCGTGTCGAGGTTCGAACGCACGGCCGATCCGCTGGCCGAGCTGCCGATGTCGGTGCCGCACGAGCATCTGGACGGGCAGGTGGTGCTGGTCGGCTATGGCCGCGTGGGCCGGCGCATCGCCGAGGTGCTGGTCAAGCACAGCATCCCGTTCGTGGTGGCGGAGCAGAACCGCGAGATCGTCGACCAGCTGCGCAAGGACGGCATCCACGCGGTGGCCGGCAACGCGGGCGAGCCGGCGGTGCTGATCCAGGCGCACATCGCGCGCGCCGGCATGCTGGTGATCGCCACGCCGGATACCTTCCATGTGCGGGCGATGGTGGAGACGGCGCGTTTGCTCAACCCGAATATCAAGACCGTGGTGCGCACGCACAACGAAGAGGAAGCGGAGCTGCTGCGCAGCGAATTGGCCGGCAAGATCTTCATCGGCGAGGAGGAGCTGGCCAACGGCATGACCGATTTCGTGGTCACCAATTTCGAGCGGAAGAGTGGTGGGCATTAAGCTTTTAACCCGCCACCGTGAGAGGGGTCGTACCCCATGGGTACGACCCCGGGGCTGATCGCCGTGCGGGTTTAGCGCGGACGTTACAAACTGGCAGCCAGCTCCGCGCCTTCCTTGATCGCGCGCTTGGCGTCCAGCTCCGCCGCCAGCGCGGCGCCGCCGATCTTGCGGAAGCGCGGCCACGACGGATTCGCTTTCACTTCCTCCTCCGACGGCATCAACTCGGTCAAGCTGTCCTGTCCCGCGCACACCACCACATTATCGACCGACAGCAAGCGCTGCTCGCCGCCGACCGTGATGTGCAGGCCCTGGTCGTCGATCCGGTCGTACTGCACGCCGGCGATCATCACCACGCCATTGCGCGCGAGGACGGCGCGATGCACCCAGCCCGAAGTCTTGCCCAGCCCCGCCCCCAGCTTGGACGTCTTGCGCTGGAGCAGATACAACTGGCGCACCGGCTCGGGCGTCTCCGGCGCGACCAGCCCACCCGGCGTATCGCCCTTCAAACCCACGCCCCACTCCTTCGCCCAGACATCCAGCGCCAGCGGCAGCGGATGCTTCGGATCGTGCAGCAGATATTCGCCGACATCGAAGCCGATGCCGCCGGCGCCGATGATGGCCACGCGCTTGCCCACCGGCGCCTTGTTCTGCAAGACGTCGATATACGACAGCACTTTCGGATGATCGATGCCTTCGATCGGCGGGCGGCGCACCTTGATGCCGGTGGCGACCACCACCTCGTCGTAGCCTTCCGCGACCAACTGCTCGCGCGTGACGCGCACGCCCAGCCTGAGCTTTACGCCGGTCAAATCGATCTGGCGGCGGAAGTAGCGTATGGTCTCAGCGAATTCCTCCTTGCCCGGGATTTGCATGGCGATCTTGAACTGGCCGCCAACGCTGTCGCTGGAATCGAACAGGGTGACATCGTGGCCGCATTCGGCCGCCACCGTCGCCGCCGACAGTCCCGCCGGCCCGGCGCCGACCACCGCCACGCGGCGCGGCTTGGCCGTCTTCGCGTACACCAGTTCCGTTTCGTGGCAGGCGCGCGGGTTGACCAGGCAGCTGGCGCGCTTGTTGGAGAAGGTGTGATCGAGGCAGGCCTGGTTGCAGCCGATGCAGGTGTTGATCTCGTCGGCCTTGCCCTGCGCCGCCTTGGCGACAAAGTGCGAATCGGCCAGGAAGGGCCGCGCCATCGATATCATGTCGGCGTCCCCGCGTTGCAGGATACCTTCCGCCTCGGCCGGCATGTTGATGCGGTTCGACGCCACCACCGGTATCGTCACCTCCAGCCGCAGGCGACCGGCGATGCCGGCGAAGGCCGCGCGCGGCACCGACGTGACGATGGTCGGCACCCGCGCCTCGTGCCAGCCGTAGCCGCTGTTGAGGATAGTGACGCCGGCGTGCTGCAGCGCCTTGGCCACGGCCACCACGTCCTCCCAGGTGTTGCCGCCGTCGACCAGGTCGAGCAGCGAGTGGCGGTACATGATGATGAAGTCATGACCGACTTCGGCGCGGATGCGTTTGACGATTTCCACCGGCAGCCGCATGCGGTTCTCGATGCTGCCGCCCCAGCGGTCGGTGCGCAGGTTGGTGCGCGCGCACAGGAACTGGTTGAGCAGATAGCCTTCGCTGCCCATCACCTCGATGCCGTCGTAGCCGGCCTCGCGCGCCAGCTTCGCACAGCGGGCGTAATCGCGTATCGTTCCCTCGATGCCGGCCTCCGTCAGCGCGCGCGGCTTGAACGGCGAGATCGGCGATTTCTTGTCCGACGCCGACACCACGAACGGCTGATACCCGTAGCGGCCCGCGTGCAGGATCTGCATCAGGATCTTGCCGCCCTCCTCGTGCACCGCGCTGGTGACGCGGCGGTGATTGTGCACGTCGCCCTTGAAGTTGAGCGTTCCGCCGAAGGGCAGCAACCATCCGGAGCGGTTGGGAGAGATACCGCCGGTGACGATCAGCCCCACGCCGCCGCGCGCGCGCTCCCGATAGAACGCTGCGAGCTTGCCGTAGTTGTAGAAGCGGTCTTCAAGACCGGTGTGCATCGATCCCATGACGACGCGGTTGCGCAGCGTGGTGAATCCCAGGTCGAGGGGCGCGAGCAGGTGGGGGTATGGTGTGTTTGTCATTATGGTTATATGGTCCAGATGTGATGCGTCAGACGTGGATGCCCGCATTAAAACCCAATTCCCTAGACCCGGGCTTCTAAAGGCCCGGCACCGCGTGTATTTTGTAACGTGATGGTGCTTCGCTTGTATTCTGCCACCCTTTCCCTTACGCTGGAAAGATGATGCGATTCCTTCTGTTTTTGTTGTTAGGTGTGACTGCCCCGGTGGTGACGGCACAAGCACCGAAGCTTGAACTACCCAAGCTGGAGGTCTCGGTCAATCGCGTGGACGCCGATGCGCAGCACATGTACGAAGTGGACGCCACCGCGACGGTGGCGGCGCCACTGCCGAAGGTATGGCGCGTGCTGACAGGCTATGAGCGCATGTCCGAATTCGTGCCGGACCTGGAATCGTGCAAGGTCCTGTCACGCAACGGTAATGAAGTGATCATCGAACAATTCGGCGTGGCGCGCTTTCTGTTCATGTCCAAGGCCATCCACCTGATCGTGCGGGCGACCGAGCAGCCGATGTCGTCGATCGATATCTCGCTGATATCGGGCGACATGAAGCACTACGAATCGAAATGGGAATTGATACCGGTGCCCGAAACGGGCGGCACCAAAATCGTCTACAGCGGCCGGTTGGTGCCGAACTTCTATGTGCCCGGCATCCTGGGCGCGAAGATGATACGCAACGATATCGAACACATGATGAGCGCCGTCGTGGCGCGCATCGAACGGCGCGACGATGCGCCCAAACGCGGCGGCGTGCAGGCCACGCCGGCCGTTCCCGTCATGCCGCCCGCGCCGGCACAAACGCCGACGCCGGCCAATCAGGCCAGGTAGGTATCGCGCGAGCGCAGCTCGGCGAAGTTTTCCAGGCCGCCGATTTTCACCAGCACCGGATTCAAACTCAATTTGCTCTGCATCGAGCGCCAGGCGAACTGCCATTCCTGCTCCTGCGCTTCGGCCGCCGTCTTGGTGAAGGCGGCGCCCAGCGCGGCGCGGGTGCCGTATTCCACCGCGCCGTCGATGCCCGCCCAGCTGGGGAGCGCGCGCTGCACCGCGCGGTGCAGGCGCTCGCCGAATTCCTCGGTGTTGTGGATGATCAGGCAGGCGTCCGACGAGAACAGCTCGAACAGCTTGCGGTCCCACGCCTTCGAGAAGCTCAGGGTCAGGCAATTGGAGGCCGGGACGAGGATGAACTGGCCCTGGGTCAGCGCCAGTTCCAGGTCTTCGCGCACGCCATAGCGGTGCAGGGTCGGAGGGCGTTGGTAGTCGTGCATGTTGGTACTCTATTCTTTACAGGTTATTTGACCGGAGCGCGGCGCACGTGGCGGTGCGAGCGCATCGCCGCCGAGGCGATGAAGATCTCGCGCAGCAGGTAGCAGAAGCTGCCGATCAGCGCCACCATCGCCACCACGAACATGCCGGCGATGTATTTGTCCAGCGGGGTGTTGGTGATGTCGCCCAAAAACAGCATCGCGATGACCAGGCAAATCAGCAGGCCGCAGGCGGTCGACAGGGTGATCGAGGCATTGATCAGGTGCGATCGCCGGTAGAGGACGTCGAGTTCGTTGAGATAAACGTCGCTGTAACCGATGTCGAGCCGGTCCTCCAGCACCCGCGAACGGTCGATGATGCGTGCCAGCCGGTTGGTCAGCACCATCAAGTTGGTGCACACGCCCGTCAGCAGGAACACCGGCGCGATGGCCAGCTGGATAATGTGGCCGATATCGCCGATCTGAAGATTCATGAGTGCCATAAGTGCTGGGTTTTTATGCTTGCCTCTCTGGGCCGTCGATATTGCTAGTCAAGCCATAGTGTAGCAGCCCGGAGCGTGCGCGGGCCGATTCTCGGCGCCGCGCGCGCACGAATGTGCGGCCTCCCTAGACAATTGCGACAAACGCGCGACTGCGTTTGAACTGTTCGGTCGCGCCGACCAGCGCGCGCGCGATCCCCTTTTCCATCGCGCCGTGGCCTGCGTCGGGAATCATGTGCAGCACCGCGCCGGGCCACGCTTCGCGCAGGCGCCAGGCCGACGACGGCGGGCAAATCACATCGTAGCGGCCCTGCACGATCACCGCCGGCAGGTGGGCGATGCGGTCCATATCGCGGATCAACTGGTCCTCGCCGAAGAAACCCAGGTTGGCCATGTAGTGCGATTCCAGACGTCCCACGCCCAGATCGAGCGTGTCGGACGGCGGTTCGTCCGGCTGCGGCAGCAGGAACACGCGGCGGCCCTCGAAACGGCTCCACGCGCGCACCGCCGGCCAGTAAACCTCCGGGTCGTCGCTCATGATGCGGTCCACATAGGCTTTGAGCAGGTTGCCGCGCTCCGCCAGCGGGATCGGCGCGATGAACTCCTCGTACACCTCGGGGTGGAACCACTGCGCGCCGTACAGGAACCAGTCGATTTCCGCCTGCGTGCACAGGAAGATCCCGCGCAGCACGAAGCCCAGGCAGCGCTCGGGATGCGCCTGGCCATAGGCCAGCGCCAGGGTCGAGCCCCACGAACCGCCGAACACCAGCCATTGCTCGATGCCGAACAGCGCGCGCAGGCGTTCGATGTCCCCGATCAGCAGCTGGGTGGTGTTGTCGCGGCACTCGCCCAGCGGCAGCGACTTGCCGGCGCCGCGCTGGTCGAACAGGATCACGCGGTACTGTTCCGGGTCGAAGAAGCGGCGGTGCTGCGGCGACAGGCCGGCGCCCGGGCCGCCATGCAGGAAGATGACCGGGATGCCGTCCGGATTGCCGACCTCCTCCCAATAGATGGTGTGCAGGTCGTCGACCGCCAGCATGCCGTGCCGGGTCGGCAGGATGGGCGGAAAAAGAGGGGTGGATGGGTCGAACATTGGGGGCGGTCCTTTTCGCTTCGATAGCGAATTGTACCGCCAACCCGTACCGCCAGGCGGGGTCGTACCCAGAGGGTACGACCCCAGTTTCTGCCTGGGGTTTAAGACATGTGCTGGCCGCCGTTGATGGCGATGTTGGCGCCGGTGACGAAGGCCGCCTCGTCCGACGACAGATACGCGACCAGGCCGGCCACTTCCTCAGGCTTGCCCAAGCGCGCCATCGGAATTTGCGGAATGATCTTGGTATCGAGCACTTCCTGCGGGATTTCCATGACCATCTTGGTGCCGATGTAGCCTGGCGAGATGGTGTTGACGGTCACGCCCTTGCGCGCCACTTCCAGGGCCAGCGCCTTGGTGAAGCCGTGCATGCCGGCCTTGGCCGCCGAGTAGTTGGTCTGGCCGAAGGCGCCCTTCTGGCCGTTGACCGACGAGATGTTGATGATACGGCCCCAGCCGCGATCGACCATGCCGTCGCAGACCGGCTTGGTCATGTTGAACACGGAGTCCAGATTGGTGGCCATGACGGCGTCCCAATTCGGCTTGTCCATCTTCTTGAACGTCATGTCGCGAGTGATGCCGGCGTTGTTGACCAGCACATCGATCGGACCGATGTCCTTTTCGATGGCGGCCACGCACGCTTGCGCCGAGTCGTAGTCCGCCACGTCGCAAGGATAGGCACGGAAGTTGAAGCCCTGGTCGCGCGTCGTGGCGAGCCACTGCTCGACCTTGGGATTACCAGGGGAATACGTCGTGACCACGTTATAGCCGAGCGCCGACAGTTTGAAACACACTGCTTCGCCCAGACCGCCCATACCGCCAGTTACCAATGCAACTCTTGCCATTTTATTGTCCCCTCTTCGTAGTTGATACCAAACTTCGCTGACACCAAAGTTCGCGGGCCGCCCCCGAATGCGGAGGCGGCATGTTTAAACCTTACGGACGCTCGATCGCCAGCGCCACGCCCATGCCGCCGCCGATGCACAGCGAGGCCAGGCCCTTCTTGGCGTCGCGGCGGATCATTTCGTGGATCAGGGTGACCAAAATGCGGGCGCCGGACGCGCCGATCGGGTGGCCGATGGCGATGGCGCCGCCGTTGACGTTGATCTTGCTGGTGTCCCAGCCCATTTCCTTGTTGACGGCGACGGCCTGCGCGGCGAACGCTTCGTTAATTTCCATCAGGTCCAGATCGTCCGGAGTCCAGCCGGCTTTTTTCAGGCACAGGCGGCTGGCCGAGACCGGGCCCATGCCCATCAGGGCCGGGTCCAGGCCGGACGAGGCGTAGGCCTTGACCTTGGCCAGCACCGGCAGGCCCAGTTCCTTGGCCTTGGTGGCGGACATCATGATGACGGCGGCGGCGCCGTCGTTCAGGCCGGACGCGTTGCCGGCGGTGACGCTGCCTTCCTTGTTGAACGCCGGACGCAGGCCGGCCAGGCCTTCGATGGTCGAGCCGGGCTTGATGTATTCGTCGGTGTCGAAGACGACGGTGGCTTTTTTACTGGCGATTTCCAGCGGCAGGATCTCGTCTTTGAACTTGCCTTCTTTTTGAGCGGCTTCGGCCTTCAGTTGCGATTGCAGCGCGAACTCGTCCTGCTCGGTGCGCGAGATGTCGTGTTTTTTCGCGACGTTCTCGGCGGTGATGCCCATGTGGTACTGGTTGAACGCGTCCCACAGACCGTCGACGATCATGGTGTCGACCATCTTGATCTCGCCCATGCGGAAGCCGTCGCGCGAACCCGGCATCGCGTGCGGCGAGGCGCTCATATTTTCCTGGCCGCCGGCGATGACGATTTGTGCGTCGCCACATTTAATCGCCTGGGCCGCCAGGTGGGTGGCTTTCAAACCGCTGCCGCACACGTGGTTGATGGTGAAACCGGGAATGGAATCTGGCAGGCCGGACTTGATGACCGCCTGGCGGGCCGGGTTCTGGCCGACGCCTGCGGTCAGCACTTGGCCGAGAATCGCTTCGCTGATCTGGCTTGGATCGATGCCGGTCTTGGCCAACAGGCCCTTGATCACATGCGCGCCCAGGTCCGAGGCCGCGATCTTGGCGAGGCTGCCGCCGAATTTGCCGACACCGGTACGGCCAGCGGCCACGATAACTACATCATCCATATGACTCTCCAATACGCCGGCCAAGGCCGGCTTAGTTTAGCAACAACATTGATCAACTACGTGAACGTCGATAATACGCCTACGACGGCGATGGCGTGGGGGGTTTCGATTGTGCGTCGCCGCGAGGACTGCCCATGATTTTCTCTAGCAGCATCCATGCCAGCAGACTGTCCAAAGTCGCGGACTCATCGTAAGCGCCCGGATTTGGCAACACTTTGATTTGTGTCAATCTTTGCATCGACCTGCCGCAAGACATTTTGAAGAAACAATGTAAATTTGTCACGACAATAATCTGATACCGTCGAGCGTGGCGGCGCACTGCTCGCGTATCACTTTAACGAAATCGAGCACGTAGGCTTTCTGCTTTTGCGACTCCGGCACCGAGACGAACAGGTCGCTCCACAGGCCGTGGTCGCCCACCGGCTTGGCGATGACGTAGTCGTAGTCGACATAGTTCTTGATGGCCCAGTTGGGCAAGGCGGCGATGCCGCGGCGGCTGGCGACCAGTTGCAGCACGGCCACGGTGAGCTCGGCGGTGCGGCGCTGGACCTGGATGCCGGCCGGCTGCAGCACTTCGCGGATCAGGTCGATGCGGGTTTCCGGCACCGGATAGGTGATCAAGGTCTCGCCCTCGAAGTCGGCCGCCTGAAGGCGGCGCTGCATCGCCAGCCGGTGTTTTTGCGCCATCACGACCAGGATTTCATAACGGAACAGCGGGAAGGTTACGAAATCCGGGCCGTATGGCGAGCCGATGACAAGGTCGGCGGCGCCGGCACGCAGCAGCTCGGCCGGCTCGCTGTGGAAGCCCGAGACCAGGTCGATTTCGACGTCCGGCCAGCGTTTGCGGAACTCGTCCATGACCGGCATCAGCCAATCGAAGCAGGTATGACATTCCAGCGCGACGCGCAGCTGGCCGGTGTCGCCCTGCGTCAAACGGGCCACTTCGCGCTCGGCAGCCTCGATTTCGGGCAGCAGCATATCGGCCAGTTTGAGCAGCCGCGCACCGGTGGCTGTAAAGCCTATCGGCACGGATTTTCGCTCAAAAAGCGGTCCGCCGTAGCGATCTTCCAGTAACTTGATCTGATGGGACAACGCCGACTGGGTCAGGTTGAGTAGTTGGGCGGCGCGCACCAAGCTGCCGGCCGAACGGAGCGCGCTCAGGGTGCGGAGGTGGCGTATCTCTAGCATGGTCTATTAAAAATTTTCATGTGAAACTACAAAATCTTTCGTTTTGATTATAGACCGGAATGCCGCAAACTTTATCGCATCAATATTAAATGCGGATGACACCAATCATGACAACATCAAATAAAGCGGCCTCAAGCCACATCCACACCCATATTCCGGGTTTTCCACGCATCGGCGCGGCACGTGAACTGAAATTCGCGCTGGAATCGCACTGGCGCGGCGAGTTGGCGGAAGCCGGATTGGAAGCGGTCGGCCGCGAGTTGCGCGCCCGGCACTGGGCGCTGCAAGCACGCGCCGGGCTGGACTTCGTCACCGTCGGCGATTTCGCCTTCTACGACCAGGTCGCCAATCATGTTCAGCTATTGGGCTGCGAACCGGCGCGCTACGGCTTCGATCACCGCCAATCGCAGCTGAGCCGCTACTTCGCCATGGCGCGCGGCGACGGCGGCAATGGTGGCAAAGGCAGCGACAAGGAATACGGCCACGACTGCGGCCACGACCATTCGCACGATGGCGACGTGCACGCCTCGGCCGCGCTGGAAATGACCAAGTGGTTCGACACCAACTACCACTACCTCGTGCCGGAATTCACACCGGAAACCGCGTTCTCGCTGGCCTGCGAACGGCTGTTTGACGAGGTCGCCGAAGCGCAGGCGCTCGGCCACGCGGTCAAGGCCGTTCTGCTCGGGCCGCTGAGCTTCCTGTGGCTGGGCAAGGAAAAAGGCGGCGGCGGCGATGCTGGATTTAACCGCCTGGACCTGCTCGACAAGCTGCTGCCGGTCTATGGCGCGGCGCTGGACCGCCTGAAGGCGCAAGGCGTGCAGTGGGTGCAGGTTGACGAACCCATCCTGGGCCTGGACCTGCCGGCGCCATGGCGCAGCGCGTTTGAAAACACCTACTGGCAACTCAACCAGGTCGGCGTGCCGCTGCTGCTGGCGACCTACTTCTCGCCGCTGGAAGAAAACCTCAGCCTGGCCTGCCGCCTGCCTGTCGCAGGATTGCATGTGGACGGCGTGCGTGCCGCGCATGAGCTGACCAGCATCGCCGACTGGCTGCCGGTGCACAAGGTGCTGTCGGTCGGCATCGTCGACGGCCGCAACATCTGGCGCACCGATCTGGACGCCGCGCTGGCCACCCTGGCGCCCATCGCCGACAAGCGCGGCGGCAAACTGTGGCTGTCGTCGTCGTGCTCGCTGCTGCATGTGCCGTTCACGCTCGCCGCCGAACAGGCACTCGACGGCGACATCAAATCGTGGCTGGCCTTCGCCACCGAAAAGCTGGACGAGCTGTACGTGCTGAAGCAGGCGCTGCAAGGCATCCACGAAGCCTCGGTCATCGATGCGCTGGACGTCTCGCGCGCCGCGCTGGCCGGCCGCCGTACGAGCGAACGCGTGCACCAGTCCCCCGTGCGGGAACGCTTGGCCGTGCTCGGTGACGACGCCGACCGCAGGCAATCGGGCTTCGCGCAACGCCAGGCCGTGCAGCGCGCGCGCCTGCGATTGCCCGACTTTCCGACCACCACCATCGGCTCGTTCCCACAAACGCCGGCCATCCGCGCCGCCCGCGCCAGCTTCAAGCGCGGCGAACTGAACGCCGCCGACTACGAAGGTAAAATGCGCGAAGAGATCGCCTACGCGGTGCGCCGCCAAGAGGAACTGGGACTCGACGTGCTGGTGCACGGCGAAGCCGAGCGCAACGACATGGTTGAATATTTCGGCGAGCAGCTGGACGGCTTTGTCTTCACGCAACTGGGCTGGGTGCAGTCGTACGGCTCGCGCTGCGTCAAGCCGCCCATCATTTATGGCGACGTCAGCCGTCCGAAAGCGATGACGGTGGACTGGACCGTGCACGCGCAAAGCCTGACCGGCAAGCCGATGAAGGGCATGCTGACGGGACCGATCACGATCTTGCAATGGTCGTTCGTGCGCGACGACCAGCCGCGCTCGCGTACCGCGCTGCATGTCGCGCTGGCGATCCGTGACGAGGTCGACGATTTGCAGCGGGCCGGCATCGGCATCATCCAGATCGACGAACCCGCCGTGCGCGAAGGCTTGCCGCTGCGCCGGAGCCGTTGGGACGAGTATCTGGACTGGGCCACGCGCGCGTTCCGCGTCTCGGCCGGCGTGGCGGCGGACGGCACGCAGATCCACACGCACATGTGCTATGCCGAGTTCAACGACATCCTGCCGCAGATCGCCGCGATGGACGCGGACGTGATCACGATCGAGACCAGCCGCTCGGACATGGAGCTGCTCAATGGGTTCGGACAGTTCCGCTATCCGAACGAGATCGGACCGGGCGTGTACGACATCCACTCGCCGCGCGTGCCCGGGCAGGCGGAAATGGTGAGGCTGCTGCGCAAGGCCAGCGCGGTGATTCCTGCTAGCAATCTCTGGGTGAATCCGGACTGCGGCCTGAAGACGCGCGGCTGGGCGGAGACGGAGACGGCGCTGCGAAACATGGTGGCGGCAGCGCACCAATTGCGCGCCGAGCACGCCATTTATTAAGGGCAACAGACATCGGCATTACCGTGGAGACACGTAGGGCGGATTAGGCGGCACGCCGTAATCGGCCATGTATGAGCCGCGAACGGCGCATGCATTGGCCGATTACGCTGCGCTAATCCGCCCTACGTGATTCAGAATGGGCTGCCGCCCGCATATTTGCTGGCGCGCACGCGTATCGGGCCTCCCCATCTCCCGCTTTCCACAGTAGAATGCTCGTGCCTGCGCATGCGCGCGAGGTTAACCTCTAATACTGTCGCCCATGTCCAAGAGCCTGTTTCAAAAGCCTATCGAAATCAAGATTTCCACCGTTGTCGCCGTCTCCGCCATCCTGGCGACCGCCGACAGCATCGCTCTCGACGCCGCGCTGGCCGAAATGACCGGCGGCACCACCGACTTTTTTGAAGACGACCTGGCCGTGATCGACGTCGCCGCGCTGCCGGCCGGCAGCGATCCGGTCGACTGGGCCGGCATCATCGCCCTGCTGAAAAAATACCGCTTGAATCCGGTCGCCGTGCGCAACGCGCCGCCGTCCATGGCCGCCGACATCGCCGCGCACGGACTGAGCCTGGAAACTCCGACCAAGCCGCGCGCCGACGAGGTCGACGTCGAGTCGGCCAAAACTGCGGCCAAAGCGGCCGCCAAGACGGCAACGCCAGCACCAGCCCCGGCCGCCAGCAAAGCGCCGGTCGCGGCGGCAACGGCGGCGGCAGCCACCGACAGCCTGCCCGGCAACGCCGGCGTCATGATCATCGACACCCCGGTGCGCGCCGGTCAGCGCATCTACGCGCGCGGCTGCGACCTGATCATCACGGCGGTCGTCAACAACGGCGCCGAAGTCATTGCCGACGGCAGCATCCATGTCTACAACACGCTCCACGGCCGCGCGCTGGCGGGCGCCTCCGGCAACCCCGAGGCGCGCATCTTCGCGATGACCATGTCGCCGGAATTGGTGTCAATTGCCGGCGTTTACCGTACTTTTGAAGACGGTTTCCCGGCCGAGTTCGCGCGTTCCCCTGCGCAAATTCGCTTGGTCGGCGACCGAATCGATATACTATCTGTCAATTCCGCGAACCGCGCCTGAGTGGCCTGCTGTTCATCTCTCTGAAAAGGATTATTTGTGGCGAGAATCATTGTAGTGACGTCCGGCAAGGGCGGTGTCGGTAAGACGACTTCCAGCGCGAGCTTCTCCACCGGCCTGGCCATGCGCGGCCATAAGACGGCCGTCATCGACTTCGACGTCGGCCTGCGCAACCTCGACCTGATCATGGGCTGCGAACGCCGCGTCGTCTACGACCTGATCAACGTGATCAACAAGGAAGCGTCGCTGACCCAGGCGCTGATCAAGGACAAGCACTGCGACAACCTGTTCATCCTGCCGGCCTCGCAGACGCGCGACAAGGATGCGCTATCGGAAGACGGCGTGGAAGTCGTACTGCATGAGCTGATCAACATGGGCTTCGAGTTCATCATCTGCGATTCGCCGGCCGGTATCGAGCATGGCGCGCTGATGGCGTTGACCTTCGCCGACGAAGCGATCATCGTTACCAATCCGGAAGTGTCGTCGGTGCGCGATTCGGACCGCATCCTCGGCATCATCCAGGCCAAGTCGCGCCGCGCCCAGACCGGCGGCGAGCCGGTCAAGGAACATCTGCTGATCACCCGCTACTCGCCGAAACGCGTGGAAGCGGACGAAATGCTGTCGTACCAAGACGTGCAGGAAATCCTGCGCATTCCTTTGATCGGCATCATCCCGGAATCGGAATCGGTGCTGCACGCTTCAAACCAGGGTAACCCGGCCATTCACTTCAAGGGCACCGATGTTGCGGAAGCCTACGAAGACGTGGTGTCGCGTTTCCTCGGCCAGGAATTGCCGTTGCGCTTCGTCAATTATGAAAAGCCAGGCCTTCTGCAGCGTATTTTTGGGAGCAAGTGACATGGCCCTGCTTTCTTTCCTGTTCCCGCAAAAACAGAAAACCGCGACGGCGGCCAAGGAGCGGTTGCAGATCATCATCGCGCGCGAGCGCAATGGCCGCAGCGGTCCGGATTTTCTGCCGGCGCTGCACAAGGAATTGATCGAGGTGATTTCGAAGTACACCAAGGTCAACGCCGACGACATCAAGATCTCGCTCGATCGCCAGGGCAACCTGGAAGTGCTGGACGTGAACGTGGTGCTGCCGGACGCGTAACCCCATAGACTTTTAGCGATACGCCAGCGTCACCGCTTAGGGGTCGGACCCAACAGGGTCCGACCCCGGTTGGCAGTGCGGGTCTCGCGGCCCCGCAACGTGTCGTCCACGACACAATCAGGCCGGGCGGACCACTCCGCCGTCGTGCGCGACACCGGCCGTCACCAGCTTCGCCGCCACCTTGGCGCAGGCTTCCACGTGCTGGTAGCCGATCTGCCGGAACGCGAAAAATCCGATCCCGGCCGCCGCCAGCTGGCCGGCCAGCGGCACCATCTTGCCGGCCTGGCCCGCGACCACCTTCATGCCGCTCCGGCGCAGCAACTGCGTGACCACCTCGCGCGTGACCACCTTACCGATCAGCATGCCGCCGACGCCGATCGCCGCTTCATAGGCGATCAGCCTGAACTTGGGCTGCAGCTTCTCGATCTGCTCGTCGGACAAACCGAACTCGTGGTTGATGTCGTCGATCAGCTGCGCGAACAGGCGCATGTCCGACACCACGTCGAGGCCCGGAATCGGCACCGCCGCGACGCCGGCCGACACCTGGCGCGACGCCGCACCAGTTTCCGGCAGCGTTCCCGCACTGCATCAATATCGCGCGCGGTGCCCGGAACCAGGGTCCAGTTGGTGTTTGATTTGAGTCCCATAGCGCCTCCCGGATGAACTGAAGATTCTTTCCAAATTTCAACTTCTTCATTGAATTCGGGCTTTTTCCAGTGTACCGTGTAATAACCGGACGGGCGCGCACGATGAAAAAGTGCAACAAAAATGCATTGTCAAACGACAAACGTTAATGTCCCAAAAAAAATATTTAATCATTCTGCCAATTAATTTGTGAATCTCTGTTATATTTGACGTGACATCTCTTTAACATATATTTCCTACAGGCAGCAGTATGAGAATCGCCGTACTCGACAACGACCGCAGCCAGGCAGACTTGATCTGCCAGGTACTGACCTCCGCCGGCCACATTTGCCACAGTTTTCAGACAGCAAAAGACGTGCTGGCACAGCTGCGTAAAGACAGTTACGACATGCTCATACTCGACTGGCAGGTGGTCGATCTGACCGGCGCCGAAGTGATGCGCCGCGCTCGTGAAAAGCTGCCCGACAGCGCCCCCGTTTTGTTCCTCACGACCAGCTCCGGCGAGGACGATATCGTCGCCGGCCTGGCCGCCGGCGCCGACGATTACATGATCAAGCCGTTACGCCGCAGCGAGATGGTCGCGCGCGTGCAAGCGCTGCTGCGCCGCGCCTATCCGGCCCAGAACGGCGCCGAACAATTGCAATTTGGTCAATACGTTTTCGAGACGCGACCCGGCCGTTTGCTGATGGATGGCGTGGTGTTGGACGTTACCCACAAAGAGTTCTACCTCGCACTGTTATTTTTCCGCAACATCGGCCGGCCGCTGTCGCGCGCCTATATTCATGAGGCCGTGTGGATACGCGAGACCGCCGTGCCGTCCCGCACCATGGACACCCACGTTTCGCGCGTGCGCAACAAATTGCAGCTGAAACCGGAAAACGGCTTCCGCCTGGTGCCGGTCTACAGTTACGGTTACCGCCTGGAAAAACTCGGCGCGGCGTAATCCCTCCCGCCGTCCGCTCGGGAGACGGGTAGGCCGCGACCGCCGCTGCTATGGCTTTAGGCAGCTTCGGGGCAACATACAGGTACATCACGGTATAATGTCCGCTAATCCATCGTCCGGACCCGCAATGCAGCTGCTCGCCGTCGGCCTCAACCACAACACCGCACCGGTCTCGCTACGCGAGCAGCTGGCGTTCGCCCCTGACCAGCTCGGCCAGGCGGTGGTGGCGGCGCGTTCGTGGTTCGAGCGCATCGACCATCGCGGCAGCGACGAGGCGGCGATCCTGTCGACCTGCAACCGCACCGAGCTCTACGCGGCCAGCCAGGTGCCCGAGCCGCTCGACGCCGGCGCCCATTTCCTAGCCGATTTCCATAAGCTGAACTACGCCGAACTGCGCCCGCACCTGTATTTGTTGCCGCAGCACGACGCCGTGCGCCACACCTTCCGCGTCGCCTCCGGGCTCGATTCGATGGTGCTGGGCGAGACGCAGATCCTCGGCCAGATCAAGGACGCGATCCGCACCGCCGACGAGGCGGGCGGCCTGGGCACCTATCTGCACCAGCTGTTCCAGCGCAGCTTCTCGGTCGCCAAGGAAGTGCGCAGCACCACCGAAATCGGCGCGCACAGCGTGTCGATGGCCGCCGCCGCCGTGCGCCTGTCGCAGCGCATCTTCGACAAGATCTCCGAGCAGAACGTGCTGTTCATCGGCGCCGGCGAGATGATCGAATTGTGCGCCACTCACTTCGCGGCGCAGAATCCAAAGACCATCACCATCGCCAACCGCACGCTCGAGCGCGGCGAGATGCTGGCGCACCGCTACGGCGGCCGCGCGATCCGCCTGGCCGACCTGCAGGACAAACTGCACCAGTACGACATCGTCATCTCGTGCACCGCCTCGTCGCTGCCGCTGATCGGCCTTGGCATGGTGGAGCGCGCGATCAAGGCACGGCGCCACAAGCCGATGTTCATGGTCGATCTGGCCGTGCCGCGCGATATCGAACCGGAAGTGGCGCGCCTGAACGACGCCTTCCTGTACACCGTCGACGATCTCGGTAAAGTCGTGCAGACCGGGATGGAGAACCGCCAGGCAGCCGTCGCGCAGGCCGAGGCGATCATCGAAACGCGGGTGCAGTCGTTCATGCACTGGATCGACGACCGCGCCGTGGTGCCGGTGATTCAAAGTTTGCAGGAAAATGGCGAGGCGCTGCGCCAGATCGAACTGGAACGCGCCCGCAAGATGCTGGCCAAGGGCGAGGATATCGACGCCGTCCTCGAAGCCCTGTCCAAGGGCCTGACCGCGAAATTCATGCACGGTCCGCAGCAGGCGCTGCACCGTGCCCAGGGCGACGAGCGCGCCCACCTGGCCGAACTGCTGCCGCAGTTGTTCCGCGGCCGTCGTTAGCGACCCCGCACGCACCACACCACCGACGGCGTTTGCCGCCGGTCGGAGCCAAGCTGCACCCCGCGCCGCGTCCACGCGGCATCCGCTTCACCCCTCACAGAATACCGAATACGCTATGAAACCATCCATGCTGTCCAAGCTCGATCAATTGGCCAACCGCCTGGTCGAACTCGATGAACTGCTGATGTCCGAAGGCGCGACCAGCAATATGGACGCCTACCGGAAAATGACCCGCGAGCACGCCGAACTCGGTCCGCTGGTCGCGCTGTACAACTCCTACCAGGAAGCGATCGGCGACGGCGTCGCCGCGCAGGAGATGCTGTCCGATCCCGAGATGAAGGAGTTCGCGCAGGACGAAATCGAAGCGTCCAAGGCCCGCATGGCGGAGCTGGAAATCGAGCTGCAGAAAATGCTGCTGCCGAAGGACGCCAACGACGAGCGCAACATCTTCCTCGAAATCCGCGCCGGCACCGGCGGCGACGAATCGGCCTTGTTCGCCGGCGACCTGCTGCGCATGTACACCCGCTTCGCCGAGCGCAATCGCTGGCAGGTGGAAGTGGTGTCGGAATCGGCGTCGGACCTGGGCGGCTACCGCGAGGTGATCGTGCGCCTGGTCGGCAACGGCGTCTACGCCAAGCTGAAGTTCGAATCCGGCGGCCACCGCGTGCAGCGCGTGCCGGCCACCGAAACCCAGGGTCGCATCCACACCTCCGCCTGCACCGTGGCGGTGATGCCGGAGGCGGACGAAGTCGAAGACGTCAACATCAACCCGGCCGACCTGCGCATCGACACCTTCCGCGCCTCCGGCGCCGGCGGTCAGCACATCAACAAGACCGATTCGGCGGTGCGCCTGACCCACTTGCCGACCGGGATCGTGGTCGAATGCCAGGACGACCGCTCGCAGCACAAGAACAAGGCGCAGGCGATGAAGGTGCTGGCCGCGCGCATCAAGGACGTGCAACTGCGCGAGCAGCAATCGAAGGAAGCGGCCACCCGTAAGAGCCTGATCGGCTCGGGCGACCGCAGCGAGCGGATTCGCACCTATAACTTCCCGCAGGGCCGCATGACGGACCACCGCATCAACCTGACCTTGTACAAGCTGGACTTCATCATGGACGGCGACCTGACGGAGCTGACCAACGCGCTGGCGGCCGAGCACCAGGCCGAGTTGCTGGCGGCGCTGGGCGATTAACCCGCACAGCCGGGCGGGGTCGTACCCCAAGGGGTACGACCCCAGCTTGGCGGTGCGGGTTAAGATTAAGAGCCGCCTAAGACCCCGCTCCCGGTGATGTGCGAAAATCACGCGATATACAAAAACGGATAACAACATGAACCAGTCCCGCTCCCTGCTGCTGTTTATCGCCTTCGCCAGCTTCGGCCTGATCGCCGTCGCCCTGTATCTGCAGCATGGCCTCGACATGCTCCCTTGTCCGCTGTGCGTGATCCAGCGCTACCTGTTCCTGGCGATCGGCTTCGCATCGCTGATCGGCGCCTACATCAGCAAGCCTAAAATCGGCGCCGGCGTCGGCCTGCTGGCCGCGCTGGGAGGGTTGTACTACGCCGGCGACCACCTGTACGTGCTGGCCAATCCCGGCCTGTCGTGCGGCATCGATCCGATGGAGACCTTCCTCAACAAGATCCCCACCGCCACTTACCTGCCCTTCCTGTTCAGGGCCGACGGCCTGTGCGAAGACGCGCTGGCGCCGTGGTTCGGCCTGTCGATTCCGCAGTGGTCCTTCATCTGGTTCGCCTTCTTCGCCCTCGCGCTGGCGTGGGCCCTGCTGCGACGCCCGCGCGCATGATCGAGCGACTCGACGCCATCGGGGCCGGCGTCACCGTCGGCGCGCTGCAAATCCAGTCGCTGCTCGATGCGCTGGATAACCGCATCCTGTTGTGCCACGCGCTGGGACTGACCCGCGTTAGCCTGATCACCCAGTCCGAACGGGCGCTGGACGCCGACGAGGCACAGCGCTTCGCCGCGCTTGTGCAACGCCGCCTGGACGGCGAACCGATCGCCTACATCGTCGGCCAGCGCGAGTTTTTCGGCCTGCCATTTGAAGTCAGCGGTGCGGTGCTGATCCCGCGTCCCGACACCGAACTGCTGGTCGAGCTGACCCTGGATCGCCTGCCGCCTTCGGGCCGTGTGCTCGACATGGGCACCGGCAGCGGCGCCATCGCCGTCGCCCTGGCCCACACACGGCGCGACGCCGCCGTCACCGCCCTCGATGTCAGCGAAGAGGCGCTGGCCGTCGCGCGCCGCAACGCCGCCGCCAACGGCGCCCGCGTCACCTTCCTGCAAAGCGACTGGTACGCGGCGCTGGACGGCCTGCCGCCGTTCGACGTCATCGCCTCCAACCCGCCCTACATCGCCAGCGGCGACCGTCATCTGTCCGAGGGCGATCTGCGCTACGAACCGGTGGGCGCGCTGACCGACCACGCCGACGGCCTGTCGGCGCTGCGCATCATCGTAGCCGGCGCCAAGGCGCGTTTGAAGCCCGGCGGCTGGCTGCTGATGGAGCACGGCTACGACCAATCGGCGGCCGTGCGACAGTTATTATCCGAACAAGGTTACACCGACGTGCAAAGCTGGACCGACCTGGCCGGCATCGAGCGCGTGACCGGTGCGCGGGCGCACTGAAAGGCGGCCCTTCCCTGCGGTATCGTGGCTTTGCGCTACCCTCCGAACTATTTGATAAACTAGCAAGCGATATATCTATCGGCGGCGCATGCACGGCCGATTACGGCGTTCCGCCTAATCCGCCCTACGTGTTTCCTCGAGGACGGCCGAGTTTTGGCCGCCGCCGACGCGTTTGCCCGTTTTCGGTTAATCTCGCACCTCACAGTTTGTTTGATGCAACACGAAAGGAAGATCCAATTGTCCAATCTACTGACTCGCCGCCTGGCACTGCTGGCCAAGCCAGAGCACCGCGCGGTGCTCGGCGGCTTGCGTGGCATCGAGCGCGAAACACTGCGGGTTGACCGGAGCGGCCACCTGGCCGCCACGCCGCATCCAGTGGCCATGGGCTCGGCCCTGACGCATCCGCAAATCACCACCGATTATGCCGAGGCGCTGCTGGAGTTCATCACGCCGGCCGAAAAGGACATCGCCACCACCATCGAAAAGCTCGATGGCATCCACCGCTACGCCTACAGCAAATTGGGCGACGAGCTGCTGTGGAGCCAGTCGATGCCATGCCAGCTGCCCGGCGAGGAAGACATCGAGATCGCCTGGTACGGCAGCTCCAATCTGGGCACGCTCAAACATGTGTACCGCCGCGGCCTGGCCCTGCGCTACGGTAAAGCGATGCAGTGCATCGCCGGCATCCACTACAACTACTCGCTGGACGAACGCCTGTGGCGCGTGCTGGCGGAGAATGAACCGTCGGAAAAGCGCCTGTCGAAAAAGGGCTACCAGTCGGAAGCCTACCTCGCGACCATCCGCAACTTCCGCCGCTACAGCTGGCTGCTGATGTACCTGTTCGGCGCCTCGCCGGTGCTGTCGACCGGCTTCCTGCGCGGCCGTCCGCACAAGCTCGAAACGCTGTCCGAGGACACGCTGTACCTGCCCTACGCCACCAGCCTGCGCATGAGCGACCTCGGTTACCAGAACGACGCGCAATCGGGTCTGAGCCCGCACGAGAACTGTTTGGACAGTTACGTCGCCGCGCTGACCAAGGCCGTCAACCAGCCGTACGCGCCTTACGCGGAACTGGGCACCAAGCGCGATGACGAATGGATACAGCTCAGCACCAACGTGCTGCAGATCGAAAACGAGTACTACTCCACCATCCGTCCGAAGCGTGTGATCCAAACCGGCGAACGGCCGATCCAGGCGCTGTGCGCGCGTGGCGTGCAATACATCGAAGTGCGCTGCATGGACGTCGACCCGTTCGAACCGGTCGGCATCAGCGTCGAAGCGGGCCGCTTCCTCGACGCCTTCCTGCTGTTCTGCGCGCTGGAGGAAAGCCCGAAGATCACGCCGGAGGAAAGCCTGCGCCACACGCGCAACTTTGCCCGCACCGTCAAGGAAGGCCGCCGTCCGGGCCTGATGCTGACCAACGACGACGGCGACATCGGCCTGCAAAGCTGGGGCGCCGAACTGCTCGAACGTATCCGCCCGGCGGCCGAGTTGCTCGACTCGCTGCGCGGCGACAGCGCCCATGTCGACGCAATGGCGTCGCAAGCGGCCAAGCTGGCCGACGCCAGCCTGACGCCGTCGGCCAAGGTGCTGGCGACGTTGCAAGCCAACGGCAAGTCGTTCGCCGCCTTCGGCCTGGCGCAGAGCGAAAAGCACGCCGCCTACTTCCGCAGCCATCCGCCGAGCGCGGACGAGGTGGCGTATTTCGACGGCCTGGCCGCCGTCTCGCTGGCCGAACAGGCCGAAATGGAAGCCGCCCCGCAAAGTAATTTCGACGACTACGTCGCCGCCTACCGCGCCAGCAATCTGTGCCACTCCACCGTCGACTGCGACTAACCACAAACCTTCGAGACACCCGTGCTCACCTTCTACAACGAGCTGCATGCCCAGCACCGGGGACGCTACGAGATTTTTCGCGGCGAGATGGTGCCGTGCTTCGAAAAGCCGGAGCGGGCCGACTCGGTGCTGGCGGAGCTGGGCCGGCGCGGCCTTGGCCGCATCGTCACGCCGCACGGCGTGCCGTTGATGTCGCTCGAACGCATCCACACGCCGCGCTACCTGCACTTCCTGCGCACCGCGTGGAGCGAATGGCTGGCGCTCGATCCGGCCAACGCGCAGAAGGACGCCTTCCCCGCCGTCTGGCCGGTGCGCACGCTGCGCGACGACATCGAACCGGATAACTTCTGCGCCAAACTCGGTTTGTACTCGATGGACAGCGGCACGCCGCTCACGGCCGGCACCTGGACCGCCGCCAAGACCGGCGCCGACTGCGCGGTCAACGCCGCGCACGCGCTGCGGCTGGGGGAGCGCGGCGCGTTTGTGCTCAGCCGCCCGCCGGGCCACCATGCCGGCGCCGATTTCTTCGGCGGCTACTGCTTCCTGAACAACGCCGCGCTGGCCGCGCAGCACATGCTCGACGACGGCGCGAAAAAGGTCGCCATCATCGACATCGACTACCACCACGGCAACGGCACGCAGAGTATTTTCTATGGGCGTGACGACGTGTTGTTCGTGTCGATACACGCCGATCCGCGTAGCGAGTATCCGTTTTATCTGGGGCATGCGGATGAACGGGGCGAAGGCGCGGGCCAGGGGTTCAATATGAACCTTCCGCTGGCGGCGGGCAGCTCGGTCAAGGCGTGGTTCACGGCGCTGGAGACGGCCTGCATCCGCATCGGCGGCTTCGCGCCGGACGCGCTGGTGGTGTCGCTGGGCGTGGACACCTTCGCCGGGGATCCGCTGTCGCGCTTCGCGCTGCAAAGCGCGGATTATCTGAAAGTGGGCGAGCGCCTGGCGTATCTCGGCCTTCCGACCGCCTTCATCTTCGAGGGCGGCTACGCGGTCAAGGAGCTGGGCACCAACGTCGTCAACGTCCTCGAAGGCTACGAGACCGCGCTTTAGGCGCCGGCGGCTCACACACGGCGGATTACGGCGTTCCGCCTAATCCGCCCTACGTAGATCCAAGGTATGCGTTGGCCGCAGGGTAATCGAGGAGACACGTAGGGCGGATTAGCGTGGCGTAATCCGCCATTCGGCGAGCCGTCGGCGACACCAACCGGTGGCGCCTCACTTCATCGCTTTAAAAACGTAATCGGTCAGCAGCTTGTCGGTGATCGCGTGCGGCGAGCGGACCTGGAAATTGGTCGTCGTGATCACCGCCACCATGCGTTGCTCCGGCATGATCACCACTTTGTTCCCGCCGCTTCCCTGCATCATCACCGTGCGGTAGGTCTTGCCTTCCAGCGGGAAGCTCTTGATCCACCACCAATAACCATAATCCGTGCTGTCGTCGACCCGCACGTGCGGCGCCATCGATTGCCGCACCCACTGCTCCGAGATTACGCGTTTGCCCTGCCAGATGCCGCCATCGAGATACAGCTGGCCGAGCTTGAGCAGATCGCGGCTGCGCAAAGCCAGCCCGCCGCCCGTCATCGCCGTCCCCGCAGGCGTGTATTGCCACTGAAGTTTGCTGATGCCAAGTGGGTTGAACAGGGTGCGTTGCGCAAAATGGTCGACTTTCTCGCCGGTGGCCTTCTCCAGCAAAGGCCCCATCAAGGTCGGACCGGCGGTGCAGTAAGAAAAACTGCGACCGTACGGAGAGTCCTTAGGCTTCGGCGTCCAGGCGGGGAAACCCTTGATCGGCAGGTCCAACGCGAACTGGGTCCAGTCCTCGATCAGGTACATGCTCTCCTCGTTGCCGCGCGAGTACTGGTTTTGATCGTCGCATTCGAGCATGGAGCTCATGCTCAGCAAATCTTCGATGGTGATCCTGGCTTTGCGCGGATCGGGATAGCGCACCGGCTGCCGCTCGGGAAAGAAGGCGAACACCGGCGCCGCCACGCCGGACAGGCTGCCCTTGTCGATCGCGATCCCCACCAGCATGTCGGTGACGCTCTTGGTCACGGAACGCGTGTTGCGCAGGGCGGCTTCGCCCTCGGCGTCGAAGTAGGCCTCGTAGACCAGCTTACCGCCGCTGGCAATCAGGATGCTAGTGATCTGCTTGAAATCACCCTTGCGCACCGCCGCGTCCATGGCCTCCAGCGATCGCGGATCGAGGCCGGCGTCGGAGGGCGTGGCGTAGCCCCACTCCTCGGCAGCCATGGAGGCCGTCGTCACGCCTGCCAACATCAAGGAAACAAGAGTTCTGCGCATATAAACCCCATCCTGTCATGAAAGCCGCAATTTGAAAGCCGCGTTAAATCACGTAGGGCGGATTAGCGCAGCGTAATCGGCCAAGAGCCGTCGACGGCTCGAGACAAGATCAGTATACATCGCGGCGATAGCGGCCCGTCTCGATCAGATCGTCGAGCGCGGCGCGGCCGATGATTTCCTCCAGCGCGGCTTCGACGCCGCCGGCCATGCCCTGCAAACTGCCGCAGACATACAGCACGGCGCCGTCGGCGATCCAGGCGCGCAAAGTATCGGCCTTGGTACGCATGCGGTCCTGCACATACTCGCCGCCAGAGACGTCGCGCGAGAACACCAGGTCGAGCTCCGGCAGGAAACCGCGTTCGCGGTAATCGCGAATTTCGTCCGCGCAGATGCTGTCGAACTCGCGCTGGCGCTCGCCGAAAATGAGCCAGTTGCGGCGCACGCCGCCGCGCACGCGCGCGCGCAAATGCGAACGCAGCCCCGCCATGCCGGAACCATTGCCTATGTAAATGCTCGGCAGCGGCTGCGGATGCGCGTCGAACGAAGGATTGGCCACCAGACGCACGCGCACCGCGTCACCCAGTGCGGCCTGCGCCGTCAGCCAGCCGGAGGCCAAGCCCAAGCCCTGTTCGTGTTTGACCTGGCGCACCAGCAGCTGCATGCCGCCGTCCGACGGCAGCGACGCCAGCGAGTAGCGGCGCGGCGCGATGGCCTGGCGCTGCTCGTCGCTGGCGCCTTCCGGCGTGTAGTGGCCCGGCCAGATGTCGACCAGCGCGCCCGGTTGCCAGTTGGCGGCCGCTTCGGCATCGCCGGTGCACAACGTGATTTCGTAGAGCCCATCGCCGACGCTGCCGGGGTTGAGCAGTTGGCGTTCCATCAGCGTCCAGTTAGTGTAATCCGACTCCGCCACCGCCGCCGACAGCGACACCTCGGCCGAATCGCCGCCGATCAGCTCACGCAAGGTGTGCGACCAACGCGCCAGGGCCCCGGCGTCGCCGTTATCGACTTCGATCATCGGATGCAGCGGCCGCGCACCCATCACGCGCAGGCGCTGGTCCAAGGTCTGGCCGAAGCCGCAGAACTGCACGTAATTACGGTCGCCCAGCGCCAGCACCGCGTACTGCATGTGCGCCAGTTCCTCCGCCGCCGTTTGCAGCAGGCGGCTGAAGCGGCGCGCGCCGTCCGGCGGTTCGCCTTCGCCGAAGCTGCTGGCGACGAACAGCGCGCGCCGGTACTTGACCAGCTGCGGCGGCGTCAGTTTTTCCAGCGAATGCACGTGCACCGGAACGCCGGCCTTTTGCAGGGCGGCCGCGCTTTGCAGCGCAAGACGTTCGGCCTGGCCCGTCTGGCTCGCGTAGGCCATCAGCACCGGCTCCAAAGCGTCATCGGTGGCGTTGGCGCCGGCGGCGGCGGCAAACTGCGCGCGCTCGGCCTGCGCGATGCGCTTCTGGCGGCGGCGGTTCAGGTACAGCATCCAGCCGGTGATCGCGAAGCCCGGCAGCGCCAGGCTGGTAAGGAACATGAACAGACGACCGGGCAAGCCGAAATACGTCCCCATGTGCAGCGGATAAATCGTCGACTGCGCGCGCGTGCCGACCGCCATGTCGCGATACGGCTCGTTCTTGATCATGGCGCCGGTCTGCTGGTTGACCGACATGCGGCCGCGCGCACGCACGTGCGGCGCGTCGTTGGCCACCCACAGGATCTGGATCGGCTGCGTGGCGCGCTCCGGCGGCCGCAGGAAGGCCATTTTCCAGTCCGGCGCGGCCTGCTGGAAGGTCGCCCAGCTCGCGGTGAGGTCGGCCTGCTCGGCGGCGGCCTTCGGCGGCTTCACCCCTTTCGGCTTCGGCGCGGTCGCCACGCGCGGCGGACGGGTGGTGCCCAGCCAGCCGTCGACGGTGTCCCGCATCACGTCGAAGCTCCAGTACAAACCGGTCAACGTGAAGACCACGTACGCGACCAGCGCCCAGGTGCCGGCCACCGAGTGCAGTCCCCACAGGAAGGAGCGACCTTTGAGGCGCGTGTCGAAGGTCAGCCAGGTGCGCCAGTCGAGCGCGCGGCGCGGCCAGCGCAGATATAGTCCGCTAAGCGACAGCCCGAGAAGGCAGATCGCCAGTATGCCCAGCACAATGCGGCCGACGTCGCGCGGCAGCAGCAGGTGGCGGTGCAGCGACTCCACCCATTCGAAGGCCTCGTCGTAGTGCAGTGGCGGCAGCAGCGCGCCGGTGTAGGGGTTGAGATAAATCGTTTCGCCATGCTCGGCGCCCGGCGCCGGCGCCATGGTCACGCGCGCGGTGGTCCCCGGTTCGGTGTAGACGATGATGCCGGTGATGCGCGCGTCCGGATGCAGTCGCTTGGTCGCTTGCGCGAGTTGCGGCGGCGCCAGCACCGGCGCCGCCGGCTCCACCGGCACGTGCATCACGCCCGGATTCAGCAGGTCCAGTATCTCCTCGCGGAACGCGAGGATAGCGCCGGTAAGCCCGATCAGTATCAGGATCGTGCCGGCGGTAATGCCGACAAACCAGTGCAGCTGGAACCAGAGCTTTTTCACAGATCGACCTTCACGCCCAGTTTAATCAGGCGCGGCGCGCCGGAGCTCAGGCGCGTGCCCGCGCCGGCCCAGTACTCCTTGCCGCCCGCGTTTTCCACATTGAGCTGCACGCTGGTGCGCTTGCCCATGACCGTCGTCACATAGCGGCCGCCGACGCTGAACAAGGTGGCGCCGCCGAGGAAGGCCTGGTTCAAATCGTTGACCGGACGGCTGCCGGTGTAATACGCGCCGCCGTTGAACGACAGGCCCGGCACCGCGTCGAGTTCATACGACAGGAAGGCGCTGGCGGTGCGCTTGGCGGCGTTCTCCGGCAGTTTGCCGTTGTAGGCGGCGCCAATGTCGCGGAACTCCGGATCGATGAATTGGGCCGAGGTTTGCCACGACAATTGCGGCGTCAACTTGCCCTGGGTGGACAGCTCCAGGCCACGGAAATGCTGTTCGCCGTCGGCGCTGTAGATGTTGGCGGTGTTGGTGTAGTAGCCCGGACGATTGATCTCGAACAGCGAAGCCTGCACCAGGGTGCCGCCGGCGCCCGGCATGCGCCAGCGTGCGCCCAGTTCCTTCTGGCGGCTCACGCCGGGGGCCAGGCGCTGGTTGGCGTTGGCGGTGCCGGTCGGCGCGGTCTCGCCTTCCTCAAGGCCCTGCGAGCCGGAAACGTAGAACGACAGGTCGTCGGTATATTTGTAGATCAGCGCCGCCATCGGCGTGGTTTTGCTCACGTCGTAATGGTTGGTGCCCTGGTCGCTCTTGTACTTCACGCTGCGCACGCCGGCGACGGCCTGCCAGTTCGGCGAAAAGGTCATGCGGTCGATCGCGTAGGCGCCCGAGTCGCGCGTCTCCAGGCCGGCGGTGGTCGGCGTGGTGGAATAGGCGCTGACGGTGTAGTTGGTAACGGGCGTCGGGTTGTACAAATTCTGCGACGGAATCGTGAAGGTGGCCTGGTAGATCGGGTCCTGTCCCTTGTCGGTGCGGTTCACGCCGAAGGTGACGTCATGCTTGACCGGGCCGGTGGTCACCGTGCCCGCCAGTTCGGCGCGCAGCATGGTCGAATCGAGCACGCTGTGTTGCAGGTTGCCGGTGATGCGGCCGGCGCCGGTGGCGATGGCGGCGTTGTTCGTGAAGCGGAAGATCGGCAGCGCGCGGTCGCGCGCCGTTTCCGAGTGGCCGCCTTCGACGGTCAGCGCCCAGTTGTCGCTCAGCGCATAGTCGGCGCGCAGCAGCGCGTTCTTGGTCTCGGTCTCGAATTTGGCCCAGTCCGGGCCGATCAGGCGTTTCGGATCGACGGTCGCCGGCAGGGTGATCACGCCGTTGACGGCGGTCGGCAGGGTGATGCCCACTTGTTCGGTGACGCGGCGCTTGTCGTATTCCAGGTCGGCCGCCAGGCGCAGGCGCGCGTTGACGCGCCAGTCCAGCGCCGCCGAGATGAAGCGGCGGTTGCCGTTGCCCACATCGTCCAGATAGCTGCCCAGGGTGCCGCCGGCGGCGTTGATACGCACGCCGACCTGCTGCTGCTCGCCGAAGCGGCGCGCGACGTCGGCGGTGGCCACCGCAGTGCCGTTCTGGTCGACCGTCATGCCCACCGTGGTCACCGGCGTGGCGCCGGCGCGCTTGGTGACGAAGTTGACCACGCCGGCCGGCGACGTGAAGCCGTAGTACAGCGCGGTCGCGCCCTTCAAAACTTCGACACGCTCCTTGTCCTCCATCGGCACCTGGCCGAAATTCATGATCGGCAGCGAGCCGTTGAGGCGATAGTTGGTGCGGTTTTCCACCGCGATGCCGCGTATGACCAGCTGGTCCCAGGTCTCGCCGCCGTTTTGCTGGCGCGTGACGCCAGCAGTGTTGCGCAGCGCGTCGTACAAACCACCGGCCGCCTGCAGCTCCAGCACTTCGCGCGTGACGACGTTGACCGTCGACGGCACTTCCATGATGTCGGCGCCACGGAAGCTGCCCGCTTCGACCGTCGTCGGCACGAAACCGTCGGCCCGCGCGGCCGTCACTTTGACGGTCTGCAGGATTTTTTCATCGGTCTCCTGCGCCAGCGCGGCGGATGGAAAAGCGGCGCACAGCGCGAGGTAAACAGGAACGAGACGAAGCTGGGACATGAGTGGACAAGAAGGCATCAAATTGAAAGGATGCCGTCATTTTACTAGATAATGAGAATGATTATCAATTCCCACTATCCGCTGCCCTATTTCCCCGCAGCCTCCGCCGCCAGCGTTTTATTCAGCCGCTCGGTGCCCGCCTGCGCATAATCGCGGCATCCCTGGCGGTCGATAAAGGCCGCGTTGCCCAATTTGGCCTGTTTGGCCTGGCGCTCGAACAGGTCGGAGACACCGGGATGCGCCGAGATCAGGATGTCGCAGTCCAGCCCCGCCACCGTGGCGATCGATTTTTTGATATCGGCCAACGCGCTCGGATACGACTTGGAATCGCTGTAGCGGAACGGCTTGGCGGTGAACGCGTTCAGGCTGTCCGCATACACCATGGCCGCGCCCTTGCCGTTCTCGGTGGAGCGCCAGGTCCAGCTCACGCCGCCCTGCGTGTGGCCCGGCGTGTAGCGCGCCGTCACCGCCAGCGGCCCGAGCTTGACCACTTCGCCATCGGCCACGGCGCGGGTATTGGCGACCGGCTTCATCGCCGGCAGCTCGCCATATTGCGGATCGCCCTTGCTCGGCTGGCCGCTGCGCAGCACCTTTTCGCCCTGCACGCTGGCCAGCACGGTCGCCCCGGACAGTTTTTGCAATTCGCTGATGCCGCCGGCGTGGTCGAAGTGGTCGTGCGAGTTGAGAATGAACTTGATGTCCTCCAGTTTGAATCCCAGCTGGCGGATATGCTGCGCGATCATCGGCGCCGACTCGGGGCTGCCGCCGTCGATCAGGATGTGGCCCTGCGGCGACGTGATCAACACGGCGCTCAGGCCGCGCGTGCCGACGTACCAGGTGTCGCCGAACACCGCGAACGGCTCCTGCGGATCGTTCCAGTCCTCGGCCATGGCAGGCGCTGCGAACAAACCTGCGGCAAACACCGCCGACAGCATCAAACTTTTCATACTTTGCATAGTCATTCCTTTGGTGGATAAAGCTTGTCCAGGCGCGCCGGCAGCTCGCGCAGCACGGCGGCGCGGGCGCGGGGGCCGCCGACGCCGCCGTTCTGCGTGTGGTCCAGGACCAGATGCGCGAACACCACGGTGCGATCGCCTTTGCTGGCCCAGCCGACATACCAGCCGTATTGCATCTCGCCGGCGCCGCCGCCCTCCACCCGCACCGGCGACGCGGTCCCGGTTTTCCCCTGGACGGTCCAGCCGTTGGACAGCGTCACCGGCGCCATGATCCGCGACGTCATCTCGTAAGCCTGCGGCGACAGCGGCAGCTCGCGCCGCACCATCTTGCGCAGAAAGGCCACCTGCTCGACCGGCGAAATCTTCAGACTCGAGCCGACCCAGGACAGCGACAGGCCGTTGTCCTTGCCGGCGTCGCCGGAGAGGTCGCGGTTGCCGTAATCGAAGCCGTCGATGTAGCGCTTGAAGCGCTCCATGCCCAAGGCGGCCGTCACCTGCTGCGCGAACCACAGCACCGAGTTCTTGAACCACAGCGTGGGATCGGTGTCCTGCCGCCACGACTCGTTGTAGTCGGTATAGCCGGCCTTGAACGGCATCATCGGCGTGTGCGCGTCGGTCAGGATGCCGCTGTCGTAGCCCATCAGGCTGACCACGATGTTGAACGTCGACGCCGGCGTCACGCGCTCGTCGCAGCGGCCTTCGTTCGCCAGGGTGGCGCCGGTGGCCGCGTCGGACATCGTCAGGCAGCTGAACGGCTGGCGCGAAGCCGCCGCCGACTGTGGATCGATGCGCCATGCCAGCGCCGGCTGAAACGCCAGCGTGACGAGGAAGATGCCGGCCAATCCGGCCAGCGCCCCAAGCCGCAGCCACAGCGAGCGCCCGGCGCCGGACGGCGCGCGTATCAAGCCGATGCGGGCGGCCAGCTGCCGCGCTCCAACGCTGCCGAAAGCGAGCGCCGTCTCGACGCCCGCTCCTTGCATCTTCAACTGCGCCAGCAGCGCCGCAGCGTAAGCCTTGCGCTGGGCCGGCGGACGGCCGCGCAGCACCTCGCGGTCGCAACCCAGCTCCTGCGCCCACGACAGCCGCCCGCGCAGCATCCGCATGAAGGGATTGAACCAGAACAGCGTTTGCAGCAGCAGGCCCGCAGCCATCCATTGCAGGTCGCGCCGGCGCAAATGCGTCACCTCGTGCTCGATCATCATCTGCCGTTGCAGCGGATCGAAGCTGCACAGATGCGTGGGCAGCAGCAGACGCGCGCGGAAAAACCCGTACAACATCGGCGAGATCGGCGCGTCCACCTCGATCACTTCGGCGTCGCCGGCCAACGTGCCGGGAACGCTGCTGCCCGACGCCGACAAACCGCGCAGGAAGCGCCCCGCTTTCCACAGCCGGAACGTGGCGTAGCCCAGGCCGGACAGATACACCACCAGCCAGGCGCTGGCGCCGACGGCCAGCCAGGACCGCCCCGCCGGCCGCACATCCGTGCTCCACTCGGCGCCCGTCGCGGCGGTCGAGGGCGTGGATTTGCCCGGCGCGGGCGCGGCGGCCGTGGCCGGATTCGGCAGTTCGATTTGCGGCACCACGCGCAGTCGTTCGCTGTGCGGCAGCATCACCACCAGGAAGGCGGCGGCGACGGTGACCTGGCCCAGCAGCCAGATCGACCGTTGCGACGCCAGCGCGGGCAGGCGCCGGCCCAGCACCGCCAGCATGGCCCACACGCCCAAGCCGGCGGCCAGGCAGCCGGCGCATGCCAGCAAAAACCGGTAAATCAGCAGATCGTCGAAGCTCATGGCGCGTCCGGCTCGTCTGGCCAGTCCTTCAGCAGTTGTTCGAGTTGCGCCAGCTCGTCATCGTCGACCAGCTTGCTGCCGGTGAACATATTCACGGGCAGGGGGCCGTCCATCTCCATCACCCGCTGGCCGAAATCGCGCGCGAACGCGGCCAGGGTGCCGACCTTCTCCAGCACCGCCGTATAAACTTGCACGCCGTGCACGGTGTGCTGGGCGAGCGATCCCTTGTCGAGCATACGCTCGAGCGTCTTGCGGGTCGAAGAGAACGACCAGCCGAGCTCGTCTTCTATGTGCTGGTGGATTTCGCGCGCGCTCAGCGGCTGCTGCTTCCACAGCGCCTTGAGCACGGTTAGTTCGGTGATGGATGGGATGGTCATGGCGGCCCCTGTGTGACTAATGCCACCATTGTGCGACATTAGTCACATATACGTCAACGCATCGGATAAAAAAATTCCTATGAAATAGCTTGCTATTCAATCGCACACTATGTATAGTTCTCACATCGGCGCTGCAAACGACAGCGAAGCGTAGTAGATTAGCAAGCTGTCGCGCTGGATGGTAGATCGCTAGCGATTAGATAGTTTGTTAGATTTGTAGTCCAACGATTTGTACTTCAACTTACTGAAAAGGAATTCATCATGTCGATCGAAAAAGTACTGTACCGCGCAACCGCAAAAGCCACCGGCGGCCGTGAAGGCAAAGCCGTCTCCTCCGACGGCGTGCTGGACGTCAAGCTGACCACCCCGAAAGAACTCGGCGGCGCCGGCGCCGTCGGCACCAACCCGGAACAACTGTTCGCGGCCGGCTACTCGGCATGCTTCCTGGGCGCGATGAAATTCGTCAGCGGCCGTGACAAGATCGCCCTGCCGGCGGACGTTTCGATCGAAGGCACGGTCGGCATCGGCGCCATCCCTACGGGCTTCGGCATCGAAGTGGAACTGAAAATCTCGCTGCCAGGCCTGGACCGCGAGAGCGCGCAGAAGCTGGTCGACGCCGCCCACATCGTGTGCCCTTACTCGAACGCCACCCGTGGCAACATCGACGTGACCCTGACCATTCTGTAATCGCCGCGTTCAGCGATTGACGGTCCCGAGGCCGGCGCCCACCAGCGCCGGCCTTCTGCATTACAATCATCGTTCATCCCTTACAGAGATACGCAATGATTGAGTGGCATTGGCTGGGCTTTGACGACATCCCCCGCGACGACTGGTACGAGGTGCTGCGCCAGCGCCAGGACGTGTTCATCCTCGAGCAAACCTGCTTGTATCCCGATATCGACGGCTACGATTTGGACAGCCATCACCTGATGGCGTGGCGTGAGATCGACGGCAAGCGCACCCTGGTCGCCTATCTGCGCTGCCTGCCCCCCGGCTTGAAGTACGACGAGATGTCGCTGGGCCGCGTACTGACCACGCGCGCCGCGCGCGGCAGCGGCATTGGCCGCGAGCTGCTGGCCAAAGCCATTCCACTGGCGGAGGCGCTGCATCCCGGCCACCGGTTCCGCATCGGCGCCCAGGCCCACCTGGAAAAATTCTACGCGAGCTTCGGCTTCAAAACGGTCACCGAACCGTATGACGAAGACGGCATCATGCACATCGATATGGTGCGCTGACGGTTTGCTAACCTGCGGCTTTAGAACGTCAGCATGAACCGCGCGCCCTCGCCCACCGAGCGCGCGTAACGCACCGTGCCGCCATTGGCGTGCACCAGATGGCGCACCATCGCCAGCCCGATCCCCCTGCCCTGTTTTTTCGTCGAGAAGAACGGCGTGAAGATGTGCGCGGCCAGCGCTTCCGGAACCCCGGGACCATTGTCGGCCACCTCGATACGCAAACGGCTGCCCCGGCTCAAACGTGCGCTCACCACCGCGCGCGGCGGACGGGCGCCACCGGCCATTGCCTCGGCGGCGTTCTTGAGCAGGTTGATCAGCGCCTGCTCCAGCTGTCCCGGATCGATCATCACCTCCAGCGACGCCGGTTCCACCGAAAACACCACCTGTCCGCCCAGCGCCTGCCACTGCGGCGCCAGCAGCGCGGCCAAGCGGTCGAACAAATCCTCCAACTGCACACGCTGCGGCTGCGCCTGGGGCACCGTCGACAGGCTGCGGTAACTGCCGACAAAGTCGACCAGGCTGGCGGCGCGGCGGGCGATGGCGTCCAGCGCGATGCCCAGATCGGCGTGGATATCGGCGGGTAGTCCGGCGCTGGCCTCGTCGAGCAGGCCGCAGGCGGTGCGCGACAGCGATGCCACCGGCGTCAGGGAATTCATGATCTCGTGCGTGAGCACTTGCACCAGCTCGCGCCAGGCGTTCAACGCCTCCGCTTCCAGTTCGCTTTCCACCGGCATCAGCGCGGCCAGACGCTGCGCGGAACCCTGCACCGACAACGCCGAGATGGCGACCAGCGCGCGCTCGCCACCGCGTTCGGTGTCAAAGGTGATCAACCTGCGCTGGCCGACCGGCTGCGCCGCCAGCAGCTCGTGCAAATCCTGCGGCGCGCTGGCGCGGCCCGGCGCCAGCAGCCTGCGGGCGCTGGCGTTGAGCGGCGCGACCTGCCCGGCGCCGCTGGCATGCATGATGCGGAACAGCGCGATGGGCGCGTGCTCCAACCGCGCCTCCAGCGCCAGCACGTTGGCGGCAAGTTCGTTGTGCCGGGAACCGGGGGCCATGTCGGCGCTGGCGCATTGAGGCTCCATGCGCGGGACGCGCGGTCCGAGTTTTCGCAGACATTGCCACAACGTGCATAGCGGCGCCAGCGCAAGCGTCGCGCACAGCACGATGCGGCGCGGCTCCGGCGTGGCCGACAAGGCGTCCGCCGCGACGGCCAGCGCCAGCAAAGCGAGCACGCTGGCCGCGACGCCGAACTTGAGCGCGCGCTCAGATGCCATGTTTGCCCAGCTTGCGGTACAAGGCGGCGCGGCTGATGCCGAGCGTTTTGGCGGCGTGGCTGATATTGCCGTTGAACTGGGCCAGCGTGCTGGCGATGGCTTCGCGTTCCAGGGCGTCGAGGGTCATGTCTCCGGGGACCAGGGCGGGGCCAACGCCGGCGCCCTCGTTGGCGGCGACGATATTGACGACGGACGGCGCGGCGCAAAGACCGAAATCGTTCAAGCCATATTCCGTCCCCTGTCCAAGGATGACGGCGCGTTCGCACGCGTGGCGCAGCGCGCGCACGTTGCCGGGCCAATCATGCCGGTGCAGGCTGTCCATCGCCGTGCCTGCCACCTCGCGCACCGGCCGCTGATACTGCAGCTCATACAGTTTCAGATAGTGCGCGAGCAGCAAGGGGATGTCCTCGCGCCGTTCACGCAGCGGCGGCACGCGGATCACGATGGTATTGAGCCGGAACAGCAAATCCGGCCGGAAGACGGAGGGATCGAACAGGCGCGCCTCGTCCAGATTGGTGGCGCTGATGATGCGCACGTCGATCGCCTCCGGCCTGTCGGCGCCGATCGGCGTCACCTCGCGCCGCTCCAGCGCCGTTAGCAGCTTGGCTTGCGCCGCCAATGGCATGTTGCCGATTTCGTCAAGGAAGAGAGAACCGCCGCGCGCCGCCTGGAAGCGCCCCGCGCGGTCGGACTTGGCATCCGTGAACGAGCCTTTGCGATGGCCGAACAACTCGCTCTCGAAAGTCGATTCCGGCAGCGCGCCCATGTCCACCGCCAGCAGCGTGCCGGCCGCGCGGCGCGACAGCGCGTGGATGGCGCGCGCCACCAGCTCCTTGCCGACGCCGTTCTCGCCGAGCACCATCACATTCGCCTCGGTCGGCGCCACGCTGCCGATCAACGCCTTGAGCTCGCGCATCGCGGCCGACTCGCCCATCAGCTCTGGCGCCGCCGCCGACGATCCGCGCAGGGCCGCGCGCCGCGCCAGCGCCTGGTCGACGGCCGCCACCAGCCGCGCGTTGTCCCACGGCTTGGTGATGAAGTCGCCGGCCCCGCGCTTGAGCGCCTCGACGGCCAGCGGGACGTCGGCATACGCCGTCATCGCGATCACCGCCGGCGGACGGCCCTGGGCGCGCAACACATCGAGCAGCGCCAGGCCCTCGGCGCCATCGATGCAGCCGGGCGTGAAATTCAGGTCGAGCAGCACCACGTCGGGCACGCCCTGCGCCAGCAGCGCGGGCAAGCCGGCGGGATCGCAAAGCGTGACGACCTGGCCGTGACGGCGCCGCAGCAGCAACTGCGCGGCAGTGGCGACGTCGGGATCGTCATCGAGTATCAGTACGTAGGCGGACATGCAGGCATTCTAGCAGCGCTGGAGGGGCTGCGGACAAGGCAAAACCGCGCCGGCAAACCGCGCTGCATGCCGATGTCCAGTTCCGAACATCGCCCGGTGTTCGATATTGAACACCTGCGGGCCGCACGCATGCCAAAAACCTCTGTATCGCCGTTTTTTGCGCGTGGCACGTCCTTTGCTCTAAGGCCCGTATGCAGATCAAAAAAAATATCGACCAGCCAAATCCGGGACTGCCGGCCAGCGGCGCCGCGATGGACACCGTGGTACCGCGCCGGCGCGGGAAAACCATCGCCATCGCGGTCGCCTCGGTGCTGACGTTGGCCGCCGCCGGCTATGCGCTGTGGTCCTGGATGCCGCGCGGCTTGCAAATCGACGGCGCCGACCTGCGCATCGGCCAGGCCGCGCGTGGCGTCTTCGTCGACGAAATCGTCGTGCGCGCCAACGCCGAACCGCTCAACTCCGTGATCCTCGATTCGGTGGAATCGGGCCGGGTCGAGGAGGTGCTGGCAAGCGACGGCGCACTGGTCAAAAAAGGCCAACTGCTGTTCCGCATCTCCAACCCGCAACGCAACCTGGAACTGCTGGCGCGCCAGTCCGAACACGCGGTCAGCATCTTCAACCTCTCGAATCTGCGCGTGGCGCAGGAGGCCAGCGCCAGCGACCACCGGCGGCGGCTCGACGAGCTGCAATTCGAGGTGGACCAGGCGCGCAAACAGCACCAGCGCAATGCGCGGCTGGCCGCGCAGGGCTTCATCTCCAGCGTGGCGCTGGAGGAATCGGCCGACAAGCTGGACCAGCAACAACGCCAGCTGGCCAACGAGCAGCGGGCATCGAGCACCGAGGACAAGGTGCGCAGCGCCGCCGCCCAGCAGCTCGAAAGCGCCATCGACGGTCTGAACTCGGGCCTGAAGCTGGTCTCCGGCACCGTCGACGCGCTGGCGGTGCGCGCGCCGGTCGAAGGCCGGCTCACCAATTTCCGCCTGCAGGTGGGCGAATCGATCGCCACCGGCAAAAACATCGGCCGCATCGACGATCCTGTGCGCTTCAAGCTGTCGGCCAGCGTGGACGAGTACTACCTTAATCGCATGGCGGTCGGCCGCAAGGGCAGCGTCAAACAGGACGATAAAAGCTACGCCGCCGACATCAGCACCATCTACCCGCAGATCAAGGAAGGCCGCTTCACGGTTGAAATGGTGTTCAAGGACAGCCAGCCACCGGTGCTCAACCCCGGCCAGAGCCTGGACGCCCGCATCACCCTGGGCGAACCGGCGCCGGCGCTGCTGCTGCCCAACGGCGCCTTCATCAACGACAGCGGCGGCGCCTGGGTCTACGTGGTCGACGCCAGCGGCCGTGGCGCGCAACGGCGCGCGGTGCGCGTCGGGCGCCGCAACAACAGCCAGATCGAGGTGCTCGAAGGCCTGGCGGCCGGCGACAAGGTGATCCTGTCCAGCTACGCCGCCTACGGAAATTCACCCAGGCTGCAGATTACGCAGTAAATTCACATCCACACCACCAAAAGGCAAACCCACATGCTCAAACTCGTCGGCATCAGCAAAATCCACCAGGCAGGGGAAATCCAGACCACGGCCCTGGACCGCATCGACCTGGAGATCGAAGCGGGCGAATACGTCGCCATCACCGGTCCGTCCGGCTGCGGCAAATCGACCATGCTGGGCATCCTGGGGCTGCTGGACACGCCCAACCACGGCGAATACTGGTTCGAGGGCCGCAATGTGGCCGGGTGGAGCGAATCGAAGCTGAACCAACTGCGGCGCGGACGCATCGGCTTCATTTTCCAGAGCTTCAACCTGATCGAGGAGCTGACCGTGTTCGAAAACGTCGAACTGGCGCTCGAATACAACGGTACTCCGGCGCGCGAACGGCGCGAGCGCGTCACGGCGATGCTCAATAAGCTGGGCGTCGGCCACCGCGCCGCGCACCGCCCCTCGCAACTGTCGGGCGGCCAGCAGCAGCGCGTGGCGATCGCGCGCGCGCTGGTGGCCGGCCCCGCCGTGCTGCTGGCGGATGAACCGACCGGTAACCTCGACACCGCCCACGGCGACGAAGTCATGCGCCTGCTGCGCGAGATCAACGCCGAGGGCACGACCGTGGTGATGGTGACGCACTCGCCGGACCACGCGGCGCAGGCCTCGCGCACCATAAACCTGCTGGACGGCCGCATCATGGTCGACGCCCTGCAAGCCGCTTAAGCGTCAGGATCAACGCCATGAACCTGCGCGATTTCCGCATCGGCTGGCGCCTGTTGCTGCAACAGCCGGCCTACTCCATCGTCGTCACCGGCGGGCTGGCGATCGGCTTTGCGGCCTGTTTCCTGCTGTTCGGCTTTGTCGCCTTCTGCCTGAACTACAACAGCAGCGTGCCGGACAACGACCGCCTGATGGTGGTCAAGCAGCGCATCAACGTCTTTCCACGTCCCGAATGGCAAACCATCGGCTATCTGCCGCTGCGCGACATCGCGCTGGCCAGCGGGCTGGTGGAACGGGCCAGCATCGTCAGGGGCATCGACAAGCCGCTGCGCGCCGCCGGCACGCTGCATGCGATGGACTTGAACGTGGTCGATCCGGCCTTCGGCCCGTTGTTCGGCATCTCCGCATCGGCCGGCGATCTGCAAGCGGCGCTGACGCAGCCGGACGGCCTGGCGCTGACCAAGACCGCCGCCCGCAAGCTGTTCGGCGAAGCGCCGGCGCTGGGCCAAAGCGTCAAAGTCGGTGACAATGTGCTGCAAGTGCGCGCCCTGCTGCCAGATCCCCCGGCCAATTCCAGCCAGCTTTACGAGGCGCTGATCGGTAGCAAGAGCAGCGCCTGGCCCGAGCGCGAGACCGCCTTCACCAACTGGTCGCGCGGCACTGTCTACATGAAGCTCAAACCCGGCGCGTCGATGGAGGCGCTGGCCGCGCTGCTGCAGGACGCCACCGAAAAGTCGCCGATGAACCAGCGCGTCAAGGCAGGTCCAATGGGCGCCGCGCTCAATGGCCGCAACGTCTCGGACATCAAGCTGCTGTCGCTGCGCGACGCCTACTTCGACCAGGAACTGCTCAATAGCCGCGCGGCGCAACGGTATGGCCAGCGCAGCACCGTGTTCGGCATGGCCGCCGGCGGCTTGCTGATCCTGCTGCTGGCGGCCATCAACTATGTCAACCTGGCCACCGTGCGCACCTTGCGCCGCCAGCGCGAGATCGGCTTGCGCAAACTGCTCGGCGCCAGCGCGGGGCGACTGGTGCGCCAGTTCCTCAGCGAGGCGGTGCTGACCGCGCTGATCGCGACCGTCGCGGGGCTGATGCTCGCGTGGCTGCTGCTGCCGGTGTTCTCCGACATGGTGAACCGCCCGCTGGACGGCATGTTCACGCCGCTGCGCTGCGCGATCGCGCTGGCGTTCGGGGCTTTCATAGGCGTTTGCGCCGGTGCCTACCCCGCCTGGATCGCCCTGCATTCGCTGCCCGGGGCGTCGCTGACGGGACGCGGCAACAGCGAGACGGCGGCCGGGCTATGGGTGCGCCGCGTGCTCACCGTACTGCAATTCGCCAGCGCGATGACGCTCGGCGCCACGGCGCTGGCGGTCGGCTGGCAAACCTGGTTCGCCAGCCACGCGTCGCCCGGCTTCGACACGGCCAACCTGATCGCGCTGCCGCTCCCCGACGGCGCCGCGGGCAAGCCCGAAGCCACCGCGTTTATCGAACAGCTGCGGCGTGTGCAGGGAGTGGAGGCGGTGGCCGCGATTTCGGAAGCGGTGGGACGCGACGGCCTCAAACTGGTCAACATCGTCATCGGCAAGGACGGCAGGGAGATTCCGATGGAGGCCAAGTACATGTCGCCGAACTGGTTCGAAGTGCACCGGATACGCGCGCTGTATGGAGAACTGTTCAATCCCGCGCACGATCCCAACGACACCAAGAACCTGGGCGGCGTGGTGCTGAACCAGGCGGGCGCGCTGGCGCTCGGATATGCCTCGCCACAGGATGCGGTGGGCCAGGCGACGCCGAGCGGCCTGCGGATCAACGGCATCGCGCCGGATATCCGCTTCCAGGGACTGCGGCAGCCGGCCAAGGCCATCATCTACGGCATTCGTCCGGCCGGCGTGCTGTCGGTCCGCACCGATGGCCGTCTGGCCGACGCCTACGGCGCCATCGAGCCGGTATGGCGCCGCCACTTCCCCAACGACATCCTGGAGATCACGTCGCAGGAGGCGGTGCTGGCCGAACCCTATACCGACGATGCGCGCCTGGTGCGCATCCTGGTCACCACCAGCGTGGTGGCGATCGCGCTGGCGGCTTTCGGCATCTACGTGTTGTCGGCCTACAGCGTGCAACGCAGCCGGCGCGAGATCGTCATGCGCAAGCTGCACGGCGCGCGGCGTTTCGATATCGCGCTGATGATGGCTCGCGAGTTCCTGTCGCTGATCGGCGCCGGCGCCCTCATCGGGCTGCCGCTGGCGGCCCTGGCGATCGAACGCTATCTCGCCAGCTATACCGACCGCGCGCCGATCGGCATGTGGACGCTGGCGGCGGCGCTGGCGATGGCGGCGCTGGTCGCCCTGCTGGCAACCACGCGTCACACGGTGACGGCGTTACGCATGTCGCCGGCGTTGGCGCTAGGCGATTAAAAAGGAGATGCAAATGAGACTAAGGGACTTTCGCATCGGCTGGCGCCTGCTGATCCGCCAACCGTTCCAATCGGCCGTCGAGCTGCTGGGATTGGCGACCGGCTTCGCGGTCTGCTTCCTGCTGCTCGGGTTTATGGCTTACTCGTTCAGCTACGACAGCGACGTGCCGCAGCGCGAGCGCGTGTACGTGATCAAACACCGGCTCAACTTCATCCCGCAGCCGCAGTGGATGGAGTACACGCCGTTCGCGCTGCGCGAGGTGGCGCTGCGCAGCGGCCTGCCGCTGGAGGCCAGCGTGTGGTGGCCGCACAAGACGACGGCGTCGCTGCGAGGCCGCGAGCGCGAGCTGGAGGTCATGGCGGTGGATCCGGCCTTCGAGCGCATCGCCGGCCTGCGGGCGCGGGAAGGCAACCTGCAACAGGCGCTGACCTTGCCTGATGGCCTGGCGGTAACGCAACGGACCGCGCTGGCCTTGTTCGGCACCGTCGATGCCCTTGGCAAGACCGTGGACATCGCCGGTCAAACCTTGCAGGTGCGCGCCGTGCTGGACGACCGGCCGGGCAACAGTACCTTGCAGTTCGGGGCGATGGTCGGCATCGGCAGCGCGCTGTGGCCGGACACGGAGCGCCAGCGGGCGCTATCGAACTGGATGGGTATCGAAGGCCGGATCTACGTCAAGACCGGCGCCGGCGTCAGCGCGCAGGCGCTGCAAAAGGTCCTGCAGGATGTCGTCGATCGCGCCCCGTGGGAGGGCCTGGCAACGCCGGAGATGAAGACCACGCTGGATGGTCGCAAGATGGTCGACATCGGGCTCGGTCCACTGGCCGACGCCTACTTCGACCGCAGCGTCGCCAACACCCTGGGCACCGGCCCGCGCGGCGACAGGCGCCTGGTGCTGGCCATGGGCGCGGCCGGGCTGCTGATCCTCGGCGTGGCGGTGGTCAACTACGTCAACCTGGCGACGGTGCGCACCCTGCGCCGTCAGCGCGAGATCGCCATGCGCCGCGTGCTGGGCGCCACCACGGGCCGGCTGCTGACGCAGTTCATGGCCGAATCCGTGCTGCTGTCGCTGGCCGCCGCCGCGCTGGGCATGCTGCTGGCGTGGCTGGTGCTGCCGCTGTCGTCCGAACTGCTGGACCGCCGGCTCGACGGCGTTTTCACGCCGCTGTCGCTGGCGCTCGGCCTGCTGTTCGGCGTTGTGGTGGGCGTGCTCGCGGGCCTGTATCCGGGCTGGCTGGCGCGCGGCGTCGACATGGGCGAAGCGCTGGCCCACCGGAGCGGCGAGACCGCCGGCGGCGCGTGGCTGCGGCGCGTGCTGACGGCCCTGCAGTTCGCCACGGCGATGGCGACGGGCAGCGTGGCGCTGGCGATCCTGTGGCAGACGCAGTTCGCCGGCCGCGTGCCGCCGGGCTTCGATCCGGCGCCGTTGCTGGTGGTGGAAATGAGCAAAGGGCTGGACGATGCGCGGGCGCGGGCGTTCCGCGACGCCGTCGCGCGCTTGTCGGAGGTCGCCGGCGTGGCGGACAGCGGCTCTGTGCCCGGCCGCGACGACCACACCGGCACACGGGGCAGCACGTCGGCGCGGCGTGCGGACGGCAGTACCGCCGCTTTGACGGTGCAATTCGTCAGTCCCGAGTTTTTCGATGTCTACGGCCTGTCCGCCATCGCCGGGCGGCTGTTCGACCCGCGCATCGACAACAACGCCGGCGCCAGCAAGGATGGAGAGCGCAATATCGTCATCAACCGGGCGGCAGTGACGGCGCTGGGCTGGAATTCGATGCAACAGGCGCTGGGCCAGCGTCTCCCCGACTCCAACTGGCGCATCGTCGGCGTGGCGCCGGACATCCGCTGGTACACCTTGCGCGAACCGGTGGCGCCGATGCTGTACCTTCCGGCCGAAAGCAGCCGCCTGCTGACGGTGCGGATGCGCGCCGCGCCATCGGCAAGCGGCGCGGCCGAGGCGCTGGAGCGGGCGATCTCCGCGACGGCGCAGCGCTACTTCCCGACATCCCCGCCGATCATACGGCGCGCCGGCGGCTACCACGCCGAGGCGTATGGGGACGACCTGCGCGTGGCCAGGATGCTGGCCTGCGCCACCGGCGTGGTGTTCGCGCTGGCGGCGTTCGGGATCTACGTGCTGGCGGCGAACAGCGTGCAGCGGCGCGCGCGAGAGATCGTGCTGCGCAAGCTGCATGGCGCCGGCCGCGTGGCCATCGGCGCGCTGGTGGGACGGGAATTCCTGCTGCTGACGGGTGTCGCCGCGCTGGTCGGGCTGCCGCCGGCCGCGCTGGCGATCCAGCACTATCTGGCGCCGTTCCTCGAGCGCACGCCACTGGGCGGCTGGGCGCCGGCGGCGGCATTGGCCATCGCGCTGCTGATCGTGGCGGCGGCCACCGCGCGCCACACCTTGACGGCGATGCGCATGTCCCCCGCGAGGGCGCTGCGCGACTAGAGCACAGGGACGAAAAAAATGGCAGCCATCTGATTGGCTGCCATTTTCATTTCCATGCGCTGCGGATCAATTCACCGACATCAGCTCGATATCGAAGACCAGGTTGGCGTTAGGTGGAATCGTGGTGCCCGATCCGGTCGCGCCGTACCCGAGCGCGGGCGGGATGAACACGGTGCGTTTGCCGCCGACCAGCATACCTTCCGTGCCACGGCTGAAGCCAGGGATGACACTGCCGGTGCCGGTGACGGTACCAACGGTGAACGTCAAGGTACCGTACGGCGCAGTGGCAGTGGCGCCCGGATCGAAGCGCGCGCCTTTGAGGCTCTCGCGCGTGCCGTCGTAGAAGTAACCGCTGTAGCGCACCGTGACGCTCTTGCCGAGGGCGGCGACGGCGCCCGTGCCGGCCGTGACCTCGACGATCTTCAGGTCCGTCGGCGGCGCAACGTTAGGCTGCTTGACCACCTTGGTAACGTTGATCAGCCGCAGTTCGTAGACCAGCGGCGCATTGGCCGGAATCGCGGCGTACTGGAAACCCGCGACCGTTTGCGCCAGGCGCGTGGAGTCGCCGTAGGCCAGGTTGGCCGGCAGCGTGGCCAGGCGCACGCCACCCACGCGCATGCCGGCGGTGGCGAGATCCCAGCCGCTCGGCACGATGCCGCCAACGCCCAAGGTGAACGGCGGCGCCGTCGTGTTGGTGTCGATCGAGCTTTCCACTTTGGCGCCGATGCCGTCGGTCTTGGTGGCGTCGTACAGGTAGCCGGTGTAGGCCACCGTCACCAAATCGCCTTTTTCCGCCAGCGTGGTGGTGTCGGCGCCGGGACCGACCGTGACATCCTTGATCGCGTACGCCGGCTGCGGCACCACAACCGGATCGGATTTCTTCGAACCGCCACCGCAGGCCGTCAAGATCGCCAGGCAGGCAACAGCAACAATAATGTGAAACTTCGATTTCATGATGACCTTTGATGAACAGTTCATATTCGTGCAAGCTTTTAGGAGCAGAAGTTTAGCAGACGCCGGCCCCTCCGCCCCAAGCACTACATTCGGTTACATCTTTTAGCGCCGTTTGTGTGCTTATATTTCCACTTGCGTACCAAGTTCGATGACGCGGTTGGGCGGAATCTGGTAGTAGTCGGCCGCGCCACGGGCGTTGCGCGACATCGTCACGAACAGATGCTCGCGCCATGGCGCCATGCCGTGGCCAGGGGTCGAGATGACCGTCTGGCGGGCGATGAAGAACGACGTTTCCATCATCTCGAACGGCAGGCCCAGACACTCGCACTGCGCCAGCACCTTGGGAATATCCGGTTCGTCCTTGAAGCCGTAGAACACATTGACCTGATAGCACTGGTGTCCGAGGTCGATCACCTTGACCTGCTCGGCCTCCGACACCCATGGTTCCTCGACGATATGCACGGTAAAGAACACCACGCGCTCGTGCAGCACCTTGTTGTGCGACAGGTTGTGCAGCAGCGCGTGCGGCACGCCGTCGCTTTCGCCGCGCAGGAAAATGGCGGTGCCGTAGACCCGCGTGGGCGGCGCCACGAACAGCGACGACAGGAACTCCTCGAGCGGGATGGCGTGCTTTTGCAGATTCTTGAACACCAGCTCGCGCCCGCGCTTCCAGGTCAGCATGATGGTGAACAGGATGATCGCCAGCAGCAGCGGGAACCAGCCGCCGTGGAACAGCTTGAGCGTGCTGGCCGAGAACAGCAGGATGTCGATGACGATGAAGAAACCGGTGGCGCCAAAGCACAGCCACAGCGGCAGGTGCCAGCGGTAACGGATCACGAAGAAGGTCAGCACGGTGGTGCACAGCATGGTGGCCGTGACCGCGATGCCGTAGGCGCCGGCCAGCTTGTCCGACGAGCCGAAGCCGATCACCGCCATCAGCACCACCACCAGTTGCAGCCAGTTGACCGCCGGGATGTAGACCTGGCCGATCTCTGTGGCCGAGGTGTGCAGGATGCGCATGCGCGGCAGCAGGCCCAGGGCGATGGCCTGCTTGGTCATCGAGAAGGTGCCGGAAATGGTCGCCTGCGAGGCGATCACCGCCGCCATCGTCGACAGCACCACCAGCGGATAAACGCTCCATGAACCCAACTGGTTGAAGAACGGGTTGGACACCGCCTCCGGGTGCGTCAGCAGCAGCGCGCCCTGGCCCAGGTAGTTCAGCGCCAGCGCCGGGAACACGATCAGGAACCAGGCCGCGCGGATCGGTTTTTTGCCGAAGTGGCCCATGTCGGCATACAGCGCCTCGGCGCCTGTGAAGGCAAGCACCACGGCGCCCAGCGCGACGAAGGCGATCATGCGGTTTTCCAGCATGAAGTGGAAGGCCTTCATCGGATTGAGCGCGTACAGGATCTGCGGCGCGGCGACGATGTTGATCACGCCCATGACGGCCAGCGCGACGAACCAGATCACCATGATCGGTCCGAACCAGCGGCCGATGCCGGCCGTGCCCTGGCTTTGCACCGCGTACAGCGACACCAGCACGATGATCGACAGCGGCACGATGTACTGCTCCAGGCCCGGCGCGGCCACTTCCAGGCCCTCGATCGCGCCCAGCACCGAGATGGCCGGCGTGATGACGCTGTCGCCATAGAACATGGTGGCGCCGAACACGCCCAGCAGCATCAGCGGAAAGTGCCAGCGCGGCGCGGCCTTGGTGACGGAGTTGAGCGCCAGGGCCATCAGCGCCATGATGCCGCCCTCGCCGCGGTTGTCGGCGCGCAGCACCAACGTCACGTATTTGAGCGAGACGATCATCGTCAAGCCCCAGAAAATCAGCGAGATGATGCCTTGCAGGTTGAATTCGTTCAGCACCAGGCCGTGGTCTGGGTCGAAGATGGTTTTGAGGGTGTAGAGGGGGCTGGTACCGATGTCGCCGTAGACGATGCCGACCGCCGCCAGGGTCAGGGCGGCGACACTGCTTTTCTTGTGTTGCTCGGTCAAGGTTGCACCTGTTGTTGTTTTGGTGCGTTGCACAATAGGATAACTATTTGCAAAAGGCAAGGAAATTTTGGCATACGCAGGCATTCCAATTAGTCAATAACGCCAGTGTACGCTGCTGCGGCCGCAAGCGCGAGCCTGGCGCGCTGTCGGGACGCCGTTGTTGCCCTGCGGCCAGCAAGGGCCCGTTAATTGCGCGATAATGTCGACCCACCTCCTTTCGCCGCTGCGCACCATGAACCCAGGTATTGTCTACGCCGCCTTCGCGTTCTTTTGCTGGGGACTGTTCCCGCTGTATTTCCACGCGCTGGCCGAGGTACCGGCGCTGGAAATGCTCGCGCACCGCATGCTGTGGTCGCTGCTGTTCCTGGCCATCGTGCTGACCGCGCGGCGCCAATGGAAATGGCTGCCGCACACCCTGGGGCGGCCGCGCGTGCTGGCCAGCTTCGTCGCCAGCGCCGTGTTGCTGTCGGCAAACTGGTTCGTTTATATCTGGTCGGTCAACAACGGCCACGTCATCGACGCCAGCCTCGGCTACTTCATCAATCCGCTGGTCAATGTGCTGCTGGGCGTGGTGGTGCTGAAGGAAAAGCTGCGGCGCGCGCAATGGATCGCGATCGGCGTGGCGGCCTGCGGCGTGCTGTGGCTGACGTGGTCGGCCGGCCAGGTGCCGTGGATTGCCCTGATTTTAGGCATCACCTTCGGCTCCTACGGCCTGCTGCGCAAGACGGCGGCGCTCGCCGCGCTCGAGGGGCTGTCGCTGGAAACGATGATCCTGTTCCCGCTGGCGCTGATCTACGTGGTCTGGCTGACGATGAACGGCCAGAACACCTTCGTCAACAGCGAATTCGACAGCACCCGCTGGCTGCTGGCGGCGGCCGGGCCGATCACGGCCATTCCGCTGCTGCTGTTTGCCGCCGGCGCGCGCAAGATTCCGATGGCCGCGCTTGGGTTGCTGCAGTACCTGTCGCCGACCATGCAGGCGCTGCTGGGCGTGTGGGTGTTCCACGAAGCGTTTCCGCCGGCGCGCCTGATCGGCTTTGTCATCATCTGGGCCGCGCTGGCGTTGTACGTGGCCGAGGGCCTGTGGGCCGGCCGGCGCCGGTAGCCTCCGCCTACCTGGCGGCGGCCAACGTCCGGATGATCGTTACCTGGAACTTTTCCGGTTCATCCTGATGAATTTGATGCCCCGATTGTTCAAACAGGTAGAGTTCCTTCTTCTTCGCCTGTAACGCCTCGGCATAGCGGACAGTGATGCTCGTCAACGTCTGGATATCATTCTTGCCGACCAGGAAGTAGATCGGGCAGTCGACTTTCTTCAACGACGCGTTCAGATCGATGGTCATCACTTCGTTCCAGACCGGAGACCAGGCTTTCGACCATTGCAGAAAACCATTCTTGAAGCCGGTGCTGGCCGCGAAGGCCTTGCCGTCCTTGATGAAGAGCCATTTTCTCAGGTAGAAAAGATCTTCGTCTGTTTTGAACGGCACGCTCACGGCGGCCAGTTCATCGCTGGCGGCGGCGTTGTCCTTAAAGTGAAGCTTCAAGGTTTCAAGCAATTCCTTTTCGCTTGTCAACTGGCTGACCACCGGATTGACGGCGAAGTAAGCGCTTAATAGTTCCGGATGGGTTTTGACGACATGAAAACCCAGCACATTCCCCCACGAGCTACCCAACAAATAGATCTTTTGCTGTTTCAGCTCGGTCCTGACGAATTTGATGACCTCAAGCGTGTCGCTTTCCATTTGCGCGAGCGAAGGCTGGATGGGAGAAGGATTCAATTTCAGCGTCTTGCCGGCGTCACGCTGATCCCATTGAACAATCGTGAAATGCTTTCTCAGTTGGTCGGTGAAAGCGGCCGCATTATTGATCATGGAACTTCCCGGCCCGCCCGATAAAAAGAGCAGCGCCGGCTTGTCCGCGTCGTCGGTCTTGATCTCGACAACCTGCTTGATGCCGCCGATATCGGGGGTGAATGTCCGGTCGATGTTTACCGGGGCGGCGGTGGACGGCAACGGCATCAGGTTCGCTATGCAAAGCAAAAATATGGCTTTTATCATGGTTTTATCAGCGCTGGCGTTTATAGGACGGCAGGACTCGGGGCCAGCAGGCGTTCGAGCCGATCCGGGGTGCCGGGGAGGCGCTCGAGGCGCGGATAGCGAAGCGAGCCGTAATATGGTATCAGCACGGTTTGCGACTGCCCGTCGGCCTCGAAGCCAAGCGAAATCGGCTGTTTCGTCGCGGCTGCCGACTTGATCGCCTGTTTGAGGGCCTCGTCGGTGTAAGGCTGCTCGCCGACCTTGGTCAACCTGGCCCCGATACCGACGCCGGCGCGGAAGGCCGGCCCTTCCCACGCCACCGTTTTCACCACGCCTTTCTTGCCGACCGTCACGCCCAGCGAGGCGCTCAAATCCATGCCGCCGACGTTGAAATCCTCGTTTTGCACGAAATATTCAGTCGCCTCGTCGGTGTAGACCAGGCGGTAGCCGGCACGCGCCAGGCCGTTTAGCAAGTGGCTGTCGTCGTGCGCCCGCAGGCGGGTGTTGAAATAGCCGGCCCAGTCGTAGGGCGCGATCGCGCTAAGGGACTTGCAGACGTCGGCGAAGGTGTAGGTGCTGGTCGCCAACGCATTGTTCACCGCGCCAAAGAAGGCGCCGGCGAAATCGGCGAGGCTATGTTTGCCGCCGGTGCGCTCCCGTAACAGCATGTCGACGTCCAGCCACAGCAGCACGCCCTCGCCGTAATAATCCTCGCGCCGCTGCCAGTCGCGCCATTGCATCCGGCGCCCGGGCATGTACAGCGGGTCGTTGGTGGTGTCCGCCAGCGATTTCCACTGGCGGCCGGTGCGGGCGACGGCGTTGGCGGCGTCGACGGCCAGCGCGTCCATCGTTTGCTGGCGGGTGCGCAGGCCCAACTGCGCAGCCAGCATCCTGCCCCAGAATTCGGTTTGCCCCTCGTACACCCACAACAGGCTGCCGCGCACCGGCTGGTTCATCGTCGGCGACCACAGGTCGGCCGGCTGGCGGAAGCGGCCGTTCCACGAGTGCGCGTATTCGTGGACGATCAAATCGGCCATCGGCAGATGGGCGTCCGGCCGGGTGAAGAAATCCAGCGCAAAGTTGTTCTCGCTCGATTCCTGGTGCTCGCGCCCGCCGCCAGAGGGCAGGATGTCGGACACCGTCAGCAAAAAATCGTAGTGGCGGTAGTGCTCCGAGCGGAACAACCGGGGAAGTGCGGCGGCCATCGCACGGTATTTGTCCAGCATGCCCGGCGGAATGGCCAGCGCGGCCTCGTTGTCGCCGATCATGTTCAGGCGGACGGGACGGACGGCGCCGGGCGCCAGGTCGAACCGTTTGAAATAGCGGCCGGCGTGCACAGGTGCGTCCACCAGGTTGTCGAAGGTGGTGGGCTTAAACGACACCAACTGGTCCTGGACGGCGGCCGTCTCCAGCGACGTCGCATATTGAAAGCCGGCCGGCAGCTTCAGCTCCGCCCGCACGGCGATGTTGCGGATGAACCAGCCCGCCGGATACAGCGCGACTTTTTGCCACGGCAAGGTCAGCATGTCGCGGCTCATCAGCACGTTGCCGGCGGTCGGCGAGAGGAACTGGAATTCCACCTCCAGTTCGCGCGCGCCTGCCGGCACGTCGATATGGAAGGCGTACGGGTCGCCGCCATCGCGCAGCCAATCGATGCGCCGGCCTTGACGATCAGGCCGGCCAGGCCGGTCAGTTCCTGCGTAGCCGAGTGGCTGTCGGTTTCCCACTGTGGATACATCAGCACCATCTTCCTTCCACCCTGGACGGGAATGGTTTGGCGCACGCGCAGGATCTTATGGACTTGATCGGTAGCGTCGACGCTCAACTTGATCTCGCCCTTGAACGGGATGTCGCGCGGCGCCGGCAAGGTGTCAGCGCCCGCCGTGGCGGCTGCCGAGGCGATGCAAAAAAAGACTGCGCAAATCGTATTTTTCATGGATGTTGATAGAAATAAAGAACAGCCCAGATCAGCACGATCCGTGCCATCGCTAAGTCCTTGAATTTGCTGAAACGGGGTGTCCGGATGCGCGCGCAATGTGTCCGGCGCTGTCCGCTGCGCCTATAATGCTGGATACGGATTATCACTTACTCTTTTGAAAGTTCCCCCTGAATGGCAAATTACGTCTACACCATGAACCGCGTGGGCAAAATCGTCCCGCCCAAGCGCCAGATTCTGAAAGATATTTCGCTGTCCTTTTTCCCAGGCGCAAAAATCGGCGTGCTGGGTCTGAACGGCTCGGGTAAGTCGACCTTGCTGAAAATTATGGCAGGCATCGACACCGACATCCAGGGCGAAGCCGTGCCGATGCCGGGCCTGAACATCGGCTACTTGCCGCAGGAACCGCAGCTCGATCCCGAAAAAACCGTGCGCCAGGAAGTCGAATCGGGCCTGGGCGAAGTGTTCGAGGCGCAAGCCAAGCTGGAGGCCGTGTACGCCGCGTACGCCGAAGAGGACGCCGACTTCGACGCGCTGGCCACCGAGCAGGCCCGTCTGGAAGCGATCATCTCGACCTCCGACGGCGGCAACCTGAACCTGCAACTGGAAATGGCCGCCGACGCGCTGCGCCTGCCGCCATGGGACGCCAAGATCGGCGTGCTGTCCGGCGGCGAAAAGCGCCGCGTGGCGCTGTGCAAGTTGCTGCTGTCCAAGCCGGACATGCTGCTGCTCGACGAACCGACCAACCACCTGGACGCCGAGTCCGTCGAATGGCTGGAGCAGTTCCTGCTGCGCTTCCCGGGCACCGTGGTCGGCATCACCCACGATCGCTACTTCCTCGACAACGCCGCCGAGTGGATTTTGGAACTGGACCGCGGCCATGGCATCCCATGGAAGGGCAACTACTCGTCCTGGCTGGACCAGAAGGCCAACCGCCTGAAGCAGGAAGAATCGACCGAATCGGCGCGTCAAAAAGCGCTGGCCAAGGAATTGGAATGGTCGCGCCAGAATCCGAAGGCGCGCCAGGCCAAGTCCAAGGCCCGCCTGGCCCGATTCAACGAGCTGAGCGAGTACGAATACCAGAAGCGCAACGAGACCCAGGAGATCTTCATCCCGGTGGCCGAGCGTCTGGGCAACGAAGTGATCGAGTTCAAGAACGTCTCGAAAGCGTTCGGCGACCGCCTGCTGATGGACAACATCTCGTTCACCATCCCGCCTGGCGCCATCGTCGGCATCATCGGCCCGAACGGCGCCGGTAAATCGACCCTGTTCAAGATGGTGGCCGGCCTGGACAAGCCGGACAGCGGCGAAGTGGTCATCGGCCAGACCGCCCGCGTCTCGCTGGTGGACCAGAACCGCGACACCCTGAGCGACAGCAAGAGCGTGTTCGAGGATGTCTCCGGCGGCGCCGACATGCTGACCGTCGGCCGCTTCGACATGCCGTCGCGCGCCTACCTGGGCCGCTTCAACTTCAAGGGTTCGGACCAGCAAAAGATCGTCGGCAACCTGTCCGGCGGTGAGCGCGGCCGTTTGCACCTGGCCAAGACCCTGCTCAAGGGCGGCAACGTCCTGCTGCTCGATGAACCGTCGAACGATCTGGACATCGAAACCTTGCGCGCGCTGGAAGACGCGCTGCTCGAGTTCGCCGGTTCCGTGCTGGTGATCTCCCACGATCGCTGGTTCCTGGACCGTATCGCCACGCACATCCTGGCGTTCGAAGGCAACTCGCAGGTCACCTTCTTCGACGGTAACTATCAGGAATACGAAGCCGACAAGAAGAAACGCCTGGGTGAGGAAGGCGCCAAGCCGAAGCGTATCCGTTACAAACCGCTGACCGTGTAAGCACGGCGGTGTAAACGAAAAAAAGCCACCTCGCGGTGGCTTTTTCCGTTGCTGGTGCTCGAAGCTTAGAACGCGTAACGCACACCTGCCGTCACAGCGCCGCTCTTGCGACCGGTGTCGATGTCGTTCTTGCCGTAGTTTTCATATTCCAGCGAGACTTTGACGTTTTTGTTGACGGCGTATTCAGCACCGACCGACGCGTACAGCGCGGTCTTGTCCTTGTCGCCGCTCACCGTCGAGAAACCGGTGGTGGTCACTTCGTTGGTGTTGCGTGCCACGCCCAGCTTGCCGAACAGCGCGATCTGCTGGTTCACAGGCCACGTGCCCTTGCCGGCCAGGTAGTAGGAATGCGCATCGGTGCGCACGCCGCCAGGCAGGCCGTTGGAGGTGTAGTTGTACGACTTTTTACCGAAGTCGGTATAGCCCGCTTCCACAGCCCAGGTCTGGTCGATGTTGTAACCACCGTAGACCTTGCCGCCGGCCTTGTAACCGCTGTGGTTGTCGCCGCTCAGCGCGTTTGGCGCGTTGAACTCGTAACGGCTGCCAACCACACCGGCGCCGACGTAACCGGTGCCAGCGTCATCGGCGAAGGCGGAAGTTGCGCTCATGGCGGCAGCGGAAGCGACTAATGCGAACAGAATTTTTTTCATGATATCGATCTTTCAGCAAAATGATTGAAGTGGGACTTGCTTGGGATCGCAGTTCTTTGAATTGCGATGTGTTCAAGATAGCACTCCGACCACCCTACGTCACGACCGAATTAGTAATAAGTGTGACCAAGTGTAAGCCATATGTTTCATGGTATAATCACCTATTCGCCAAACTTAAGCCAAGCTTAAGAGATTTAAAATTCCTCCCAATCGGAGGTTGCGGTGCTGGCGGCCGCCTTGTTTTTGCTGGCATCGGACACACGTAACGGCGCCTTGACCGGCCTTGCGGGCGGCTTGGCCAGAACACGCGGCGTTTTCGCCCCCGCCATCGCGGGCGCAGCCAGCGCGGCGTGCTGTCGCTCCAGACGGAACACGCTGACGATCTCCGACAACCTCCTGGCCTGGTCCTGCATCGATTCCGACGCCGCCGCCGATTGCTCCACCAGTGCCGCGTTTTGCTGCGTCACCTGGTCCATCTGCACGATGGCCTCGTTGATCTGCTCGATACCCGTGGATTGCTCGCCGCTGGCCGCCTGGATATCCGCCATGATGTCGGTCACGCGCTGGATGCTGGCGACGATCTCGCGCATCGTCAGACCTGCCTGGTCGACCTGTTTGGCGCCGGCGTCGACCTTGCTCACCGAATCGTCGATCAACTGTTTGATTTCCTTGGCCGCCGCCGCCGAGCGCTGCGCCAGGTTGCGCACCTCCGAGGCGACCACGGCGAAGCCCCTGCCCTGCTCGCCCGCGCGGGCCGCCTCGACCGCCGCGTTCAGGGCCAGGATGTTGGTCTGGAACGCGATGCCGTCGATGACGCCGATAATGTCGGCGATCTTGCCCGACGATTCGTTGATCGCGCCCATCGTGCCGATCACCTCGTCCACCACCGCGCCGCCCTTCTGCGCCACCTCCGAGGCCGACCGCGCGAGGTTGTTGGCCTGGCGCGCATGCTCGGCGTTCTGCTTGACGGTGGAGGTCAGTTCTTCCATCGACGAGGCGGTCTCTTCAAGCGAGCCGGCCTGCTGCTCGGTGCGAGCCGACAAGTCTTGCGTGCCGCTGGCGATCTGCGACGAGGCGGTGGCGATCATGTCGGTACCGGCGCGCACCTCGCCAACGATGCCGCCGAGGCTGTCGCGCATGGTTTTCATCGCGAACAGCACGCTGTCGTGGTCGTTGTGGCGCAGCGCCACGTCGACGGTCAGGTCGCCGGCAGCGATCTTGCCGGCCACGTCGGCGGCGTAGGCAGGTTCGCCACCGAGCTGGCGTGTGAGCGCGCGGGCGATCAGCGCGCCCGAGCCGAGGCCGGCGCACAGGCTGCCCAGCACCAAGCCGATCATCAATGCCTGGCTCGATTTGAACAGCTCGGTGGTGTCATCCGATTTCTGTTTGGCGCGCGCCTCTTTCACCTTGGTCAGCGCGGTCAGCATGTCGTCCAGCACGTCGGCATGCTTGCGCGCGGCCAGCAGCATCTGGTTCAGTTCGTCGCTCCGCTGCGCCAGTGGCTCGGCGTCGGCGCGCGTGAGCGCGCGCGACAACAACTGCCGGTAGTCGCGCGCCGAGGCGACGTAATCGTCGAGCATTTTTATCCCCTGCGGCAGCACGAACAGCGGGCGCGCCTTTTGCAGGTAATCATCGACGGTGGCCAGATACTTGTCGATGTCGCGGCGATGGCCGGCGCGCTCTTCGGCCGAGGTCGCCAGCAGGAAACTGTTGCGCGAGCGGCCCGCGTAGATCAGGTTGATGTTGGCTTCCTTGATGTACGAAAGACCCATCAAGTCTTCCAGGTACATGCTGTCGGCCTGGTCGTTGATATGGCTCATGTTGATGATGCCGATGCAGGCGACAACCGCGCCAAGTACTGCGACAAAAACAAATCCCAAGATCAGCTTGGTGCGGACTTTCATGCTTCTGAACATAACGCCCTCCCCGTTTTGAGAAGGCAAAGATAGCAGCCGGGCGCATGCCTGTATCGCCCGAAAAACGGTGTCGATCGACAGCGTCTTGGGGCCTAGGTGATGTCTGTCCAGAACAGCGGCCCGGGAATCCGCAAAAATGGGCCGGAATGCAGGAATTGTTCAATACACCGAGTGACTATTCACACTTTTTTTCTGGTCTTGCAAGCTGCAAGCTGTAGCCGCCGCCCAACAATTGAGTGGATCAGGCAATCATGCGGAAGGTGAGATTGATGCGCGGACCGCGTGGCGTACGCTCCTTGTTGATGCCGTGCAGCCAGTGTTGCTGCAAGGTGCCGGCCATCAACAGCAGGCAGCCGTCGCCCAGCGCCAGCTTGACGGTTTTCGGCAGGCGCCGGTGCTTGAGGATGAAGGTGCGCGGCGCGCCGAAGCTGACCGAGGCGACGGCCGGCTCCGGTCCCAGCTCGCGCTCGTCGTCGGCGTGGAAGCCCATACTGTCGCGCTCGTCTCGGTAGTAGTTCAGCAGCACGCTGTTGAAACGCCGCCCCGTGGCGCGCTCGACCGCCTCCTTGATGTGCAGTTGCAGCGGCGTGAACGGCAGCGGATGGAAGGTCTTGCCGGAATAACGATAGCTTGCCTCGCCATGCCAAGCCGTCAGGCGCGGCTGCATATGCAGCTTGCCCCAGACCTGCACCTGTTCGTGGCGCCAGTCGGTCTCGTCGAGCAGGCGTTGCATGACCTCTTGCGGGGGCCAATCCAGCGCCAGGCGCTGCTGAAACCACAGTTCGCCATCCTCGATCGGGATCGGTGTCAGGGCGGCGTCGTCGGCGAATAAGTCCATGCGCGGTATGATACCGGCACTACGCGATCGAGGAGAATTCCGCATGAAAAAACGCCAGTTCCTGGGCACCGCCGTCGCCGGCGGCCTGGCCTCGGCCTTGCCGGCCGGCGCGGCCTCCCCCGCCGCCACCGGCCCCGCATTGCTGACCGTTACCGGCGCCATCGGCAAGCCGAATCGTGGCAAGTTCGATCCGGTGCGCGACCAGATGATGTTCAAGCAAAAGCTGGGTTTCGATAAGGCGCACGCGTTTACGTTCGCGGCGCTGGCCGCGCTGCCCGCCGTCACTATCAAGCCGACCCTGGAGTACGACGCCAAGGCGCACACGCTGAGCGGCCCGCTGCTGCTGGACGTGGTCAAGGCGGCCGGCGGCGCGCTCGGCGACAACGTCAAGCTGGTGCTGCGGGCGGTGGACGGCTATGCGGCCTCGATCACGATGGCGCAGGCGCGCGCGCAGCGCTACATCGTCGCCACCCACATGGACGGGGCGGCGATGGCGCTGGGCGGGCTCGGTCCGCTATGGGCGATTTACGATGCCGACAAGGTGCCCGGGATGGCAGGCAAACCACTGCCGGAGCGGTTTGGTTCCTGCCCGTGGGCCTTGTATCACATCGAGGTGGCGGCGTAACGCCGCGCGGAAGTTTTAAGCGTAGGCTTCGGCCAGGGTCATCACGCGCGGTGCGATGGTGATGCCGATGCCGCTGAACAGCGCGGTGATGGCGGCCATGTTGGCTTCCATTTCCTCGGCCTTCCAACCCTGGAACAGGTCGGTGCCGTCCTTCTGGAAGTGCAGGTCCAGCACCTTGCCGCGGTCCTTGTGGGTGTAGCCGCCGCTATAGGTGTTCTTGAAGCCCATCGCGGCCAGCGCGGCCAGCACTTCGGCCGGCGGATTGTCCGGATCGGTGGCCATGAAGACGCCGAAGGTCTTGCCCGGCGGCTTGGCGGCGATGTCGACGTCGTAAATGCCTGGCGCCTTTGTGACGGTCGTACTTTTCAAAAATAACATGTTCTTACCCCTATCCAATTGGCGCCGGCTGCAGTCCTGCTGACGTGTTGTATTGTGTACTTCTTGATTCTCAAAGAAAACATTCTGAGGAACAAGCTTATTGCGAATTGCCGCGTTTGTCGACAAATCCCGCCACTTATTTGTGAATTCGTACCAATAAAACTGCAACCTCTGACCACAGATGGCGCCGGAGCACAGGCAACCCTGTCTGAAATATAGTTGTTATGTAGTAATTTGCAAGGAGATAAGTGCCGAAGCGCGCGGCGCGCGCGCCCGTCAGGGCAGCTTGTGATGTTTTCTGTGCGCCAGGGCGGCCGTCGGCGCCACCAGGGCCTGGTACAGCTCGCCGGTGTTGGCGTCCCAGCCGGCCACAGCGCGTTGCTGGCGCTCGACCATGGCCATGTCGCCACGCGCGATCGGCCCGCTCAGCGCGGCGGCGGCGCCCAGACGGAACACATTGGCCATCGATTCGGACGCCAGCGGCTGCGCCATTTGCCGCGCCACCGGCTCCGGCACGCCGGCGGCCTGGTAGGCGCGCAGCGCGGCGTCCAGCACCGTCACCAGATAGTTGCTGGCGAAGACGGCGGCCGCGTGGTACACGGTCTTGGCCGACGCCTCGATCGGCACCGGCTGCGCGCCGATCGCCGTCAAGGCCGGCGTGAGCAGCGCCAGCGCGCCGGCGTCGCCCTCGATGCCGCAAAAAGTGCCGGTGAATTGCGCGGCCACCGCCGACGGGTCGGCGAAGCTGCGGATCGGGTGCACGCTGGCGACCAGCGCGCCGGCGTCGCGCGCGGCCCGCAATTGGTCCGACGCCAGCGCGCCGCTGCAGTGGAACACCACGCTGCCGTCCAGCGGCACGGCCCGGGCCAACGCGGCGCAGGCGTCGGCGATCTGGTCGTCGCCGACGGCCAGCACGTGCACCGCCGCCGGCTGCAACTGATCGTAGCGTTCGACCGCGTCGCCGGCGCCGATGAAGGCCACGCCGTCGCGGGCGGACGCCACGGAGCGCGTGAGCACCTGCTGGATATTGAAGCAGCCGTGGCGCGCGAACAGGCGCCCCAGCACGCGCCCCACATGCCCGGCGCCGATCAGGTTGAACCCCGGCGTCATCAGAATCCCGATCCCGGCTGCTGGAGATAGGCCTGTTCTTCAGCGGTCGATGGCCTGTTGAGGATCGCGTTCCGGTGCGGGAAGCGGCCGAAGCGGCCTATCACCTCGCGGTGGCGCTGCGCGTAATCGAGCATGCCGGCGATGCCCTTGAGGGTGGCTTCCGACGCCACATCGCGTTCTTCGCTCTCCATGCCCGTGTAAAGCGCCACGGCCAGCTCCTGCATCGCCAAGTCCTCGGCGTGCTCGAAAGGCAGGTAGACAAAGGCGCGCTGCAACGGCGGCAGCGCCACGTCCTGCCCGGCGTCGACCATCGCCTGCGCCGCTTGCAGCGCCAGCGCGTCGCCGGCGAACGCCTGCGGCGTGCCGCGATGGACGTTGCGGGTGAACTGGTCGAGCAGCAGGATGCGCGCCAGTTGCGACTGCGGACCTTCCGCATCCCATTCCAGCAGGCCGCCGGCCAGCGCCTGATCGATCAGCGTGCCGAAACGGCTGCTGATTTCACGGTCGAAGGCGTCGTCCTTCTGGAACCACTCGCGACGCGGTGCGTCGGACGGCTGGCCCGGACCTGGCTGGAACCAGAAACCGAATACGGCTTGAGCTTGTTCATTCATCGTTTAATTCCTCGCGTGCGACAGCTGGAAGCTGTGGATGCCGTCGAATGCGGCCAGTTCGGCCGACAGCACCGCCATCGGCGCGCCACTGCGCTTGCTCAGCGCGATGGCGACGAAGCGCCATTCCTGCTGGCCGCCGTCGCTGCCGATCATCAGCGAGCCGCCGGCGATCTCGTACCCGCGCTGCAGCGCCATCGCCCTGAGCGCCGGCTCCTGCGGCATATAGCCGGCCTTGAAGCGCATCGTGATCGCGATCGCATGCCGCGACGGCAGCCACGCCTCCACGCGGGTCAGGAAAATCATCGAGCCGGCGCACAATATCGCCAGGCCGATCGCGCCCAGATAAAAGCCCACGCCCACCATCACGCCGATCACCGACGAAGCCCAGATCGACGCGGCCGTCGTCAGGCCGCTGATGTTGAAGCCTTCGCGCATGATCACGCCGGCGCCGAGGAAGCCGATGCCGGTGACGATGCCCTGGACGATGCGGGTCGGATCGGAGTTAATCAGGTACTGCGACACGTGGCCGCCGAACCAGTGCCCGGGATAGCCGCCGATGACGGTGAGCGCGGCCGAGGCCATGCACACCAGGCCATAGGTGCGCATGCCGGCCGCGCGGCCGTGGTACGAGCGCTCGTAGCCCACCATCAGCCCCAGTGCCAGCGCACCCAGTAGATTCAGCAGGATCACGGCGTTGGTCGCCAGTTCGTCGTGCGACCAGTAGGCACTCAGGAAATCGATGGCGGGCATGTCGAGCCTTTATTCTTTGGGTGCTTTTTTAACGAGCTGCTTTTCGAACGCCACATCGAGCTTGCTGACGCGCCGTGGCGGGCCGGGCGAGATGCCGTTGACGAAGGCGACGAAATCGTCGAGCTCCAACGGCGCGCACAGTGGCGGCAGGCCGGGGCCCTCGGTCAGGAAGAAGTGGCCGCTGCCGGTGCGCGACATCGAATACTTGGCGTTGCCGCTGCGGACCTTGAGGCGGTCGACGGCCGACGTGGCCCGGGTTGCGCGGCCGCTCATAGCGCCACCGTGCGGTTTTCCAGCCAGGCCAGCGCGTCGCCGGACAATAGCGGCAGCAAACGGCTGCGCACCGTGGCGTGGTAGTCGTTGAGCCAGCGCTTTTCGTCGTCGCGCAGCAGCGAGAGCTCGATGCATCGGGTGTCGATCGGGCACAGGGTCAGCGTCTCGAACTGCAGGAAGTCGCCGAAATCGGTCTGGCCGGCGGGCCGGTTGAGCACCAGGTTTTCAATCCGGATGCCCCATTTGCCCGGGCGGTAAAGGCCCGGTTCTATCGATGTAATCATGCCTGGTTCCATAGCGGTGTGCGGCTCCGGCATCGCCGACTGCGAGATCGACTGCGGGCCTTCGTGCACGTTGAGGAAATAGCCGACGCCATGGCCGGTGCCGTGACCGAAATCGAGTCCTTCGGCCCATAGCGGCGCGCGGGCGATGGCGTCGAGCATCGGGGATTTGGTCCCGCGCGGGAAGCGCGCGGACGACAGCGCGATGACGCCCTTGAGCACCAAGGTGAAGTCGCGTTTATGTTCGGCGGTGATGGCGCCGACGGCGACCACGCGGGTGATATCGGTGGTGCCGCCCAAATACTGGCCGCCGGAATCGATCAGCAGCAGGCCGTCGCCTTCGATCACCGCGTGATGCGCCTCGCTGGCGCGGTAGTGCATGATCGCGCCGTTGGCGCGGAAGCCGGCGATGGTGGCGAAGCTCGGACTGATAAAGCCCGGCCGGCGCGCGCGCGCCGCAGTGATGTGGTGGTCGATCGCCACTTCGGTCAGCGGTGTTCTGGCGGGATCGGCCAGCGTTTGCTCCAGCCACGTGAAAAACTCGCACAGCGCGGCACCGTCGTGCTCCATCGTCGCGCGGATGTGACTTGCATCCTGCTCGCTCTTTTGCGATTTGGCGAAGGTGGTCGGGTTGACCGCCTCGATCACGCGCACTTCCGCCGGCACGCACTGGCGGGTGCCGAAGGTGACGCGGCGCGGATCGATTAACAAGGTGGCATCGTGCGGCAAGTCGGCCAGCGCCCCGGCGACGGCACCGTAGGGTGCTATATAGATATGCTGTTCCGCCAGTTGGCTGGCCAGTTCGGCGGCGATTTTGCCGTCGGCGACGAACAAGGTCGCGCGGGTTGGCGTGATCAGCGCGTGCGCCAGGAAGACGGGATTGAAGTTGACGTCGGCGCCGCGCAGGTTGAATAGGTAGGCGATATCGTCCAGGGTCGAGATCAGGTGCCGGTCGGCGCCCAGCCGCTGCATCGCGTCGCGCAACTCGGCCAGTTTGGCGGTGCGGCTTTTCGACGCGTACGGCGGCTGGTGTTCGTAAACCGGCGCGGCCGGCAGCGCGGGACGGTCGGGCCAGATCTCGTCGAGCGGATCGAGATCGGTGCGCAGGGTGACGTTTTTTGCTTCCAGCGCCTGCCTTAACAGGCGCGCGATCGCCAGGCCAAGCACCGCGCCGTCCACCGCCAAGGTCTGGCCGGCTTGCAGCTTGGCAGCCAGCCAGTCGACATACTGCACGCTGGCGCCGGAGGTCAGCTTCATCAACTGGATGGAGGTGCCGGCCAGCTCTTGCTCGGCCTGAGTCCAGTAACGGGCGTCGGTCCAGACGCCGGCAAAATCGGCGGTGATGATGAAGGTGCCAACCGAGCCGGTGAACCCGGACAGCCATTCGCGGCCCTTCCAGCGGGCCGGCAGGTACTCGGACAGGTGAGGATCGGCCGAGGGTACCATCAGCGCGTCGATGCCGCGCCGACGCATCGCCGCCCGCAACAGCGCCAGGCGCTCGGTGACGTGGGTGGTATCTGAAGTATCCATGGGTAGCTTGAATCCGGTGCGCCGCCGGTGCGGCATAGCTTGTCGCTATGATACCGCGATTGCCTTAGCCCCGGTTTCCAATAACACGCAAATGAACCCTAGCAGTTCTGAAGAAATCCGACTCGAGATCATGCTGCGTCTTGCCGCCGTCGAGAAAGAACACAATATCCGTATCTTGCTGGCCGCGGAATCCGGCAGCCGCGCCCGGGGGCTTTGACTCGCCAAACAGCGACAATACATTCGCCTATTATTTATGTTGAAAATGGTCCCTTCGATGATTGGCGACGTATATTCGCGGCATAGTGGCATTTACCACTACCGAAGTATGGCAAAGACAAATTACCGGACCTATCTGCGCGAGGGGATGGTGCCATTGAAGAAATACTTCTATGTATTGAGACCTCTGCTTTCGGTGCGATGGCTGGAACGGTATCAGACACCGGCGCCAATCGACTTCCAGAAACTATTGCATCTGCTTGACGATGCACCGGAATTACTGACGGCAATTGACGAGTTACTGATAAAGAAACAGGCCGCTCCGGAAATGGGCTTGGCGCCGCAGGTGCCTATCTTGAACCAATTCATTGAAACGGAATTGGGCCGCCTGGAATCCGCGCACATCGAGCACATCGCTGGACCGAACGTTATCGACAGCCTCAATGCTCTATTACACGAAACAGTGCATCGTCGATAAATCGGATTCGCTAGAGGCTTAGGTTTGTAGCAGTCCGGCCCTTGAAGGCTGGCGTCCAGGCGGCATTTACGCGGCAATCATGCTAAATATTGGCGTGTATTCGCCAATTTTCGGCATGAGGCGCTAAGCTTCGTAGCGACGCAGGCCTTCCAGATCGAGAATGCGGATGCCGCCGTAATCGACGCGCAACAGGCCTTGTTTCTCCAGCAGATGCAAAGCCTGATGCGCGCGCTGACGAGATGCGCCGGAAAGTAGCCCTAATTCTTCCTGCGATATTTGAATCAATTTTTCCAGGCCGGGATAGAGATGGGAATTAAACATCGACGCCAGACATCGGGCCACGCGGGTATCCGGATTAAGCAGCCTGTCGTTTTCCACCATGCCAATAAATTGCCCGAGACGCTCATTCAATTGCATCAGCAGGAATCGCGTGAAAGGCAAACTCGAATCGAGTAACCACATAAATGTGGAAGCGGGCATGCGCGCTATGCGGGCATCACGTAAAGCCATCGCATCATATTTAAGAATCTCGTTTTTTAAAATGGACCCTTCGCCAAACCAGCCCCCAGCCGGCACACCGGTAAAAGTCACGCTTTTACCGGAGCGCGAAAAATTATTCATTTTGACCATGCCGTCGATAATACCGAGCCAATTCTCGACCATCTCCCCTTTACGGCAAACATAACCGCCTTTGGGAACGAAGGTTTCAAAGGTATCGGCCTCGACGCGCGCCATTTGTTCCGGCGTCAGGCTTTGCGCCCAAATTGCAGAGCGTAAGGCTGCTTTCAGGGAGAGTGGATGTTGATCAGACATTATTGCGTCGCACCATAGAAAAGTCGGTCAATTGTCATCGAAACGACAACACAGGTCTTTGCGGCAGGCTAATATCATCACACAAGAAGCTGTACACAAGTACAAGAAAAGCAACCGGAGACAACTGGTGCAAAACGATCAAGAGACTTTTCCTCGCCGCCTGCTCGCGCACGGCCAGGTCAGACCCGGCAAGCCCGCGTTCCGCGAAAAACACTTGGGCATCTGGCAAAGCTGGAACTGGGCGCAGGTGAACGGCGAAGTGCGCGCGCTGGCCTGCGGACTGGCGGCGCTGGGGTTCGAACGCGGCATGAACCTGGCCATCATCGGCGACAACCGCCCGCGCCTTTATTGGGCGATGCTGGCCGCGCAATGCCTCGGCGGCGTTCCGGTGCCGCTGTACCAGGACGCGCCGGCCGCCGACATGGCCTACGTGCTCGAAAACGCGGAGATCCACTACGCCATCGTCGAAGACCAGGAGCAGGTCGACAAACTGATGGAATTGCAAACGTTGTATCCGCATATCCGCCACATCGCCTATGACGATGAACGCGGCATGCGCCACTACCGCCAGCCAGGTTTGCTGTCCTTCGCCCGCTTGCAGGAGCTGGGGCGCGACTGGGACAAAGCCCATCCCGGCATGTTCGACGCCGCCGTCGATGCCGGCCAAGGCGGCGACAACGCCATCATCCTCTACACATCCGGCACCACCGGCAAGCCGAAAGGCGTGTGCCAAACCCACGCCGCGCTGATCGCGGCCGGCACCGGCGGCGTCGGTTTCGAGAACCTCACCGACGCCGAAGACATCCTGTCCTACTTGCCGATGGCGTGGGTGGGCGACTGCCTGTTCTCCTTCGCGCAGGCGATGACGGCCGGTTTCACCGTCAACTGCCCCGAGTCCGGCGACACCGTCATGACGGACATGCGCGAAATCGGTCCTACTTATTACTTCGCCCCGCCGCGCGTGTTCGAGAACATGCTCACTACCGTGATGATACGGATGGAGGACGCCGGCGCCATCAAACGCGCCATGTTCCAGTACTTCATGGCGGTGGCGCGCCGCAGCGGGGCGGCGATTTTGGACGGCAAAGCGGTGCCGCTGGCCGATCGCCTGTTGTACGCGCTGGGCCGGGTGCTGGTTTACGGGCCGCTGAAAAACGTGCTTGGATTGTCGCGCGTGCGCGTCGCCTACACCGCCGGTGCCGCGATAGGACCCGATCTGTTCCGCTTCTATCGCTCCATCGGCGTCAATCTGAAGCAGTTTTACGGCTCGACCGAAACCTGCGCCTACATTTGCCTGCAACCGGACAGCCAGATCAAATTCGACAGCGTCGGCCTGCCGGCGCCCGGCGTGGAGGTCAAACTGGCCGACAACGGCGAGGTGCTGGTGAAATCGCCAACACTGATGGATTGCTATTACAAGCGTCCCGACGCAACGCGCGAGGCGATCGACGCGCAAGGCTACTTCCACACCGGCGACGCCGGCTTGTTCGATCCCGAAGGCCATTTGAAAATCATCGACCGCGCGGCCGACGTGGGCCGGATGAACGGCGGCGCCATCTTCGCGCCGAACTACATCGAAAATAAACTCAAGTTCTTCCCGTTCATCAAAGAGGCAGTGGCGTTCGGCCATGAGCGCGACGAAGTTTGCGCCTTCATCAATATCGACATCGAGGCCGTGGGTAACTGGGCGGAGCGGCGCGGCATCGCCTATTCCGGCTACACGGACCTGGCGGCGCATCCGCAAGTCTATGGCCTGATCCGCGACTGCATCGAGCAGGTCAACGCCGACCTGGCCGCCGAGCCGATGATGGGCGACACGCAAATCCACCGCTATCTGGTGCTGCACAAGGAGCTCGATCCCGACGACGACGAGTTGACGCGCACACGCAAGGTGCGGCGCAAATTCATCGCCGAGAAATACTCGGTGCTGATCGACGCCCTGTACGGCGGCAAAACGTCGCAATACATCGAGACGCAGGTGAAGTTTGAAGATGGCCGAACGGGCCTGGTGGCGGCGGATCTGAAGATAGAACGGTGCAAGACCTTCCCCGCAGTCCAAGCAGCGGCATGACGGAGAGAGCGACCATGCAGATGAACGAACCAGACGCCCACTTCGGCGCCGACGCTTTTGCAAACACGAGTAGCGGGCGCCGCGTCATCGGCGACGTGATCCTCGACCTGAAAAACATCTCGCTGTCGTTCGGCGGCGTGAAGGCGCTGACCGATATCTCCTTCGACGTGAAAAAACACGAGATTCGCGCCATCATCGGCCCCAATGGCGCCGGCAAAAGCTCGATGCTGAACGTGATCAACGGCGTCTATCGCCCGCAGCAGGGGGAGATTGTTTTTCGCGGCCAGCACCACAAGAACATGGATTGCCACACGGCCGCCAAGGCGGGCATCGCGCGCACCTTCCAGAACATCGCGCTGTTCAAGGGCATGACGGTCCTCGACAACATCATGACCGGCCGTAACCTGAAGATGAAGTCCAACTTCCTGATGCAGGCGCTGTACTGGGGGCCGGCGCGGCGCGAGGAGATCGCGCACCGCGTCAAGGCGGAGGAAATCATCGATTTCCTGGAAATCCAGGCGATCCGCAAAACGCCCGTTGGACGCCTGCCATACGGCCTGCAAAAGCGTGTGGAATTGGGCCGGGCGCTGGCCGCCGAGCCGGAGATCCTGCTGCTGGACGAGCCGATGGCCGGCATGAACGTCGAAGAAAAGCAGGACATGTGCCGCTTCATCCTCGACGTCAACGACCAATTCGGCACCACCATCGTCTTGATCGAGCACGATATGGGCGTGGTGATGGATATCTCGGACCGCGTGGTGGTCCTGGACTACGGCCGCAAGATCGGCGACGGTACGCCGGACGAGGTGCGCGGCAATCAGGACGTGATCAACGCCTATCTTGGAGTCGCGCACGCATGAACATCAACTTCTTCTTCGAGGTGCTGATCGGCGGCCTGCTGTCCGGTGTCATGTACGCGCTGGTGGCGATCGGCTTTGTGCTGATCTATAAGGCCTCCGGCGTGTTCAATTTCGCCCAGGGGGCGATGGTGTTCTTCGCCGCCCTGACCTGCGTCGGCATCATGGACAAATTCGGCGTGTCGCTGTGGTTGGCGATACCGCTGACCATCGTGGTGATGATACTGCTCGGGATAGCGATCGAGCGGGTGGTCCTGCGGCCGCTGGTCAACCAGCCCGAAATCACGCTGTTTATGGCCACCATCGGCTTGGCCTTCTTCATCGAGGGCTTGGCGCAGCTGATGTGGGGCAACCAAGTGCACAGGCTGGAACTACCGATCGAAGACGTGCCGTCGGAGTACCTGATGGAGAACTTCAATCTGCTGGTGTCGCAGTTCGACATCATGGCGGCGGCAGTGTGCGGTGTCCTGGTCACCTCTTTGGCGCTGCTGTTCTCCAAAACCAAGGTGGGCCGCGCGCTGCGCGCCGTCGCCGACGATCACCAAGCCGCGCTGGCGGTGGGCATTCCGCTGCAGCGCATCTGGGCGGTGCTGTGGGCGGTGGCCGGTGTGGTCGCGCTGGTGGCCGGCCTGTTGTGGGGCGCACGCAATGGCGTGCAGTTCGCGCTGACCTTCGTGGCGCTCAAAGCGCTGCCGGTGCTCATCCTGGGCGGCTTCACATCGATGCCGGGAGCGATCGTCGGCGGCCTGATTATCGGCGCGTCGGAAAAACTGGCCGAGGTGTATATCGGCCCGCTGGTCGGCGGCGGCATCGAAGGCTGGTTCCCGTACGTGCTGGCGCTGATGTTCCTGCTGGTGCGGCCGGAAGGCCTGTTCGGCGAAAAAATCATCCGCAGGATTTAAAAGCGAACCTTAAGAGGCGCACATGCTCTACCGCGAAGCAGGACAATTCAAGACCAGCTATCAGGCCGACAGCCAGATCTTCCCTATCTTGCAGGACCGCGTGGCGATGCTCGCGCTGCTGGTCGTCGCCATCGTGGTGGTGCCGCTGGTGGCGTCGCCCTACGCCTTGTCGGCGATCCTGATTCCGTTTTTGATCTTTTCGCTCGCCGCGCTCGGGTTGAACATCCTGACCGGCTACGCGGGCCAGCTGTCGCTCGGCACCGCCGCCTTCATGGCGGTGGGCGCCTTCGCTTCGTATAACTTCGTCGCCCGCATTCCCGGCATTCCGGTGCTGGTGGCTTTCGTGCTCGGGGGGCTGAGCGCGGCGGCGGTCGGCATCGCCTTCGGCCTGCCGTCGCTGCGGATACGCGGCTTCTACCTGGCCGCGTCGACCCTGGCCACGCAGTTCTTCGTGATCTGGTGCCTGACCAAGATCCCCTACCTGACCAACTACAGCGCCTCCGGCGTCATCACGGCGCAGAAAATCGTCATCCTCGGCTACCAGTTCGATACGCCGGACCGCAAATACCTGCTGGTGCTCGGCGTGGTGGCCGTGATGGCGCTGCTGGCCAAGAACATGGTGCGCTCCAACGTCGGCCGCTCCTGGATGGCGGTGCGCGACATGGACGTGGCGGCGGAAGTGATCGGCTTCCGGCTGATGCGCACCAAGCTGCTGGCGTTCGCCGTCAGCTCCTTCTACTGCGGTGTGGCCGGCGCGCTGTACGCCTTCGCCTACCTGGGCACCGTGGAACCGGAGGCCTACAACCTCGATCTGTCGTTCCGCATCCTGTTCATGATCATCATCGGCGGCGTCGGCTCGATACTCGGCTCCTTCCTCGGCGCGGCCTTCATCGTGCTGCTGCCGGTGCTGCTCAATATTCTGGCACACAGCCTGTCGCTGCCGAATAGCGTGGCGTCCAATCTGGAGTTGATGGTGTTCGGCGCCTTGATCATATTTTTCCTGATCGTCGAGCCGCACGGCCTGGCGCGTTTGTGGCAAATCGGTAAAGAGAAACTGCGCCTGTGGCCTTTCCCGCACTGAGCGCAGCAATTGGATGCAACCTTCCAGCGTAGTACCCAAGAGGAGACAACAATGAAAATCATGGCATCGTTTGTAATTGGCGCCGCACTTGTCGCAACCATCGCGCCCGCGCTGGCGCAGCAGGCCGCCGGACAGTACGTCGCCCTGCCCTCGTACCGCGTCGGCCCTTATGCGGCGGGCGGTTCCGGTTTTTACGGCGGCATCATCGACTACTTCAACCTGGTCAACCTGTCGGGCGGCATCAATGGCGTCAAGATCGGCTGGGAGGAATGCGAGACCGAATACAACCCGTCGCGCGGCGTCGAATGCTACGAGCGGCTGAAAACCAAGAACGGCGGCGCCACTTTGGTCGAGCCGCTGTCCACCGGCGTCGCCTATGGAGTGCTCGACCGCCTGCCGACCGACAAAATCCCGATGACGATGATCGGCTACGGCCGCTCGGACGCCGCCAACGGCAAGGTCTTCCCCTACGTTTTCCCCCTGATCACCAGCTACTGGAACCAGGCGGCCGGCATGATCAAGTACCTGGGCGACAAGAACGGCGGCATGGACAAACTCAAAGGCAAAAAAATCGTCCACCTGTACCACGACTCCGCCTTCGGCAAGGAGCCCTTGCCGGTGCTGGAGGCGCTGTCCAAACAATATGGCTTTGAACTGATCAAAATCCCCGTCACGCCGCCGGGCAGCGAGCAGCAATCGCAATGGCTGCAAATCCGCCAGGCCAAGCCGGATCACGTGATCCTGTGGGGCTGGGGTTCGATGAACGCGGTGGCGATCAAGACCGCGCAGCGCAACGGCTTCCCGCGCGAGAAGATGCTCGGCGTGTGGTGGGCTGGGTCCGAGGAAGACACCGTACCGGCCGGCGACGCCGCCAAGGGCTACAGCGCGATGACGTTCAACACCCCCGGCAATTACCCTGTGATGGACGACATCAGGAAAAAACTCTACGAAGCCGGCAAGGGCAATCTGGCCGATCGCAACCGCATCGGCTCCGTGTACCACATGCGCGGCGTCAGCGCGGCCATCCTGTGGGTGGAGGCGATGCGCACCGCGCAGGAGAAGTTCGGCAAGGGCAAAGCCGTCACCGGCGAGCAAATGCGCTGGGGCCTGGAGAACCTCAACGTCGACGAGGCGCGCCAGAAAGCCATCGGCGCGCTCGGCATGCTACCGGTGGTGAAGACGAGCTGCGACGATCACGAGGGCTCCGGCGCGGTGAAAGTCCAGCAATGGGACGGCAAAAAGTGGAACGCCATCACGCCCAACTGGGTGGTGGGCGACAAGGCGCTGACCCGCAAGCTGTTGGAAGAAAGCTCCGCAGCCTACGCGGCCGAGAAAAAAATCACCCCGGCCTGCGCAAAATGACGCCCTACCTCTCCGTCAACAACGTGGAAGTGATCTACGACCATGTGATCCTGGTGCTGAAAGGCGTGTCGCTACAGGTCCCGCAAGGGAAAATCGTCGCGCTGCTGGGGGCTAACGGCGCCGGCAAATCCACCACCTTGAAAACCATCTCCACCTTGTTGCGCGGAGAGCGCGGCGACGTCACCAAGGGCGACGTGCAGTTCAAGGGAGAGCGCATCGACCAGCTCACGCCCAATGAACTGGTCAAGCGCGGCCTGTCGCAGGTGATGGAGGGTCGTCACTGCTTCGGCCACTTGACCATCGAGGAAAACCTGCTGACCGGCGCGTACACGCGCAGCCTGTCGCGCGCGGAGCTCAAGGAATCGCTGGACAAGGTATACCACTACTTCCCGCGATTGAAGGAGCGCCGCACCAGCCAGGCCGGCTACACCTCCGGCGGCGAGCAGCAGATGTGCGCGATCGGCCGTGCGCTGATGGCCAAGCCGTCGATGATTTTGCTGGACGAGCCGTCGATGGGCATCGCGCCGCAAATCGTCGACGAGATATTCGGCATCGTGAAGGACTTGAACGGCAAGGAGAGCGTGTCCTTCCTGCTGGCCGAGCAAAACACCAACATCGCGCTGCGCTACGCCGATTTCGGCTACATCCTGGAAAACGGCCGCGTCGTGATGGAAGGCGCGGCCGCCGACCTGGCCAGCAATGAAGACGTCAAGGAGTTCTACCTCGGCGTGTCCGGCGCCGGCCGCAAGAGCTTCCGCGACATGAAATTTTACCGCCGCCGCAAACGCTGGCTGGCTTGAGGAATCCCGCGCATGAATATCAAGCAAGCGAAAGCGTTTTGCCGCTCCCTGCCCGGCGCCACCGAAGACGTCAAATGGGAAACCCGGCTGGTGTTCTCCATCGGGGACAAGATGTTCGCCCTGACCGATGTCGACGACAAGGCCGACAAAGGCATCAGCTTCAAGGTGGACGACGACCGCTTCCTGGAATTGACGGACCGCCCCGGCATCATCCCCGCGCAGTACCTGGCGCGCGCCAAATGGGTCTACATCGAAGACCTGAAAACCATCAGTGACGCCGAGGCGGCGGAGCTGCTGAAACGCTCGCACGAACTGGTGCTCGCCAAACTGACCAAAAAACTGCAGCGCGAAATCGGAGGACAGCAATGATGACGGATACCCTGGACAGCCTGGAAGTACGCCCGCCCGAACAACGCGAGCGCGAACTGATGGCGCGCCTGCCGCAGCTGGTGGCGCGCGCGAAGGCTGCCGCCGGCTGGTCGCGCATCCTGCGGGACGTGAACGCGGCCGACATCACCAGCCGCGAGGCATTGGCGACTTTGCCGGTGACGCGCAAATCCGAACTGCACGCGCTGCAGAAGATGCAGCCTCCGTTCGGCGGCCTGAATACGACGCCGGTCGGACAATTGGCGCGCCTGTACATGTCGCCCGGCCCGATCTTCGACCCCGAAGGCAAGGGCCAGGACTGGTGGCGCTTCGGCCGCCCCATGTACGCGGCCGGTGTGCGTCCCGGCGGCCTGCTGCAAAACTGCTTCTCCTACCATTTCACGCCGGCGGCTTTCATGGTCGAAGGCGGCGCCGCGCGCATCGGCTGCACCGTCATCCCGGCGGGCAGCGGCCAGACCGAGATGCAGGTGCAGGCGATCAGCGAACTGCGGCCGGACACCTATGTAGGCACGCCCTCCTTCCTGAAGATCATCATCGAGAAGGCGCAGGAAATGGGGGCCGACATCAGCAGCATGACCAAGGCGCTGATGGGCGCCGAGGCGCTGCCCGAATCGCTGCGCGAGTGGTTCGCCAACAACGGCGTGCCGCATGTGCTGCAAACCTACGCCTCCGCCGATATCGGCAGCATCGCTTTCGAGACGCGCAGCGGCGACGTGCGCCATCCCGGCATGGTGCTCGATGAAGACGTGATCCTGGAAATCGTCCGTCCCGGCAGCGGCGAGCCGGTGGCCGCAGGTGAAATCGGGGAGGTGGTGGTCACCGTTTTCAATCCCGACTATCCGCTGATCCGCTTCGCCACCGGCGACCTGTCGGCGGTGTTGACCGGCGTGCCAGATTCGCCGTGCGGCCGCACCAACACCCGCATCAAGGGCTGGATGGGCCGCGCCGACCAGACCACCAAGGTGCGCGCGATGTTCGTCCACCCGTCGCAGGTGCATGAGGTGACGCGCCGCCATCCGGAAATCGTCAAGGCGCGGCTGGTGATCTCCGGCCGCATGGCGCAGGACGTGATGACCTTGCACTGCGAGGTGGCCGATCCCGGCGCCGTCAGCGACGCAGCCATCGTCGAATCGATCCGCGAGCTCACCAAACTGCGTGGCGAGGTGCGTTTCGCCCCCATCGGCAGCCTGCCCGGCGACGGCAAAGTGATCGACGACGTACGGGATTACACGTAGGGCTGCGGCAAATCCTGTGGTGGAATAGCAACGATATGCGGTGCGCGGGGATATGGCGGATAATAGCGTTCTTCCACATGTTTTTAAAAGCCGAAGAAGACCATGCAAGACTTCCACCACAACCGCGCCCGCGCCCTGCTGGAGAACGCGGAAGAGCTGTTCAATAAAGAGACCGTCGACGGCGCCGTCACCGCGATGGCCGACACACTCAACGCCCGTTTCAACCAAGCCGACAGCGAGGAATTTCCGCTGGTGCTGGGCGTGATGGGTGGCGCGGTCGTCTTCACCGGCAACCTGCTGCCGCAGCTGACGTTCCCGCTCGAATTCGACTACATCCACGTCAGCCGCTACGGCGACGATGACCAGGGCGGACAAGTGGTGTGGAAAGTGGTGCCACGTTCGAATGTGGCCGGCCGCGTCGTCATCGTATTGGACGATATCCTGGACGAAGGCGAAACGCTGGCCCACGTCAAACAGCGTTTGCTGGACATGGGCGCGGCCGAAGTGGTGCTGGCCGTCTTCGCCGACAAGGCGATCGGCAAGCCCAAGCCGGTCAAGGCGGACATCGTCGGCATCACGATCCCGAACCGCTTCGTGGTCGGATTCGGCATGGACGCTTATGGCTACTGGCGCAATCTGCCTGGCCTGTGGGCGATCCAGACCGAGAACCAGTAACGAAATCTACGGCTGCAATCCCCACGTATCGACGAATTTGCGAATACCGTTGGGATGCGCCTTCTTCCACGCCTCGAACTCGGGGCGGTAGGATTCCTTGTATCGCAATATCAGGAGGCCCGCCTCCAGCTGATCCGCCTTGGCCAGTGTGTGCATGGCGATCAGGCCTGGATCGGTGAGCGCGCCGCCGCCATTGGCCGCGATTTCGTCGGCCACGTTCATGGCCGCCTTCCAAACCGCCAGCTCCATTGCGAACGGCGTGGTGGTGGTCTTTTCCTGACGGTCCTTGAGGCGGATATTCGCCTCGCTAACTCCCACCATCAGCCACACCGCGCCATCGGGTTTCTTCTGCTCGGCGGGATCGCTGAATGCTGGATCGAGCCTTACCGTTCCCTTTCCGGTAGCGGGATCAAGCAAGGCGCTGGCCTTACGCACCAGGCCCAAAGGCTGTAGCGGCGTGCCGTTCGCCGCCCGCAGGTGCGCCAGCTTGCCCCAGTTGGGCATCTGGCTCGGTTGCGCGGCGATCCCGTTTAGCAGCGCGTCCTCGGCGGCGGCGCGCTTGCCCTGATACGCCAACGCGTCCGACAAGAATCGCCAGCCCTGGCTATTGAGCGGCTCGATCGTCACGCCTTTGCGGAACAGCTCCTCCGCCTCTGCCCATTTTTTCTGCGCGAAGTAGCAATCGCCGGCGTAAATCCAGGCGGTGGAATACAGCGGGTCGGCCTGCGCCGCCTGAAGATATTTTTCCCGCGCCTCGTCCAGTTTTCCGGCGACGAAAAGCTGTTCGCCTTCGTGCTTCAGGTTTGACGCCTGCTCCGTCGGCTCGTGCAGCGGAGCCGGTTTTTCCTCGGACAGCAAGCGCAACACTTCCTGCGCGATCGGATCGCGCGGCGCCAGCTTCAACGCCTGCTGCGCGAACGCCTCCGACTGTGCGCGCCATTCCGATTTTTTCGCGGCGTCGTTTTGCAGGATCGATAAAAAATAGAGCGCGTTGGCCAGCTTCGACAACGGCACCGAGGATGTCGCATCGGCCTTCATCGCCGCCTCATAGCTGCGAATCGCCTCGACAGGCTTGCGCTGGAAAAGCTGCGTGTCGCCTTCCTGCACCAGCGCGGCGGCGTCGTCGTTGATGGGCACCTGCGCGGACGCCATGGGACCAAAGCACAGCAGCGAGAACGACAAGGATAGAGACAGCGACAGCGCGCGCAACTTATTCATCACTCAATCCCATTTTTTGGCAAGGTTGAATTTATTATAAGTACTTTCGCGGCAAGACGGGGGGTCAGGTCCGACATTCGGACATTGGGGAACTTTTAAGCGTTGAAAAGTTCCCCATTTTTGCCATTTGTCCGAATGTCGGACCTGACCCTGGGGTTTTTACAATGCCAGGCGCGCGCGCGCCGCGTCGTATTCGGCTTTCAGGCGCGCGACCATTTCTGCGGTGGTCGGCACGTCGTCCATCAGGCCCACGCCCTGGCCGGCGCCCCAGATGTCGCGCCAAGCCTTGGCGCTGCCGGAGCCGAAATTCATCGAGCTCTTGTCGGCCTGCGGCAGCGCGTCCGGGTCCAGGCCGGCGTTGACGATGGATTTCTTCAGGTAGTTGCCATGCACGCCGGTGAACAGGCTCGAATAGATGATGTCTGCGGCCGACGATTCGACGATGGCGTCGCGGTAGTCGTCGCTGACGTTCGATTCCTTGGTGGCGAGCCAGCGCGAGCCGATGTACGCGAAGTCGGCGCCCATCGCCTGCGCCGCCAGAATCGCGTCGCCGGTGGCGATCGCGCCGGACAGGGCGATCGGACCTTTGAAGAATTTGCGCACTTCGCCCACCAGCGCGAACGGCGACAACGTGCCGGCGTGGCCGCCGGCGCCGCTGGCGACCAGGATCAGGCCATCGACACCAGCTTCCAGCGCTTTTTCGGCGTGGCGGATCGATACGATGTCGTGCATGACGATGCCGCCGTAGCTGTGGATCGCGTCCAGCATCTCCTTCGGCGGCGCGCGCAGCGACGAAATGATGATCGGCACCCGGTGCTTGACGCAGACTTCGACGTCGTGCGCCAGGCGGTCGTTCGATTGGTGGACGATCTGGTTGACGGCGATCGGGCCAACGCGCTTGTCCGGATTGGCCATCTGGTAGTCGGCCAGTTCGTTTTGCAGGTCGGTTAGCCAGACGTCGAGCGTTTCCGCCGGGCGGGCGTTCAGCGCCGGGAAGGAGCCGACGATGCCCGCCTTGCACTGCGCCGCCACCAGCGCGGGACCGCTGGCGATGAACATCGGGGAGGCGATTACGGGGAGTGAAAGATTTTGCAACGCTGCAGGCAGGGCCATGGCGAACTCGCTGACGTAAAGTTGATCGGGGGTGTAAGGTCTCGGGGGATTATAGACCGGAAATAGTACGATCGTGCCGAAAATAGGTGGAGTGCTCTAGAGTTTGCTCCAGTCCGTGGCGGCTCGGTGGCGGATTACGCGCTTTGCGCTAATCCGCCCTACGTGGATCACGTGTTAAGTAAGTGCTCACCTTCGATGCGGGCCGCAAGACTTCGTACCAATTGCTTGATCGCCCACGTTGCCAGCGTATCCGGCGTCTCTTTCAAAAACCTGGCGTTAGCCGTTTCGAACACCGGCATTGCTAGCAGCAGTGCCGGCACTTCGCTCAGCGCGATCCGCTGCCGCTCCAGCAACAAGAACTTCAGCAGCACCTTGATCGCGTTCTGTGCGTTGCGAACCGGGTCGGCCTCCAGATACGCGAGCCGCGATCTCGCCCGCGCCAGCGCGCCCGCCGCGTCGCTGAACGGCCGTCCGTGCCCCGGAATCACCAGGCGCACATCGAGCCCCGCGATCACGTCGAGCGTGGCCCGCTCCTCGGCGAAACCGGATTCGCCATCGAGTTCCGGGAAGATGACGCCGAAGCCGTTCTCCCACAACGCGTCGGCCGAGACCAGCACGCGCTCCGCCGGACAGTAAAAAATCAGCGAGTGCGGATCGTGCCCCGGCGCGCCCAGCGCCTGCCATTCCATGCCGCCCAAGGTCAGCATGTCGCCCGGGGAGATGGTGGAGTCGAAGGTGAATCGCTCGCAGCGCTGGCCCGTGGCCTTGAAACTGAGCGCGTCCACGTCCCAGTCCCGCACCTTGTCCGCCTCGGCGACCGGAATCGCGATGCGGCTGCCGTAATGCGCCTGCAGCGTGGCGTTGCCGCCGCAATGGTCGGAGTGCAGATGGGTGTTGAGCACCAGGTCGAGATGGCGGCCTTGCAGCGCGTGCCGCACCAACTCCAGCGTTTGCGGCGCGTGGGTCAGGTAGCCGGTGTCGATCAGGGCCGTGTCGTGGCGTCCCAACAACAGCACGTTGTTGGAGGACAGCCAGCCCCGCTCGAATACCTGGATCGAGGCCGGCAACGCGCTCATTGCCCGAAATCGTCGTCGAAATTCACCGTCAGCTCGCGCCGGCGGATCTCCGCCCAGACTCCCCGTTTGTAGTCGTCGTCCGCCTTGGACCAGCTGACGATTTCCTCGATGGTGCGCAGACATCCCATGCAATAACGCCGCTCGGCGTCCATCTTGCACAGGCTGACGCAGGGCGACGGCACGGGGGTGGCGAGCTCTGGAATTGGGCCCGGGACTGCTAAGTTAGTTGGATCACTCATGGCGACATTATGGACCGAATGCGCTTGACTTGGGGAACGCGAAGCCTATACTACCATCCATGTAGATGGTAACCAGATGGAGACGTATGGCTAAGCAAGAACTAAAACTGAAGACCGCCGAGTCGGAAAAGATCACGATCAACCTCGGTCCCATCGACCTTGGGCAGATCGATTTGCTGGTGCAGGAGGGTTTTTACTCCAACCGCACCGATTTGATCCGGACGGCGATTCGCAATCAGTTAAACGAGCACGCCGACGTGGTGAAGCAAACGGTGGCGCGCAAAAGCCTGGTGCTCGGAATGCAACATTACACCCGCTCGGATCTTGAGGCGGTGCAGGCGGCCGGCCAGCGGCTGCAGATACAGGTACTTGGTTTGGCCAGTATCGCCAGCGACGTTTCGGTCGAACTGGCACTGGCGACCATCGATTCGATTTTTGTACTAGGTTCGCTCCACGCCAGCGCGGTGATCAAAACCGCATTAGCCCAACGAATCCACTAAAGGACAGCTATGAAATTACCGTTTATGTCGAGCGTGCGCAGTGCCGCACAAAAGCTCATTAACAAGGGCGCCACGGCCGCCGTGCAAAAAGCCATGGAAAGCATGATCGAACTGCAGCAAAAGCAGCAGCAGCAACGCGCAGCCGGTCCGCAACCGGCATCGCCATCGCCATCGGCGGCCCAACCGTCGGCGCAACCGCATATGCGTGACATTAACCCGCCGCCCGAATATGTGGCGCCGCGTTCGGCGCCACATTCGACCGCCGATAGCGCGCGTGTTCACCCCGAATCGACGGCGAAACCGGCTCCGAATCAGTCCAGTCACACCGCCAAAGCGGCGGCAGAACCGCAGCCGCAGGCCACGCCGGCCAGCGCGCCCAATCCGGCCACCAATCCGACCGAATACGCGCAGGACATGCTGAACCGGATGGGCATCAAGATCGATCTGCAATCCATCGATCTGCAGTCCAACTTCGGCATGGACATGGGTTCGATCATGAATCCCACCAAGGCCGCGCCGCTGCCGGAAGGCGCGAAGTTCATCAGCGGCAGCTACGCCAACCACGCGGGCAGCCGCAATTACAAGTTGTACGTGCCGTCGACCTACACCGGCCAGGCCATGCCGCTGCTGGTGATGCTGCACGGCTGCACGCAGAATCCCGACGATTTCGCCGCCGGCACGCAGATGAACCAGGTGGCCGAGGAGATGGGCTGCTTCGTCGCCTATCCGGAGCAGACGGCCGGCGCCAACCACTCGAAATGCTGGAACTGGTTCAACGCCATCGACCAGCAGCACGGCCAGGGCGAGCCGTCGATCATCGCCGGCATCGCGCAGCAGATCATCGACGAGTATCCCGTCAACGAGCGTCAGGTGTATGTCGCCGGGCTGTCGGCGGGCGGCGCGATGGCGGTCATCGTCGGCACCTTGTACCCGGAGCTGTTCGCGGCGGTGGGCGTGCATTCGGGCCTGCCGTTCGCCTCGGCGCAGGATTTGCCGTCGGCGCTGAGCGCCATGAAGCGCGGCGCGAGCAGCTCGCACAAGGCCGGCAATGGTTCGCAGCCGATCATCGTGTTCCACGGCGACAGCGACACCACCGTCAACCCGCGCAACGGCGAGCAGGTGATCGAGCAGCGCCTGCACAGCCACAAGGGCGCGCCGTCGATCCAGTCGGGCAGCGTGCCGAATGGGTATCGCTACACGCAGACGACGCACACCAAGGCCGACGGCTCGCCGCTCGGCGAGCATTGGGTGGTGCACGGGGCGGGCCACGCATGGTCCGGCGGCAGCGCGCACGGCACCTACACCGACGCCAAGGGGCCGGATGCCAGCCGCGAGATGTTGCGGTTTTTCCGGACCGTGAGCTAGGCCTCGTCCCGGGTGACGTCTGGAGACACGTAGGGCGGATTAGCGCAGCGTAATCCGCCATCGAGCCGCCGGCGACGCATGCATGGCGGATTACGGCTTCGCCTAATCCGCCCTACGTGCCTCCGGGGTCTGTTTCGGTTCCGTGTCGGCAATGTGCTTTTTTAAACAATCCGGGCACCAGCAACTGGCGCCCGGCGCCGACGGCACCGGCAGCGACGCCGGCAGGTAGGTGCACCAGCAGGGCTGGGCGGCTGTGGCGGGATCGGCGTCCACCATGGCGCACGAGAATTCGGCGCCGCAACGCGAGCAGGTACTCATATGGCGGCAAGTTGGCTGGTCATGCGGTCCAGCGTATCGGATGATCTCGGAAAATACAACCGGATAGCCCTATAATGCACAACTCATAGCCGCGATCGCAGCGATCGCAGCCACAGGCTGTAAAATTGCACAAAATTTTTAACCGGACTCGCCATGACCCAACTGACTAACCTTAACTTAGGCATGAATGACGACTTGACCGCGGTGTCGCCGCAGATCAAGGCGCAGATTCTGGCCGAGGCCCTTCCCTACATCCGTAATTTCCATGGCAAGACCATTGTCATCAAATACGGAGGCAATGCGATGACCGACGAGCGCTTGAAGCACGGCTTCGCCCGTGATGTCATTTTGCTCAAACTGGTGGGCATGAACCCGGTCGTGGTGCACGGCGGCGGTCCGCAAATCGACAACGCGCTGAAAAAAATCGGTAAGCAGGGCACCTTCGTGCAGGGCATGCGCATCACCGACGAAGAAACGATGGAAGTGGTGGAGTGGGTGCTGGGCGGCGAAGTCCAGCAGGACATCGTGATGCTGATTAATCACTACGGCGGCCAGGCCGTGGGCCTGACCGGCAAGGACGGTGGCCTGATCCGCGCCAAGAAGATGGCGATGCCGGATAAGGAAAATCCAGGCCAGTTCCTCGACATCGGCTTCGTCGGCGAGATCGACGCGATCAACCCTGCCGTCGTCAAGGCGCTGCAGGACGACGCCTTCATCCCGATCATTTCGCCCATCGGCTTCGGCCAGGATGGCCAGGCGTATAACATCAACGCCGACGTCGTCGCCGGTAAAATCGCGGAAATCCTGAAAGCCGAAAAGCTGATCATGATGACCAATATCGCCGGCGTTCAGGACAAACAGGGCAATCTGGTGACCGACCTGTCGGCGCGCGAGATCGACGAGATGTTCGCCGACGGGACGATTTCGGGCGGCATGCTGCCTAAAATATCATCAGCGCTGGATGCCGCGAAGTCCGGCGTCAATACGGTTCACATCATCGACGGGCGAATTGAACACTCTTTATTGCTCGAAGTGTTGACCGAACAGGCATTTGGAACTATGATCCGGTCTCACTGAAAAAACGGCGATGCACGTTTAGCCGCGTTTTTGAGTGCATCGCCATACCAGTACGCCCTTTTAGCTCAGTGGTAGAGCACTCCCTTGGTAAGGGAGAGGCCACGTGTTCAATCCACGTAAAGGGCACCACTTCTTCAGCATTGCCCCTCCGTAGCACCCTCCCCCCGCTGTCCTTGACTATTTAATAAATCCGCTCCACCGTCATGCCGCGTTGGCGCAGCAGTTCCGGAATGCTTCCCTTGCCGATCAAATGCAGCACGCCGATCGCCGCGACGCTGTTGTTTTCACGCGCCATCAGCTTGGCCATGCTGTCGGCCAGCGCCGGATTGCGACCGTCCAGCAGCACCTTCTGCACGAAGCGGCCGGAGAAGGTGTCGTCGCGCTCCGCCTGGGCGGCCAGCGCGTCGAGCGCCTTGATGTCGGCGTTGCGCCAGGCCTCGGCGATCTCGCGCGCCTGCTTGGCCTGTTCCTTGTCCTCGATGCCGGCGATGGTCTCCTGCAGGAACAGCAGCTGCTCGGCCGGCGACAGATTGCCGAACAGGCCCATTTGGCCCTCGGGCGATTCGAGCTCGATGACTTTCTGGCCCCGGTCGTGCGCCTGCTTGGCCAGGTGGGCGTCGACCGCCTGCGCGGCGTCGTAACCCTGGCTGGCGAATTCGCTCACTGTCAGCACGCTGGCGAGCAGCCATGGCTTCATCGCCGCCACGGTCTGCGGTTCGATCTTGTACTGCTTGAGCAGAACGTCGAGCCGGCGCCGCCATTCCGGCGACAACGCCGGCGCGGCCGCGCCGGGGCCCACCAAGCCATACTTCTGCACCGCCCGCGCCAGTTTTTGCGGATCGCCCAGCGGATCGATTTCCAGCGCCAGCACAGGCGCCTGCTTCAACGCGCCGGCCACGCGCGGCTCGAGCGGGTAGAAATCCTTCGAGCCGACGTGGATGGTGCCGAACAGGTATAGCGCATGTTCGCCGCTGCGCACCTTGAACAGCGCGCCGCGGTTGGGCGCCCGCTCCTGGTCCGTCGCCTGGTCCGCCGCCCAAGTGGGACCGAAGGCAAAGCAGAACAAACTGCAGAACATCACTATAATCTGGCGTCGCATGGCTTCCTTTGTTGATTGGTCTCCCGTGAATATTACCCGTAACTCACCCGTGTGGTTGTTCGATCTCGACAACACACTGCACAACGCCTCCCACGCCATCTTCCCCGCGATCATGGCGAACATGAACGTCTATATCGCCCGCGTGCTGGGCGACGGCGTCACGCCGGCCGGCGAGGATATCGTCAACGCCGCGCGCACCAAGTACTGGCGCAGGTACGGCGCGACGATACTGGGACTGGTCAAGCACCATGGCGTAATACCGGCTCATTTTCTGCACGAGACCCATGCGATCGCCGAGCTGACCGAGATGATCCGCGCCGAGCGCGGATTGCGCCAGCTGATGCGCCGCCTGCCCGGACGCAAAATCCTGCTCACCAACGCGCCGCACCGCTATTCGACGCAGGTGCTGCGCCATTTGGGCCTGCACCGTGAATTCGGCCAGCACGTCTCGGTCGAATCGATGACGGTGCACCGGCAGATGCGCCCCAAGCCGTCCAAGCTGATGCTGCGCAACCTGATGCGGCGCCACCGCCTGACGCCCGAGCGCTGCATCCTGGTCGAGGACACCCTGGCAAATCTGCGCAGCGCCCACTCACTCGGCATGCGCACCGCCTGGATCACCCAGTACCTGACCATCGGCGACACCGCCGGCCTGGCGCATCCCCAAAAAAGGTTAATTCGCCCCGCTTATGTCGATGTCAAAGTAAAATCTGTCAGGAATCTGCCGGCACGCCTGCATCATCTGCGCTGATTCCCCTCTTTTTCGACACCTATCCGCGAGATCACATGGCAAGCACACCGCCGGGCCAGCGCCGCCTTGAAATCCTCCGAGCGCTGGCGGAGATGCTGGAACAGCCCAAGGGCGACAAGATCACCACGGCCGCGCTGGCGCGCAAGCTGGAGTTTTCAGAGGCCGCGCTGTACCGGCATTTCGCCAGCAAGGCGCAGATGTTCGAGGGGCTGATCGAATTCATCGAGTCCACCGTCTTCGGCTTGATCAACCAGATCGCCGAACGCCAGGCCGACGGCCTGACGCAGGCGCGCGACATCGTCGGCATGCTGCTGCAATTCGCCAGCCAGAACCCGGGCATGACGCGGGTGCTGATCGGCGAGGCGCTGGTCAACGAGGACGAGCGCCTGCAACTGCGCATGAACCAGTTCTACGACCGCATCGACCTGGCGCTCAAACAAGCGTTGCGGCAGTCGGTGGCGGAGGGCCAGGCCCACGAGAACGAGGTGCAGGCCCGCGCCGGCATGCTGACCAGTTTTGTCATCGGCCGCTGGCACCGTTACGCCAAGAGTGGCTTCAAGAACAACCCGTCGCAGGACGCCCCGCTGCAAATCGCGCTGCTGTTATCGTAAATGGACATGAACGCTGAATGTTTCGCACTGCTGGACGACGCCAGTCCAGGCGCAGGCACCGGAGGCGAAGGCGCGCCCGCCGCGCCCTCGCGTTCGCGACTGTACACCGGCCATCTGGGCACGCTACGCTGCGACGACATCGGCCAGTGGCCGCAAGTGCTCGAGCAGATGGGCGCAGCGTTGACGCGCGGCGAGTACGCGGTCACCTTGTGCGCCTATGAGCTGGGCAGGGAGCTGCTCCATATCGGCACCGCGCCGCCGGCGGGCGCGCCGCTGGCGCAAATCTTGTTGTTCAAGGACTGCGCGTCGCTGACCGGCGCCGAAGTGGGCGACTGGCTGGCCGCGCACTCGTTCCCGATCGACCGGCCGGCCGGTATCGCCAACATCCGCGCCAACATCGACCGGCAAGCGTTCGACGCCGCGCTGGCGCGCATCCACGACTACATCGAGGCAGGCGACACCTACCAGGTCAACTACACCTACCGCTTGCGCTTCGACGCCTTCGGCGGCATCCACGCGCTATACGCGCGCCTGCGCGGCCGCCAGCCGGTGCCCTACGGCGCGCTGGTGGGACTGGAAGACGGCTCGGCGATCCTGTCGCTGTCGCCGGAGCTGTTCGTGCGCCACCAGGACGGCGTGCTAACGGCGCGCCCGATGAAGGGCACGGCGCCGGCCGCGCCGCCGGCGCAGGCGGCCGAGAACATCCTGCGCGCCACCGTACTGGCGGCCGATCCGAAGAACCGCGCCGAGAACCTGATGATCGTCGACCTGCTGCGCAACGACATCGGCCGCATCGCGCGTACCGGCAGCGTGCAGGTGCCGGCGCTGTTCGAGGTGCACCGCTACAGCAGCGTGCTGCAAATGACGTCGACCATCACGGCCGAACTACGCAACGACGTATCGCTGGGCGACATCTTCGACGCGCTCTATCCGTGCGGCTCGATCACCGGCGCGCCGAAGCGCCGCACGATGGAAATCATCGGCAAGCTGGAACCGGACCCGCGCGGCATCTACACCGGCGCGATCGGCTGGTTCGATCCGCTAAAAGATAACGCGGATGGCAAGGTCGGCGACTTCTGCATGTCGGTGCCGATCCGCACCCTGGCGCTGGGCGCGCCGGACGGTCTCGACGGCGTGCGCCGGGGCGAGATGGGCGTGGGCGCCGGCATCGTCTTCGACAGCGACGCCTCCGGAGAGTATGCCGAGTGCCAGTTGAAGGCGCGCTTCCTCACCGGCCTGAAAAACGACTTCGAAATCTTCGAGACGATGTACGCCACGCCCCAAGGCGGGGTGCGCCACCGCGCGCGCCACCTGAAGCGCCTCGCCGCGTCGGCCGCCTACTTCGGCTACGCGTGGGACGAGGCGGCGGCCAACGCCTATCTGGACACCGCCTGCCACATGCTGGCGGACGACGCGCCCCTCTCACCAGCGGCAGGCATCGCGTACCGCCTGCGATTGGCGCTGGGTTCATCGGGGGCGTTCTCGGTGCAGCACGCGCCGTTGGTGCCGCTCACGCAACCGGTACGCGTGCTGCTGGCCGACGACGCCACCGCTTCCGGCGACGTATTCCTGCGCCATAAAACCAGCGTCCGGGCGCATTACGACGACGCCTGGCGCGACGCCGAGGCGCACGGCGCCTTCGACACGCTGTTCTTCAACGAACGCGGGGAGCTGACCGAAGGTGGCCGCAGCAGCGTCTTCGTGCGCGTCGACGGCCGTTGGCTAACGCCAGTCCTGGCTTGCGGCGTGCTGCCCGGCGTGATGCGCGGCGTGCTGCTCGACGATCCCGAATGGAACGCCAGCGAGGCGGTGATCACGCGTGCGATGCTGGAGCGCGCGCAGGACATCGTCGTCTGCAATGCCCTGCGCGGCGCGATGAAGGCGACGCTTTAAAGGTCGACGATCATCTCGAAACCGCCGTAGATCATGCGCTTGCCGTCGAAGGGCATGCTCTTGGGGTCCATGAAGTCGGCCAGGCGCGGGTCTTTCATGACTTTCTCGTTGATTTCGTCGCGCTTGGCGCGCGATTCGTAGACTATCCAGGAAAACGCCACCACTTCGTTTTCCTTAAGGTCCACGCTCATCGGGAATGAGGTGACCTTGCCGGGCGGTACGTCGTCCCCGATGGTTTCGCGGAACTCCAGCGCGCCATATTCCTTCCAGACCGCGCCGCAGGCCAACGACATTTTTTTGTACGCTTCGATGTTCTCTTTGGGTACTGGAATCACAAATCCATCGACATATGCCATGACTGTCTCCTAGTTATTGGGTGAACAACCAGATTAGTCAACTAAGCGGCGGATGACAAGCGACATAGCTTAGGGCGAATCAAAACGATTCACGATTTCAAGCCTACATCGACGAAACGTTTCCGGTAGGCGCCGGGCGTGGTCGCGGCGAGACGCCGGAAATGATGCCGCAACGATTCCTCGGAACCGAAGCCGGCCCGCTCGGCGATCTGCGCCAGCGGCACGTCCGGCACTTCGAGCATCTCCTTGACGATCGCCACCCGCTCGCGGATCAGCCACTCGACCGCGCCCAGTCCCGTTGCTTGCTGGAACTGACGCTGCAAGGTGCGCGGGCTCATCGCTGCGCGCTCGGCCATGCTGGCGACTGTGTGCGACCGCTCCGGATGGCTGCGCAGCCAGTCCATCAGTTTCGACAGCCTGCCCTGCTCGCCCAGCGCCATCGGCCGCGGCAGGAACTGTGCCTGCCCGCCTTCCCGGTGCGGCGCCACCACCAGCCGCTGCGCCACCAGATTGCCGATGCGGGCGCCATGGTCGCGCCGCACCACGTGCAGCAGCATGTCCAGCCCGGCGGCCGAGCCGGCGGCGGTGATGACCTGGCCGGTGTCCACGTACAAATGGTCCGGCTGCACGTCGATGTTCGGATAGCGCTTGGCCAGCTTGTCGGCGTAGCGCCAGTGGGTGGTGGCGCGCTGGCCGTCCAGCACGCCGGCGGCGGCCAGCACGAAGACGCCGGAACAGATCGAGCACAGGCGCGCGCCACGGCGATGCGCGGCGCGGATCAGCTCCAGCAGCGCGGGCGGTGGCGCTTCGTCGGCGTCGCGCCAGCCGGGGATGACGATGGTGTCGGCCAGCGCCAGCAACTCGGGAGCGTACGGCGCCTGCACGGTGATGCCGCCGGCCGCGCGGATCGGCCCAGGCTCGACGGCGCAGACGGCGAAGTCGTACCAGTCGACGTCCAGCTCGGGACGCTCCAGGGCGAACAGTTCGACCGTGCAGCCGAACTCGAAAGTGCACAGCCGGTCGTAGGCCAGCGCGACAACGAGATGTTTTTTCATGTCGTGATCTTAACGCAGAATGGCCGATGCGCCACTGATGGCATTGGCGGGGCAGGTGGACAATAGAGTCACCTTTGAAACACGTAGGGCGGATTAGCGCAGCGTAATCGGCCATGCGTGCGCCGCGTCGACGCCTGCATGGCCGATTACGGCGTGCCGCCTAATCCGCCCTACGTGGAACCCAGGAACTCATCCACCAAGGAGATAACAATGCCCGCGAAATCCCTCGTCAGCGCCATCCCGGCCGCTCCCAGCGCCGCCGCCCTGGCCCACTTCGAAGCCAGCTTCAGCTACGAAACGGATTGCTGGGACGTGCACGACGCGCTCGCCGGCGGCAAGCAGGATTTCGTGTTGCTGGATGTGCGCGGCACGGAGAAGTACGCCGCCGGCCACGTGCCCGGCGCGCTGGATCTGGCGCACCGCAAGATCATCGGCTCGAAGATCGCCGAATTCCCGGATGACACGCTGTTTGTCGTCTACTGCGCAGGCCCGCACTGCAATGGCGCCGCGCGCGCCGCCGTGCGGCTGGCGCAACTGGGGCGGCCCGTCAAACTGATGGCGGGCGGCATCACCGGCTGGCTCGACGAAGGCTTCGCCCTCGCTAACGCCCCGGCCGGCGAGCCGCACGAAGACTGATTACATCGCCAGCGCTTTTTCGACCGCGCCGACCAACTGCTTGTCGTCCGGTTTCACTTTGCTGCCGAAGTTATCCACAACCTTGCCGTTGCGGTCGATCAGGTATTTGTGGAAGTTCCAGGCCGGCGCCTTCCCGGTCGCCTTGATCAGGTTGGCGAAGAGCGGATTCGGCTCCTTGCCCGACACCACCGACTTGGAGAACATCGGGAACTTGACGCCATAGGTGTTGTAGCAGAAATCGGCGATTTCCTTGCTGTTGCCCGGCTCCTGCTGGCCGAAGTCGTTGGACGGGAAGCCCAGCACCACCAAGCCCTTGCCTCCGTATTTGGCGTACATGGCCTCCAGCCCCTCGTACTGGTTGGTGAAGCCGCAGTACGACGCGGTATTAACCACCAGAATCACCTTGCCCGAATACTGGCACAAGTCCTGCGGCGCTTCGTCCTGCAGACGCTTGAACGTTTGCTTGAGGATGGCCGGGCAATTGGCCGGCGCGGCCGTCGCTGCTGGCGCCGTCCCGGCCGCGACGGCGGGGGCTTGCGCGAACGCCGAAGCGCCCGCCAACAAGGTCAGCGAGGAAACTACGCACAACTGGGCAATTGTCTTGGACATGGTCGAGGCCGCTAAGAGTAAAAAAAACATTCTATGCCAATCCGCCGGACCTTGCCTGACGAGCATGCGAAATCGCAAACATCGCGCTAACATCGGCGTTCCTTTGACCGGGATTAAGCGAGCTCAACCCTGGTAACCCACACTGGGTATCCGCTTTACACTGGGTCGGAAAGGAGGTCGACATGCGTATTTTCTGCTTGGCACTGCTGCTGTTTGCCGCCGCCCAGGCCATGGGTCCGGCACGGGCGCAGGCGCCAACGCATTTGGTCGCGTTGCCGTACATGAAGGCGGAACAGGTCACGGTCTCGGGCTTGTCCGCCGGCGCCTACATGGCGGTGCAGTTCCAGGTGGCGTTTTCCCGGACGGTCAAAGGCGCCGGCATCATCGCCGCCGGGCCGTACTTCTGCGCACGCGGCAATGTGCTCACCGCCACCACCGTCTGCAGCTGCACGAACGACGTGTTCCCCTGCCAAGTTGCCCCGCACGCCACCCGCGTGCGCGAGCTGATCGCGGTCACCGACTGGTATGCCGCCTTGCAAGCGATCGATCCGACCAGCGCCATGGCCGGCCACCGGATCTGGATGTTGTCGGGCACCGCCGATACCGTCGTGCCCCAGGTGGTCGTCAACGACCTGCAAAGCTTCTACCGGCACTATGTCGCGGCGAATCGCATTTCCTACAAACGCGATTTGCCGGTTCAGCACGCCATGCCGACGGACAACTTCGGCAACGCCTGCGCCAAGCTGGCCTCCCCCTTCATCAACAATTGCGGCTTTGATGCGGCGGGGGAATTGCTGAAATGGATCTACGGACCGCTGGCGGCGCGCAACACCGCCCGCCCGGCGGGCCGCTTCGTCGTGTTCAACCAGGCGGAATTTCTGGCGCAGCCACGCTTGCACGGCATGGCCGAGAGCGGGTATCTGTATGTGCCGCCGGCCTGCGACAACGCCGGCAACAACGGCTGCCGGCTGCACGTGGTGTTCCACGGCTGCCTGCAGGACCTGGAGGAGATCGGCACCACCTTCGTCGAACGGGCCGGCTATAACGCCTGGGCCGACAGCAACAAGCTGATGATCCTGTATCCGCAGGCGGCGTCGATCGGGCAGTACACGAACCCCAACGCCTGCTGGGATTGGTTTGCCTACGACGACCTGCGCTATCCGCAGAAGGGCGGCCGCCAGATGACGGCCGTCAAGCGCATGGTCGACCGGCTCACCGGCGTGCCGTCGGCCATGACCCCGACGGCGCCGCCGGCGCCACCCGCTAAATGCCGCCTAGGCAAATGTACTTAACCACCAGGAACTCGTCGATGCCGTGATGCGAGCCTTCGCGGCCCAGGCCCGACTGCTTGACGCCACCGAACGGCGCCACCTCGGTCGAGATCAGGCCGGTATTGACGCCGACGATGCCGCACTCCAGTCCCTCGGCCACGCGCCAGATGCGGCCGATATCGCGCGAGTAGAAATAGCTGGCCAGGCCGAATTCCGTGTCGTTGGCCAGGGCGATGACTTCCTCGTCGGTCTTGAAGCGGAACAGCGGCGCCAGCGGGCCGAAAGTCTCCTCGCCGGCGACCAGCATGTCGTTGCCGACATCGGCGATGACGGTCGGCTGGAAGAAGCTGTGGCCCAGCGCATGGCGCTTGCCGCCGGTCAGCAGGCGGCCGCCCTTGGACAGCGCATCGGCCACATGCTCCTCGACCTTCTGGACGGCTTTCTCGTCGATCAGCGGGCCTTGCGTGACGCCCTCCTCGACGCCGTTGCCGACCTTGAGTTTTTCGACGGCGGCCACCAGTTTTTCGGCGAATTGTTCGTACACCCCGTCCTGCACATACAGGCGGTTGGCGCACACGCAGGTCTGGCCGGCGTTGCGGTACTTGGAGGCGATCGCCCCTTCGACGGCGGCATCCAGATCGGCGTCGTCGAACACGATGAACGGCGCGTTGCCGCCCAATTCCAGCGACAGCTTTTTGATCGTCGGCGCGCTTTGCTCCATCAGCAGTCGGCCGATGGCGGTGGAACCGGTGAAGGTCAGCTTGCGCACGATCGGGTTGGACGTCATTTCACCGCCGATATCCTTGGAGGCGCCGGTCAGCACGCTGAACACGCCCGGCGGCACACCCGCGCGCCCGGCCAGTTCGGCCAGCGCCAGCGCGCAGTACGGGGTGGCCTCGGCCGGCTTGAGCACCATCGGACAACCCGCCGCCAGCGCGGGGCCGGCCTTGCGGGTGATCATCGCGATCGGGAAGTTCCACGGCGTGATCGCCGCACACACGCCGATCGGCTCCTTGGTCACCAGCAGGCGGCGGTCCGGCCAGGGCGACGCCAGCGTCTCGCCGGCCACGCGCTTGGCTTCCTCGCCGAACCATTCGATGAACGAGGCGCCGTAGGCCACCTCGCCGCGCGACTCGGTCAGCGGCTTGCCCTGCTCCGCCGTCATCAGCAGCGCCAGGTCGTCGGTGTTTTCCAGGATCAGGTCATTCCACTTGCGCAGAATGGCGGCGCGCTCCTTGGCGGTCTTTTTGCGCCAGGCCGGCCAGGCGGCGTTGGCGGCGTCGATGGCGCGTTTGGTTTCGGCCGCGCCCATGCGCGGCACGGTGCCGATTTGCTCGCCGGTGGCGGGATTGGTCACCGGATGGGTTTCACCGTTGTCGGCATCGCTCCAGACGCCGTTGATGTAGGCTTGCTGGCGCAGCAGTGTGGGGTCTTTCAGTTGCAGCATCGGTAGTCCTCCTCATGCAAAGAATGACTATGCCACAGACCGCGCGGACGTGATTTTAGGTTGACGGGATACGGACTCCCAACCCGCACGGCGGCCCAAAGGGGTCGTACCCCGTGGGGTACGACCCCGGCATCCGGGGTGCGGGTCTACCTCTCACACTACGGTGAACGAGGACAGGTCCGGGTGCGGCGGCGGGAAGCTCAGGTCCATGCCCTCCAGGGTCTCCAGCAGCAGGCTGGCGATCACCAGGTTGCGGTGCGTCTTGGAGTTGGCCGGTACGATGTACCACGGCGCGTGCGGCTGGTCGGTCTCGCGGATGGCCTGCTCGTAGGCGCGCTGGTATTCATTCCACTTTTTGCGCTGCTCGATATCGTTGGGATCGAACTTCCACTGCTTGTCCGGATCGTCCAGACGCTCCTGCAGGCGCTCGCGTTGCTCCTCCTTGGAGATATGCAGGAACACCTTGACGATCACGGTGCCGGTTTCGGCGAGCATGCGCTCGAAATCGCGGATCTGCGCGTAACGGCGCTTGCACTCGCCGCCGTCGATCATGCCTTGCACCTTGGTGATCAGCACATCCTCGTAATGACTGCGGTTGAAGATGGCGATCTTTCCCTTGGGCGGCACGTGCTGGTGCACGCGCCACAGGTAGTCGTGGTCCAGTTCCTCGTCGGTCGGCCCCTTGAAGGCCACCGCGCTCACGCCCATCGGACTGACGCCGCTGAACATCGCCCGCACGGTGCCGTCCTTGCCGGAGGTATCCATCCCCTGCAGCACCAGCAGCACCTTCTGCTTGCGCTGGGCGTACAGCATGCTTTGCAAGGCGGCGATACGCTTGATCAGCGCGTCGGTGCGCTTGATGTCGAGCGCTTTGCCCTTGGACTTGCTCAGTTCAGGATTGGCGGCGCGGCTGGAGAAGGCGCTGTCGCCAGCGTCCTCGTCGCGCAGCTTCTGTTTGTCGGCGGCGCGAAAGCGCTGGCGGGCGTTATGGGTCATGGCGTCGATTCGGTTTATATGATTTAGCTAGAATATCATTTCGCCGCCAGACCGGCTGCCCGGTAGCCCCACCACGCGGCCTCCTCGAACACCGAGAAGCCGGACAGGTCGGCGTGCGCGAACAAAATCGGCCCGTCCACCTCGCGCAAGGCCTTCATGCCGGCGTTGGCGCGGAAGTTGGGCCATGGCGCCGCCATCGCGTGGCCGCGCAAGGTGATGTCGACCCGCTCGACGCAGGCCGCGAACTGCGCGCCGTAGGCGGTTTTGAGGTCGGCGCTGGCCAGCGCCAGCAGTTCCTCCGGCTTGGCGGCCGCCATCCAGTGCCGGGCGCTGCTCGGCTTGCGGTCGGACAGGGCGATGTAGGCGCTGAAGACGGTCTTTTCCGGCGGCCGCACGCGGATATCCTGGTGGGTGGAGACGACATAGCCCAATCCCGGCTCGCTGTAGACAACGTTATCCCACGACAGCGGCGGCGAATGCGGCCCTTCCTGCAGCTCCTGTGGAAAACGCTTGAGCAGGAAGTTGGCGACCATCCACGGCGCGTATTCCGGAATATGCTTGGCCGGATCGAAACCGTAGGCGGCGATGTTATCCACAACCCGCGCGGCCACATAGATCGGCATCGCGCAGATGGCTTTGCGCGCGCGCACCAGATACGTCGTCGGTTTTCCGTTTTCGAGCTTGAAGCACAGGGCCTCGACGCCGTCCGCCGTTTTTTTCAGCGACACCACCGTGCCGGCCACGCGCTTGATGCCCGAGGCGCGCTCCATGCCGGTGGCCAGCGGTTGCAGGCCGCCCGGCCACGTCAGCCAGGTGCCGCTGCTGGCGTTGGCGGCCGCGCCCCAGCGGCTGCAGTAGTAGTGCAGACCGGCCCAGGCCGAGACCTTGTCGTAGCGGGTGCCGTAGTCGTCGCGGCAGCAGTAATTCAGGTACCAGTGCAAGGTGGGCGAGCGGTAGCCACTCTGTTCCAGCCACTGCTTGAGGGTGATACGATCCAGCGCCTGCCACTTCGGGTCTTCCGACGACATCACAGTCGGGAACACGAACACGCGACGGCCATCGGCGCCGTGCGTTTGCCGCAGCCGTTCCACTTCGGCGAAAAAGCGCGTGTGCTCGTCGATCTCCCATTGCGGCACGCCCTCGGTCGGCATGAAACCTTCCTGCCACTGGCCGTTGTACAGCAGCCGTTCCTCCGGCGCGTGAAGGATGAAGCGTTCGTCGTAGTAGGGCTTTTCGCCCAGCGGATCTTTTTGAATGATGCCCAGGTCGGCCAGGATCTCGCGCACGTGCACCGACTCCGGCGACGGCAGCGGCAGATAATGGGCGCCGGTCGGATATTCGAACTCGCCGAAGGCGCCACCGGCGGCGTTGCCGTGCGGTTGCGGGCCGTCCACCATCAGCATGTCGGTCTTGCCGAGTTTATTGAGCTTCCACGCAGCGGTCAGCCCGGCGATGCCGGAACCGAGGATGGCAATATCGGTCTGCAGCACCTGCGACGGCGGCGGCAGCGGCTTGTTGCGCTGGTCGCGCAGGAAGTGGCCCTCGTCGCGGCCCGGATAGTGCAGCGTGGGCGTGACCTCCTGCCAGCGCTGGAAGGCCGCCACGGTACCCGCCGCCGCCACGCCGGTGGCGCCGGCCCACACCAGAAAGGATCGGCGCAGCATCAGCGTATCACCCGACGCCAATCCTGCTCGAACTCGTGCACCAGCGACTGCGTATTGAGCCGGTTGGGCTCCATCGGCAGGCGCTTCATATCGGGCGGGAAGATGAACATCTCGCGCGTGGTGTCGGCATTCAGGTAGCGCATCGGCAAACGGTACTCGGCGGGCGGCGTGTACTGCGCCTGTGGCGTGGCGAGTATGAAGCCCCATTCGCCGAATGACGGCACGTAGGCGTGGTAGGGATAGGTCTTCATGCCGACTTCGCGCAAGGTGGCGTCGATGGTCCAGTAGGCGTGCGGCGCGAAGAACGGCGACGTCGATTGCACGGTCATCAAGCCGTTGGCCGCCAGGTGCTTGCGCACCATGCCGTAGAACGGCACCGAGTACAGCTTGCCGAGCGCGAAACTGGACGGATCGGGGAAGTCGACGATGATGGCGTCGAACATGTCATCGTTCTCGCGCAGCCAGAGGGCCGCGTCGGCGTTGACCACGCGTACCCGCTTATCGCTGAACGAGCCGCCATTGAGCCTGACCAGCTCCGGGCGGTTGGTGAAGGCGCCCGTCATCGCCGGGTCCAGGTCGACCAGCGTCACATGCTCGATGTTCTTGTAGCGCAGGATCTCGCGCAGCGCCAGGCCGTCGCCGCCGCCCAGCACCAGCACCCTTTTCGCCCATGGCAAGGGCTGCAGCACCGGATGCACCAGCGCCTCGTGATACCGGTACTCGTCGCGCGACGAGAACTGCAGGTTGCCGTTGATGTACAGGCGCAGATCGTCCTTCCAGCGCGTGACGACCAGCCGCTGGTAAGGCGTGGTGGTGGCGAAGACGATTTCGTCGCCGAACAGGCCATGCTCGCCCCAGTAAGTGAGCTTGTCGGCCGACGCGAAGCCGGCCACCAGCACGAACATCACCGCCGACGCGCGCAGCATGCGGCCGGTGACGTTCTTGAGCTCCGCGCGGAACACGCGAATTGTCCACAGGGCGACGCCGACGTTGAGCATCCCGAACAAAAAACCGGTGCGCACCAAGCCCAGGGTCGGCGCCAGCACCAGCGGGAACAGCAGCGACACGGCCAGCGCGCCCAGATAATCGAAGGTCAGCACCTTGCTGACGATTTCGCTGAAACCGGTCTGGCGCGCGTTCAGCGCGCGCATCACCAGCGGCACTTCCATGCCGACGAAGGCGCCGATCAGGAACACCATCACGTACAGCATGGTGCGGAACGGCGCCGCCATCCACGAAAACGTCAGGAACAGAATGGCCGCCGACAGGCCGCCGACCAGGCCGACCGCCAGTTCGATATCGACAAAGCGCGCCAGCACATCCTCATCGAGCACATACTTGGAAAAGTGGGCGCCGACGCCCATCGCGAACAGGTAGCAGCCAATCACCGTGGAGAACTGCAGGATGGAATCGCCCAGCAGGTAGCTGGACAGGGCGCCAGCGATTAACTCGTACGCAAGGCCGCAGGAAGCGACCACAAACACGGACAATATAAGAATCTTTTTGTTCATTTGGCTCTTTTGCACTAATATGCTTCAGCGTTAGTAACTTAACCACAAGGTTCAACACTTTACCCCACTGAGAGCGCGCCGTGCCCGCCATCCTAAACTATCTGATTCACCTATTACTGGCCGCCGTGCTGCTGGCCGTCTTTTTCGTCGTCTACACGCGCACGACGCCGGCCAACGAGGTGCTGCTGATCCGCCAGGGCAACCAGGCGGCGGCGCTATCGCTGGGCGGCGCGTTGATTGGTTTTTCAATCACCGTCGGTTCGGCGCTGATGCATACTGCGAATTACCAGGAGTTCTTCGCCTGGGCCTTCGGCGCGATGCTGGTGCAGGTGCTGGCGTATGCCATCACGACGCGGGTGCTGAACATGTCGAAGGACCAGATCGAGGCGAACAACACCGCCTTCGGCGGCCTGCTGGGCGCGATCTCCATTTCCATCGGCGTCATCAACGGCGCCTGCATTTCCTAATTTAGCCAAACCAAAGCGAGGACCATCATGGGCATCGGCAGCTTTATCAAGAAGCAGTTTATCGACGTACTGCAGTGGAACGAGGAAGTCGACGGCGTACTGGCCTGGCGCTATCCGATGCAGGATTTCGAGATCCAGAACGGCGGCGTGCTGGTGGTGCGCGAGTCGCAGATGGCGGTGTTCGTCAACGAGGGCCAGGTGGCGGACGTCTTCGGCCCCGGCACCCACAAGCTGACCACGCAAACCTTGCCGATCCTGACCAACCTGAAAAACTGGGACAAGCTGTTCGACTCGCCGTTCAAGTCGGATGTCTATTTTTTCAGCACCCGGGTGCAGACCGGCCGTAAATGGGGCACGCCGCAACCGATCACGATCCGCGACAAGGACTTCGACATGGTGCGCGTGCGCGCCTTCGGCATGTTCTCGTACCGCGTGACCGATCCGCGCCTGTTCTTCAAGGAGATCAGCGGCACGCGCGAGGTCTACACCCGCGACGAGGTGGAGGAGCAGCTGCGCGGCATCCTGATGGCGACCATGGCCAGCTCCCTGGGCGGCGCGCAGGTGCCGTTCCTCGACATGGCGGCCAACCAGGCGCTGATGGCGCAGCAGGTCAAGGGCGACCTGTCCACCGCGTTCGGCCGCTACGGCATCGGGCTCGATGAATTCAACGTCGCCAGCGTCAGCCTGCCGGAGGAACTGCAGGCCGCGCTGGACGAGCGCATCTCCGCCGGCATGAAGGGCGGCATGAGCGCCGACAAAATGGCCGGCTTCACCCGCTACCAGGTGGCCAGCGCGATCCCGATGGCGGCGTCGAACGAAGGCGGCCTGGCGGGCATCGGCGCCGGCCTGGGCGCCGGCATGACGGTCGGCCAGATGATGGGACAGGCCATGGCGGGCGCAGCGGCGCCTGCGGCACCTTCGGCACCCACTGCGCCGGCCGAGGACTCCATCGAAAACCGGCTGGAAAAGCTCAAAGGACTGCTCGACAAAGGCCTGATCTCGGCCGCCGACTACGACAGCACCAAGGCCGAACTGCTCAAAAAACTGATCGGCTGATAAGGACACATGCAAATCGTTTCCTGTCCCAGCTGCGGCGCGGAAGTCAAATTCCGCTCGCACGCCTCGGTCATGGCCGTCTGCGAATATTGCGGCACCAGCGTGCTCAAAGACGCCGACTCGGTCAAGGACCTTGGCAAGATGTCCTCCGTGCTGGAGGACTATTCGCCGATCCAGATCGGCGCCGCCGGCGTTCTCGGTCAGCGGCAGTTCAGCGTCGTCGGCCGCATCCAGCTGCGCTATTCGGCCGGCATGTGGAACGAGTGGTATTTGCTGTTCGACGACGGCGCCACCTCGTGGCTGGGCGACTCGTCCGGCCTGTACACCATCACCGCCGAGTACAAAGGCAACGGCATCACGCCGCACGAGATCAACGTGCCGGAGTTCGAACGCCTGCGCGCCGGCGCCAGTTACGGCATCAACGGCGCGCCGTATATCGCCGCCGAGATCCGTGTGGCCGATTGCATCGGCGGCCAGGGCGAGCTGCCGTTCAAGGTGGGCGAAGGCTATCAGAGCAAGGTCGCCGACTTCCGGCGCGGCACGGAGTTCATCACCCTCGATTACTCGGATTCGCCACGCCCGATCATCTACACCGGCACGGCGGTCACGCTCGACAGCCTGCGCATGCAGCTGCTGCGCGACGACGAGACCATCCATCGCTCCGCCGGCCGTTATCGCGGCAAGCTCGATGCGCTCGATTGCCCCTCCTGCGGCAGCGGCATCAAATATCTGCCGGGCGTGACGACCACCCTGGTCTGCCCGGCGTGCCAGACGCAAATCGACGCGGCGGGCACCGAGGCGACGGTGCTGGCGGCGGGCGAACGCGTGACCGCCGCGCGGCCGACGCTCGATCTGGGCGCCACGGCCAATATCAACAAACAGGATTTCACCATCATCGGCATGATGCGGCGCATGGACGACGAAGGCACCGAGTGGACCGAGTACCTGATGTACGGCGCGCGCGCCGGCTTCTCGTGGCTGGTGGAGACCGACGAGGGCTGGTCCGGCGCGACGGTGATGTCGGAGTGGCCGGTCGTCTACACGCCCGGGCAGCAAAGCGTGGTGGTGGAAAAGGCGCAGTACGAGCTGCTGTACGCCTACGGCTCGGAGGTCACCTTCGCCGCCGGCGCCTTCAACTGGCGCGTGGCCGTTGGCGACCATACGCAGGTCGAGGAATTCCAAGCAGGCCAGATCCGGTTGGCCTGCGAGACGAGCGAACAGGAAATGACATGGTCGCGCTCCGCGCCGGTGGCGGTCGACCAGTTGAAGGCCTGGTTCGGCGCTCAATTCCACGGCAGCGCCACGCCGGCGAAGACGGCCGGCGGCAAGCTGACGGTCAAAAACCGCTACCGCAACGCCGCCAAATACATCATCGGGTTCATGCTGGTGATTAACGCGATACCGCTGCTGACGAATTTTTCCGGCACCTGGTTCATGAGCGCGATCGGCGCCCTGGCGATTTACCTGCCGGCGACATTTTTAGATAGCAACGACAAATCATGACGAAATTTTTCATTTACGCGGTCGTTGTTACCGTTCTCACCTCCTGCAACAGCTGGGGGCGGCTCGGTGGCGGCGGCGGCGCGGCTTCTCGTGGCAGCACCTGGAGTTCGCATACGGGCGGTGGCGGTGGGAGTTTTGGCGGCGGCTCCGGCGGCGGAGGCCACAAGTGAAACGCGAAACGCTCCCGGGCGCCGTTGCGGCCGCGCCGGCCGTTCACCAGCCGGCCGGCATCCATGTGCTGGCCGATCTGAACGGAATCGATGCTGAAAAATTATGCAGCTGCGAGGCGCTGGAACAGTTGTTAAGGGCGGCTGCCGAGGCGGCGCAGGCCCACGTGTTGCACAGCCACTTTCACGGATTTGGCGAAGGCCAGGGTGTGACCGGGGTGGTGTTGCTGGCCGAATCGCATATCTCGATCCACACGTGGCCGGAATGCGGCTTTGCCGCCGCCGACATCTTCATGTGCGGCAACGCGCAGCCGGAGCTAGCGCTCACCATCATCGAACAGGCCTTGTCGCCTGCCTCCAGCCAGATCAACACGGTGCGGCGGGCGCCGCCCGGCTCCGACTGATCAGTTCATCCTGGCCGCGCTTTGGCTGGCCGTCATCGGTTTAAGCGGAATGTCGCGGAAGATGGCGTTTTTGGGCGTAACGGTCGGCGTCCTGTTGCCCGCGACCGACTCCGCCGTCAGCGATTGATGCCGGACAGTCGATGCGCAGCCGGCAAGCACCACCACGCCAACCAAAAAGAATGCCTTTTTCATATTTTGTCCCCGTTTTGCTATTTTACCTACTCGCATAACTGAAGTAACAATACCTCAAAGCGCCACGGGAACAATTGAAAAACGGTTCAAAATGAAAAATAAATTGGAAATTAGCAACGGTGTTGCACTAGTGCTAATTTCCCGATGGGCCATTGCTTGTCAGGCCGCTTGTGCGGCGGCCATCTCATCATCCCGTCGCTGGACCTCGACGGCGGCCGGCCGGCCCTGCACGCGGGCGACGTAGTCGGTGATTTCCTGGCGCTTGGGCAGCAGGTCGAAAGCGGTCATCCATCCCAGCGCCCCGCCCCACAACACATCGAGCGCGGTGAACTGCTCGCCCAGCATGTAAGGTCCCTTGGACAGCTGGCCCACTAGCGTGTTGAAAACGTCGTCGAAATTGCCGTAGCCGGTGGTCTTCTTGTCCTCGACTTCGCGCTTGAGCCAACGGTCGACCAGCGCCGGCTCGAAGCAGCTGCCGTAAAACGCCATCCAGCGCAGATACGGGCCGCGCTGCGGATCGCCGATCGGCGGCGCCAGCTTCGCTTCGGGGAACAGGTCGGCCAGATACGGGTAGATCGCCACCTGTTCGGTGACGATGGCGTCGTCGTGGCGGATGGCCGGCACCTTGCCCATCGGATTGACGGACAGATAGGCGGCCTCGCGGTTCTCGCCCTTCTTCATGTTCATCACGTGCAACTGGTAAGGCGCCTTGAGTTCCTCCAGCAAGGTGATCACGCTGGTGGAGCGGGAGTGCGGGCAGTGATATAAAGTGATTTGCGATGCCATAGACGTCTCCTGTCGGTGGTGAGGAAAATGCCACGATAGCCGCTGCTATCATGGCCGTCTTGTAAAAACGCGAACACGATGATGATGAACAAGCTGATGGCCGATGACCGCTACAAAGGTGTGGTGCATCCGGCGGCGGTGGGCAAGGTCTTCCGGCTGGAGCGCTATCTGCCCGAGCCGGATCTGGCGCCATTTGTCGAGTACTTCTGGCTGGTCGCGTGGCAATTGCCGCCAGGCGTGGTCCACGTCCAGCGCACCCTGCCCTCGCCATGCATCCACGTGGTGTTTGACAGCGGCAGAAGCGGCGTGTTCGGCGTGATGACGGGCGCCTTCGAATACACGCTGCGCGACAGCGGCCGCGTGCTGGGCACACGGTTCCGGCCGGGTGCGTTTCGCGGTTTTCTCGGCCGGCCGGTGCAATCCATCACCGACCAGGAACTGCCGCTGTCGTCGCTGTTTCACTGCGACGACGCCGACGCCGAACGCGATGTGCTCGGCGCGCCCGACGACGCCGGCATGGTCGCCGCCGCCAGCGCCATCCTCCGCGGCGCGCTGCCGCCGCACGATCCGCAAGTGGAACGCATCGGCACGATATTGCAGACAATTAAAGACCATCCCGACATCACGCAAGTCCAGCAACTTGCCGATCAACTGGGTATCAGTGTGCGCCGGCTGCAACTGCTATTCAAGGAATATGTCGGCGCCAGTCCGAAGTGGGTCATCCGCCGCAACCGCCTGCTCGACGCCGCCGACCAGCTGGCCAACGGCACGGACGTCGACCTCGCCACCTTGGCGCAAGCGCTGGGCTACTACGACCAGGCCCACTTCACGACGGACTTTGAAAAGCTGGTGGGCAAACCGCCAGCCGACTACCGCCGCAGCTGCAAGACACCAACGGCCTGAGAACGTTAAGTCCTCTAAATCACGTAGGGCGGATTAGCGAAGCGTAATCCGCCAAGCTCCGCCACAGACACTAGAGCTCGTGTAGAAATGGTGGACCCGACCCCGGAGTTATGAGAAAATTAATTCCCCTTTTCACCCACCGGAGACAATTCATGCGCACCTTTGACCTTGCCCTCCTGTCGGCTGCCTGATTCCCCGGACTCCCCTGTCATTGTGTTGATCCGCGCGGCAACGCGCAGCTGACTTCCCGTATCCGTTCCTGTCGCGCTCGCGCGAAGGATTCTGCTCGCTTACCGGAAAACACACACATGATAGAGATCGACTTCGCCTTACTGCGCCGCATCGGCTTGACGCACGCCATCGCGGCCCAACTTCACCAATATCCCGACGACACGCGCCTGGCGCGCATCACCGAAATCCAGCGCGACTGGATCACCGTCCATGACGGACACGAGGAATTTCGCGCCCGCGCGCTGCCGGCGCTGCACGACGAACACCTGGCCGTCGGCGACTGGGTGCTCGGCACGGTGCGCGACCATGACGAGCGCTGGCTATGCGCGCTGGTGCCGCCCACCACCCACATCGCGCGGCGCGGCAACGATGGCCGGCATCACCGCCTGGTCAGCAACGTCGACACGGCGCTGCTCGTGATGGGACTCGACCACGACTTCAACCCGCGCCGCCTGGAGCGCTACCTTGCGATCGTACAGAGCGCCGGCGTGCAGCCGGTGGTGGTGCTAAGCAAGGCCGACATCGGCGACGACGTGGCGCAACGCGTGGAACAATTGCGCCAGCGGCTGCCCGCCGACATTCCGCTGCTGGCCATCGACGGCACCAGCGACGATGCCGCGCGCCAGCTGGCGCCTTGGCTGGAGGCGGGACAAACGCTGGTGATGCTGGGCACCTCCGGCGCCGGCAAATCGACCTTGACCAACACCCTCGCGCAAGCGGGCCAGTCGACCGGTGGTGTGCGCAAGGGCGACGGGCGTGGCCGCCATACGACCACCTCGCGTTCGCTGCACCAGTGCGCCGGCGGCGCCTGCATCATCGACACGCCCGGGCTGCGCAGCTGGCAACCCGACACCGATGAAGCCGGCTTGGCGGCGGCGTTCGGGGACATCGACGCTTTGGCGGCCGATTGCCAGTTCCGCGATTGCCGGCACAGCGGCGAAACGGGTTGCGCCGTGCAGGGGGCGATCGACGCCGACCGCCTGCGCAACTATCACAAGCTGTTGCGCGAGGCGCGGCGCGGCCAGCAAACGCCGCTGGACCGCATCGCCGATGTCGCCAAGTGGAAGGTCATGCAACGCGCCGCCCAGGCGAGGTCGAAAGCCCGGCGCGGTTGAGGATACGGCGACGTGCCAGCCCGGCGCGCCGCCGATGCGAACATACCGGACGCCGGGATTCAGTTACACTGAAAGTTAGTCACAGCCACGCGGCCCAGCCGCGTCCAAATTTTCGAGGGGCGTCATTGATAGACGCGCCTCGCGCCACTCTGGAAAGCCAAATAGTGATATGAGCATCTCCGCCTTTATCCGCAACAACATGACGGAGATCCTCGCCGAATGGACCGCCTTCGCCGAGAAAACCGCGCCACCCGAAGGGGAAATGACCAAGCTGGCGCTCACCGACCACGCCCAACAGATCCTGACCGCGATCGCGCTCGATATCGACACGCATCAGAGCGATCAACAGCAGTACGACAAATCCCAGGGCGAGGACATCGATCTGGGCCCCGAGGAAAGCGCCGCCGCCATCCACGGACGGCTGCGCCACGCCAGCAACTTCTCGCTGCTTCAGCTCAGTTCGGAATTCCGGGCGTTGCGGGCGACGGTGCTGCGGCTGTGGTTGCCGGGCGTGACGCAGATGTCGGACGAGACCATCAACGACATGGTGCGCTTCAACGAGGCCATCGACCAGGCGCTGGCCGAATCCATCGTCACCTATTCGGAGCGGGCCGACCGCACGCGGGACCTGTTCCTGGCCGTGCTGGGCCACGATCTGCGGGCGCCGCTGGCCACCATCTCACTGGTTGGCGAGCTGCTCGCGCGGCAGGACGCGTCGCCGGAACAAATCGCCACGTTGGCCGAACGCACCAAGCGCAGCGCCATGCTGATGAGCGCGATGGTGAAGGACCTGTTGGGATTCGCCCGGCTTCAGATGGCTGCCGGCATGCCGACCACGCGCACGCCGCTGCAGACCGCCGACGTCTGCAAGACGGCCGTGGCCGACGCGCAGGCCATGTTTCCAAACGCCGACATCGTCTTCCACACGGAGGGCGACCTGCATGGCGAGTTCGACGATATTCGCCTGCTGCAGCTGGTCACCAATCTGTTGATCAACGCCGCGCAGCACAGCGACAAGGGCACGCCGGTGACCTTGTCCGCGCACGGCGACGCCGATGCCATCACGTTGAAGGTGGCCAACATCGGGCCGGTGATCCCTGCCGAATCGCTGCAGACCATCTTCCAGCCGCTGGTGCAGCTGGAGCCGGCCGGCGGACCCGATGCGCGTCCCAAGACCAGTCTGGGTCTGGGCTTGTTCATCGCGCAGGAAATCACCGCCGCGCACGACGGCACGATCAGCGTGGCGTCGAGCGAGACCGACGGCACCGTGTTCACCGTGCGCTTTCCGCGCGATCGCTGATAAGGCTCGCTGCACCGGCGGCCTGAGTCCTCAAACGCCCGGCGCGTCGTCCCCGGGCAGTTTCGCGGCGTGATCCAGCCAGCGGGCAACGACGGCCAACTCTTCCTGCGAGAATCCGGCAGTCAATTGGCTATTCAAGCCTTGTAAAACCAAACTCGACTGGGTGCTGGCGGCTTTACCGGCCGCAGTCAAACGCAAGCGCGTCAGGCGGCCATCGGCGGCATCGGCGACGCGTTCGATCAGGCCGGCACCTTGCATACGCTTGGACAGGTTGGTGACCGCCGCCGGGGCCACCCGCAAGGCTTCGGCGATTTCGCCGACCGAGGCCTCGTCTTTCGACGTCAGCAGGAACAACAGCCCCACCTGCGCCGAGGAAATCCCCTCCCAGGAATCGGGACTGCCTTCAATCCATTTCTGGATCGCGCGCTGGGCTCGGTTCAGCAGGAAGACCAGGCGCGGCGGCTTCGGCGGCGCGCTCATTTGGGCACCGCCGCCATCAGCCACGTCGCCACCTTGCCCCACAACTCTTGCTCGAAGCGTTTTTTAAAGAAACCCATGTGGCCGACCGGCGGCATGCCTGCTACGCGCGGATTGAGGTGCCAGCGCTCCATTTGCGCGTTTTTCAGCGGAGATATCAGCATCTGGACGGCGCGGGCGTTGGCCCATGGGTCGTCCTCAAAGCTGACCACCAGCAACGGGATGCGCAGTTGCGCCATGCGCGATTCGGCCGCCATCGCCGGATCGTCGAAGAAGTAGCGCGGCAAGGTGGTCCATCGGCGCCATTGCGTCATCGCGGTCCCGGGCAAGTCTTCGCCGAAGCCCAGGCGCTTGTTGGGCATATAGCCTTTCACCGCAACCAATATCGGTGCCAGCACGCGCATGATGAAACGCACGCGTTGACGCTCGGCCCAGCCCTTGATGGTATGCGAGGCGCCGGCGTGCGACGCCAGCATCACCGCCGCGCGCAGCGCTCCGCTCGACGGCGACAAGGCGATCGCATGGCCGCCGATGCTGTGGCCGATGGCCAGCAGCGGCAACTGCGGAAACCGCCCTTGTGCCCACGCCGTGACGGTCGGGACGTCGTGATCGATCCAGTCCGACATGCTGACGTCATAACCGCGCAAGGAGGCCGGACGCGAGCGGCCGATGCCGCGATAGTCGTAGGTGAGCACGCTCAACCCCAGGCTAGCCAGATAGCGGGCGAAACTTTGGTAGTAGCCCTGCGGCACGCCGGTGGCCGGATGCAGCAGCACCAGCGCGCGTGGATTGTCAGCCGGCCAGTGGGTTCCGGAGATCGTGCCCGCATCAGGCACGTTAATGATGATATTTTCGCTGTCCACGATGGCTGGAGATAGTTAACGTGTTAACGAATATAGCATCCAAAGCATGCTGCCGCAAGCAAATGCATCACGCGCGAAAGATGGTGGATCTTTGATACCGCCCTAAAACGACTATACTTCTTGAAGATACAGTCGTTCGATGTTTACCGTCGTCGAAACGCCGATGTTCCAAAGCCGCTGGCCTCTCTACTGGAGCGAGGAGGAGCGGGGAGATTTCGCATCATTCATCGCGGCTCATCCCAACGCAGGAACAGTGGTGCCAGCTACCGGTGGCGTGCGCAAGGTGCGTTGGAGACGGATGGGATCAGGCAAGTCTGGCGGTGTCAGAGTTATTTATTTCACGCGCTCAGCGGCCGGCGAAATTGTCTTGCTGACATTGTACGCAAAAGCCGATACCGCAAATCTATCGAGTGCGATACTTAAGGAAATTCGCCGTGTCTACGAATAGAAAATTGCCTCTCAGCGACGAAGAGCTGGAAGTATTCGAAGCGACCCGTGACTTGGGCGCCGAGCTGCTACAGGCGGGCAAGGAAATGAAAGCGGGTCTGGGGCGGGTCGTGTACTCACCGCTGATTGCGGCCCGTGAAAATACCGGTCTCACACGGGAACAATTCTCGGTTTTGTTGGGAATCACCCCAGGTGAGCTCACGGAGATGGAACAAGAGCGTCAACAACCGGACGGCGCCATACGCACCCTGATTGCCATCGCCCTCAACCATCCCGAAGCATTGGTCGCCGTCGCGAACCGAACTCAAGAAGCACTAGTGCCATAAAAAAAGGCAGCCGAGGCTGCCTTTTTTGCTGTGCTGCGTGTGCGTTGCTTAGTGCTTGGCGCGCAGTTTGGCGATCGCGGCCAGTTGGCCGATCGCTGCCGCCAGTTCGGCTTGCGCTTTCGCGTAGTCGATACCGGAGGTGTTGTTCGCCAGCGCTTCTTCGGCACGTTTCTTGGCCGCTGCCGCTTTGACTTCGTCCAGATCCTTGCCGCGAATCGCGGTGTCGGCCAGCACCGTCACGGCGCCCGGCTGCACTTCCAGCAGGCCGCCGGCGACGAAGACAAATTCTTCCTCAGCTTGACCTGGTACCTGGATGCGGACCGCGCCCGGACGGATGCGGGTGATCAAAGGCGTGTGCTTGGGATAGATCCCCAGCTCGCCCTGTTCGCCCGGCAACGCGACGAATTCGGCTTCGCCGGAGTAGATCAACTCCTCGGCGGAAACCACGTCAACGTGAATAGTATTTGCCATGTGTGTCCTGTCGGGTTAGCTGCGGCCCCGCCTGGGCGGGACCGCGCTCAACGATTAGTTGAGTTTCTTGGCTTTTTCGATTGCTTCTTCGATCGTGCCGACCATGTAGAACGCTTGTTCCGGCAGGTGATCGAGCTCGCCCGAAGCGATCATTTTGAAGCCCTTGATCGTGTCCTTCAGCGAGACGTATTTACCAGGCGCGCCGGTAAACACTTCAGCAACGTGGAACGGCTGCGACAGGAAACGCTGCATCTTACGTGCACGGGCGACCAGCAGTTTGTCTTCCGGCGCCAGTTCGTCCATACCCAGAATCGCGATAATGTCACGCAGTTCCTTGTAGCGCTGCAGGGTGCCCTGAACAGCGCGCGCGGTGTCGTAGTGCTCTTGACCGACGACCAGCGGGTCCAGCTGGCGCGAGGTCGAGTCCAGTGGATCGACCGCAGGGTAGATACCCAGCGAGGCGATGTCACGCGACAGAACGACGGTCGAATCCAGGTGACCGAAGGTGGTCGCTGGCGACGGGTCGGTCAAGTCATCCGCTGGAACGTACACGGCCTGGATCGAGGTGATCGAACCGGTCTTGGTCGAGGTGATGCGCTCTTGCAGACGGCCCATCTCTTCGGCCAGGGTAGGCTGGTAACCCACTGCGGAAGGCATACGGCCCAGCAGTGCGGATACTTCGGTACCGGCCAGCGTGAAGCGGTAGATGTTGTCGACGAAGAACAGAACGTCCTTGCCTTCATCACGGAACGCTTCAGCCATGGTCAGGCCGGTCAGCGCGACGCGCAGACGGTTGCCTGGTGGTTCGTTCATCTGACCGTAAACCATCGCCACTTTGGAGTTCTCTGGGTTTTCCAGATCGACCACTTTGGCATCGGCCATCTCGTGGTAGAAGTCGTTACCTTCGCGGGTACGCTCACCCACACCGGCGAACACGGACAAACCCGAGTGCGCTTTAGCGATGTTGTTGATCAGTTCCATCATGTTCACGGTCTTGCCGACGCCGGCGCCACCGAACAGACCGACCTTACCGCCTTTGGCGAACGGGCAAACCAGGTCAATAACCTTGATGCCGGTTTCCAGCAGGTCCTGCGATGGCGACAGTTCGTCGTATGCAGGAGGGGTGCGGTGGATCGAAGCGATCTGGTCGTGAGCGACCGGGCCGCATTCGTCGATCGGGTTGCCCAGCACGTCCATGATGCGACCCAGGGTCGCTTTGCCCACTGGCACCATGATCGGCTTGCCGGTGTTCTGGATCATCATGCCGCGGCGCAGGCCGTCGGACGAACCCAGAGCAATGGTACGGACCACGCCGTCGCCCAGCTGTTGTTGTACTTCCAGGGTCAGCTCGGAGCCTTCCATTTTCAAGGCATCGAATACCTTAGGCATCGCGTTGCGGGGAAACTCAACGTCCACCACAGCGCCGATACACTGAACGATTTTGCCATCAGCCATGTTCGTTCCTTCTATATAGTTTAATTCGTTTAAACCGCAGCCGCACCGGCGACGATTTCGGAGAGTTCTTTGGTAATCGCAGCTTGGCGGGTCTTGTTGTAGATCAGCTTCAATTCGCCGATCACACTGCCGGCGTTATCGCTTGCCGACTTCATCGCCACCATACGCGCCGATTGCTCGGACGCCAGGTTTTCCGCCACCGACTGGTACACCAGCGCTTCAATATAGCGCTCCAGAAGTTCATCGATCACGCTTGCTGCGTCCGGCTCGTAGATGTAATCCCAGTTGTGATTACCCGCGTCGGCTTGCATCTTAGCGGCTGGCAATGGCAGCAACTGCTCCACCACCGGCTCTTGCTTCATCGTGTTGATAAACTTGGTGTAGCACAGATAGACTGCGTCGACCTCACCGTTCTGGAATTTCTCGAGCATGACCTTGACCGGTCCGATCAGTTTTTCCAGGTGCGGCGTATCGCCGATCTGCGTTACTTGCGCAACGACAGGAACGCCTACGCGATTCAAAAACCCCAACCCTTTGTTACCGATGGCCACCGCGGCAATTTTGTTGCCGGCTGTTTCCAGCTCACGGGTTTTCGACGTCACCATGCGCAAGATGTTGGTGTTCATACCGCCGCACAGACCTTTGTCCGTGGTGACGATGATGAAACCAACCTTCTTGGCCGTGTCCTGTTGCTCTGTTGCCAGGAACGGGTGCGTGTATTCCGGATTAGCGGTAGCCAGATTAGCGGCGATATTGCGAATCTTCTCACTGTAGGGACGGGCGGCGCGCATACGGTCCTGCGCTTTGCGCATTTTCGATGCGGCAACCATTTCCATCGCCTTGGTGATCTTCTTCGTATTCTCTACGCTCTTGATCTTGCCTCGTATCTCTTTGCCTGCTGCCATGAGTCCTTACTCCTTCTGCGCTGAAGGCGGTCTCAGCCTAAGCTGGACCGCCCGTGCCGCTTAAAATGCGCCGGATTTCTTGAAGTCGGCAACAGCGGCCGACAGCGTTGCTTCGCCGTCTTTGTCCAGTTGCTTCGACGATTCAATCTTCGACAGCAGATCAGCTTGCTTAGTCTTCAGGTAGGCGTGCAGACCGGCTTCGAACGACAGTACCTTCTTGACTGGCACGTCATCCAGGTAGCCCTTGTTCACTGCGAACAGCGAAGCGGCCATCAGCGAGATCGACAGTGGCGAGTACTGGGCTTGCTTCAGCAGTTCGGTGACGCGCGCGCCACGGTCCAGCTGTTTGCGGGTCGATTCGTCCAGGTCCGAGGCGAACTGCGCGAACGCGGCCAGCTCACGGTACTGCGCCAAGTCGGTACGGATACCGCCGGACAGGTTTTTGATGACCTTGGTCTGAGCGGCGCCACCGACGCGCGACACCGAAATACCGGCGTTAATCGCAGGACGGATGCCCGAGTTGAACAGCGAAGTTTCCAGGAAGATCTGACCGTCGGTGATCGAAATCACGTTGGTTGGAACGAACGCCGAAACGTCGCCAGCCTGGGTTTCGATGATCGGCAGTGCGGTCAGCGAACCGGTCTTGCCGGTGACGGCGCCGTTGGTGAAGGCGGACACGTAGTCGGCGTTCACGCGGGCTGCGCGTTCCAGCAGACGCGAGTGGAGGTAGAACACGTCGCCTGGGTAAGCTTCGCGGCCTGGTGGGCGGCGCAGCAGCAGGGAGATCTGACGGTAGGCAACAGCTTGCTTCGACAAGTCATCGTAGACGATCAGTGCGTCTTCGCCGCGGTCGCGGAAGTATTCGCCCATCGTGCAGCCCGAGTAGGCCGAGATGTATTGCATAGCGGCCGATTCCGACGCGGTCGCTGCGACCACGATGGTGTACTCGAGCGCGCCGTGCGTTTCCAGCGAGCGAACGATGTTTTTGATGGTCGAGGCTTTTTGACCGATGGCGACGTAGATACACGTTACGCCCTGGCCTTTTTGGTTGATGATCGCATCAACGGCCACGGCCGATTTACCGGTTTGACGGTCGCCAATGATCAGCTCGCGCTGGCCACGGCCAATCGGTACCATCGCGTCGATCGACTTCAGACCGGTCTGCATAGGCTGCGAAACGGACTCACGGGCGATAACGCCCGGTGCGATCTTTTCGATCGGCGAGGTCAGCTTGGCTTCGATGGCGCCCTTGCCGTCGATCGGCTGGCCCAGCGCATTGACCACACGGCCGCGCAGTTCAGGACCGACCGGCACTTCCAGAATGCGGCCGGTGCACTTGACCGTGTCACCTTCGGAGATGTGCTCGTAAGCACCCAGAATCACGGCGCCAACGGAGTCACGCTCCAGGTTCATCGCCAGACCGAAGGTGTTACCTGGGAATTCCAGCATTTCGCCCTGCATCACTTCCGACAGGCCGTGGATGCGGACGATACCGTCGGCGACGGAAATAACCGTGCCTTGGTTGCGTACTTCAGCGCCGCCATCAAGGCCTTGGATACGGCTCTTGATCAGCTCGCTGATTTCAGATGGGTTGAGTTGCATACTAACTCCTAAAAGTGTTTCTCTCAGCTTGCGCGAGGGGAAGAATCTGTTCTAAGCGGGTCCCAGGCTTGCGCCTTAGGCGGCCAGTGCCACACGCATTTGCGACAGCTTGGCGCGGACCGAAGTGTCCAGCACTTCATCGCCAACCACCACGCGCACGCCACCGATCAACGCCGGATCCACGGTCACGACCGGGTTCAGCTTGCGGCCGAATTTCTTTTCCAGTGTCGCGACCAGGTCACCGACCTGAGCGGCGCTCAGTTCGAAGGCGCTGGTGATCTCGGCGTCCGCCGCACCTTCCGTGGCGTTTTTCAACGCCTGGAATTGCGTGCCGATTTCCGGCAGCAGACTGATACGGCCGTTGTCGACCAGCATCGCCAGGAAGTTTTTCGCTTCCGTGTTCAGCGGCGACTTCACCAGGGCCGTAATGGCGGCGCTCACGTCGCTTGCCGAGGTCTTCGGGTTGCGGGCGAATGCTTGCACCTCGGGGTGGGCACCGATCTGGGCCAGTTCGGCCACTAGATCGGACCACGCCGCGAGGCTGAACGATTCCTTACCTGCTTGGGCTACGCGGAACAAAGCTTCCGCGTAGGGACGGGCGACGGTTGCGTTTTCTGCCATGATTACAGCTCGACAGACAGGCGCGACAACAGATCGGCGTGAGCCGAGGCGTTGACTTCGCGCTTCAAGATTTGCTCGGCGCCCTTCACAGCCAGGTCAGCCACCTGAGCGCGCAGCGTGTCGCGCGCCTTGGCCAGTTGCTGATCGGCATCTGCCTTGGCTTGCGCAATGATGCGGTCCGCTTCGGCTTGTGCATTCGCTTTGATTTCTTCAGCCACCAGTTGCGCGCGCTTTTCGGCGTCGGCAACACGTTGCGAAGCTTCTTCGCGTGCACTGGTCAGTGCTTCGGCGGCGCGCTTTTCAGCGACAACCATCGCAGCCTGGCCCTGGTCGGCCGCAGCCAGACCATCAGCGATACGCTTGGCACGCTCATCCAACGCTGCGTTCAGCGATGGAAATACGAACTTCATCGATACCCAGACCAACACCGCGAAGGTGATCATCTGGCCGATGAGAGACATATTGATGTCCATACCTTTGCTCCTAACTAAAAGTTTCTCCTAGGGTGGAGCGGATTACTGAGCAGCGGAGATAACGGCAGCCAGGAACGGGTTGCTGAAGGTGTACAGCAGGGCAACGCCGACGCCGATCATCGAGATCGCATCCAGCAGACCAGCGATAACGAACAGCTTGGTTTGCAGTTGTGGCATCAGTTCTGGTTGACGGGCCGAAGCTTCCAGGAATTTGCCGCCCAGAATTGCGAAACCGAGTGCGGTGCCGATAGCGGCCAGACCGATGATGATTGCTGCGGCCAGAACGGTCATGCTTTGTACTTGTGCGATCAGAGCTTGCATTGAAATTTCTCCTAAGATTTTAAAAAAGACTACAGATACTAAAAAAGTGAAAAACTATTTGTTGATTAGTGCTTCTCGACCGCAAGGCTGAGGTAAACAACAGTCAACGCCATAAACACAAACGCTTGCAGGGTCACCACCAGGATGTGGAAGATAACCCAAGGACCACCCAGCAGCCACTGCGCCCACCATGGCAGCAGAGCGATCAGAATGAACAGCAGCTCGCCGGCGTACATATTGCCGAAGAGTCGCAGCGACAGCGACAGTGGCTTGGCCAGCAACTCGATCATCTGGAAGATGAAGTTGACCGGCGCCAGCACGATGGCCATGAAGCCATGCGCATGGAACGGGGCGGTCAGCAACTCTTTACCCCAGCCGCCCAGACCCTTGGCTTTGATCGAGAAACCAATAATGCACAGCATGACGCCGAACGACATGCCGAAAGTGTGGTTGACGTCGGCGGTAGGCACGACGCGCAGGTAGTGGACGCCAGCGTAGCCCAGCAGCTTAGGCAGCAGGTCGACCGGCAGGAAGTCCATCGCGTTCATCAGCCAAACCCAGCAGAAAATGGTGATCGCCAGCGGGGCGATGACCTTGCTCTTGGCGTGGAAGGCCGAATTGACCACTTCGTTGACCAGCTCCATGACGGCTTCGACGAAGTTTTGCAGCTTGCCCGGGACGCCGGCGGTCGCTTTACGCGACGCCATGTAAAACACGCCCAGGAAAATCAGTCCCAGAATGGCCGAAACCCAGAACGTGTCCAGGTTGTACATGCCATCGGCACTTTTCAGGTGGGTCAGGTGATGCTGGATATACTCAATTGAGGTCGGCGCGGCTTGTTCGTGCGCCCCTGCAGCGTTTTCTGTGGTCATAAAAGTTTAGATTTTGGTGATTAAATTGCTAGCAGTGAGAACCAATATGCCAAGGTTGCCACCGCGAAACCCAAGATCAGCCATAACCAAGAGGCCGACTGAAACAGCGCCAGTGCCACAACAAACAGCACTACCGTGATAAATATTTTCGTTACTTCAGCCCATACATGCGACCGGAAAACTTTTTTGGGGTCATTTGTTCCGCCCGCAACAATCATCGCGTACATCAGACTCCCGATGACTGCGATTGCTCCGCCATAGGCGGCCGACCAAGCTTTGAGTACTCCACCCCAGTTCCAGGCGAGCAAGGCGAATCCAGTGACGATAGCCAACTGGAGGGCGACGACTTTAAACATCGGCTTGGAATGACTCGTTGATTTACTCACTGCCGAGCTCCAAAAAAAGCCGATAAAACCCAAAGACGCGTGATTATATGTGTCTTTACTGTATCACGTCAAACATTGCTGCACCGCAGCAGAGCATTTTGTGCGCGAAAGAGACGCTTTTATAAACATTTCCAAACGCTTTGCACCACTTTGGAACCAGTTCGATGTTTGGCGTTTTGTTGATTTGTGAGCAAAAATCGCTAAACCCGGCGGCTTCGCCTTTTGGGGTCGGACCCAGTGGGTCCGACCCCGCACTGCCGGGTTACGCCCGCAGTCTTGCCAAAACGCCATCCAAAATATCCAAGTCGGCGAAATCGATGATCATCTGGCCGCGTCCCTTGGTGCCCATCTTGAATACCACCGGCGTCGCCAGCTTGTCGGACAGCTCTTCCTCCAGACGCACGATGTCGCCGGACTTTTCCTTCTGCCGCGCCTCAGTTGGAGACGCCTTCTGTTCTTCCAAGGTCTTGGTCACTAATTTTTCGGTCTCGCGCACCGACAGGCGTTTGGCGATGACCATGTTGGCAAGATTGATCTGCGTGGCCGCGTCGACCGCCAACAGCGCGCGAGCGTGGCCCATGTCGATATCGCCGGCCATCAGCATGGTTTGCACCGCCGACGCCAGATTCATCAGGCGCAACAGATTCGACACCGCGCTGCGCGAACGGCCGACGGCGCCGGCCGCCTGCTCGTGCGTGAAACTGAAATCGGTGATCAGGCGATGGATGCCCTGCGCCTCTTCCAGCGGATTCAAATCCTCGCGCTGCATGTTCTCGATCAGCGCCATCGCGGCGGCGGCCTGGTCGTCCACGTCGCGCACCAAAACGGGGAGCGTCTCCAAACCGGCGATTTGCGCGGCGCGGAAACGGCGTTCGCCGGCGATGATCTCGTACTTGATCTCGCCGGTCGCTTTATTGGTGCCGACCGGGCGCACCAGGATCGGCTGCATGATGCCCTGGCTCTTGATCGACGCGGCCAGTTCCTGCAGGCCGCCCTCGTCCATGCGGGTACGCGGTTGATATTTACCCGCCTGCATTTGCGTGACGTTCAATACGGACGGCGTGTTGGCGTCCGCCGTGGTCAGATCGACGTCGCCGCCGAGCAGCGCTTCGAGGCCGCGACCGAGGCCCTTGAGTTTTTTGGTTGCCATGATGTTGGACTCTTTACGTTACATTTTTTTAATGCGCGCGACCATCTCGGCGCCGAAGGCGATATACGCCTGCGCACCCTTGGAGGATGGATCGAACGTGACGCCAGGCAAACCATACGATGGCGCTTCGGCCAGACGCACGTTGCGCGGGATGATGGTTTTGAAGACCTTGTCGCCGAAGTGCTGCTCGAGCTGCGCCGACACCTGCTGCGACAGCGTCATGCGCGGATCGAACATCACGCGCAGCAGGCCGATGATCTTCAGGTCCGGATTCAGGTTGGCGTGCACCTTCTTGATGGTGTTGACCAGGTCGGACAAGCCTTCCAGTGCGTAGTACTCGCACTGCATCGGGATGATGACGCCATGCGCGGCGCACAGGCCGTTCAGGGTCAGCATGGACAACGCCGGCGGGCAGTCGATCAGGATGAAGTCGTATTCCTTGTCGACGGCCGTCAGCGCATCCTTCAGGCGGCGTTCGCGGTTGTCCAGCGAGACCATCTCCACTTCCGCACCCGCCAGCTCGCGGTTGGACGGCAGCACGTCGAACTTGCCCGGCTCCGAACGCTGGCGCGCGGTGGCGACGTCGGACTCGCCCAGCATGACCTCATAGGTCGACGCGGGCAGGCCCGCCTTGTTGATGCCCGCGCCCATCGTCGCGTTGCCTTGCGGGTCCAGGTCCACCAGCAGCACGCGCTGGTTCAGTTTTGCCAGGCCGGCGGCCAGGTTGACGGTTGTTGTTGTTTTACCAACTCCACCTTTTTGATTCGCTACGCAGAAAATTTTTGCCATGTAGTTCTTATCGATCTCTTTTGGGTTCCGGACGCCGAGGTCTCGTTTTCAGTTAATTGTTTATACTGTTTAAACTATATAAACGATTTATACTGTTTATACGGTATAAACGATTTATACGATATAAACTGTTTATATGGTTTCCGCCTCGATGAACACCAGATGGCGTTCCGCCTCCAGTCCGGGCACCGTTAAAGGCTCTAATTTCTGCACTTTCCATGGCTCCGGAAGCCGCTCTCTTTCTTCCTCTGGAGCCGTCCCTTTAAGGGCTATGAATCGCCCGCCCTCTTGCAGCAGATGGCCCGACCAGTTGACGAAGTCCGACAGGTCCGCAAAGGCGCGCGAGGTGATGACGTCGAACTTCGTCTTCACTTCCAGCTGCTCCACGCGCTTGGTGTACACCGTCACGTTGGACAGGCCCAGCTCCGCCTTCACCTGGTTCAAAAACGCGGTCTTCTTGTGCACCGTATCGATCATCGACACCTTCATATCCGGACGGCTGATCGCCAGCACCATGCCCGGCAAACCACCGCCCGCACCCACATCCAGCACGTTTTTCGCGCCCGCGAACGCCGATACGGCGGCCAGCGAATCGAGCAAATGCAAGGTCACCATCTGCATCGGATCGCGCACCGACGTCAGGTTGTAGACCGAATTCCACTTGTTCAGCAGCGCCAGATAGTCCAGCAGCTTTTCCACTTGATCGTCCGCCAGGTCCAGCTTCAGATCCTTGATGCCCTGTTTTAAAACATCCGCGACAACTACACGGTCAAACACCTTCATTGAACTGCCTCGTCTTTCTGCGCATTTTTGTCATTCAGATAGCCGCCGAAACCGGCCTTTTTCAGGTGCACCAACAGCAGCGAGATCGCCGCCGGCGTCACACCGGAGATGCGCGACGCCTGGCCCAGGGTCTCGGGACGCTGCGCGTGCAGCTTCTGGCGCACTTCCACCGACAGCGCGGTGATGTCCAGATAGCTGAAACCTTCCGGCAATTTCAGGTTTTCGTAGTGCTCGTGGCGCTCCACTTCCTTGGTCTGGCGGTCGATATAGCCCGAATATTTGAGCTGGATTTCGACCTGTTCGCGTACCGCGTCGTCGCTCACGCCGGGTCCGGCGAGCTCGCGGCCGTCGATGCCGGACAGGCTCATCAGCTTCTCGTACTCGACGCCGGGACGGCGCAGCAGGTCCGCCAGCGAGTACTCGCGCTCGATCGCCTGGCCGATAACGCGTTCGGATTCCGCCGCTTCCAGGATGCGTGGATTCACCCACGTGGAACGCAGACGCTCCAGTTCCAGCGCCACCGCTTCGCGTTTTTTCTCGAACGCTTCCCACTGCGCGTCGCCGACGCAGCCCAGTTTGCGGCCGATTTCGGTCAGGCGCATGTCCGCGTTATCCTCGCGCAGGCTAAGGCGATACTCCGCGCGGCTGGTGAACATGCGGTACGGTTCCAGCACGCCTTGCGTGACCAGATCGTCGACCAGCACGCCCAGATACGCCTCGGAACGGGCCGGCGTCCAGGCTTCCTTGCCCTGGGTTTGCAGCGCCGCGTTGAGGCCGGCGAGCATGCCCTGCGCCGCCGCTTCCTCGTAGCCGGTGGTGCCGTTGATCTGGCCGGCGAAGTACAGGCCGCTGACAGCCTTGGTTTCCAGCGATGCCTTGAGGCCGCGCGGGTCGAAATAATCGTACTCGATGGCGTAGCCGGGACGCAGGATGTGGGCGTTTTCCATGCCCTTCATCGACCGCACCAGCTCGATCTGGACATCGAAAGGCAGGCTGGTCGAGATGCCGTTTGGATAGAATTCGTTGGTCGTCAGGCCTTCCGGTTCCAAGAAAATCTGGTGCGATTCCTTGGCCGAGAAGCGGTGGATCTTGTCTTCGATCGACGGGCAATAGCGCGGGCCGACCCCTTCGATGACGCCGGTGTACATCGGGCTGCGGTCCAACCCGGCACGGATGATGTCGTGGGTCTTATTGTTGGTATGCGTGACCCAGCACGGCATTTGCGCCGGATGCATGGCGGCGTTGCCCATCACCGAGAACACCGGCACCGGGTCGAGGTCGCCCGGCTGCTCGGTCATCAGCGAAAAGTCGATGCTGCGGCCGTCGATGCGAGGCGGCGTGCCGGTCTTTAAACGGCCCTGTGGCAGCTTTAATTCCTTCAGGCGGGCAGACAACGAGATCGCTGGCGGATCGCCTGCACGGCCCGCTGAGTAGTTCTGGAGGCCCACGTGGATCTTCCCGTCGAGGAAGGTACCGGCCGTCAGCACGACGGCCGGCGCCAGGAACTTCAGGCCGATCTGCGTGACGGCGCCGACCACGCGGTCGCCCTCCACCATCAAGTCGTCCACGGCCTGCTGGAACAGCCACAGGTTGGGCTGGTTTTCCAGGCGCGAACGGATGGCGGCCTTGTACAAAATACGGTCGGCCTGGGCACGCGTGGCGCGTACCGCCGGGCCTTTGGACGAGTTCAGGATACGGAACTGGATGCCCGATTCATCGGTGGCGATCGCCATGGCGCCGCCCATGGCATCGACTTCCTTGACCAGATGGCCTTTGCCGATACCGCCGATGGAAGGGTTGCACGACATCTGGCCCAGGGTCTCTATGTTGTGCGTCAAGAGCAAAGTCTTCTGCCCCATTCGGGCGGAAGCGAGGGCCGCCTCGGTACCGGCGTGACCACCGCCGACGACGATGACGTCGAAATTAGTTGGAAATAACATGATGGAATTGGGTAAAAGCGAAGGGATCAAGCACCGATTATAAAGTCTTTTGGGAGCTGCGACTTTTTTAGGCAAAATATTTTCGTCTGATTGGCATCATTGTTCCACGTGAAACAATGAAAAAAAAGGGATGCTTGTCATCAAACAAGCATCCCCTTTGTGGTCTCCACTGTTCCACGTGGAACAATCTACCAACGTATCCAGGAGTCGTAACTGGTCTTCACTATCAATATGGACACTACCACCAGGAACAGTTTGCGGACAAATCCACTGCCATGTTTCATGGCCAGCGCGGTGCCGATGATCGAGCCGGCCACTTGGCACACGGCCATCATGGCGCCCAGTTGCCAGATCAGGTGGCCGCTGTAACCAAACCACACCAGTGCCGAGAGGTTGCAGGCAACGTTGACAATCTTGGCTACGGCTGACGCGCCGAGGAAGTCGAAGCCGAAGATCCGCACGAACAGGAACACCAGGAAGCTGCCGGTGCCGGGTCCGAAGAAGCCGTCGTAGAACCCAATGCCGGAACCGATCAGCAGCGCCAGCGTCTGCTCCTTTCGGCCGGTATGCAGTGGCGCGTGCACGCTACCGAAGTCCTTCTTGGCGAAGGTGTAGATGGCCACGGCAAGCAGCACGACCGGCAGCACTGTGCGGAAGAAGTCAGGCGAAACCTTGGTGACGGTATAGGCGCCGAAGAAGGAGAAGACCAGCGCGGCGAAGGCGGCCGGGGCGGCGACTGTCCAGGCGATGGCGACACGACGCGCGTAGCTGACCGCCGCAACGCTGGTGCCGGCGATACTGGCCAGCTTGTTGGTGCCGATGATCGTGGCCGGCGCCATGTTGGGAAATATCGAAAACATCGCTGGCAGCTGTATCAGTCCCCCGCCACCGACCACCGCGTCCACCAACCCGGCGCTGAACGCCGCCACACCCAACACCGCATACTCAACCATGACCCGTATATCCCAACTCGCAAAAGCCACATTGTACGGAAGAAGTTGAGGTCGTTGCGTTGGCGCATCCACCCCGCAAAGCGCAAGCCCCCGGGGTCGTACCCCATACGGGGTACGACCCCTCCGACCGTAGTGCGGGTTAAAGCCGACATACCCCACGTCTCCCAAAGTGCCCTGCCATCATGTAAGCTTCCACGTGAAATCCACCACGTCACGGACCACAACCATGAACGATTTCCCGGCATTCAATTTCAGCACCGTCGCCCACATCGTCTCCGAACTGGGCGCCGCAAACAAACTCGGTGAGCACATCGCCCAACGCTTCCCCACCGTCAAACGCGCCCTGCTCGTCACCGATCCCGGCTTCCTCAAAACCGGACTGGTGGACGCCCCCGCCGCCAGCCTGCAGACGGCCGGCATCGACGTCAGCATCTACTCCAACGTCGTCGCCGACCCGCCCGAGCAGATCGTCCTCGAAGCCGTCGGCGCGGCACGCCAACATCGCAGCGACATTGTCATCGGCCTGGGCGGCGGCAGCTCGATGGACGTCGCCAAACTCATCGCCGTGCTGGCCGGCGGCGACCAGGAGATCGGCGCCATCTACGGCATCGGCAACGTCAAGGGCAGCCGCCTGCCGCTGGTGCAGATCCCCACCACCGCCGGCACCGGTTCCGAGGTGACCAACATCGCCATCGTCACCACCGGCGCCACCACCAAGATGGGCGTCGTCGCTCCGCAGTTGTACGCCGACATGGCCCTGCTCGATGCCGAACTGACCCTGGGCTTGCCGCCGCTGGTCACCGCAGCGACCGGCATCGACGCCATGGTCCACGCAATCGAGGCCTACACCAGCCGCCACAAAAAGAACCCGCTGTCGGACATCCTGGCGCGCAAAGCGTTGGGTCTGCTGTCGGCCAACCTGATTCCCGCTTGCGAGAACGGCCGCAATCTGGCCGCACGTCAGGCCATGCTGTTGGGGGCGATGCTGGCGGGACAGGCATTCTCCAACGCTCCGGTGGCGGCGGTGCACGCCCTCGCCTATCCGATCGGCGGCACGTTCCACGTGCCACACGGCTTGTCGAATTCGCTGGTGCTGCCGCACGTGCTGCGCTTCAACCTGCCGGCGGCGGCGGGCCTGTATGCGGAGCTGGCGGAGATCGTCGTGCCGGAAGCAAGCGGCAGTGCGGAGGCGCGCGCGGAAGCCCTGGTTGTTGCGATGCAACAAATAGCCGCCATCACGGGGATAGAGCGGACCTTGCAGCAGGTCGGCATAAAGGAAACGGATCTGGATCAACTGGCGGATGACGCCATGCTCCAGACCCGTCTGTTGGGGAACAACCCCCGCACCGTCACGCGCGACGATGCGAGGGCGATTTATGCGGCCGCCTTCTAAACGCAGCCGCTTTCAACAACAACCTTACTGAGGAACATCCACCGTCGTGCCGCTGACGTTGATCAGGTTGCCCGGTGCGGGCGCCTGCACGAACGGCGGCACGTTGGCCACGGTCATCGGCGTGGTCGCGTCCGGCCGCGTCACCGTGCGCACCACCTGCGACGGTGGCAGCGGAACGCTCGGGTTGCGCAGGTGGGCCATCATTGCATCTAGCGCGCGGAACAGATAGATGTGCAGCGGCACGATGTTCTGCGGGAAGACGCTGGTGAAGGCGTCGAAGTGGTTGGCGTTCAACACCTCGATGTAGCGCAGCTTGCTCGATGGCCCTTCGGCCAGGGCATTCAAGCCCAGGTAAGCGCGCGAATTGAAATTCACCACCATCAACGTGTCGCTGCGGCCGGCGGCGATGATCGCAGGTTTGCCATGCAGATTGCCGGTCGCCAGCAACTCGGCCGCGCCGGAACGCACGCGTGCGCTCTGCTCCGCCAAGGTGCCGGTCAGCGCGTTGCCGTTGACCGGATCGATGCCGGTCGCCAGCGCGCGCAGGCACAGGAAGCCGTCGAGCGATTGGTCGGCCAGATTAGTGCTCGGCGATACGCCAAGGTTGTACGCGCGCGGTCCGCCCACCGACGCCTCGTAGATCGGCGTGCCGATGATGCCGTTCTGGGTGGCGAAACTGGTGGCGCGCTGCGCCGGCGTGAACGGCACCGGCGAACCGGTCGCGTCGGTCGGCGCGAACGTGAATCCGCACAGCTGGTCGGTCACCGAGAAGCGGCCATAGGCGTTGGCGTAGGTCACGGCCACCAGCACCGTCGTCAGCGCGTGCGAGGCCTGCAGCACGTCGGAATCAGGCAGCCAGCCGTAAGCCCTCAACCGCGCGCGGGCGTCCTCCTGCTGCGCCGCAAGGTCCGCGCCGGTCAACAAGCCCTTGGCGACCAGCGCCGTGCAGCGGCCGGGCGCCGCCGCCGTGGAGGCGATGCACGGCTGGTATAGCGCGGCATAGGTGGAGTAATCGATCAGCCACTTGCCCTGCCCCGTCACCGGCACACCGTTCTGGCGGATCGAGTAGCCGGTCGCGGTGCGCGGCTGGATCTGCGGTTCGTTGGCGGCCACGCCGTCGATCAAGCCCTTGGTGTCCTGCTCGGCCGCCAGCAAGGCCGAAGCGGCGCCGTTGGAGATGCTGGACCCGATCGTGATCGTGTTGGTCGGCGTGAAGCGCACCACATGGCGCGTGTTGTCCCGGGCGTAGCGGCCATACTGCTCGTTCAGCATGTAGAACGCGAACTCGACCGCCTGCAAGGTGTGGTTGCCCCAGTCCTTTTCCGGATTCTGTTGCGAGTGGGCGTGCTTGAAAGCGATGCGTCCGGGCTTGGTGGCGGCGAAGGCCGCGCGGTCGGCGTCGCTCAGTATCGGCGTGAAGTTGGAGTTCTTGCCTGCCGCCGTGCGCGTGGCCCGCACGCCGTTTTGCAGGTTCACGCTGTCGTCGTCGAACGTGTAGAGGCCGGTGCCCGAGCCCTTGTCGCTGTAGGCGACCGCGCACTTGTTCTTCAGGCCCCACTCGCCGGACGTGCCGATGGCTCCGTAGACGCCGCGCGAACCGCTCGACGCGCCCGTGATGATGCAGGGATTGTTGGCGTCGAAGCTGGCCGGTATTTGCACCATCAGGGTGACATTCTTGTTGCCGCTGCCGTCGTCGGCGTAGGCGATGAACTCGCTGCCTGCGATCTTGCCCTCGCTGGTCGTCGGCGTGCCGTTGACGTCCACATTCGGGCCGTACAGCCTGCCGTAGCCGGCGGCCGAGCTGATGTCCTGGATGGCGCGGTAGTTGGCGTAGATGGCGTTGCGGCGCAGTTCGGCCGGGGTCGGGTTCAGGGGGTCTGCGTAAGCCGGCAGCGCACCGGCCAGACCGGTCGCCCCCAGGCCGGCGGTCAGCAAATCGTCGCTGACGCCGTCGTAGGTTTTCGCGGTGATGGTGCCGAGATAACTCGGACGCTCGTTGATGATTTCGGGCTCATCGTGGTGATGGCCGCAAGCGGTCAATGCGATGCCGGCCAGCGCCAGCGTGATTTTCTTCGTATGCATGTCATCCTCTTCTTCCAGTAAGACTCAAAGCAACAGACGGACTACCCCCAATCCGGCCCGAGGCCGGATAAAAAAATTTACTCTCGATTTGAAAAGGACGCCGGGCAGAACGCCCGGCGTCTGTGCTAGATCATGCAGGCTTCTTATTGCCGAGCTTGGCGACAATTTCGCCGATGATTCCGCGGCGGAATAACAACACGCAAACGATGAAGATCAGGCCGATCACCATGGTCACGGCTTCGCCGATGGTGTTGAACCATTCGATGCCGGTGACCTGGGTCAGGTAGATGCCCCAGTCGCCCAGTTTGTTTTCCAGCATGATGATGATCACCGCGCCCAGAATAGGACCGGCCAGGGTGCCCATGCCGCCCACCAAGGTCATCAGGATCACCAGGCCCGACATGGTCCAGTGGACGTCGGTCAGGGTCTCGAAGCCCTGCACCAGCACCTTGGTGCCGCCTGCCAGACCGGCCAGCGCGGCCGACAGCACGAAAGCCAGCAGCTTGTACTTGTCGACGTCATAGCCCAGCGAGATGGCGCGCGGTTCGTTTTCCTTGATCGCCTTGAGCACCTGGCCGAACGGCGAGTGGACGATGCGCACGATCAGCGCGAACGCCAGCACGGCGATGGCCAGCACGAAGAAGTACAACGTGGTGTCGTTGGACAAGTCGATCATGCCCAGCAGTTTTCCACGTGGAACGCCTTGCAGGCCGTCCTCGCCGCCGGTGAACTCGCCGGCGCTGAGGGCGCCGAAGAACACCATCTGCGCCAGCGCCAGGGTGATCATCGAGAAGTAAATGCCTTGGCGACGGATCGCCAGGCCGCCCATCACCAGGCCGAGCAAGGCGGCGCCGACGACGCCGGCCAGGATGCCCAGCTCGGACGGCCAGCCCCACACCTTGAGCGCATTGCCGGTCACATAGCCGGCGCCGCCGAAGAAGGCGGCGTGGCCGAACGACAGCAGGCCGGTGAAGCCGATCAGCAGGTTGAAGGCGCAGGCGAACAGCACAAAGCACAGCAGCTTGGCGAGGAACACCGGATAGCCGACGAACGGCGCCGCCAGGGCAATTGCCAAAGCGATCGTATAACCAATTTTCTTGTCCATCGTCCCTCCTATTTTTCTTTACCGAACAAACCAGCGGGACGGATCAGCAGCACGACCACCATCACGAGGAACACGACCGTCGACGAAAACGGCGCATACACGACCTTGGTCAAGCCTTCGATCACGCCCAGGCCGAGACCGGTGAGAATCGAACCCATGATCGACCCCATGCCCCCGATCACCACAACGGCGAATACGACGATAATCAGGTTCTGACCCATCAGGGGCTGCACCTGGATGATCGGGGCCGCCAGCACCCCTGCAAAGCCCGCCAAAGCGACGCCGAAGCCGTAGGTGAGCGTGACCATCAGCGGCACGTTGATGCCGAACGCTTCCACCAGCTTCGGATTCTCGGTGCCGGCGCGCAAATAGGCGCCCAGTTTGGTCTTTTCGATCACGTACCAGGTGGCCAGGCAGACGACAACGGACGCCACGACCACCCAGGCGCGGTAGTTCGGCATCACCATGAAGCCGAGGTCGGTGGCGCCTGCCAGCGCGTCGGGTACCTGGAACGGCTGACCCGAGACGCCGTAGAAGGAGCGGAACACGCCCTCGATCAGCAAGGTGATGCCAAAAGTCAGCAGCAAGCCGTATAAATGATCGAGCTTGTACAGGTGGCGCAGCATGGTCTTTTCGATAACGATGCCGAACACGCCGATGATCAGCGGCGCCAGCAGCAGCATGGTCCAATAGTTCAGACCGAAATAAGTCATCCCCATCCAAGCCACGAAGGCACCCATCATGTACAGGGCGCCGTGGGAAAAGTTAATAACGTTGAGAAGGCCAAAGATGACGGCCAGGCCGAGTGACAGCATCGCGTAGAAGGAGCCGTTCACCAGCCCCAGCAGCAGCTGGCTCATCCATACGCTCAAGGGATAGCCGAAAATTTCCATGAGATCACAGTCTAAAGAGCACCTGGCCGGACGGCGAGGCGGAGTACGAGGACAAAAACAAGGACAAGAACAAGAACGAACACAAGGAACGGACCGGCGCCTCGCCACGCGGAGTGGCGCTGCGCCGGCCCTGTGCACAACTCAGCTTATTTCCACAGGCTGCATTTGGTTTCGGCCTTGGTGGCGTATGCCTGGTCGCCCGGAATGGTGGCCACGACCTTGTAGTAATCCCACGGATATTTCGATTCCGAAGGCTTTTTCACTTCCATCAGGTACATGTCGTGGACCATGCGGCCGTCCGGACGGATCACGCCATTCTTGGCGAACATGTCGTTGATCTTGTTGGCCTTCAGATGGGCCATGACCTTGTCGGCGTCGTCCGTACCCACGGCCTTGACCGCTTTCAGGTAGTTGGCGGCGGCCGAGTAGTCGGCCGCCTGCAACATCGACGGCGACTTCTTCATCTTGGCGAAGTAGCGCTTCGACCAATCGCGCGTTTCCTGGTTCTGGTCCCAGTACCAGCCGTCGGTCAGGTACATGCCCTGCGTCAGGTTCAGGCCAAGCGAGTGGACGTCGTTGATGAAGATCAGCAAGCCGGCCAGTTTCATCTTCTTGGTGATGCCAAACTCGTTGGCGGCCTTGATCGAGTTGATCGCGTCGCCGCCGGCGTTGGCCAGGCCGAGGATCTGCGCGCCCGACGACTGCGCCTGCAGCAGGAAGGACGAGAAGTCCGACGCCGACAATGGATGCTTGACCGAACCCATCACCTTGCCGCCGGCGGCCTTGACCACGTCCGACGTATCCTTTTCCAGCGACTGGCCAAAGGCGTAGTCGGCGGTCATGAAGTACCAGTTCTTGCCGCCCTGCTTGACGATGGCGCCGCCGGTGCCGCGCGCCAATGCGATCGTGTCGTAGGCGTAGTGCACGGTGTAAGGCGTGCACTCCTCATTGGTCAAGCGGGCCGAGCCGGCGCCGATCGAGATGAAGACCTTTTTCTTTTCCGCGGCGACCTTGGCCATGGCCAGGTTGGCGCCGGAGTTGGTGCCGCCGATCAGCATGTCGACGCCCTGCTGGTCGAACCATTCGCGCGCCTTGGAGGCGGCGATGTCTGCCTTGTTCTGGTGGTCGGCGGAGATGAACTCCACCTTCTTGCCGGCGAGGACGACGCCGGCATCCGCAATCGCCATTTTGATGGCCTCGGCGCCGCCGGCGCCGTCGATATCCGTGTACAGGCCGGACATGTCGGTGATCATGCCGATCTTGATGGTGTCGCCGGAAACCTGGGCTTGCGCGGCAAAGGACAGGCCTAGCGCGCAGACGGCGGTGGCGGCGATGGTGATAGCTTTGAGTTTCATTTTGTCTCCGTTCGAATAGTCGTGATTTCGATTTGTATAGTCACAGAACGATGAAGTAATTTTCTACACGCCAAGCAGCTCGGTCAGTACCGGCATCTTGTCGCTCAATTCCGATGAAACAAAAGTCTCGACGATCTGACCGTGTTCCATCACATAAAACCGGTCCGCCAGCGGCGCGGCGAACCGGAAATTCTGTTCCACCATGACGATGGTGTAGCCCTTCGATTTGAGGGTGGTGATCATGCGCGCCAGGCCTTGCACGATGACCGGCGCCAGGCCCTCCGAAATTTCATCGAGCAGCAACAGGCGCGCGCCGGTGCGCAGGATGCGCGCCACCGCCAACATCTGCTGCTCGCCCCCCGACAGGCGGGTGCCCTGGCTGTGCTTGCGCTCCTCCAGGTTGGGGAACATCGCGTAGATTTCCTTGATCGACATGCCCTTGTCGCCGGTCGACAACTGCGGCGGCAGCAACAGGTTTTCCTCGGTCGACAGCGAGGCGAAAATGCCGCGCTCCTCGGGGCAATAGCCAACGCCGAGGTGGGCGATCTTATGCGTCGGCAAACCGATCGCCTCGACGCCGTTGATCTTGATCGAGCCCTTGCGCGCGCCGGTCAATCCCATGATGGCGCGCAAGGTGGTGGTGCGGCCGGCGCCGTTACGGCCCAGCAAGGTGACCACTTCGCCGGGCTGCACCGTCAGGTTGACGTCGTGCAGGATGTGCGATTCGCCGTACCAGGTTTGCAGGTTGGAGATTTGCAGGGCGGCCGTCATCAGTGGGCTCCTTCGAGCTCGGCGGCTTCGGTGCCCATGTACGCTTCCATCACTTGCGGATTACGCGACACTTCCGCGTAGGTGCCCTCGGCCAGCATGGCGCCGCGCTGCAAAACGGAGATCTTGTCGCAGATGCCGGACACGACTTTCATATTGTGTTCGACCATCAAAATGGTGCGGCCGGCCGACACTTTTTTGATGAGGTCGGTTACGCGGTGAACGTCCTCGTGTCCCATGCCCTGCGTCGGCTCATCGAGCAGCATCAGCTCCGGCTCCATCGCCAACGTGGTGGCGATCTCCAAAGCGCGCTTGCGCCCATAAGGCATATCGACGGTGACGGTGTCGGCGAACTCGGTCAGGTCGACCTCGGCCAGCAACTGCATCGCGCGGTCGTTGAGCTTGTTTAAAGCCCGCTCGCTCTGCCAGAAATGGAAGCTCGTCCCCAGCTGGCGCTGCAATCCGATGCGGACATTCTGCAGCACCGTCAGGTGGGGAAACACCGCCGAAATCTGGAACGAACGAATCACACCCATGCGGGCGATCTGCGCCGGCTTCGCTGCGGTGATGTCTTTTTCGTTAAACAGAATCTGGCCCGAAGTCGGCACCAGGAATTTCGTGAGCAGATTAAAGCATGTGGTTTTACCGGCGCCGTTGGGGCCGATCAGCGCGTGGATATGACCGCGCTGCACTTTCAAATTGACGTCATTGACCGCAGTAAAACCTCTGAACTGCTTGGTCAGGTTCTTCGTTTCCAAGATAACACCGGACATCCTGTCTCCCTTGCTTCTATGGTTCAAGGTACTAAATTTTTTTAGATCATACAGAGTAAAAAATTAGCTAACAATACAGTATAACTACTACTTACTTTTGATCTAACGCTAACAAGCGGTCCCATCATTTCCAGGCTGAACGGATCATTTCTGAAGCTTTTTCGGCGATCATGATCGTCGGGGAGTTGGTGTTACCAGAGGTGATGAAGGGCATGATGGATGCGTCCACAACGCGCAAACCGGCGACGCCGATGACACGCAATTGGCTATCGACGACGGCGGTGGGATCGTCGGCGCGGCCCATCTTGCAGGTGCCGACCGGATGGAAGATGGTGGTGCCGATATGGCCTGCCGCCTCCGCGAGTTCTTCCTCGGTGCGGTAGTGGATGCCGGGCTTGTATTCCTCCGGCGCGAACTTGTTCAGCGCGGGCGACGCGACGATTTGGCGCGTCAACGTCAGCGCCGCCGCCGCCACTTTGCGGTCCTCGGCGGTACTCAAATACATCGGCGAAATCTTGGGAGGCGCATACGAATCGGCGCCGGCGATATGCACATGGCCGCGCGATGTCGGACGCAGGTTGCACACGCTGGCGGTGAACGCGGGGAAGGCGTGCAAAGGGTCGCCGAATTTTTCCAGCGACAAGGGCTGCACGTGATACTGAAGATTGGGTGTCGGCTGATTGGCATCGGAGCGCGCGAACGCGCCCAGCTGCGACGGCGCCATCGACATCGGCCCGCTCTGGAACATTGCATACTCCAGGCCGATCTTCATCTTGCCGAACCAGTTCGACGCCATCGTGTTCAAGGTGCGGGCACCGCCGCCGAGCTTGTAGACCATGCGCAGCTGCAGATGATCCTGCAGGTTTTCACCGACGCCGGGCAGCTCCGCCAGCGGCGCGATACCGTGATCAAGCAGCTTCGCGGCCGAGCCGATGCCCGAGCACTGCAAAATATGCGGCGAACCAACGGCGCCAGCGGCCAGCACGGTTTCTTTCGCGGCCATCGCTTGGTACTTGGCGCCGCCACCGGTGAAAATCACGCCTTTGCACACGGGACCTTGATCGCTCATTTCGATCTGCAATCGTTCCACGTGGCAGCCGGTCATGACCGTCAGATTGGGACGGCCCGACACCGGCTTCAGGAAAGCCTTCGCCGTGTTCCAGCGGATGCCGCGTTTTTGATTGACTTCGAAATAGCCGCAGCCGGCGTTGTCGCCGCGATTGAAATCGTCGACTTTCGCGATGCCGGTTTGTTCGGCCGCATCGCGGAACGCGTCCAGTATCTGCCAGGAGAGGCGCTGTTTTTCCACGCGCCACGGACCGCCGGCGCCGTGCTCTTCGGAAGCGCCGCCGTGATAATCCTCGCTATTTTTAAACAGCGGCAGCACCTGGTCCCAACGCCAGCTAGTGTCACCGGTCAGCTCGGCCCAGCGGTTGTAATCTTCCGCCTGGCCGCGCATGTAAATCATGCCGTTGATGGACGAGCTTCCGCCCAGTACTTTGCCGCGCGGGTAAAGCAGGCTGCGCCCGTTCAGGCCGGCGTCGGCTTCGGTGCGGAACATCCAGTCGGTGCGCGGATTGTCGATGCAATGCAGATAGCCGACCGGGATGTGGATCCACACATAATCGTCCCTGCCGCCCGCCTCGATCAGCAGGACGTCGACGTTTCTGTCGGCGCTTAAACGGTTTGCCAATACGCAGCCAGCCGAGCCTGCCCCAATGATGATGTAATCGTAGTCGCCTGCTGATTCCAAAAACTGCTCCTCCAAGGATGACTCGGTATGCCGGGGCGTTGGGCTCTCTCGGCGGTCTGAGGCTTAGTCTACGCTGCGTTCATCTCCGATAGCAATGTTTCAACAAGCTTGGCGGCGGGCATCGGCCTGGCGCGTGCGACACCGGTGCCGCACCACAGCGACATCAGTTCGGTATCGCCGCGTTTGGCGGCTTCGGCGCGGATCGGCGAGGTTAGCGCGTTTTGGATCGGATATGCCGGCAATTGCGTTTCGACCGGCTCCAGATCCCGCATCACGCGGTTCACCAATCCACGCGCGTAGCGGCCGGAAAAGGTGCGGGTCAGACGCGTCGGATGGTCGCCGGCAGTCAACAACCGTTGTTTGTAGTGTGGATTAATTGCCGATTCGTCGGTCACCAGGAAGGCGGTTCCCATCTGAACGGCCTGCGCGCCCATGTCCAGCGCCCGTTTGATGTCGGCGCCGTCCATGATGCCGCCGGCGGCGATGACGGGAATATCCACCGCCGCCACAATTTTCGGCAACAGCTCGAACGTTTTCAATGTCGCGTCTTCCTGCGCGCCGATAAAGGTGCCGCGATGGCCGCCCGACTCGGTGCCGGAAGCGATCACCGCATCGGCGCCCCTGCTCTGCCATTCGATGGCTTCCTGGGCATGGGTGATTGTGCCGATCACGACAATGCCTGCGTCGTGCAAACGCTGGATTTGTTCGGCGCTCAGGATGCCAAAAGTGAAGCTGGCGACGGCCGGGCGCAGTTCGATCAGCGCCTCGAACTGGGCGGCGAAGTCCTCGCACCACTTGGCCGGTGTGGGTAACTCGGTCCACCCAAGCGACGACCACAGCGGTTTCAACCATTCGACAGCCCTGCTTATTTCGACCGGGTCCGGCTGCGGAGTCTCCAAAACGAAGAAGTTGAGGCAGAACGGTCTCTCCGTCAACGCACGGATTTGTGCGGTTTGTTCGCGGATCGTTGCTGGAGAAAGTAAGGAGCAAGCCAGAGAACCGAGCGCTCCGGCATTGGAGACGGCGGCGACTTGGGCCGGGGTGTTGGGCCCGCCTGCGGTAGGCCCCTGGATGATTGGATGGGGAAAAACGGATGTCAGATTCATCATATTTCTCACTTTAATGCCCACTTACCCCTGTGGATAAGTCTATGGATATCCACAGGCACGATATGTGAGTAAACAAAAAATTTCTGGAGAGCTGTTTTCTTATCCCAAAACAGTTCTTTGGTCATACACGGCTTACGAGCCTGCTTATGAAGTTCGTAAACGCCTGATTCTAATCCAAAATGAGGACTTATCCACAGAAAAGTGTCTACGTTAACAACTACTACTATTTTTATATATACATCTTTAGAGTAAACCATAGTTCACGCGGCTCGAAGAAAACCCCAAAAAACCGAGGCGCAAGCGCCTGAAGCCGTTTGTCTCAAAAAAAGAGGTCCCAGCAAGAAAGATGAAGGTTGCTTAGCAAGCTGATGACCTGCAAAACAAAAATTACTCTGGAGACACGTAGGGCGGATTAGACCGAAGGTCGTAATCGGCCATCGACGAGCCGCCGACGGATCCTGGCGGATTACGCTTCGCTAATCCGCCCTACGTGGTTTAGATGAGATCTCGGGGCTGTAGCCGTAGTTGATGTTGCTGAAAAGCTCAGAAAACACTGCAAAACCGTGCTACCTGTGAATAACTTACTGGATATCCACAGGATGAGTTGTGAGTAAGCACGAAGTTATCCAAGGGCCGACATTTTATACAGAATTGCTCTGCAAATGGTACAGCGCTTATGCAAGTGCTTATCTTTCGCGTAAACCGATGATTCGTAAACGTATACAGAACTTATCCACAGCTAAATGCCCGTTTACTACTACTACTATTTTTTATATATATCTTTGTAAACTACTAAACCATGAAAAGCGAAAAACACCCCGAAAACCCGAAAAAGCGCAGATTTCTGACGAAATCTGAGGCCCTCTTCGTGGGCAAAGACCCGTTTACACAGCAAAAAACGCCTTAAAATCGACCGTTTTTAGCTTCGCACTGTGGAGAACTAGCAAGAAGTCCACAGCCACCACTCGAAAAACAGGAAAAAGATATGCGTCTAGGCATCATTAGTGCGTTGGCTGAAGAACAGCATGGGCTGATAGAAGCCCTTGAGAGCCCCTACAAGCACGTCCATGGCATGAGGGAGTACACGACCGGGAAACTCTGGGAAATCGACGCTGTGTGCGTTCTGTCGCGTATAGGCAAGGTCGCAGCGGCGATGACAGCCGCAATCCTTGTGGAAAAGTTCGGAGTTACCCACATCGTCTTCACCGGCGTCGCTGGAAGCGGGGATAGAAACGTCAAAGTGGGCGATATCGTCGTCGCGGAAGCGTTGGTTCAGCATGATTTCGATGCCAGCCCACTGTTTCCGCAGTTTGAAATCCCGCTAACGGGGCTATCTCACTTCGCCACCGACGTCGCCTTGACGGAAAGATTGGCCATCGCAGCCGCGAAAACCACGCGTGTGCATCGTGGATTGATCGCCAGCGGCGACCAGTTCATCGGAAAATTGGCGCAAATCCAGGCCATCAAAGCCGGATTGCCTGAATTATTAGCAGTGGAAATGGAAGGTGCAGCCGTCGCGCAAGTGTGTTTTGAGCTTGGCATCCCGTTCGCGGTGATCAGAACGATCTCGGACAATGCCAATGACGACGCCGCCGTCGACTTCATGCATTTCATCAAAACCGTAGCATCGCGCTACGCGTTCGAGGTTATCCACAACTTCTGCAAGCCGTAAAAGCAACGGATGTAAAAAGGGCCGGGTTTTATCCCGGCCCTTCGTATTCACAGCTTGGTTTCTTACGCTTCGAGCGTCATCAGGCTGGCGTTGCCGCCCGCAGCGGTCGTGTTGACGCACAGAGCCCGCTCAGCAAGCAAACGCCACAGGGGGATGGCCCCATCCTCGTTCGTGTCGATCAGGCTCACCAGCGCCCCGCTACGGGCCGCCAGTTGGCTGTACAAGCTGCCGGCCAGCATCGATTCCACCAGGGCGATCTGGAAATCGCCTTCGAAACCGTTTAAATCGGCCACTGGCTTGATGCGGTCCTTCACTGTCGCCGGCAGATCTCCTGGCACCAGCTTGGCCGTCTCGCCTGCGAGCAGGGCAATATTTCCGGTGGCGAGTACGGCGGCCAGCTGGTTCAGCAGGCCGTCCTGGGTGCCTGCGGCACAAACCACCGCGCCACGTGGCACCAACGCCAGCGTGTTGCGCTCGCCGGTCGGGCCCGGCAAGGCGGTCAGGCTGCCCAGCATCGTCGTGCGGCTGTACTGATCGGCCAGCTTGGCGATGCCATCGCGGCCGTGCTTTTGCGCCCAGGCGGTCAGGGCGTCCAGCGCGGGCGTCGCCTGGCGGTCGTGCTGGTGTTGCGGCGTTGCTGTTGCACCGCGCTGCAGACGCTTCAAGTACAGCGGACCGCCGGCTTTCGGGCCGGTGCCGGATTTGCCTTCGCCACCAAATGGCTGCACGCCCACAACCGCGCCGACGATGTTGCGATTCACGTAGATATTGCCGACATGCGCGTTCGAGCTGATGTAGTCGATCGTTTCATCGATGCGCGAATGTATGCCCAGGGTCAGGCCAAAACCGCTTTCGTTGATTTGCTGGACCAGTTTCGGCAGATCGGCCCGCTTGTAGCGGATCACGTGCAGAACCGGGCCGAAGACTTCTTGCGTCAGTTCCGACAGTGAACGGATCTCCAGTACCGTCGGCGGAACAAAAGTACCGGCGGTAATCACGCTTGATGGCAGATCCAGCGAGAAGTAATTCACCGCTGTGCCCTTGAGCTTGTTAATGTGCGCCAGCAGGTTTTGCTGCGCTTCGGCGTCGATGACCGGGCCGATATCGGTCACCAGGCGGTCCGGACAGCCGACTTTCAGCTCCAGCATCGCGCCTTTGAGCATTTTGATGGTTTTGTCGGCGATATCTTCCTGCAGGAACAGCACGCGCAGCGCCGAGCAACGCTGGCCGGCACTGTCGAAGGCGGACGAAATCGCATCCTGAACAACCTGTTCCGGCAAGGCCGACGAATCGACGATCATCGCGTTTTGACCACCGGTCTCGGCGATCAGCGGAATCTCGATGTTCTCGGCGGCCGCACGCTTGGCCAAGGTGCGGTTGATCAGCTGCGCCACTTCGGTCGAGCCGGTGAAGATCACACCTTTCACACGCGGATCGGCGGTCAGCGCGGCGCCGACCACTTCGCCACGGCCAGGCAGGAATTGCAGCGCGGCGCGCGGAATGCCCGCTTCGTGCAGCAGCTCGACCGCGCGGTGCGCGATCAGCGGCGTTTGCTCGGCCGGCTTGGCCAGCACCACGTTGCCCGCCGCCAGCGAGGCGGCGACCTGGCCGGTGAAAATCGCGAGCGGGAAGTTCCACGGGCTGATGCAGGTGACCGGACCCAAGGCCAGGGTATTGGTCGAACCGGCGACTTCGGCCGCGTAGTAACGCAGGAAATCGACCGCTTCGCGCAGCTCGGCGATCGCGTTCGGCAACGACTTGCCCGCTTCGCGGATCGCCAGGGTCATCAGTTCCATCGCGTTCGCTTCGAACAGGTCGGCGGCGCGGTTTAACGCGGCGGCGCGTTCGGACGGCTGGGTGGTCTGCCAATCCATCGCAAAATTGCTGGCGCTGATCAGCGCGCTGTCGACGTCGGTGGTGGTCGCTTCGACCAGTTTGCCGACGATATCGCTATGCTGGGCCGGATTGCTGACATCCTGCACCGGCTGGCCGACGCTGACGCCGCCCGCCAGCAGCGGCGACGCGTACCAGGTGCGCGGCACGGCCAGCGCCGCCGAAATCTCGCGCAGCACGTCCTCGTTGGCCAGGTCGAAGCCTGCCGAGTTCTTGCGCTCAGCGCCAAACATCGCTTGCGGCAGCGGAATGCCGGCGTGCGGCTGGCCGCCCTGCTCGCGCGCCTGGGCGACCGGGTCCTTGATCAGCGATTCGATCGGAATCGCCTCGTCGACGATCTGGTTGACGAACGACGAGTTGGCGCCGTTCTCCAGCAGGCGGCGCACCAGGTAGGCCAGCAAGGTTTCATGCGTGCCGACCGGCGCGTAAATACGGCACGGCTTGTCCAGGTTGTCCTTGCCGACGACCTGGTCGTACAGCGATTCGCCCATGCCGTGAAGGCACTGGAATTCGTAGTCGGTCACGCCGTCGCGCTTGGCCCAGGTGTAGATGGTCGACAAGGTTTGCGCGTTGTGCGTGGCGAACTGGGGATAGATTACGTCGGTTGCGCCGAGCAGCTTTTGCGCGCACACCAGATAGGAAACGTCGGTGTAGACCTTGCGCGTGTAGACCGGATAGCCGCTCATGCCGTCCACCTGGGCGCGCTTGATCTCCGCATCCCAATACGCGCCCTTGACCAGGCGCACCATGAATTTGCGGCCGCTGCGCTTGGCCAGGTCGATCAGGAAATCGATCGCGAACGGGCAGCGCTTCTGATACGCCTGCACGACGAAGCCGATGCCTTCGAAGCCGGCCAGTTCCGGGTCGTAAGCCAGCGCCTCCATCAGGTCCAGCGACAGTTCCAGGCGGTCGGCCTCTTCCGCATCGATGTTCAGGCCGATGTTGTAGTGCTTGGCCAGCAGCACCAGTTGACGCATACGCGGCAGCAATTCCTCCATCACGCGCGCGCGCTGGGCGCGGCTGTAACGCGGGTGCAGCGCCGACAGCTTGACCGAAATACCGGGACCGTTCTTGATGCCGCGCCCGTTCGAAGCCTTGCCGATCGCGTGGATCGCCGTCTCGTAGGAGGCATAGTAGTTCTTGGCGTCGGCCTCGGTCAGCGCCGCCTCGCCCAACATGTCATATGAATAACGATAACCGCGCGCCTCGTTGCCCTGGCCATTCTTGATGGCTTCGTCGATGGTCTGGCCGGTGACGAACTGATTGCCCAGCATGCGCATCGCCAGGTCGACCCCTTTGCGGATCAGCGGCTCGCCGCCTTTGGAAATAAGCTTGGTCAAGGCCGAGCCCAGGCCGGTCTCGCTGTTGGTGCTGACCAGTTTGCCGGTGATGAGCAGACCCCACGTGGCCGCGTTGACGAACAGCGACGGCGACTCGCCCAGGTGCTTGCGCCAGTCGCCCTTGCTGATTTTGTCGGCGATCAGGCGGTCGGCGGTGGCATTGTCGGGAATACGCAACAGTGCTTCGGCCAGGCACATCAGCGCGACACCCTCTTCCGACGATAGCGAGAACTCGTGCATCAGGGCGTCGACGCCGGAGGCGCGGGTGCGCTGTTCGCGTACCGAGCTGACCAGTTTATGCGCCAGTTGCTGCGCCTGTTGCAAGCTATTGGCGTCGTTGTTTTTGATCTGATCCAACAACCACTGAACCGCGCTCACTTCGTCGCGCCGGTAGGCCGCCGTCACTGCTGCGCGCAATGGAATCGGGTCGCGCAGGATTTCTGCTTGTAACGCTGCGAAGGGGGTGAAAACGGTCGGATCTGCTGCTTGCATGAATGACTCTCAGAATAGAAATTTAGGAGCGTCCACTTACAAAAACACGCTCTGCAAGCGGGTAGCTTGAGAGCGTGAATTGAGGTTGAATCGTGGTCTCGAATCGTGAACTGCTGATGATTCGATTGTAAAGTGAATTCTTCTGGATTAATTCTGGTATTACAGGGGGCTAGCAATAGATTGTTTTTAGTGAGACAATTTAACCAAATAATATTTATTTGGGAGTCCCCGGAAATGTTAGACAAGATCAGCAAAAAAATCTTGATGGAGTTGCAGAGCGATGGTCGCATCAGCAACGTGGAGCTGGCGGCGCGGGTAAATCTGTCACCGGCCGCTTGCCTGGAGCGCGTGCGCAAGTTGCACGAGTCCGGCTACATCATGGGCTACACCGCGCAACTGAATCCCCAGCTGCTTGACGTTTCATTGCTCGTCTTCATCGAAGTCGTGCTCGATCGCACGACGCCCGAAGTGTTCGACGCCTTCAAACACAGCGTCCAGGTCATTCCGGAAGTGCTGGAATGCCACATGGTCGCCGGCGGTTTCGACTACCTGGTCAAAGCCCGGGTCAAGGACATGGCCGCCTACCGCGAATTCCTGGGTAAAACCCTGCTCCAAAAAGGTGTGCGGGAAACCCACACTTATGCCGTGATGGAAGAAGTCAAGAATACCACCAAGTTACCTATAAAGTAGTATGTAGGAAATAAATTAGTCGCTACGCACCATAGCGTCGGGTTCAACGGGGGACAAATGAAGCTTTTGCAGCATAAGTTGGTGCAACGTGGATTATGGTTGTTGGGCGCTACGGCTGGCGGGACTTGCTTGGCGTACTTGTTCAATCTGGCTGCGGGCGACAAAGCCTCGTTGATCTACACGGCGGCGCCGGCGGCGCTGGCCGGCGCGCTGATCTCCTGGTGGGCGGCGCGCCAGGACAACGACGAGGGCGGCGTGCGCCGCTTCGCCCAGACCGTCGGCGCTGAAATCGATGCCATCATGATCGGCGCGGCGGAAACCTCCTACTTCGTCGATTCCGTTAAGAAGAAGATCGAGCTCGATGTCGGCACCGCCGGCGGCATTGTCCAGAGCTCGGCGCAAAACGCCGCGACCACCGAGCGCATCGCCGCCAACGCCGAGCGCGCCGCCAAAATCGCCGCCCAGGTGCGTGGCGAGACCGTCGCCGGCCGCAGCGAGGCGGACAACGGCCTGCAACGCATCCGCACCGCGCGCCAGGACGCCCAGACGGCCGCGTCCGTCATGACCAGCCTCCAAACCAATTCCCGCAAGATCTACGGTTTCACCGAGGCGATCAGCGAGATTTCCGCCCGTACCAACCTGTTGGCGCTGAATGCCGCCATCGAGGCGGCGCGCGCCGGTGAACAGGGACGCGGTTTTGCCGTCGTCGCCAGCGAGGTGCGCCAGTTGGCGTTGCGCACCAAGGAAGCGACCGACGAGATCAGCACCATGGTGCGCGAGATCAACCAGCAAGCGGAACAAGCCGCCACCGGCATGACGTCGCTGGCGGTGCAGGTCAGCGAAGCGGCCGGCAATGTGGAGAAGGTGCACGGGTTGCTGGGCAATATCGAGCGTTCCTCCGGCGTCTCGGAAGACGAGATCGGCCAGATCGCCCGGGCGTCGCGCGAGCATGTCGCCACCACCGAGGAAATCGCGGCGGCGATCGCCAGCATCCGCGACAGTCTGTTATCCACGGAGAAGGAATTGCCGCGCGCCGCTAGTTCGGCGATGGCGCTGGCCGAGCGGGCCGAGGTCATCACGGGCGCGCTGGGCGAGTCGTCGATCGCCACGTCGCACGATGCGATCCGGCATGCCGCGCAGCAGGCGGCGCAGGAAGTGGGCAGGATTTTCGAAGCGGCGCTGTCGTCGGGCAAGATTACCCGGGATGCGTTGTTCGACCGGACTTATACGCCGATTCCGAATACCGATCCTCCCAAGCATAAGACGAGGTTCGATGATTTTACGGATCGCGTGCTGCCTTCATTGCAGGAGGCGCTGCTGGTGTCCATGCCGCAGCTGGCTTACGCGGGTGCTGTGGATAACAACGGCTATTTCCCCACCCACAACAAGAAGTTTTCGCAGCCGTTGACTGGGAATTATGACGTCGATATCGTCAACAATCGCACCAAGCGGATTTTCAGCGATCGCACGGGCAAGCGTTGCGGCTCGAACATCAAGCCGTTTTTGTTGCAGACGTATAAGCGCGATACGGGGGAAGTGATGCACGACCTGTCGGCGCCGATTTATGTCAACGGCAAGCATTGGGGTGGTTTCCGGATCGGATACCGCTCCAGCACCAAGCACTGATCGACTGGGCGGGTTAGCCGTGGATTGAGCCGCGCGGTAACCCCGAAAGGCGGGGTCGTACCCGCAGGGTACGACCCCTGTGCGCCGCCTTGCGGGTTAAACGCCCGAGCGAGCAATCAGGCGGTGTCTTTCTTCGGCGAGCTGCCCGGCGCGGTCCGCGCCGCCACCTGATTCATGCCTTCCAGATGCATACGCAGCCACTTGTGCGCCGGGCTGCGCGCATCGCGCTCGTGCCACAGCATGTCCAGGTGGACCGCCGGCAGCTGGAACGGCAATTCCTTGGCGATCAACGCGTCGGTCATGCCCGTCGAGGCGATCAAGTGACGCGGCAACACGGTGATCAGATCCGAGTTCGCCACCACCCTCCCCGCCGTGAAGAACTGGTTCACGGTCAGCAAAATCCGCCGCTCGCGCTGGATTTGCGCCAGCGCCTCGTCGACCAGACCATGCGCGCGGCCCGAGAAACTCACCAACAGGTGATTGGCCTTGCAATAGTTATCCAGGTTCAGCTCGACCTTGGCCAGCGGATGGTCGCGCCGCATCACGCAAACGTAATGTCCGGAATACAGTCGCTCATGGCGGATCGGCGAACCCGTCTCGTACGACAGCTGCGCCGCCACACCAGGGAAGAAGCCAACCGCCAGGTCGATATCGCCCCGCAGCAGCATCGGCCGCGGTTCGCGCGTGGTCAATGGCACCATGCGCACGTTCACGCCGGGCGCTTCCACTTCGATTGAACGCATCAGCGACGGCAGCCAGAAGGCGGCGGTGGCGTCGGCCATCGCCATGCGGAAGGTCGCGTGGGCGGCGGAAACGTCGAAGGTCTCCGGCGCCACGGCAGCCTCCAGGCTGGCCAGCGCGCTGCGCACGGACGGCCACAGCGATTCGGCGCGCGGCGTCGGCTTGACGCCGTAGGCGGTGCGTATCAGCAATTCGTCGCCCAGGCTCTCGCGCAGACGCTTGATCGCGTTCGAGACGGCGGGCTGGGTCATGGCCAGATGGCCGGCCGCGCGTGTCAGATTTTGTTCTGTCATCACGGCGTCGAAGACGCGTAACAAATTCAAGTCCAGCGTCAAAAAGCTCATGTTGGCTCAGGTAGTATGAAAATAGGATAAGACAGTATCGAGAAATACGGATTTCTCGTCAAGGATAAACTTCGCCATTCACCAAACGAATAATTGTTATCGTGGAAGTAAATTGGATACTTATGTTGCGCTGCACTATAGTTAACTTGATTCTAAATGCACCGGTCTATCATGTCTACCATCATCTCAGTACTGCAAGCTCTTTCGTTCATCACCGCTATACAGCTGGCGCTGGTCGCCGTTGTCACCGTGGGTCTGCTGGTTTTGTTCAAACCGCTGCTGCGCGGCGTCGCGCGCGCGGCCATGCTGATCGTAAAACCGAAGTTGACCAAGGAAGAACGCCTGCAACGCCGTCAGATGCGCGATGCGATGATGCTCAAGCGCATGCTCAACACCAGCGAATGCGGTGCGAGCCATGCCGCCGAGCTGCGCGCGATGGCTTCGCGCGCCTGATTTTCTAAACCCGCACGGCCAACCGGGGTCTGACCCCGTATGGGGTCAGACCCCTAAGCGGTAAGGCTAGCGTATCGCTAAAAGGATGCGGGTTTGGTTTTACCGCTCGCCCAGCAGGGCGGGTTTGAGCGAGCTGTCCACCGGCTTGTCGCCCAGCCAGATACGCAGCACGGCGTTATAGAACGCAACATCCGGCATCAACTCCCCCAACTTTTTACCGTTCAGATAGCACTGGGTGCCCTCGCCCGGTATCCAGTCGAGCAGCATCTGGTCGCCTTTTTTCAGCGTCTGGATCTGCGCGAACACTTCGCCGAACTTCATCGTCTGCGGCAGGATGCGGGTGCGTTCGATCTTGTCGGTGTTCGAACTCAAGCCTTCCATGAAGGACTTGCCGAAATCATCCGAGCTGACATCGCGCAGCATGACGATGCTGACGCGGCGCGGGCCGGTCGCGCCGAGCACGTCGGGGACGGTGGTTTTCTTTTCGGCCAGGTACAGACCGGCCGCATACACCTTGAAGATGACCTTGGTGCGCAGCCCGGCGCCGTTGAGCTTGAGCTCCTTGCCGGCCACGGTGGCGATGTCGTCGAACTTGGCGCCTGCCACCTCGACGGTCGCAAACGCGGGCAGCTGGACGCAGGCGGCCCCTACGGCGCCAGCCACCAAGCTCTTGATGAGTTGTCGGCGTCGCATGGCGATCAGGCCTTGGCGGCCTGCAGGTGCTCGTATTTGGCGCGCAGCTGCTCTTCGGTCTCGCGCCAGGCGGGATTGAAGGGGATGCAGCTGACCGGACAGACCTGCTGGCATTGCGGCTCATTGAAATGGCCGACGCACTCGGTGCACTTGTCCGGATTGATTTCGTAAATTTCCGCGCCCATGTAGATCGCGTCGTTCGGGCACTCGGGCTCGCACACGTCGCAATTGATACAGTCGTCGGTGATCATTAAGGCCATGACGGAACTCGCTTATTCGGTCTGGGTGGCTGCGATTTTCTTTTGCAGCCAGCGGTCGACCGATGGGAAAACAAACTTGGAGACATCTCCGCCCAGCACGGCGATTTCGCGCACGATGGTGCCGGAGATGAACTGGTACTGGTCGGACGGCGTCAGGAACAATGTTTCGACGTCCGGCAGCAGGTAGCGGTTCATGCCCGCCATTTGGAACTCGTACTCGAAGTCGGACACGGCGCGCAGGCCGCGAACGATGACGCGGGCGTCGTGCTCGCGCACGAAATCCTTCAACAGACCGGAAAAACTTTCCACTTTCACGTTCGGATAGTGGCCCAGCACTTCGTTGGCGATGGTCAGGCGTTCTTCCAGTGAAAAGAAAGGTTTCTTGTTCTTACTGTCGGCGACGCCGACCACCAGCGTGTCGAACAGACCCGATGCGCGACGCACCAGATCTTCATGACCACGGGTCAGCGGATCGAAAGTTCCTGGATAAACGGCTACTACCATTGCGGCTCCCTGCAGTGCACCAATATAGAACGCGCATTATGCCTGAAAAACGATGTTTGCCTTAATATCGGGCAGTTTGCACAGAATTGGTTGCAACTTAGTTGTTACTAAGCCACTAATGCCTTCAACTTGAGCAAATGGAAGAATACCATTCCCGCCTTGTCGGCGCGGATCACTTCCCATGGCGCCATCCAATCCGGCGTCGCGTCCGCTTCGAATTCCAGCGCCGCGCCGGACTCGGCGTAGACCAGGCCGCCCTCTTTCAAGATTCTTGTGCACTGCGGCAGGCAGCGCTCCAAAAACTCTTGCTGATACGGTGGATCGAGGAAAATCAGGTCGAATTTCTGGCCGCGCGCGGCGGCAGATTGCGCCACCGCCAATGCGTCGCCGCGCATGATCTGCACGTTGTCCGCCTTAAGCTTGGTCTTGATTTCGTCGAGCTGTCGCACGACTGGCACGTTGGAGTCGATCATCATGACCGACTTGGCGCCACGGCTGGCCGCCTCGAAGCCGAGCGCGCCGCTGCCGGCGAACAGATCCAGCACCTGCGCCTCGGCCCAGTTGGCGTCGCGCTGATGGTTGATCCAGTTGAACACCGTCTCGCGCACGCGGTCCGGCGTCGGCCGCAAACCCTGCGCGCTCAATACCGGCAGCGGAGTGCGTTTCCACGCCCCGCCGATGATGCGCACCTGGTTGCTGTGCTGGGGACCGTGGACCGGTACTTTTGCGGGTTTTGCGGCTTTGCTTGCTGGCTTCTTTGGCATGTGGCTGTGTTCTAAGTCATTGATTCAACAGGGGCCACTATACCATACGGGCTTGCTGGCGCTGGTCAGCGGGCCTCCGCCGCCAAGCTGCGGAAGTCGTCGATCCAGCCCTGCATGCGCTTCTGCGCGTGCGCCTTCTGTTCCGGCGTGGCGATCTTCACCACCGTCAAAATCAGCTGCAGGCTGCCCTGCTCGGAAGCCTCGAAGAACTGTTTGTGCTCCGAGTTGTCCAGACGGTTGAAGGAATCCTTGATCAGCGTGTTGATCAGCGGAATGGTCGCCTCCTTGCTCAACTTCTCCTGCTGCACTTTGCGCACCAGGGTCAGGATCGCGTTTTGACGGCGCTTGCGCTCGTTGAGCCAGATTTCGTTGTCCAGCGGCCGGGCATCGGAAGCCTTGCGGATCTCTTCTTCCTGCGTCTTCGAGAACTTGCCGAACCACAGCTCGAACTGCTCCATCGATTTTTTGTAGCGGAATTTTTGCTGGTCTTCCTTGCTGCCCTTCATGTTCTTCTTGCGGAAGTCGTCGAGGTTGGAGGCGAACTTCTTCTCCAGGTTCTCGATCTGGTCCGGCTCCAGCGAAGTGGCCAGGCCGGCCAGCTCCGGCGCCGCCTTCAGCAGCAGCTTCTGCGTGCGGTTTTTGATATCGTCGTAGTCGGCTTGCAGGTCGGCTGCGGTCAGGTTGCCGGCCAATTGCTTCTGTCCCGTTTGCAGGATCTGCACGTAGTCGTTCAACTGGGTCTTGCGGTGCCAGCTGAAAAGCTTGTCGATCTCCTTCTGCACCACGCCTTTTTGATCGGAGGTCAGATCGACGTAGCCGTCCAGCCACCAGTACAGCAAGGTGTCGCCATTGTTATAGGCCAGGCGCAGCGAACTACACGCGGCCAGCACGGTCATGAGCGCAATCAGGAAAAGGCGGCTTATCGTTCGGCTGCCGTTTTGGGACATGTTAGACTTTTGCATTTACTCACTCACTCTATCTGGCTTCTTATGAACGTCGTTATTCTCGCCGCAGGTATGGGCAAACGCATGCAATCCGCGCTGCCTAAGGTTTTGCATCCACTGGCCGGCAAGCCATTGCTCTCGCATGTGCTCGATACCGCGCGCAGCCTGTCTGCAAGCCGATTATGCGTTATTTACGGACATGGGGGCGCTGCCGTGCAGGAACTGCTGGCCAAGCAGCCGGAAAAGGTCGCCACCGCGCTGCAGGAGCCGCAGCTGGGCACCGGCCACGCCGTCATGCAGGCGCTGCCGGAGCTGGACGACAGCGTGCCGACCTTGATCCTGTACGGCGACGTGCCGCTGACCACGTCCGCCTCGCTGCAGGCGCTGGTGGACGTGGCCGGCAACGACAAGCTGGGCATCCTGACGGTCGAGCAGGACGACCCATTCGGCCTGGGCCGCATCGTCCGTGAGAATGGCGAAATCGTCCGCATCGTCGAGCAGAAGGATGCCACCGAGTTCGAGCGCGCCATCAAGGAAATCAACAGCGGCATCATGGTCGCGCCGACCGCGCACCTGAAACGCTGGCTGGGCGCGCTCAAGAACAACAACGCCCAGGGCGAGTACTACCTGACCGACATTGTCGCGCAAGCCGTGGCGGACGGCGTGCGGGTGGTCTCGGCGCAACCGTCGGCGCAATGGGAAGTGGCCGGCGTCAACAGCAAAGTGCAGCTGGCCGAGCTCGAGCGCATCCACCAGCGCAACATCGCCGTCAAGCTGCTGGAACAGGGCGTGACCTTGATGGACCCGGCGCGCATCGATGTGCGCGGTGAGCTGATCTGCGGCCGCGACGTCACCATCGACGTCGGCTGCGTATTCGAAGGCAAGGTCGAACTGGGCGACGGCGTGCGCGTCGCCGCCCACAACGTCATCGTCAACGCCCGCATCCTGGCCGGCGCCCAGATCAAGCCCTTCTGCCATATCGAAGAGGCGGTGGTGGGCGAAGTCTCGATCATCGGCCCATATGCGCGTTTGCGTCCGGGCACGGTGCTGGCCGAGGACGTCCACGTCGGCAACTTCGTCGAAATCAAGAACGGCCAGGTCGCCGCCCACAGCAAGGCCAACCACTTGGCCTACATCGGCGACGCCACCATCGGCTCGCGCGTCAACATCGGCGCCGGTACGATTACCTGTAACTATGACGGCGTGAACAAATCGCGCACCGTCATCGAAGACGACGCCTTCATCGGCAGCGACAGCCAGCTGATCGCCCCGGTCACGGTCGGCAAGGGCGCAACCCTGGGCGCAGGCACCACCCTGAGCAAGGATGCGCCCGCCGGCAAGCTGACGATTTCCCGTCCGCGCCAGGTCACGATCGACAACTGGAGCCGCCCGGTCAAAAAGCCAAAATGAGGTGTTGTGGATAAACGTGTGGACATCCACCAGAACAAGCCGGGATAACTATCCCGGCTTTTTTATTTGTGGATAAAGATGTGGAGAAGCCTGCTGATAAGCCCTGAAGAAGCCAGGTATAAGCAGGGGAAATCTGATGAACAACTTCGACCCGGTGAGCACCGACGATCCGCAAAGCCGCACTCCGTCGTGATATCGGCCATATTGTGGATAAGCCTGTGGGAAATCATGTGAGTAACGCAGGATAACTTTTAATTGTGGATAAGGCTGGGTATAAGCGGGTGAAAAGCCTCTGAACAAACTGTGCAAACTGCGGGAAAAGTCCAGCAGCCGATAATGACTTGTGAACAAACCTGTGCACAAATAAGGGATAAGCAGAGGATAAGGTAAGACACGTAGGGCGGATTAGGCGGAACGCCGTAATCGGCCAATGCGTGATCTGTCGAAACGCATACATTGGCGGATTACGCTGCGCTAATCCGCCCTACGTGTCTCCAGGGTGGCTCCAAATCCGCCTAAACCGCAATCCGCGTCTCAAACTTACTCCGAAACGTAGAAAAGTAAGCCTTCACGTTTCGCACGTTGGTCTGCGTCGCAAACAACCGATGCGCCAGCGCATGATAAGCAGGCATATCCGCCACCTGCACGATCAGCACGAAATCCGGCCCGGGCGCCACCCGATAACACTGCAGCACCGCATCCTCCCCCGCCACATGCGCCTCGAACTCCGCCATGCGCTCGGCCGCCTGCACATCCAGCGAAATCTCCACAATCGCCGTCAAGCTCGGCCCCACCTTCTCCGGCGCGACAATCGCCACCTGCCGCTGGATAACCCCGGTTTCCGTCAAATGCTTGACCCTGCGCAGACAAGTCGGCGGCGACACATGGACCGCCAGCGCCAGCTCGCTATTGGTTTGTGACGCATCAACCTGCAGCACATTGAGAATGCGACGATCTATCTCATCCATAAAATTTTCCCGCCTAAATGAAATAATATTTCACGATATCGAAGTGATGAAAGATTATTTCAGAAGCCGAGCCAATAAGAAAGCATATTTCACAGAGGCTGCTCTACGATGGCCTCCTAACTTAACAAAAGAGGTTTTCTATGTGCGGCATCGTCGGCGCGGTAGCGCAACGCAACATCACCCCGATCCTGATCGAAGGCCTCAAGCGCCTGGAATACCGCGGCTACGACTCCTGCGGCGTCGCCCTGCACGTCGACGGCCAACTGCAACGCTCGCGCAGCACCTCGCGCGTGGCCGACCTGGAAAAGCAGATCGACGAAGCGCACATGAAAGGCTTCACCGGCATCGCCCACACGCGCTGGGCCACGCACGGCGCGCCCGCCTCGCACAACGCCCACCCGCACTTCTCGCCATCGGCCGACCAGGCGCGCATCGCCCTGGTCCACAACGGCATCATTGAAAACCACGACGAACTGCGCGCCGAACTGACCGCGCTCGGCTACGTCTTCCAAAGCCAGACCGACACCGAAGTGATCGCCCACCTGGTCGACCACATGTACAACGGCGACCTGTTCGACACCGTCCAGCACGCCGTCAAACGCCTGCATGGCGCCTACGCCATCGCCGTCTTCAGCCGCGAAGAGCCGCACCGCGTAGTCGCCGCCCGCCAGGGCTCGCCGCTGATCGTCGGCATCGGCCAGGGCGAAAACTTCGTCGCCTCCGACGCCATGGCGCTGGCCGGCACCACCGACCAGATCATCTACCTGGAAGAAGGCGACGTGGTCGACCTGCAACTGGGCCGCACCTGGATCGTCGACGTCAACGGCAAGCCGGTGCAGCGCGAAGTCAAAACCGTGCTCGCGCACACCGGCGCGGCCGAGCTGGGTCCGTACCGTCACTACATGCAAAAGGAAATCTTCGAGCAGCCGCGCGTCATCGGCGACACGCTCGAAGGCGTCACCGGCATCATGCCGGAGCTCTTCGGCGACGGCGCCTACAACGTCTTCAAGCAGATCGACCGCGTGCTCATCCTCGCCTGCGGCACCAGCTACTACTCGGGCCTGACCGCCAAATACTGGATAGAATCCGTCGCCAAGATCCCGGTCAACGTCGAAATCGCCAGCGAATACCGCTACCGCGACAGCGTGCCGCATCCCAACACCCTGGTCGTCACCATCTCGCAAAGCGGCGAAACGGCCGACACCCTGGCCGCGCTCAAGCACGCGCGCAGCCTCGGCATGGAGCACACGCTGACCATCTGCAACGTCGCCACCAGCGCCATGGTGCGCGAATGCAAGCTGGCGTACATCACGCGTGCGGGCGTGGAAGTCGGCGTCGCCTCGACCAAGGCCTTCACGACCCAGCTGGCCGCGCTGTTCCTGCTGACGCTGTCGCTGGCGCAAATCAACGGCCGCCTCACCGACGAGGAGGAAGCGCGACATCTGAAAGCGATGCGCCATCTGCCGGTCGCCATCTCCGCCGTGCTGGCGCTGGAGCCGTTGATCATCGCCTGGGCCGACGATTTCGCGCGCAAGGAAAACGCGTTGTTCCTCGGTCGCGGCATGCACTACCCGATCGCGCTCGAAGGCGCTCTCAAGCTCAAGGAGATTTCGTATATCCACGCCGAGGCGTATCCAGCCGGGGAGTTGAAGCACGGCCCGCTGGCGCTGGTCACCGAGGAAATGCCGGTCGTCACCATCGCGCCGAACGACGCGCTGATTGAGAAGCTGAAATCGAACATGCAGGAAGTACGCGCGCGGGGTGGTCAGCTGTATGTGTTCGCCGACGTCGATTCGCGCATCACCTCGGGTGAAGGCATCCACGTGATCCGGTTGCCGGAGCACTATGGTTTGCTGTCGCCGATCCTGCACGTGGTGTCGTTGCAGCTGCTGGCGTACCACTCGGCGCTGGCGCGGGGCACGGATGTGGATAAGCCTAGGAATTTGGCTAAATCGGTCACGGTGGAATAAGCGCAGAGTCCGTGACATTAATATTTGTAGGCGGCTAATAGAAGCGCAAGTTCTGGCCGCCGTAATTGTCTTCGTTTGCGTGGTCAGATTTAGAACCGACCCTTATGCTGTTCGTTTGCTTATTGCCCTCTCGAATTGACCCTTCCTCCAGGCTCTCGCGGACGCCGCGACCCTGTCGTAAGGTCTCCCGAACCCCAATTTTTTAAAGACGCGGCACAGGATCTCCATGACCTCGTACTTGGCGGCGACTGCGGCGCAAAGTACTAAGATATCTCGCTCCGGTCACCTCGGCCTCAAGTTTGGGCATGGAGCGGCCTACAGGAGCTGCCTTCAGCGCCCGGTTCCCGGTCGTCTCGCCGGTCGGCATGCTGACGGATGGCCCGGGCAAGCCGGTGCCGCTGGTCGATGGTGGCTGCACGACGTCAGTGGTGCGACCACGCTCGAGCGTCACGTGACGGCGGCGACGTACTGGCGCCGCCGCCCAGCGCCGGTGCGCCGCCCTGCTTCCCACCCAGGCTGAGTTACCCTCTTGTTACTTGTGTTACGTGGCAAGCGCTATCTACCCTTGCTTGTATGCGGATGATCTTCCGCGTGCTCACGATCCGTGGCCAGGCCGGGATCGCCGATAAACCGATGACAAGGGGAGTACAGACATGAACGACTTTTTTTACCACTTCAGTATGTCGAAAATGGACGCGACGGGAAATGCGGACCTCGAGATTCCCAAGACCTTGACGTTGTGCAGCGCGAATGTTCACGGCATCCCGGAGGGGCAGCTGTTTCTGGATCATGTCCCCGTCCCGAGAAGCAACTGGCGCTACGACGAACACGACAAGATACTGCTCTGGAGCGGCGCCTTCGGCAGCGGCCAGCTGCATCTGAGGCACGACGGTGCCGGCGGCGTGGGCGTCGTTGCCCGGGACATGGCCATGGTGTCCGTCCAGGCCAGCGTGACGGCCCAGTTCCTGTGCGACGTGGCGCTCGATGCTGGCGTCGTGTTCACGACCGACGGCTCGGCCATCTCGGGCATGGCGTGGGATCCGACTTGCACGCAATGGCAGCAGGCTTGCTGGGTAAAAGGCCGTTTGCTGCTCAAGTATACCGAGGCGCCGGGCCGACCGATGCAGCCGCCCGTCTTCACGTTCGAATTCGACGATAACGAAACGGGTTCGCTGCCGTGGACACCCGCGGTTGGCGCATTTTCCGCCTCGCTCGGTTTGACGAACGAATGGAACCTGACGTTCAAGACGGTGACGTCCCCGCCGTCGGACACCGGTATGCCGGCCACCGGTCCCACATCGGTCTACCCGTACTGGTTGATGGCCACCGAAGACCTGGCTGCGGCGACCATCACGGGCGCGATCGATATCACGAGTAGCGGCCAGGCATCCGACACCTTGGTCGGCATCGCCGGCGCCCGCGCCAACCAGTTGATCACCGGGTATTTTCTGCGTGACGATGCGGCGGTGCCGTTCGGCGTTTTCGACGGCAAGATGGTCGTCGGCGATCTTGTGCTGCGTGCTGCCCGCGTCGGCGCGAACGAATTGCGGTGGAGCGGCCTAGCGCCCGAGGTGCAAGCCGCGACCGGATTGCCGGCGGCGGGGGTGTTGCGGTTTTCCGATGCCGGGTTGCCGCTCGAAACGGCGGATGGCGTACCGTGCGAACGCCTCGATACGAACACCGCGCTTGCTGCCTTGACGCGTTCCCCAAGATATTGTCCCGCGACATTGCAAAGCTTGAAGGACACGCCGCCCGCTCTGACGATTTCGGGACTGTTGGCGATGAATTGCTATGTGCAAAACGCTGCGGGAAATTGGTACGATCAGGTACAGCAGGCGGTGACGGCGGACTTACAGACGATCATGAACAGTTTCGTTTCGCCGGACATTTATAATCTTCTGTTCCCGAATTCCACCCAGCCGACGCTCGAGGGCGAACTGGCCATCATCGCCAATTCGCCCGTGCCGGGCGTTGCAAATCCTTCAGCCTGGTACCAGTCGCTGGCCACGGCGGTCATGACGCAGGGTCTCGCGGGCGGCAACGACAGCAATTGCCAGTATCTGAACGGGCCGCGCGCGGCAACGTGGCTGAAAGAACAGGTTGCGGCGTCGAAGGTGTATTACACGCATGGACAACTCCTGTTCCAATATCACTGGCAGCAGCTGTTCCCGTCGATAAACGATTATCTCGGCGATCAGCAAAGCAATAGCGCGACGTACACCCCGATCATCAATCAGGTGGCGGCCGCGGCCATCGCCGACATCAATGCGAACGTCGTTCCCGATCCGACGAATCCGCAGTTGATCCAAAACCTGATCGACGATGTCACGGATGCGCAGACCTACGCCACGACAAACAACCTGTACTGGGCGTTCTACTACTACACCTACAATACGGCGCCTTCCATACTCGCCAATATCGCGCTGCAAATGAGCCCGGGCAGCGGTAACGGCGATGCGACCGCATTGCCGAGGCTATTCCAGCTCAACGCGGCGGTGCTGACGGCACTCGACCCTTCCGGTGTGTTTGCGAAGCGGTACACGCAAACGCTGAACGTCTTCCTGGCAACCAACGTTCTGCCGTCGATGTTCGGATTCAATGCCGATCCGAATACCTTTTCGATCATCAAGGAATATCTCCAGACCTTCGTCAACCAGAACATTGCGAACGAGGACGCACAAATCCAGGCCGCGGCGGCCGAACTGCAAACGCTGATCAACGACAGCGATTTCGACAGTATCCTGAAACACAGCCTCGATATCATCAACGATCTTGCGAGTGCGTTCCAGGACGTGATGTCGCTGCCGAGTATTGCGAATGGATTCCTGCCGAAGTTTATCGCCGCGTATCCACAGTTTTCCAAGGTGGCTTCCGTCTTCGGATCGCTGCTGTTCACCGGTCTCGCCGGGCTCAGCGCCTATCAGATGATCATGGCGTTCAAGAGCTGGGACAAGATGAGCGATGCCGAAAAGGCGGAGCTGATCACCAATGCCGTGCAGCTAGGTTTGCAGATCGTCGGCGCGATCGTCAAACGGGGCGTGCGGATCTATGCGATCTTCGGCGCCGAGGGCCTGTCCGTGGGCCAGCGTGCGGGCGCCATCGCCAATATCCTCAACAGCGGCGAAGCGGATGTCCTGGACACTGCCTTGGCACGCATCGGTAACAGCGCGGCAAGATGGCTGGGAGACACGAAAGGATCGATCGGATTGACGCAAGATCCGGCGATCACGGAAATGATGATGATCGGCGACGCCGACGCCGACGTCGCCGCCGAGGTCTCGGTGGCTGCCCGCATCCTGGGCAGGAATCTGGACGAATTCATCGCCGCGCGCCTCGGCCCAATTCTCATCCTGGCCGGGATCAGTTTCAGCATCTACAACCTTGTGGAGGGGGAGAGCACCATCAGCAAGGCGATGGATGGGCTCAATATCGCTGCGGGCTGCCTGACGCTGATCGCCATGGCCGGCGCCTTCGCGGTCGAGGGCGGCGTGATCGCCGGCATCTGTTCCGTGGCCGGTCCCCTGGCGATCGTCGCGGCCGTGGCCGGTATCGCGCTTGCGCTCTACGAAATGTTCCAGAAACCGCCCGACCCGGTGCAGGAATTTGTCAACGACTACGCCCAGCCCGCGGGGCTGACGGTCGCGGCAAGGGCGAGCAGCATCGATTACGTGATCCCGTACACGGTTGACGGTTTGACGCTGCTTGGATTCACGCTCAGCCTCAATGGAAGCTTCTATGGCTGCAATGCGGACGGCACGATCGCCAGCGGCACGTCGAGCACGCTTCCGGGATGGGTGTTCTTCACCCAGACGGACAGCCAGGGCTTGTCAGGCATTTTTGCCAAGGTCTCGTACAGCGGCTCGAATTCGGTCGTCCCGCTGTGCCTGACGCTGCTCAGCGACGACACGGTCGTGTTCATGCCCGGGACGCCCACGGGAACGGCGACGGTTGCCGGTGGCAGCGTCACGGTGACCACGCAAAAATGGCTGTCCAGTCCGGTCGGCAATGCGGCGCTGGCGCCAGATGGACAGAACCTGGCCACCCTGCAGTTGATGTTGCAACCGGTCGTTCCGGACAGTGCCGGCAATTACAGCGCGGCGGGGGCGACAGGCTGGCTGGCGGCTTCGGGTAGTAGCCTGGGCTATTCGACAGCGGCGGGCGCGCAGTTCACGCTCACCATGTCCGGTATCGCCCCGTCGTCCTCGTACATCATAATGAAGGATATCTGTCTCCCGGTGAACGATAAACCGTCGCAGAACGAGGCGTTCTCCCCGAGTTTCAGCGTCATGCCCAGTCCGAAGCTGACCTTCGTTCTCACCGGGACGCTGCCGCCGTTCCTGAATTTCGACAGCGACACCTGCACGTTTTCGCCGAATGGAACGGTCGCGACGGCGTTCAACGCCGCGTTCTCGCTGGCGGTATCGAATGCATTGGGCAACGCGACGACGTCCTTCCAGATCGTCGTCGCCGCCGCGAAGGAACTGTCATGAGTACCGGTTTCCAGCAGCTCCAGGCACAGCTTGCCGCGTCCCTGAATGGCATCGTGCCGCTGGTCGCTCCGGCCGGGGGGAATACCGACCCGCTGACGACCTTGATCGATGCGATGCCCTATTACGGGTCCATGGACTGGCAAAATGCGCATCGGGGCGGGATCGTCAACCTGCTGGTCACGTCGCTGCCGAACGATCCGGTCGCCCAACAGCCAACCCAATGGGATGGGCTCGATTCGACCAGTTACAGCTACCAGGGCAACTACAACGGCTACAACGACGCCTTCTTCAATGGCATCGCACAATCCGCGACGGCGGCGGCGATCCTGCAAGCGGTGCAGCAGGTCAACCCGGCAATGAATTCGAGCTGGTGGGGAACATTTTGTTTGGCGACATTAACAGACCAAATCAACCAAGCGGGCGCGGCACAGGTCAACGTCAACCAGCTCACCACGGACCTCGCGACCTATAACGGCCAGTTGCAGGACTGGTTGTCGGCGACTTATCTGGCTACTTTCATTGACGGCTATCCGCCCACCCAGGCAGCGCTGGATGCGATCGGCGCGTCCAACGCGGGGCCTGCCACGGCGCTGGTATTGCAAAGCGCCATCGTGAACGGAACGTTTACCGCCAATATCAACACATTGGTCGCACAAGGCGGCGACAGCACGGCGGCCGCCACTTGGTTCCTGTTCAACTTATGGATCATGTTGATGGCGCTGGACGAGACGTTCGATGTGGACAGTTGCATCAACGCCGCCATCAAGCAGGGCTTGGACGTGCCCGAGGAAGTACAGCCACGGGTATGGTATACCGGGTCGTACACGAGCTACTTCGCGGCGCTGGCGGGCGCCGACATCGCGGCGCAATACCCGGCGGTGAGCGGCACCATCGCGGCGGACATGCCGATCCAGGTTCTGAGTTGCGTGCCGCGGTTCGGATGCACCGGTTCGGATTCGAACGTGTCGAACGGCTACTGCCAGAGCCTGACCTACTGGGGGCAACTGAATACCTACAATCCGCCGTCGTAGCGAACCCGTACGAAGCGGCCGCCTGCCGCGCAACCGACAGGCGGCGTTCCTTACGGATCATTGATCATGTCGGTTGGTAGCGCCATCATTGGGATGGCGCCCGCCATTCACCCACAGCTGAAGGATCGACCCCATGACCACTTTCCGCTTCCAGCAATCGAGCGCGGCAGAACTGCAGTGATCGTTGCAGGTCGTCGTTGGGTTCGGCGTCTGAGCCTATGAGCTAGATGAGGTTAAAAAAAGTGACTTCTTTTTCGGGCTGCTGTTCATCGCATTCGGCAATCTCGACCAACTTTATTGTTTCAAGTCAAGGCTGAGTGTTTCGTAAAAACGCCAACCCATTCAACCGGTTGGCGTTTTTTTGCCGAACAAGATAGACCGGCAACCTGTCACAAACCGGTCGCGGCTGCCGTCTTAAAGGTATGGGAGACGCACGGGGCGTCTCCCATTACCCTGACAGGCCCGAAGCATGAAAACCTCACCGATCTCACGCGATTATTTCGAGGCGCGCGAGAGCGACTTGCCAATTGCCGATGCCCGTCCCGCCGACAAGGAGATGGCGCGTGTGCTCGCAACCACGCCATTGCGCATCACCTTGGACCAGTCCGGCGCCGGAATCGCCCATTGGAAACATGATCCGTTGCACGACGTCGTCGGACCCATGATCCACCACGTCATCATGGCTTACAACGGCACCGTGCAGCGCATGCAACGCCGGTCGGGAAGATCGACGGCGATTGGAACGCTTCGCCCCGGGACGGTGATCATCATTCCGCAAGCCTCCAGCTCCCGATGGGATATCCCGAAACCTGTCGATATTGTTACGCTCTATCTTCCGCATTCATCGCTCGCGCGCATCGCCAACGAGGCCGGGATCGCCGCTCCGGTCGAACTGCTCGAGCGCACCGCGCAGCCCGATCCCATCACCTCGCGCTTGCTCTTGAGCGTGTCCGATTTCCTGGAAGGCAATGAGGCACTTGATACGCTGTTCAGGCAGCAACTGATCGACCTGCTGGCCACGCGTCTGCTGGCCGCGCACATCGGCTCGCCGGCAACGCTACAGCCGACCAGGGGCGGGCTGGCGCCCAAGGCCCTGCTTCGCGCGATCGAACGCCTGCGTTCGGACAGCGACGCCGACGTTTCGCTCGCGGCGCTCGCAGCCGAGGCCGGCCTGTCGCGGTTTCACTTCTGTCGCGCCTTCAAGGAAAGCACCGGGCTTGCGCCGCATGCGTGGCTGCGCCAGCACCGGCTCGAGCAAGCCATGACCATGCTGCGCGACACCGACGCATCCGTCATGTCGGTCGCGGCGGCGCTGGGCTATGCCTCGCAAACCGCCTTTGCCGCCGGGTTTCGCAAGCTCACCGGCGAAACGCCGAGCGAATGGCGTCGGCGCGCGCGTTAGCAGCAATCGCGCTGCAATCAGGTCAATCGCGATGGAGCGCTCGCGTGCGCGGCTAGCTACATTATGGCTGTGCCCATCACCAAAGGAGTAAGTCACATGCGACTCGTCATCATAGGGGCCGGCTTCGCCGGCATGTACGCCGCGCTTTCCGCCGCCCGCCTGCGCGATATCCGGGGCGTTACACCGGAGGAACTGGAAATCGCGCTGGTCTCTCCAGAACCGACGCTGGTGGTCCGCCCCCGGCTCTACGAACCAAATCCCGAAACCCTCACCGCATCGCTGTTGGAGGTGTTCAATGCCACCGACGTTGTGTATGTGCAAGGCAGTGCCGAGACGATCGACGCCAGCTCCCGCACCGTAGGCATCGCGACCCGGGAAGGGGGACGCAAGTCGCTCTCCTACGACCGCTTGGTCGTCGCTTCGGGTAGCCGGCTGTTTCGTCCGAACATACCCGGTCTCGCCGAGCACAGCTTCAGCGTCGATTCGCTCGACGACGCGGTCGCCCTAGACAAGCACCTGCACGGCCTGGCCGGGCGTCCCGCCACGAACGGGCGCAACACGGTCGTTGTGGTCGGCGGCGGCTTCACCGGCATCGAGGCGGCGACTGAAATCCCGGCGCGGCTGCGCGGCATCCTCGGCAACGATGTCCAGACCCGCGTCATCATCGTCGACCGCAACAATGCGATCGCACCCGACATGGGCCCCGATTCCCGCCCCGTCATCGACGACGCGCTGCGCAAGCTCGGCGTGGAAACCCGCCTCGGCGTCGGCGTCGCCTCGCTCGACAAATCGGGCGTCACCTTGTCCAGCGGCGAACACATAGGGACCGAGACCGTCATTTGGGCGGCCGGCATTCGCGCCGCCCCGCTGACCGAGCACATCACCGCCGAACGCGACAATTCCGGACGGCTGCTGGTCGATCGCGACCTGCGCGTGCCGGGTGTTCCAAGCGTCTTCGCCACCGGCGACGCCGCCCGCGCCGCCTGCGACGACGAAGGTAACTATGCATTGATGTCCTGCCAGCACGCCACTCGGATGGGCGCTTTTGCCGGCAATAACGCCGCGGCCGAGTTGCTCGGCGTGCCGACCAAACCCTACCACCAGAAGGCCTACGTCACCTGTCTGGACCTCGGCGAAGCTGGTGCGCTGTTCACGCGCGGCTGGGACCGCAAGGTGGAGATGGTCGGCGAGGTTGCCAAGAAGACGAAGCGGGAGATCAATACCGTCTGGATCTATCCACCAAAGGCCGAGCGCGCCGCCGCGCTGGCGTCGGCCGATCCGGAGCGGGTCACCGACCTCTGAACCTGTCGCCCGCATTAGCGGAGCTCGTTTCAACACGTATCAAACCATTCGCAACATTCACAGGAGATGAACATGAATCAAATGGTCAGCAATATTCAGGCGCCAACAAAAAAGAGCCCGATCAAACGCGATACGCATACCGACATGGGTTTAATCAATGCTCCACAGGAGCTGGTGCCGTCGCGTTATGCGCTAAAGCTCGGCAAGCTGGACGTGCTGGTCATCAGCGACGGGGTGCTGCCGTTACCCACAGCGACGATGGCCACCAATGTCGCCGAAGCCGACCTGGCAATCTGGCTGGACGATCATTTCATGCCGCAACAGACGTTCGACTGGCCGTTGAACGTGATGGTGGTGCGCAGCGGCGACCAGACCATCCTCATCGACGCGGGGTTGGGAGGTCAGTTCCCGGGCTTCCCGCGCGCCGGGCAGTTTCCGCAGCGCCTGGAGGCCGCCGGCATCAGCCTGGAATCCGTGACCGACGTGATCATTACCCACATGCACATGGACCACGTCGGCGGGATGCTCGTCGATGACGTGAAAAACCGGCTGCGTCCTGACGTGCGCATCCACGTGGCCGCCGCCGAGGTCAAGTTCTGGACGTCGCCCGATTTCTCCCACACGGATATGCCGAAGCCCGTGCCGGACGTGCTGCGCTCAACGGCCGCCAGCTTCCATGATGAATACCGCGACCGAATTCGGATTTTCGACGACACGTACGAAGTCGCGCCGGGAGTGGTTGTGCGTCTCACCGGCGGCCACACACCCGGCCACAGCGTGGTCGACCTTGAATCCGATGGTGAACGGCTGATGTTTGCCGGCGACGCCATGTTCCCGGTCGGGTTCGAGCATCCGGAGTGGCAAAACGGCTTCGAACACGACCCGGAGGAGGCGGCTCGCGTTCGGATCGGCCTGTTCCGGGAACTGGCGGAGAACGGCGGGCTGCTGGTGGCCTCCCACTTGCCGTTCCCCTCCGTCAGCCGAGTGGCCGTCGACGGCGATGCCTTCCGTTGGGTGCCGGTGATCTGGGATTACTGACCGCCAACCCCCGCTTCACGGGGGCGAATGGCAACATTATCTATCGCCCCGGTCTGGACGCCACGATGGAAAAGACCGCAGAGATGGAGAGACTGGCGGCCACGCACAGCATGGCGGCGGCTAACGCGTCGGCCATCGAGACCGAATCGGGCGACGCCCCTGCCACGGTGAAGAAGATGCCCCCCATCACCGCGACGCCAAGCGCCGCGCTGATCTGCAAGGCTGAGTTCGTTATGCCGGCAATCATTCCGGAACCGGTCGGCGGCGCCCGATTGATGACAGCGCGCACGAGCGTTGGCAGCGCCCATCCCTGACCGAAGCCCAATAACCCGACTGCAATGACCAGCGGAATATGGGCGGGCATTCGGCCAGGCGCGCAAGCCACGATGACGGCCAGGATCACGCAGCCGGCGACTTCGAGCATCATGCCGATGGCGGGAACGAACCTCCCGACAACGCGGATGGCCAGCGGCGTCGTCAGCGGGCCAATGAAGGCGCCTATGCCGAAGGGCAGAAAGACCAACCCCGTTTCCAGAGGACTCAGCCCGATTGCCGATTGAAGATAAACGGAGAAGACCAGGAAAAAGGCAGAGACGACATAGAAGAAGAGAACGCCTATGAGGCCACTCATCAGCCCGGGCAAGTTGACCAGCTCAACGCTGACGAGCGGGACCCCGCCCCGACGGGCATAGGCCTTTTCGTATTCCCAGAAGCAAACGCCAGCGAGAGGGGACGCGATGAGCATCGCGCAGGTCCACCACGGCCAACCCAACTCCCGTCCCTCGACCAGCGGAACAATCAACAAGGCGAGCGTGAAAGCACACAGCAGCGCCCCGATTTTGTCGAGCGGCGCCGGGTGATCGCCGCGTACGTCAGGCAGCAGTGGGAAGCCGAAAATGAGCACGGCAGCGACCACCGGCAGGTTAATCAGAAAAATAATGCGCCATTCCAGGTGAAAGAAGTTTGTGGTGATCAAGGCACCGCCGAGCGCTTGCGCGGCCACAGCTGCCAGTCCGACAGCGGCGCCGTACAGTCCCAGCGCGCGTGCACGCTCGTGCTCCGGAAACAGCGCGTGAATCGACGCCAGGCCTTGTGGCGCCATGGCGGCCGAACTCAGGCCTTGAAGGATACGACCGACGATCAGCAAGGCCGGTGAAGTGGCCAGACCGCACAATACCGAGGTCAGTCCGAAGCCGCTGATGCCAATCAGGAAGATCTTGCGTCGACCGAACAGGTCACCGAGCCGGCCACCGGTGATGAGGAAGACCGCGTAGGCCGAGGCGTATCCGGAAATAACCAGTTGTAGTTCCGCAGCGCTGGCGTGAAGCGAACCCTGGATGGACGGCAGGGCGACGTTCACGATGAAAAAGTCCAGTGGAGGCAAAAATGCCCCCACCAGTAACACCGCAAATGCCAACCAGCGGCGGGCGGCGGACGTCGTCGTGTGCATGTTTTTAGTGGAGAACGCGCGGGTCATGCCGGCAGACCGAAGCGCTCCGTGCCCGCGACCGGGGCCCAATCTTTCAGTGGCGTTGCATAGTGCATCGTGAACCTGCGCTCGACGAATGCCCAGCGGCCGTCCCGCCGATCATAGATATCCTTGTACTGACCGCTTACCTGCAACGGGCCTTGGTCGACGTCGTAGAAAATGCAGTCCGCCGCTACCGTTCCATGGGCGCGATCGCCTTCCACGGTAATCAGCGCGTTGGCCATCCAGTGGTGCATGTGCGGCATGCGTTTCATGTTGACTTCGGCCTGTGCCAGGATGGCCTCCAGGCCCTCGGAGTTGCCGTTCTGTCCAAGCAATAACCGCGAGTCGGGGTGCCAAAGGGTGGCTAGCAGGGCCATGTTCATTGTGTCGAACGCTTCCGCGTAATTGGCGATGAGTGCATCGATGGCGAAACGGCTTTCGATGGCGTCCAGGCGCGCCTCAAGTTCTTTTGACATGGGAAATCTCCTTGTGGAATAGCATTTGAAAATGCCGACCCAGCATGGGCCAGCTCGATAGGCGCCATGATGCTGCAAACAGATTTGTCGGTGAACTGCCATTCCTGTATATTCGGCGTACATTTTTGAACGGGTTTTTACACATGGAATGGAGCGACGTCCGAATTTTCTTGGCGGTGGTCCGCTCAGGTTCTCTGGGCGAGGCGGCCCGCAGACTGGGGGTAAGTCATCCGACCGTGGGTCGGCGGATCAAGGCGCTCGAAGACGAGGCGGAGCAGGCGCTCTTCCGCAGGACCAAGGATGGGCTGGTACTGACGGACACCGGGGACGCGGTGCTGGCGCTGGCGGAATCCATGGAAAATTCCGGACTGGCCATGGAACGACGGTTGGCGGGCAACCACGAACGCCTCGAAGGCGTGCTAAGGATATCTTCGGCGGAGTGGTTTGCCGGCTATGTTCTGGCGCCGGTGCTGGCTGAATTGACGCGCCGCTATCCAGCTATCGTGCCCGAGGTGATCGCCAGCTACCGGCTGCTCGATCTGTCGCGTCGCGAGGCCGATGTGGCCTTCCGTATTGTGCCCTTCACGGAACCGGACATCGTTCAGCGCCGCCTGATGAGCATTCCGTACGGCCTCTACGGTTCGGACGAATCCGCGCGCGCGATGCAAACGGATCCGGCTTCGGTCGGACTCATTCTCATGAATTCGGCGCAGTCGCACTTTCCCGATGTCGCCTGGCTGCTTGATCGGTTCCCGCTGTCGCGGCGTGTCTTCACCAGCACCAGCCGCGCGGTCCAGGCACGTATGTGCGCGCAAGGTATGGGTGTGGCAGTCCTGCCGAGGCCACTTGGCGATGCGACACCAGGGTTACAGTGCATCGAGACACCCGAGCCGCCGCCGGGCAGGGATATCTGGGTAGGTTACCACCATGACCTGCGGCATATGGATCGCCTGCGGGCGCTGCTGGATATCGCCGATACCATGCTGTCGAACTCCGCCATTCCAGCCCGTTGATGAAGTCGCGTATCTTAAAGGGAATGCGCACATTTGCCTTTTGAGGGAGGCGGCGCCTCTATTGGAACGTTATTCTTCGTTGATCGGTGTAAGGCAGAACGCCTGCCACGGCCCACTCAAGAAAGCGAACAATATGTCAGTAGAAAAAAATTGCGAGAATCTGGGCGTCGCCTGGGAAAAAGCCTTCGGTTATGTTCAGGCCGTGAAGGTCAAGGATACGATCTATATCTCCGGCCAACTGAGTCATGATGGCGAAGGCGCGCTGGTCGCGCCGGCCGAGCTCGATGCATTGGGCAAGCCCGTCGACTTCTCCAACATGGAAGCGCAATTGCACCAGACCTATGTGAACGCCATCGAGTTGCTGGCCCGCTATGGCGCAACCCTGGACGACGTGGTCGAAGAGACCTTATATGTGCTCGACGTCGATGCCGCCTTCACCGCTGGCGCCAAGGTACGAAAAGCAATGTATGGCTGCGAGCAGCCCCAGTGCGCAAGCAATATCATCGGCATTTCCCGCCTAGCATTTCCTGCGCAACTGGTGGAAGTGACGTTCCGGGCGGTTTTGGCCGATCGCGACTGACGCTTGATGGATCTTTCGTCGCTGCTTTCCGTGGGCACGGCGAGGTCCATCGGCGAGGCAATCGCTGCACATAAGGTAACGTCCACCGACGTAACAGCCTGGTACCTGCAGCGCATCGAGCAATTCAATGCAGGCGCGCAGGGCCTCAACTGCGTGCGCAGTGTGTCGCCGCTCGCCCTCGAGCAGGCGGGTTTTGCCGATGCCGATCTGGCGGCAGGCCGCTGGCGCGGTCCCCTGCATGGGGTGCCATTCCTGGTCAAGGATAATGTGTTCACCGCCGATGGCAGTGCCGCGTCTGCGGGATGCAAAGCGCTGGCGGGCTTCATTCCGCCTTACGAAGCTACCCTGGTGAAGCGCCTGAGGGAAGCCGGCGCGGTCTTGCTTGGCAAAACGAATCTGACCGAGTTCGCGGACTTTGTCTCCGACACCATGCCTGCCGAGTTTAGTGGCGCGGGTGGCGTCGTGCGCCATCCATTTGGCCTGCGCTATGGCAGGGGGCTCGGCTCAAGTGTCGGCTCCGCGGCAGCCGTCGCCGCGCGCTTGTGTGCATTTGCGATTGGCAGCGAAACACAGAATTCGATCCAGGCGCCGGCCATTCACACTTCTATCGTCGGCTTCAAACCCAGCGTCGGGCGAGTCAGCCGCTACGGCGTCATTCCGCTTGTGCCCAGCCAGGACTCCCCCGGCCCACTGACCATTACTGTCGATGACGCCATGCTGGTGTATCAGGCGATGGCCGGCCCGGATGTGAACGATCTGGCGACGCTGCGCGAGTTCGCACAGTGCGCGCATACCGGCGGGTCGATCCGGGGTATGCGGATAGGTGTGCCGCGCAAATACATGGCGGACGTCGTCGGCGCCGAAGCGGGCCGGGCATTCGAGCGGGTCCTGTCATCGCTGGCGGACGCCGGAGCCCTCATCATCGACCCATGCGACCTGCCAGCCGCCCGGCAATTGAGCGAGTTGCGTTCCAGTGTGTTCCGCACTGAGTTCAAGGAAAGCCTGAACAGTTTACTGCGCGAGCATCGTCCCTGCGGCATTGCGTCGCTGCAAGACATCATCGAGTGGAATCGCGTCCATCCGGAAGCGATACCGTACGGCCAGTCGTTGCTGGAAGCGGCGAATGCCACGTCTGGCACCAGCGCGGAGCAGTACGTCGCGGACCGTCAGCGTGATATCGAACTGAGCCTCGAAGAAGGCATACGAGGCGCTTTACACGCGGGAGCGGCCGATGTGCTGTTGGCCCCCATGGCTGTCGCCGCAAAATGCACGGGGAAGGCTGGCGCACCGGTTGTGGCCGTTGCCGTTGGCGAGGATGAAGTGGGGCTGCCTTTTGGTGCGACGGTGTTCGCGGAACCGGGCAGTGACGACTTGGTACTGCACGCGGCGGCGGCGATTGAGAACGTTGTCGGACGACGCATCGCGCCGTCACTCGGCTAAGGTGAAGCGCAGCACCGTCGGAATCATGCCAAAAAAGTAGATGGTGCAACGCCGAGGGGAGCTTACGCAAGGTGAATCGGCGCGAACGATTCGGCAAACAGATCGGGCTGGTACCCGGCGGCGTTGAACAGATGGGCGCAGGATTCGTCGATCGCGGCGCGCAGTGTCGCCTGATCCACGCCCAGCACGACGCCACCGCGTTTGCGCACGCGTCCGCCGATGATGACGGTATCGATATTGCTGCGCTCGGCCGCGTGCACCACGGTGCCGATGGCGTTGTTGAGCGGGTAGATGTTGAGGTCGCCGGTTCGGATCAGTACCACGTCGGCCTGCTTGCCCGGCGTCAGGCTGCCGATGCGCTGTTCCAGTCCCGCGCAGGCGGCGCCGTCGATTGTGGCGGCCTCCAGCAACCGGAACGCATTGGTCGGCGCCGGCGCATGGTGATGACCATGAACACGCTGGCTATGCGCCATGACCCGTTGCAGGTAGAAACCCACGCGCATTTCCATGAACATGTCGCCGCTATACGAGGTCTCGTTGTCGACACTCAGGCCGGGGCGTATGCCGTGGTGGAGCGCCGCCTGCCAGGCGTACATGCCATTCTCGATACCGTAGTGGGCATCCGATCGCGGGCATACATTGACGCGCACACCCGCCTCGTGCAAAATTTGCCAGCCGGAATCCGGCAGGCAGGTGCAGTGGTTGAAGATGTTGTCGCTGCCGAGCAGCCCCTGCTGGTGCAGGCGTTCGAGCTCGGTTGCCATGACACCGCCAAAAAACTCGGTCACGATGGGAATACCCAGTCCCCGTGCGACGGCCCACTGGTCGGGTTGAAGCTGCGCCATCATGGCCAGCGTCACCAGGCTGTTGGGATCGGTGAAATACTTGGCCTGCAGGCGTGCGAGATTGCCCGGCCAATGCGCCTCATCCCAAACGCCCGCTACCGGCGGCCCGGACGCGTGCACCGCGCGGATGCCGGCATCGAGCAGTGCCTCGACCGCCGCGTCGGAGTGCGCCGCCGTGCGGCTGTTGTGGGAGTTGTCGATCACCGTCGTGATGCCGGCATCGATGCAGCCCAACGCGGTGAGCAGGTTGCCCACGTAGATGTCGCGCGGCCGGTAGTATTTGGCGAACGAGAAATGCGTGGCGTTGCAATAGTCCTCGAGCGTTGCCGCATTGGGGTTGATGCGGCGCAGCTGTCCTTCCCAGGAGTGACGATGGGTATCGACCATGCCCGGAATGGCGATCATATTGGCCGCATCAATCACTTCGGCGCCGTCGGCCTCCAGATGTAAGCCGATGGCGGCAATTGCGCCATCGGCAATCAGGATGTCGCCCTTGGGCAAATTGCCGACATCGCCATCCATGCTGATGATCGTAGCGCCTCGAATGAGGATCTGATGTGGGGCCGGCGCCAGCGGCGCGAGCAGTTGACGGTCTTGATCGGACATTGTTGATTCCTACTGTACGTAATGGTGTGCAAGCAGTCTAGCGAGGGCGGCCACGTGGAAAAAGTAGCGCCGGGCGTTTTCACCATGCAGAAAAGTCGAACAATGCTGGGTTATAGTGCCGTTTCCTTTACCGCCAAACGGACAAGACATGGATCGCGTACAAGCAATGCAGGTATTCCTACGCGTGGTCGAGAGCAGGAGTTTTGTTCGCGCGGCGGAGACCCTGGGCATGCCCGCATCGTCGGTCACTGGCATCATCAAGCGGCTGGAAAAACATTTGCAGACGCGCCTGCTAAATCGCTCCACCAGAAACCTCAGCCTGACGCCGGAAGGCGAGCGCTACTTCCACCGTTGCCGCGAAATACTCGACCTGATCGACGACACCGAATCGAGCCTGCAAGGTTCCGTCGAGCGCCCGCAAGGACGCCTGCGTGTGGACATGCCTGGCGGCATCGCGCATGCCGTGATCCTGCCGCAGTTGTGGCAATTCCAGCAGCGGTACCCGGATATCTACCTGATGATCGGCGTAAATGACCGCCAGGTGGACCTGATCCAGGAGAACGTCGATTGCGTCATCCGCACCGGCAGCCTCGACGACTCGACCCTGGTCGCGCGCCGCCTGGGCGAGCTGTGCTGGATCACCTGCGCGGCGCCGTCCTACCTGGCCGAACAAGGCGTTCCGGAGGTGCTGGAGGATCTGCAACGACATCGAGCGGTCCATTACTTTTCCAGCACGACGCGGCGCGGGAGCGATCTGCGTTTCGTCGAAGAGGGCGTCAGCATCGCTGTTCCGGTCCCCGGCACGGTGGCGGTCAACGAGACCGAGCTGTACATCAAACTGTGCCTCGACGGCCACGGCTTGATGCAGCTGGCCGAGATCCTGGTGACCGACCATTTGCGGACCGGAGAATTGGTCGAGGTGCTGGCCGACAAACGGCCGGCGCCGGTGCCGGTATCACTGCTCTACCCCCATCATCGCTTTCTCTCGCCGGCGATGCGCGCGTTTACCGACTGGACCACAGAGCTGTTCAGCAACACTACGCCGGAGTGAACGCAGTTGCCGCCGCAGTTGCCGCATCTCTTACTGAATTTGAGTTTGAGAATTGGTGAGTTTCACAATGTTCAATAGCCTTGCATGGATACATAATCGGATTGCCAAAGAAGACGATTTCAACACAGAGAGGGGTCGTTTCGCGGGGCGAATTGGATGACGTCGTTATCACCGCAACAATTCAAAAACCGGGGGAGACGGGTATGCATGTAAAGAAAACTATATTGGCACTGGCGGCAGGTTGGCTGGTGGCCCAAGGGGCCGGAGCCGAAACGTATCGCTGGGACACCGTTGCAATGGGCGGCGCCGGCTTCGTTTCCGGCGTGGTTGCCAGCAAGAGCGAGCGAGGGGTGGTATTTGTGCGCACCGACGTCGGTGGCGCCTACCGCTACGATGCCCGCAACGAGCGCTGGGTGGGCATGAATGACTGGCTATCCGACGATCAGCAGGGCCTGATGGGCGTTGAGTCGTTGGCGATCGACCCGCGCAACGCGGCCAATGTCTACATGCTGGCCGGCACCGAATACTTCAGCAACGGCAAGAGCGCGATCATGCGCTCGACCGACTACGGCAAAACCTTCACCGTCACCGACGTCACGGCCCAGTTCACATCGCACGGCAACGGCATGGGCCGCGCCAATGGCGAGAAGCTGCAGGTCGATCCGGGTTCGGGCAATGTCCTGTTCGTCGGCACGCGCAAGCATGGGCTGTTCAAAAGCGTCGATTCGGGCGCGACCTGGAACCGGGTGAACGGCCTGAACATCACCGAGACGGCGAACGGCAACGGCATCAGCTTCGTGCTGCTCGATCCAACCAGCGTCAAGGACGGAACCGCCAAGCGCATCTACGTCGGCGTCTCGCGTTACGGCTCGGTCGGACCGAACCTGTATCTCAGCAAGGACGGCGGCGCCACCTTCGCCCCGGTGGCGGGCGCGCCGGCGGGCCTGATGCCGCAGCGCGCGGCGATCACCCCCAAGGGCCGCCTGTACCTGACCTACGCCAACGGCGCCGGGCCGCACGGACAGTCGGAAAGCGAGCCGCTGAACACCGGCGCGATCTGGGAATACAACACCATCGGCGGCGCGTGGACCAACATCACGCCGGCCGGCCTGACCTCGCCGTTCAGCGGCATCAGTGTCGACCCGAGCAATCCCAAGCGCCTGGTCGCCGCGACCTTCAGTATCTGGGCGTTCCAGACGTCGCAGCCGGCCCCGATGTGGGGCGACCGCATCCTCACCTCCATCGACGCCGGCCGCACCTGGACCGATCTGATGGACCGGGGCATGGCGATCGATACGAACGGCGTCCCCTACGCCAACAGCGCCTCGATCCACTGGGCCGGTTCGATCGAGTTCGATCCCTTCGATCCGAAGACTGCCTGGGTGGTGTCGGGCAATGGCCTGTACAAGACCACCGACATCGACGCGCCCAAGAGCGTCTGGAAGTTCGACGTCAAGGGTATCGAAGAGAGCGGCGCCTACCAGGCCGAGAGCATTCCGGGCGGGCCGCTGGTGTCGATCATCGGCGATTACGACGGCTTCATTCATACCGACCCGTCCCAGTACGTCCAGCGCCATACCCCGTCGATGGGTTCCACCACCGGCCTTGCCGTGGCCGCCCAGGCCACGCACGTGATGGCGCGGGTTGGCAACGAGCTCTACACTTCGACCACCCAGGGCGCGAGCTGGGAAAAAGCACCGAGCAAGATGGCTACGCGAGGCAACCTGGCGCTGTCGGCCGATGGCTTCGTGCTGCTGCACAGCCCGGAAAATTCGACCACCACCTACCGCTCGACCGATTTCGGCGCCAATTGGACCGCTGTCGCCGGATTGGACTTGAATAATGCGCGCCCGGTGGCCGACGCAGTCAACCCGGCCAAGTTCTATGCCTACGATCGTGGCACGGGCACGCTGCATGCGAGCAACGATGGCGGCGTGTCGTTCAGCCCCATGGCCCAACTGCCCGGCGGCGGCTCGGACTTCGTGCGCGCCACGCCGGGACGCGAGGGCGACCTGTGGATGTGCCTTGAATCGAATGGCGTTATGCACTCGACCGATTCCGGCGCCACCTTCACCAAAGCGGGTTCGATCAGTTCCTGCAGCGGGCTGGGCCTGGGCAAGGCAGCGCCTGATGCCGGCTATCCGACCCTGTACATGTGGGGCTCGGTGAACACCAAACGCGGCCTGATGCGCTCGATCGACCAGGGCGTGAGCTGGGACCGTATCAACGACGATGCCCATCAATATTCCGGCATGATCGGCGGCCGCTTTGTGACCGGGGACATGAACACCTACGGCACGGTGTACATGGCCGCTAACGGACGCGGCATTGTCTACGGCAAGATCGACCCGTCCGGCAACGTCCAGGTGACGCCGCAGGCGTATGTGCCGCCGCCAAAACAGGCCGAATGCAAGTACGTCGTGACCAGCACGTGGGGCGGCGGCGGCATCGCCGAGATCCGCATTACCAACCAGGGCACGTCGGTCATCAACGGCTGGACAGTGAAGTGGACCTATGCCGACAATTCGGCCGTGGAAGGTGGCTGGAACGCGGCGGTCAGCGGCACCGCGCCAACCTACACGGCAACCAACAGCGAAGCCTGGAACCGCGACATCTATCCTAACCAAATGGCCTCGTTCGGCTTTGTCTTCAACAATGGGGGGCAGGACAATCCCGGCCCGGTACCGGCTGTCACCGGCGACATCTGCAAGTAGGCGCATTGCAAAAGCGCGGGGCGCGAAGGCCGCCTCCGGCGCCGCGTCTATGTCGTCGCGCCGGGGCCCGGGTCAAGGGCTCCGGCGATTTGTCCGCGCTCGCTGAGCACGCGCTGGCGGTAGGCGCGCGGCGTGCAGCCAAGTTCGCGCTTGAACACGACGTGCAAGTATTCGACGGATGTGAAGCCGCTGAACAAGGCCACGTCCTCGATGCGGCAATCGCTGCTTTCCAGGCCCGCCTTGGCGGCATTGAGTTTGACGCTCAGGATCATGTCGTGCACGCTGCATCCCAGCTCCTGGCGGAAGTAGGCTTCGAGCCAGGAGCGCGACACCCCCACATGATCGGCCACCTGCTCGGTCTTGATGCCCCGGCAGGCATACAGGCGGATGAAGTGGCGCGCCCGCATCACGTGCGGATGCCTGACCAGTTCGTACTGGCTGGACGCGAGCACGTTGATGCCGGCTGGCGGCACCACGATCCGCGTGTCCGGCAGCGGTACCCCGTTCAGCAACTGCACCAGCAGATGGGCTGCCGCGCGACCCATCTCCTGCGTGCCCTGAATCACGGAACTGAGCGGTATGCGGCTAAGCCTGCGCACCAGCGGATCGTTGTCGATGCCGATAATCGCCACCTGTGCCGGCACTTCGATGCCGGCGATGAGACAGGCCTGCAGTAACTGGCGCGCGCGCGCATCCGTCACGACGACGATGCCGACCGGTTTAGGCAAGCTGCGCAACCAGTCGATCTGGCCCTGGACCGCCTCGTCCCACGAATCGGCGCTGGTTTCGCAACCACGGAAAATTTCCGGTTCCGGCTGCCCTTCCCGCGTCAGGCTGCGGAAGGCGTTTTCGCGTTCCTGCGCCCAGCGGTTTTCCGCTGTGGCGGGAACGCTGAACATGGCGAAACGCTGCAGGCCAACATCGACCAGATGCTTGTGTGCCAGTTCGATCAGCTTGAAATTGTCGGTCGCCACGTAGGGCATCCCGGCCGGGTAATTGGCAGGGTCGGCATAGGAACCGCCGACCGCCACCACCACCGGTACGCCGCAGCGCGACAAAGCTTCCGCCACGGCCGGATCGTCCAAATTGGCGATGATGCCGTCGCCCTGCCATCGCTCGATACCTGACAGCCGCAGTCGGAAATCTTCCTCCAGGAAGAGATCCACGGCAGTGCGCGTTCTTCCAAGATAGACGGCGATGCCTGCCATGACTTCGTAATCGAATATATTGTTTGCGTTAAATAACAACGCGATCCGGCGTACCTTCGTGGTCTTCATTTACTTGAGTGCTCGCTCAGTCGGTTCCAGCCCGGTCCTGGTTTGCAAAGGACCGCCGCGCATCCTTGCGGTGCCGCGGCGGTCATGGGCTGACATTGACGCGGGTTGGTCAGTTGGAATACTGCAAGCCGCGGCCGGTGCCGTTGACGTAGATCCGGCCGTGGGTGTTCCAGTCGGCCGCCATCGCGCGGATGCCGCCGAACTGATGTGCATCGTCGTTAAAGCGGGTCCAGGTGCTGCCCGCGTTGTCCGAAGCCCACACGCCCCACTGGCCATTGATCACACCCGACACGTAGACCGTGGCGGAGTACGGCGCGCCGGGGGCCGCCTTGCCCAGGGCAATGTGGCTGGCACCCTGCACGTCGGGATACTCCGTGGCGGGATTCCTGCCGCCCCAGATCGAGGCAAAGTTGTTGAGCTTGGTCCAAGTGGCGCCCGAGTCGACCGAGTGGTACACGGTGTTGCCGTCGGCCAGCCAGACGTCGCCCTCGACGTTCGGATTGACGGCCAGCGAGGTGGCTTTCCACGGATTGGCGCGCAGCCCCGCCGACACCGAGCCCTGGCTCAGCGTGAAGGTTTGGCCGCCATTGGTCGAGACATAGACCTTGCCTGGCTCTCCCGACCAGAATACGCCGCCCGAATCGTAGGCATAGACCTTGTTCGGGTTCTTGCGGTCCGCCGCGAGCCGGTAGGCGCGCTGCCAGCTCTGCACTGTCAGCGCGGGGAGATTGGTCGCCGTCCAGCTCGCGCCGTTGTTGGTGGTATAGGACGGCACCGTATTGGTCGGCGCCCAGATCGCCTTGTTGCGCGCGGTGACGGCGATGCTGGCCACTTCGCCATACGGGGTGGCGCCGCCGGCAGGCAGGGTGGCGAAGTTCGCCCACGTGTTGCCGCCGTCGCCAGACCAGAATCCGAAGCCGGTCTTTTGCTGGTTCAAGGTGCCGACACCGGCAATGTATTGCGGATCGGACCAGCTCATGTCGGCCGAATTGCCAACGGACCAGGAGGTGGCCGGGCCTTTGGTCGGCTTGGCCGCGAGGTCGGTCTGGACCCAGGTGCCGATGTCGCCCGAGCTGTTGACGAACTTGTACGTCGCGCCGGCCGGCGGGGTGGCGATGCCCAGGGTCGCGGTCTCCTCGAGGTTGGCCACCTTCATGGTCCAGGTCGGTGTCGCCGACGAGGCGTTCAGCGTCTCGAAGGCGCCGCTGCCGCTGACTTTCAAGATGTGGTCGCGGTTGTTCGGATCGATCTCGATGTCGTCATTCCAGCCCCAGTACGCTTCGCCCGCCGGCGTATGGGGCATCGCGGCCTCGATTTCGCGCCAGGTGCCGCCGGCATTGTCGGACAACTGGACGATCTTCTTGTCGGCCGTATCGCCGTAGACATTGGTCACCGCCAGCGCGATGCGCGTGGTCGCCCCGGAACCGTGGACGGACACGCCGCCGTAGCCGCCCATGGTGCTGCTGCTCAGTAGGGTCCAGTTGCCGCCAAGACCGTCAAACTTGTAGAGGTAGCCGGGACCGTCGCCGCCCGGGCCCGAGGTCTTGTTGAACACCACGTAGTACATGCCATCGGCGGCGCGCGCGTAGTGCGGGATGTAATACCCGGCGACCGCCGCCGGCACTGTCACCGGCGTCCATGAAAAGCCGCCGTTGCTGGACCGGTAGAAGGTCGAGGTCAGGCCGGCCGCGCTGGCGTAGTCGGGCGCGACTGCGGCCCACATATTCCAGGTCGTCTGGCCGCCGCCCACGTTCCCGTTGTCGAAGATAATCTGCTCGACGCCGACCGACATGGTGCTCGACGTGTACGAAGACAAACCCGTGACCTGCGCCCAGGTTTGGCCCGAGTCCGAGCTCTTCCACAGGCCGGCCATGCGGGAACCGTAGAACATCGTCGATGGATTGGTGGGATCGAGCCTCAGGCGCTCGCCGGTCGCCCGCCCGATATTGTTGCCGTCCACGATGAACGGCAGGGTGATCCACGTCCAGCTGGCGCCCTGGTTGGTGGAGGTATACAGCCGGCCGTTGCCGCCAGCGCCGGCGACCAGATAGACGCGCTGGTCGTTGGTGGGATCGAGGCCGATGCTTTCGACGTAGTGGAATGCCGCCTCGGCTTCGCTGAAACCCAGGCCATCGGTGATGGGCACCCATTGCGACGTGCCCTGGTTCCAGCGGTAAGCGCCGCCGATGTCCGTGCGGGCGTACAAAAGGTTGGGCGCCGTCGGATGATAGATCAGGCCGCTGACATAGCCGCCGCCGCCCCACTTGACGCTGTTCCAACTGGTCGCCTGGCCCACCAGCGTGCTGGCGCTGGTCATGACAGCCGGCGTGTTCGTGCCAGGTTTGCTGCCCGAGTCGCCGCCGCAAGCTGTCACGAATGCCGCGGCGCCGATGGCAAGTAAGGCGATTCTGTTACTAAGTGCTTTCATGCTGGTTGTCTCCTGAATGAAATGTTTAATTACTTTTTTATGAAATCCGTAATTTTTTTAGTGACCGGCCAGTTTGGATTTCCGGAAGAAGCGGCCAGCATGAAGCCTAGGTTGCCACCTTGAGCAACGGTATTGGCGACGGGCGGATTTCTTGTAAACGCCGGAAATTGCAAGGAAAATTAGCCACAGTGAAAGTCCGCCGTGGCGGCTGACAGCAGGTCGGGCATGCGGACCGGGCTGCCGTGCCACGGTTCAATCGCCGGGCAGGCGTGGCTCGCCCGTAGAGTGGGCATTGCCAGGAGAGTGGGCGTTGCCAGGAGGGGGCGGTAGCGGTTCAGCCGGGGTGTTCCAGGCTGAGCGGTGAGGATGCGTGAGCGGAGGACGAGTGGTAGGGATGCAGCGGTTCAGGCGCCTGGTTCCGACGGCGCGCTGTCGACGGGCTGCTCCTGTTGCCGCTGCTGGGCGGCAAGCATGCGGAATGACTTCGGCGTGCAGCCATATTCCTCTTTGAACAGCTTATTAAAATAAGGAATATTCCCGTAGCCAACCAGATAAGCGATTTCCGACACGGCGGCGCTGTTTTTTTCAATCAACAGCCTGGATGCCTCGGTCAGCCGCAATTTATTCAGGTAACTGGTGAACGTCATGCCCAGTTCCGATTTCAGCAGTTCATTGATTTTATGGCGGTTCGCGCCGGTCGCTTCCACCACGGTTTCCAGGTCCAGTTCGGGATCGGTATAAGCGCTGGCGATGTATCGCAGGACCGACGCCTTCTCCTTGTCCTTGTACGGTTCCAGCGTTAGCTGGCGATAGGCCACCAACGGCAAATTTATTTTCACTTTTGAATCCACGCTGGCCAGCAGCGCGCGGGAATAGGCCAGAAAAAACCAAACACCGAATGCCAGCGATCCAGCCAGGACAATGACCAGCAGCGCGGCCAAGTAGCTGTAATCGCGGCCATGCAATGTCAGTTCGCTGATATCGATCTGGACATCGACATTGAGCGGAGTGGCCGCGCTGGTGCCGAACATGATTTTCCCTACCCTCTCCAGTTTATCGCCCTGGCGAGTCAAGTCCTGCCTCATCGTGGAATACCACCAGTCGGGAATCAGCAGCCGGGCCAGGTCGAGCGTCACCCGCATGCCCTGCTCATTACACAAAAAGTAAGTTCTGGGTGGACGGTAAGTCTCGTAGTAGCCTTGCTTGGAGAATTTCTCGTCGAAGGTGGACACCTCGAACGTCATGGCAGTGGACAATGAACATTTGGCAACGAAGGAAATGGTATCGAACTTCGACCAATCCTCCTGGATCGGCCGTCCCTTGTCGTCGCGGAGTTTGAGGTCGCCGGCGGCAAAAGGATACTTGGCGACGTCCTTCAGCTTGAAGTCGAAGCGCAGCCGGTCGGGCGACGTGTCGTGCAGGCGCACTGACGACGCTCCGTCGCTGACCACGTCGGAAAACGTTCCGCCATGCCAGCCGTAGCCATTGTCGTGTGCGCGCGATAACGTCTGTGTCGGAAAGGCCCGATAAACAAAAACAACGGCCAGCAATGCGTCCACGGCGAGCAGGCAGATCAGCGCCAGCAGCGCCTTTTTATAGAACTCTTGCATAGAGGTAGGGTATGGAATTGTCTCGGCGCCGCACCTCTTGACGGGTGCGGTCTCCCGCATCATAACAGGCGAAGTGTCGGGGCTGCGCTACCGGATATTCACCAGGGCAGGCGGCTCATCCTGGGGCGCCTCGACATCCTTCGCCCATGTCGCATCCGGCTTCAAAAGCAGCAACTGCTCCTCCATCACGCGAAACTCCAGCGGGTTGTCCATATGGCTCACTTCTCCATCCAGAGCCACCTTGACCTGGCGGCGGCGCGACAACCTGCGTCCCCTTACCCTCACCTGCATCTGCTTGAAACTGAAGGTGGTCAGCTCGTCGGCCTGGTCCAGCTGTCCCATGCGGCCCAGCGCACCGTGCAGCAGCAACCACAATATCCCCAGCTTGCCTTTGGTGCGGGGCGCCACCGCCGCCAACCGGCCGTCTTCCAGGGCGGCGCTCATCGGCGGAATGCCGACCTGCTCCATTTGCAGGCGATTGTTCCCGACGAAGAATGTGGCCGTGCGCAGCCGCTGCAGCTTGCCGTCGATTTGCAGCACCAGGCGCAGGCGACGATGCGGGCTCAAGACGGTTTTCAGCGCCGACAGCGCCGCCACCAGCCGGCTGCGGCCGAACTGCTTCTTGTCCTGCTCGCGCTCCTCCAGCATCTTCGGATACAGGCCGATGCTGGCGTTGACCAAAAACACGTGATCGTTGACCATTCCCGCCTGCACCTGGTGCACACGCGCGGCGAGCAGCGCATGCACGGCCTCGCTCAGGTCTTCCGGGATGCCGTGGGTGCGGCCGAAATAATTGAAGGTGCCCTGCGGCAGCACGCCGAACGCGCAGCCGTGCTTGATTGCCTGGCGCGCCACCGCGTTGATGGTGCCGTCGCCGCCGGCCGCCACCAGCACGCCGCCGGCGTCGGCCGCTTGCCTGGCAAGCTGGCCGGCGATCTCGTCGATGGTGTCCGGCTGGTCGACGATGGTCAACTCAAACTGCCGGCCAGCATCGCGCAGCACCGATTCGATGGTCGTGCGGCGTTCCTCGGTCTCGGAATGGCCGGAGCCGGCATTGAGGGCGATGAAAAAACGGGCGTCGGGCGAGATAGCGGTAGCTGTCATTGGGCAAGGTCGGTTGGTCCATCATCACCGGCGCGGTGCGGCAAGACATTGTATCCTTGGCACCACGTCGCATATGCTCGGTAGCACACGGAAACTGATGATGCCAGGAGCTATGGCAGACGCCGGCCCTACCGGCTACCCACTTGGAGTGTTGATCAAATGAACCCGCTCACGTATTCGCTCTGCCAGAAACCGGTCATCGGCTTGATAATGTTTGCTTCGGGTCTGTGTGTTTTTCCGCCGCTGTTTCAGGATGAATCGCTCCCGTTGCAACAAGCGGGAGCGAGCCTTGTCAAAGAATTCAACGTGCCGGTAAGTAAGCTATATTTCCTGGAGATTGGTTTTGAATTTCCATCGGCGGCTTCCATTCGTAGCGATGAGGTAGCGGGGGAGCGCTACGATGCAAATTGCGAACGCGATTACGCGGACATTCCCTTGGCACAAAGAACCGGATTGGGGCGGCCCATTCCCATTCATGTACTGGTGCGCGAAAAAATAAGCGGCAATGTCACGATGGACAAGGTGTTCAACTCGCTTTGTATCATTTACTCAGCGGCGGACCCCTTCCGAAAGGCCAGAACCGTGGGTAGGCTGGATCTCCCGGAAGGTAAATACGTTATCGAAGTGGACAACATCGCCGGCCAAACAGGGCTCGATGGCGTGAAGACCACGGTTTCCCTGGTTGCCGGGCATGGGAAGTAGGGTGCTGGCCTCCCCTTGGGCCGTTCGCCATCGAAAACGCTAACCGTGTACTACCGTCACACGCGGCCAGCGCAACGCATAGTTTTTCTGCTCGACGCGCAGACGATATGTTTCCATGCTAACCCGCGTCGGATTGCGGCGCACCACGCAATTGAAAAGATCGTTCAAACCGTGCGGAGCGATCACGTCGATGGAGTCATCCGGGTTCAGGCACAGACCGACGGAGGTGGCATATTCCGGCCACGAGGCGACCGCTTCCGGAAGCGATGCAAGCGGCTCAACCGCGTGCCCGAAATACGCTTCAAACCATCGATGCACTCCTGCCTGGTTGGTGACTTCCCAAGGAATTCCGGGCGTCGCTTCATGAAGGCGCCGCTGCAGGTCCGCGTCCGTATCCGGCGCCAGATCGGACGCGTCAAAATAAGCGACATCCACGTCGGGCAATTGCGACGGCGTCGAATAGTCGTGCAAGGCGTCCCACACCAGATTGCGCACCGCGCCCGCGCCGATGCACCATGACGGAAGTTTCAAATCCCGCACCGTTCCCAACGCCGCCATGAACCATGTAGAAGATCGCGCGATATGACACAGGCGCTCCTCCAATTCACTTCTCGGCGCAATGATCATGTCGATTTGGCACTCCTTCCGAGCGATGTTTTACGTGCAATTGCTGGTCGTGGCATAAATAGTAACAGGTCAATCTAAGCCTCGACGTCGGCAGGCCTGCTGCTATAATTTACTCACTTCGAGGAATTCCCCGTGCGACGAATCATTGGTATCTGCCTGCTGATGTGCCTTCCGCTGTATGGCTTCGCCATGCAGTGGGGCGATCTGCTGAGCGGAGGAAACACCACCATCGCGCACCAAATCGAGCATGACGAGCAGGTCGCCCATCATCATGAGGACGACGGCTCCGTCCACTACGACGAATCCGGCGAATCCGCCGATCACATGCTGGATCATCCGGCATCCCCCCAACCGGTGCATATTGCGATGCCAGTCATTCCCGTCGCGCCGGAACAACTGGTGAGCAGCGTGGTGGCCGATGCCGCCACCCGCATCCCGGACCCGCTCCTGGAATGTCCCCACAGACCTCCGGCAACCACCCTCGGCTAGGCTGCCGAGGGGGATTTCGCTCGTCTTTACACTTATTGCGATGACCAGCCGCGCTTGATGCGCGTCGCCCCTCGGTGAAGAATTCATTCACCGAAGGAGTTGCCATGCGCACCGTGCGCTGGCCGGCATTGATTGCCGGCGTTGTACTGTCTTTCCCATTGTTGACCACGGCCGAGCCGATCGCCCCGGCCGCCGGCCCCACCTTGGCCGCCCTAGTCGAGCTGGCCTGGCAACGTTCGGTTGCCGCCAGAACCCTGGACGCGCGCCAGGACGAGGCCTCCGCCGGCCGCGCCGTGGCGCAGTCCTGGCTGGCCGGCGCGCCGACGTTGGGCCTGTCCGAGCGCTCCGGCCGCTGGACCGGCGACCGCGCCCAGCACGAAACCGAAATCTCCGTTGCCGCCCCGGTGCTGCTGCCAGGGCAGCAATCCGCCCGTCAGCAACTAGCGGCGCGCAGCACGGACGAAGTCCAGGCCCAACTGCACCGCGCCCGGCTTGAAGTGGCCGGCGCGGTAAGGGCCCGCCTGTGGGAGACGGCGGCCGCGCGCGAATTGCTGGCCGAGAAGGAAGGCCATCTGCATCATCTGGAAGATTTGCGCGACGAAGTGCGCCGCCGTGTCGCGGCCGGCGACATGGCGCGTAGCGACGGCTTGCTGGCCGACCAGGAAGTGCTCGCCGCACAGGGCGAAATCAGCCAGGCACGGGGCCGCCTGCGCGAAGCGATGGCCCGTTTCCAGCTGCTGACCGGCGTGGCCGAGCTTCCCTCGCTGGAGCCGGAGCAGGAGCCGCCGACCCAACCTGCGGTGGCGGACCACGCGCGGCTGCGGGCGGCCGAAGCCTCCGAGCAACGCGCCCGCGCCGCCGTCGGCCTGGCCTCCGCAAGCGTCCAGGGCGCGCCCACTGTGGCGCTGTCGATGCGGCGCGAACGGGACAGCGCCACCACGAGCGCGGACCGCAGCATCGGCATCGCCGTGCACATCCCGCTGGGCGGCAACATGCGCAACCGGCCGGCCGAGACGCTGGCCGCGACCCAGTTTGCCACCGCCGCCGCCGAACTGAACGAAGCACGCGCATCCATCGCCATCGAGCAGTCCCAGGCGCGCAGCCAACTGGAGTACGCCCGGGAAGCGTTGCAGACGGCGACGGCCAGGGCCGCGCTGATGCGCGAACACACGGCCCTGTTCGAAAAAGCCTTCAAGCAGGGCGAGCGCGGCCTGGCCGAACTGCTGCGCTCGCGCACCTTGAGCCATGAGGCCGACGTCGCGGTGCGCCAGCAGCGCGTCGCGCTCGGAATGGCTCATGCCCAACTCAATCAAGTCTTAGGAATACTGCCATGAAGCGACTTTTATCCGCCCTGTTGTTACTGGCCTTGGCGCTGCCGGCGCTGGCGGCCCCCGGCGCCCACGGCCCCAACGGCGAGCACCTCGACGGTCCCGCCACGAGTTCGGCCACCGGCACCGCGCCAAGGGTCGAAACATTCAGCGAACTATTCGAGCTGGTGGGCAACCTGTCCGGCGGCGAACTGTCGATCCTGATCGACCGCTACGACACCAACGAACCGGTGCTCAACGGCAAACTTGAGGTGCAATACAAGGATATGAAGGCGCAAGCCAAGTTCCATAACGACATCGGCGACTACGCCATCGACGACGAAAAGTTCCTTAAAGCCCTGGCCGCGCCGGGCAAGCACGCGCTGCTGTTCACTTTCGTGGCCGGCGGCGAAAGCGATCTGCTGGAAGGCACCCTGGAGGTCACCGCCGCCGCCCATGACGATCACGACGATCACGGCGGCCGCTGGCGCTGGTGGTGGCTGTTAGCGATCCCGGCGCTGGCCGTGCCGGCCTTCATCGTCGCCCGTGCGCGCCGCCGCCCATTCACCCGGGGAAATGCATGATGAACAAACTACTCACCGTCCTGGCGGCCGCCGCCATCCTCACCGCCATGCCGGCGTTCGCCTCTCCCGGCGCGCACGGCCCCAACGGCGAGCATCTCGACGGCCAGGCCACACCCGCCACCAGCGGCCTGGCGCGTTTGCCGGACGGCAGCGTCCACGTGCCCAAGCTGGCGCAGCGCCGCATGGAAATCCGCACGTTGAAAGTGACCGAGGCCGCGCATCCGCTCACCGCGCAGCTCAACGGCCGCGTGGTCATCGACCCCAACGCCGGCGGCCGCGTGCAGGCGCCGTTCGCCGGCCGCATCGAAGCCGTCCCGCAGGGTTTCCCAGTGGCGGGCCAGGCCGTGCGCAAGGGCCAGGTGCTGGCGCGGCTGCGGCCGGTGTCCAGCGCGTTCGAGCGCGGCAGCCAGGAGGCTGCGCTGGCCGACCTGCGCGCCATGCGCGCGCTGGCCGAGCGCAAGGTCGTCCGCCTGGAGTCGCTGGAAGGTACGGTGCCGGCCAGGGAAATCGACGCCGCCAAGGCCGAGCTGGCCAGCATCGCCGGCCGTGAGAAGGCCATCGGTGCCTCGGTGCGCGGCAGCGAGGCGCTGGTGGCCCCGGCCGATGGCATCGTCGCCTCGGCGCAGGTGCTCGCCGGGCAGATCGTCGACATACGCGACATCCTGTTCGAGATCGTCGATCCCGCCCGGCTGCTGGTGGAGGCGCTGTCGACCGACGTGGCGCTCGCCGGCCGCATCGACAGCGCCAGCCTGCCCGCCGCACCCACGGCGCGCCTGAGCGTGCTCGGCGGCGCCCGCAGCCTGCGCGACGGCGCAGTGCCGATCACCTTCCGCGCCCAAGGCCCGGCCCTGCCGCTGGCCGTCGGGCAGCCGGTGACGGTGCTGGTCAAACTGCGCACCTCGGTCAAGGGAATCGCCCTGCCGGCCCAGGCGCTGGCGCGCAATCCCGCCAACGAGACGGTGGTGTGGATCAAGTCCGGCGCCATGCGCTTCATCGCCCAGCCGGTCGAGGCGCAGCCGCTGGACGCGCGCACGGTGGTCATCACGAAGGGCCTGAGTCCGGAGAACCGGGTGGTGGTGTCGGGCGGTTCGCTGATCAACCAGATCCGCTAGGGCCGCCATGTTCAACGCTATCGTACGTTTTAGTCTGAACAACCGGCTGCTGGTGCTGGCGGCGGCGGCCATGCTGATGCTGTACGGCGCCGTGACGGCCTCGCGCACGCCGGTCGACGTTTTCCCCGACCTCAACAAGCCGGTGGTGACGGTGCTCACCGAGGCCGGCGGCATGGCGCCGGAGGAGGTCGAGCAGATCGTCTCGTTCCCCATCGAAAACACCTTGAACGGCATGCCGGGCGTGACGCGGGTGCGTTCCGTGTCGGGCGTGGGACTGTCCATCGTCTACGCCGAGTTCGACTGGGGCACGGACATCTACCGCAACCGCCAGCTGGTGGCGGAACGGCTGGCGCTGGTCAAGGAGCAGTTACCCGGCCAGCTGGCGCCGGTGATGGGGCCGGTATCGTCGATCATGGGCGAGATCATGCTGATCGCGCTGCCCATCGATCTGCAAAAGACCGATCCGATGAAGGCCAGGGAGTACGCCGACTTCGTACTGCGGCCACGGCTACTGTCGATACCCGGCGTGTCGCAGGTCATTCCGATCGGCGGCGAGGTGCGCCAGCTGCGCGTGGAGCCGGACACGGCGCGCATGGCCCAGTTCGGCGTATCGCTGCCGCAGGTCACCGGCGCCTTGCAGGGCTTCGCCAGCAACACCAGCGGCGGCTTCATCGATTTGAACAACCGCGAATACCTGATCCGCAACCTGGGCCGCACCAACCGCCTGGACGACGTCAAGGGGCTGGCGGTGGCCTACCGCAACGGTGCGCCGGTGTTGCTGGAGCAAGTGGCGAACGTCCGCTACGCGCCCGCCTTCAAGCGCGGCGACGCCGGCATGAACGGCCGCCCGGCCGTCATCCTGAGCGTGCAGAAACAGCCGACCGGCGACACCGTGCGTCTGACGCAGGACATCGAGACCGCCCTCGCTGAACTCAAGCAGGGCTTGCCGGCCGGACTGGCCGCGCCGGTGGTGTTGTTCCGGCAGGCGGACTTCATCGAGTCATCCATCGGCAACGTGGTCGAGGCGCTGCGCGACGGCGCCATCCTGGTCGCAGTGGTGCTGTTCGCCTTCCTGCTCAGCGCCCGCACCACGGCCATCTCGCTAGTCGCCATTCCGTTGTCGCTGGGCGTCACGGCGCTGGCCTTCCATCTGCTCGGCCAGTCCATCAACGTGATGACCCTGGGCGGGCTGGCGATCGCCATCGGCGAACTGGTCGACGACGCCGTGGTCGATGTCGAGAACATCGTGCGACGGCTCAAGCAGCGCGCCGAAGGCACGTCGGTGCTGGAAACCATCTGGCGCGCCTCGGTGGAGGTGCGCTCGGGCATCGTCTACGCGACCATCATCGTGGTGCTGGTGTTCGTGCCGCTGTTCGCCCTGCCCGGCATCGAGGGCCGGCTGTTCGCGCCGCTCGGCATCGCTTATATCGCTTCGATCCTGGCGTCCATGCTGGTGTCGATGACGGTCACGCCGGTGCTGGCCATGTACTTGCTGCCTAAAATGAAGGCACTGCGGCATGACGACAGCCCGCTGGTGCGTCGCCTCAAGGCGTGGGACGGCCGCTTGCTGGACTGGTCGCTGCCAAGGGTGCGTCCGCTGCTGGCGGCGGCCGTGATCGCCGTCATCGTGGCGGCGGCGTCGGTGCCGTTCTTCCCGCGTGCTTTCCTGCCGGCCTTCAACGAGGGGTCGCTGGTCATGGGGATGACCTTCACGCCGGGTACCTCGCTGGCCGAGGCCAACCGCCTCGGCGCGCTGGCCGAGACGCTGATCCAGGCCGTGCCAGAGGTGATCAACGTGGGCCGCCGAACCGGCCGCGCCGAGCTGGACGAGCATGCGGAAGGCGTGCACTCCTCCGAGCTCGATGTCGACCTGGAACCTTCCGAACGCACGCGCGAGCAGGTCATGGCCGCGATACGCGCCCAGTTGTCGTCGATCCCCGCGTCGGTGGCGATCGGCCAGCCGATTTCGCACCGGCTGGACCATTTGCTGTCCGGCGTGCGCGCGCAGGTGGCGGTGAAGATCTATGGAGACGACCTCGACACCCTGCGCGGCCTGGCCGACGCCTTGCGCGCGCGCCTCGCCGGCGTGACGGGCCTGGTCGACCTGTCCGTCGAGCGGCAGGTGCTGATTCCGCAAATCACGGTGCGGGTCGACTACCGCAAGGCCGCGCAGGCCGGCCTCGCCACGGGCCAGGTGCTCGCCGCCATCGAAGCCATGTCGGAGGGAACGCGCGTAACGCAGGTCATCGACGGCGCGCGCCGCTTCGATCTGGTGGTGCGGCTGGCCGACGTTGACCGCACGCCGCAAGACCTCGAGCGCCTGATGCTGGACAGCCCCCCCGGCCCGATACCGTTGTCCAGCATCGCGGCCATAGAGGAAAGCGACGGTCCCAACCAGATCGGCCGCGAGAACGGCCGCCGCCGCATCGTCGTCTACGCCAATACCGACGGCTCGAACATGTCGCGCATCATCGGCGACGTGCGGCAAGCGGTCGCGAAGACGGCGCTGCCGGGCGGCTACTTCATCAGCATCGAAGGCCAGTTCCAGGCGCAGGAGCGGGCGCAGCGCCTGATCGTCGGCCTGTCGCTGGCGTCGCTGTTGCTGATCTACCTGGTGCTGTACACGCGCTACCGCTCCGGCGTGCTGGCGCTGGTCATCATGGGCAATATTCCGCTGGCGCTGGTCGGCAGCGTGGCCGCGATGTGGATCGCCGGCGTCTCGCTGTCGGTGGCGTCGATGGTCGGCTTCATCACGCTGGCCGGTATCGCCACGCGCAACGGTATCCTGAAAATCAGCCACTACGTCAACCTGTGCAAGTTCGAGGGCGAGACCTTCGGCTGGCCGATGATACGACGCGGTTCGCTCGAGCGCCTGACCCCGGTGCTGATGACCGCGCTGGTGGCGGCCTTCGCGCTGGTGCCGCTGCTGCTGGCGGCGGACGCGCCCGGCAAGGAAATCCTGCACCCGGTCGCGGTCGTCATCTTCGGTGGACTGATCAGCTCGACCTTGCTCGATACGCTGCTGACGCCGCTGATCTTCTGGCTGGTCGGCAAGGCGCCGCTGGAGCGCCTGGTCGCGCGCCAGGACGGCGACAGTTATTAAAATGATTGGGGCTCACCTGGCGGCGCCCCTGATAGCCGCCACATTCGATAGCTGGAGTAAAAAATGAAGAAAATCATGACCGTGCTGGCCGTTGCGCTGGCGATCGCCGGGTCCAACGCCGTGCAGGCGCACGAGAGCGAAGCCAAGCATGGCGGCATCGTGAAAACCGCCGGCGACCTGTCGTTCGAGCTGGTCAACAAGGAAGGCAAAACCACGATTTACGTGGACGACCACGGCAAGGATTTGCCGATGGCCGGCGGCAGCGGCACCTTGACCGTGCTCAAGGGAACGGAAAAGACGGTGTTCCCGCTGACGCCGGGCGGCGCCAACACCCTGGTCGCCAAGGACGGCGTCAAGCTCGAGGCGGGCAACAAGGTGGTGGCGGCGATCGTGTTTCCGGACAAGGCCACCAGCAACGTCCGCTTCTCCATCAAGTAAGCGGAAGTAAGCGCGATCATGCGCCGGAGATTCCGCCGCAAGACGGGCTCTCCAGCGACGCGGTTCAGTTCAACGCCCGTTCCTCGGGACGCAGGGTCAGCACCCGCACGCCGTTGCGCGTGACCGCCACCGTATGCTCGAACTGCGCGGACAGTTTGCCGTCCGTGGTCACGACGGTCCAGCCGTCATCCTCGGTATGCACGGTGCGGCGGCCCTGGTTGAGCATTGGCTCGATGGTGAAGACCATGCCTTCCTGTAGCATCAGTCCCGTCTGCGGCTTACCCCAATGCAGCACCTGCGGCGCTTCGTGCATTTCGCGGCCGATGCCGTGCCCGCAATACTCCCGCACGACCGAATAGCCGTTGCGCCGCGCGTGGCGCTCGATGGCGTGGCCCACGTCGCCCAGCCTGGCGCCCGGGCGCACGGCCTTGATGCCCTTCCACATCGCCTCGTAGGTCACTTCCACCAGCCGCTTGGCCAGCGGCGAGACTTCGCCGACGAGATAGGTTTTGCTGGAATCGGCGATGAAGCCGTTCTTCTCCAAGGTGATATCGAAATTGACGATATCGCCGTCCCGCAGGATGTCGGTGGTGGACGGCACGCCGTGGCACACCACGTTGTTGCGGGAGGAGTTGAGTGAATAGGCGAACCCGTACTGCCCCTTGCTGGCCGGACGCGCGCGCAGTTCATTGACGATGAAGCCGTCGACCATGTCGTTGACCTGCATGGTGGACATGCCGATCAGGCTGAACCCGTCCAGATGGCCGAACACGCTGGCCAGCAGCTTGCCCGACTCCGCCATCAGCGCGATTTCTTCCGGTCGCTTGGTCATCCCAGCGCGCTCCGGAACTGGGTGTCGACATCGACCCCGACGCCCGCCGCGCGCAACTCCCCGGCGACGATCTCGTTGAAGCTGAGCGTAGGATTCATTTCGCACAACATGCCGATCTTGATCCAGAACGCCGCCTGCGCGTTGATCGAGCGGCAGCCCACGCCGCTGGCCTTGCGGATCTGGTCGTGCAGATTGTCGTCGATGTTTACGATGCCCATATTTTGTCCTATATACGAAGTGTATATGGATTGTATATGTATCGTGTGGTTCGGTGCAAGCGGCGTTTTTGGCCCGTGCTTAACCCTTGTCGTCCTCCGGGATCGGCCGCACCACCAGGAAGAGGTACGACATGGCGCCGACGAAGGCGATGCCGGCGCCGGTCAGCAGCGCCGGCACGAAGGACCAGGTCTGCGCGATGTAGCCGGTCAGGATGGGCGCCAACGCGCCGCCGAGGAAGCCGCCGAAGTTCTGCAACGCGCCGAGCGAGGCGATGCGGCTGGGCGGCGCCGCCACGGTGGCGAGCGACCAGGCGCACGCCGACGAGGCGTTGGCGAGGAAGATGACCATCGAGATGCAGGCGACGGCCAGGACGTTGCTGTCGACCAGCGCGGCCGGCACCGTGAACACCACCATGCCCAGGGTGGCGACCACCACCGCGTTGCGGCGGCCGGACATCTGGGACTTGGCCCGGCTGGCGACGCGGTCGGAGGCCCAGCCGGCGATCAGGGCGCCGGCGAAGCCGCAGATGAACGGAATCGACGACGCCAGGCCGGCGCCCGCCAGATCCATGTGCCGCTCGGTGCGCAGATAGCCCGGCAGCCAGGTCAGGTACACCCAGTTCAGGTACACCGAGCCGAAGAACCCGAGCATCATGCCCCACGTCGTGCGGTGGCGGAACAGCGCGCACCAGGCGGCGAAGCCGGTTTTGGTCTTGGTGGCCGCCTCCCCGGTCGCGCTGGGCTCCAGATAGGCGCGCTCGTCGGCGCTCAGCTGCGCCGGCACCGGATCGCGGTACAGCGCCACCCAGACCACGGCCGCCACCAGGCCCATGGCGCCGGTGACGAAGAAGGCCCAGTGCCAGCTGGTGGCGGCGATCAGCGGCGCCAGCAACAGCGGCGCCAGCGCCACGCCCAGCGGCGAGGCCGAGTTGTAGACGCCGGTCGGCGTGCCGCGCGAGCGCGGCGGGAACCAGTTGCTGACCACCCGCGCCGCCGCCGGGAACTGCGGCGCCTCGCCGATGCCCAGCGCGATGCGGGCGATCACGAACCAGCCGAAGGTCGAGGCCAGCCCGCCGGCCGCCTGCGCCAGCGACCACACCACCAGGCCGATGCCGAGCAGCCAGCGCGGCCCGATCTTGTCGACCAGCGCGCCCACCGGCAGCTGGCACAGCGCGTAGCTCCACGAGAACGCCGACAACAGCAAGCCCATCTGACCGAGCGAGAGGCCGAGGTCGGCGCGGATGTATTCGTTGGCCACGGCGAGGGTCGCGCGGTCGAGGTAGTTGATGACGCCACACACCACCAGCAGCACCAGCGACAGGGTTTGGCCGCGGCGAATGCGGGCGGGGGTCTCGTTACCGGAGATTTTGATCATTGCGGAAGGCGGCTGGGCGGTTAGCGCGAAACGGTCGCGGCGGGAGCGGTCCGCCCCCTGGAAAGGCACGAGTATAGACGACGGACGATGCGCCAACCGCTCGGACGACGGCCGGCAGCCTCAAAAAATTCACTTTAGGCAATGTACGGTACCGTACGGAGTTCCGTATGGAAATAATTGACACTGCGCAAGGGGTCAGCTTTTCCCCCTGCCGATCAGTCTTCGGTGCCAAAGGCAAAACACCGGAGATAGCGATGATTTTAGTGGTCGAAGATGACATGGATTTGGCCGAGGCCTGCCTGATGGTGCTGGAGAGTTCCGGCTACGAAGTGCAGTTGGCCCACGACGCCGAGGAGGCGCTGACGAAAATCATGCGCCGCAAGCCGGATCTGTTGATTTCGGACTGCATCATGCCGGGTCGCACCGGCGTGGAGCTCAGCGAGGAGCTGCGCAGGTCTTATACGCGGGGCATGCTGCCGATCCTGCTCATGAGCGGGTCGCTGCGCAACCAGGTCGCGCACGGAGACAGCTACGACGCTTTTCTCTGCAAACCCTTCATGGCCGAGTCGTTGCTGTCGGAAGTGAAGAAGCTGTTGCAGGGCGAAGCGTCGCCCCGCTTGACGCCGGCGCTGGTCTCACCATGAAACTAGCCGCGTTTATCCTGTCCAATCTCGAGCCCATACTAAAAGAATGGGAAGAGTTTGCGGCGTCGCTGGCGCCGCTTGAGGACGCGACCAGGGGCGAACTGCGCGACCATGCGGCCGACGTGCTGCGCGTGATCGCGGCCGATCTGGAAACGCCGCAGGCCGAGCATGAAAGCATCGCCAAGTCCAAGGGACTGGCCCTCGGCACCGGCGTCAACACGGCCGCCGAAACCCACGCGGAGGAGCGCGTCGCGGCCGGGTTTTCGGGCGAGCAGGTGATGGCCGAGTACCGGGCGCTGCGCTCCAGCGTGCTGCGCCTGTGGGCCCGCGACGCCGGTGACACGACGCCGGAAAGCCTGGTGGATGTGATCCGGTTTAACGAGGCGATCGATCAGGCCCAGACCGAGTCCATGGCGCGCTATTCGCGCATGCTGCGCGAAGCCCAGAACCTGTTCCTGGCCATCCTCGGGCACGACGTGCGCACCCCGCTGGGCGCGGTCAGCATGGGCGCGCAGGTGCTGTTGATGGATCAGACGCTGCCGTCCAAGGCGCTCAAGGTGGGACTGCGCATTCTCAATAGCTCCAAGCGGATGGACGCGATCGTGCGCGACCTGCTCGATTTTTCCACCACCCACCTGGGCGACGGCATCCCGATCGATCCGCGCACGGTCGATCTGCTGGAAATTTGCGTCCATACGATGGACGAGGCACGAATCTTCCATCCCGACCGCCAGTTCGACTTCAAGGCGGAAGGCGACATGGTGGGCGCATGGGACGGCCAGCGCATGGGGCAGGCGTTCTCGAACCTGATCTCCAACGCGATCCAGCACAGCACCTCCGGCAGCGTCATCCGCGTCGCCGTGTACGGCCTGGCCGACGAAGTGGTGTACGAGGTGCGCAACGAGGCCGACGTCTTGTCCCCTGCCAAGCTGCGCACCTTGTTCGATCCGATCAAACGGTTCGCCATCCGGCCTGCCAGCGAACGGGTGGGCGCGCGCATGCAGAACCTGGGCTTGGGCCTGTATGTGGTCAAAGAAATCGTCAGCGCGCACGACGGCAAGATCACGGTCGCCTCCAACGCCGATGACGGCGTTACTTTCACCATCCGCCTGCCACGGCAAATGCCCCACCGCCGCAGCGGCGACAGTCTCAAACAACTAGTCTCAGTTGCTTAGCTTCCGCACCTGGTTTCAACGCTTGGTTCCAACGCTTCGTTCGATTTTTCACCATTTCCGCGGACCCGCCGAGCCGGCCGACCGCGACCAGGAGCCGCAATGCAAAAGCTCATCACGCGCGTACGCATATCCGTGTCGCTGTCCGCCCTGATCACCCTGTTCGTCGGCCTGACGCTGACCTCGCTGCTGTTCGTCAGCGTCCGGCGCGTCGAGGCGGCCCGGCAAACCGTGCAATTCGAGCAAAACGCCAAATTGCGCATCAACGCCGTGGCCGGCGGCGTGCGCGACGCGGTCGAGCAGATCGACGCGCTGCGGCAGCTGTACGCCACGTTCGGCCTGCTCACCCGCGAGCAATTCCACCAATTGAGCCTGCCGCTGCGCGAGCACTCGCCGCAAATCCAGGCGCTCGGTTTCCAGCGCCTGATCCAGCACCGCGAGCGCGCCGGCTACGAGGCCGCCATGCGCGAACGCTTCCCCGGTTTCACGCTGACCGAACTGGTCGACGGCCGCGTGCGCCGCGCCGGCATCCGCGACAGCTACCTGGTGGTCGACTACCTGGAGCCGCTGTTCGGCAACGAAGACCACGTGGGACTGGACACGGCGCCGATGGCCGAGCTGGCCGACGCCCGCCAGGTATCGCGCCAACGCGGCGGCAGCGCCGGCACCGCCGTGCTGCCGCTGCTGTTCGCCAACGGCCGGTTCGAGGGCTTCCGCGTGCTGGCGCCGGTGTTTTGGCGCGGCGCGCCGCTCGACACCGCCGCCGAGCGCCAGCGCGCCGTCGTCGGCGAGCTGGTCGCCGAGCTGCGCGTCGACCGCCTGTTCGACCCGGTGCTCGAGGCGCGCGGCTTCCCGGCGCTGGACGGCATCGGCATCCGCCTGTTTTCCGCCTCCCCTGGCATCCCGTCCCGGCTGATCGCCAGCCACGGCGACGTCGGCGGCGCGGTGGCGGCGTCGCCGAACGGCCCGCACTGGCTGTCGTCGTGGTTGTTCTACGACCGCCCGGCGCCGGTGGTATCGTCGTTCGCGCTGGCAGGCCAGACCTTGCGGGTGGAGGTGAGCCAAACCGGTACCTTCTTCGCCGACGGCCACAACGGTTCTTTGTACGCGCTGATGGGCGGTTTGCTGTCCACCCTGCTGGCGACCGCCTATATCTACGCGCTGGTGACACGCCTCGCCATGGTCGAGCGGGCCACACGCGCGCGCACCTCCACACTGGAGTTCGCCAACTTGCGGCTGGCCGAGGACCTGGCCCAGCGCGTGCAGACCGAGCAAGGCTTGCGCCTGCGCGAGCGCGTGATCGAAGTGTCGGCCAACGCCATCATCCTGTGCGGCGCCCAGGCGCCGGAGCACCCGATCGAATACGTCAACCCGGCGTTCGAACGCCTTACCGGCTTCAGCGCGCAGGAAGTGCTGGGGCAGCGGCTCGATTTCCTGCACGGCGGCGGCCAATACCAGGGCAATATCGAGCAAATCCAGACCGCGCTGCGCGAGCAAAGCGAGGGCCACGCGCTGGTGCGCAACCACCGCAAGGACGGCAGCGGCTATTGGAGCGACCTGTTCGTCGCGCCGGTGCAGGACCAGGATGGCGCCGTCAGCCACTTCGTCGTCGCCCAGTACGACATCTCGGCGGCGATGGGTTACGAGGCCGAGATTGAATACCAGGCCACGCATGACAGCCTGACCGGCCTGGCCAACCGCAATTTGCTGCGCGACCGCCTGAACGACGCCATCGCCGGCGCGCGGCGCAGGAACGGCGCGTTCTGGGTCGCCTTCCTCGACCTGGACCGCTTTAAATTCGTCAACGACACCTTGGGCCACGAGGCCGGCGACACGCTGTTGAAGATCGTGGCCGAGCGGCTGTCTGCCTGCGTGCGGGAGACCGACACGGTGGCGCGCGTCGGCGGCGACGAATTCATGCTGGTGTTGCCAGAAAATCCCGAGGATGGCACCGGCGTCGCCGTCCTCACGCGCATCATGGAAGCGGTCGGGCAGCCCATCATGATCGAGGGGCACGAATTCTTCATCACCTGCAGCGTGGGGGTGGCCACCTATCCGACCGACGCCGACAACGCCGACGGCCTATCCCGCTTCGCCGACATCGCGATGTACCGCGCCAAGGAACTGGGCCGCAACGCCTTCCAGTTCTATACGGCGGAGATGAACGAGCGCACCCTGGACCGGCTCAAGATCGAAACCGACCTGCGGCGCGCGCTCGAGCGCGACGAGTTCGTGCTGCACTACCAGCCCCAGCTCTGTTTGAAGAGCGGCAAGATCATCGGCATGGAGGCGCTGCTGCGCTGGAACCATCCGACCCAGGGCATGATCGCGCCGGCCCGCTTCATCGGCCTGGCCGAGGACATGGGACTGATTGTGCCGATCGGCGCCTGGGTGCTGCGCACCGCCTGCCTGCAGACGATGGCGTGGCACAAGGCCGGCTGGACCGGGCTGAGGGTGGCCGTCAACCTGTCGCCGCGCCAGTTCACGCAGAAAACGCTGGTGCAATCGATCGCCGACCTGCTGCAAGAAACCGGCATGATCCCGGCGTTGCTGGAGCTGGAGCTGACCGAGGGCACGGTCATGCACGATGTCGAGTACGCGATCGAGGTGCTGCGCAATCTGAAGGCGCTCGGCGTGCAGATCTCGATCGACGATTTCGGCACCGGCTACTCGAGCCTGTCGTACCTGCGGCGCTTCCCCATCGACGTGCTCAAGATCGACCAGTCCTTCGTGCGAGAGCTGAGCAACGACGCCGACGACGAGGCCATCGTGCGCGCCATCGTCACCCTGGCGCACAGCCTGCGGCTGGAGGTGATCGCCGAAGGCGTCGAAAACACGGCGCAACTCGATTTCCTGCGCGACGAGGGCTGCGACATGATGCAGGGCTATCACTACAGCCGTCCGCTCGGCAGCGAAGCGTTCCAGCAACTGCTGGTGCAGGACCGGCGCCTGCCCACCCAGGACCGGCGCCCGCCGACCCTGGCGTCCGCCAGGCCGGCCTAGAAGGACGGTCGATCGTCGATCCGGGCCAGCACGTCGGCGCGCTCCTGGCCGATGTGGAAGGCAGCCGCCGCCATCGTCATGCCGGCCGCGCCGAGCGCGAAACTGGCAAGCTGTAATCCGGACTCGACCGCTTCCGACACCACCTCGGTGGCGCCGGCCTTCTTCAGCGCGCGCGCGTGCTTTTCATCGCGCGCCCGCGCCAGCAGGCACAGCGCAGGATAGTGCCGGCGCAGCGCGCCCACCGCGTGCAGTGCCGCGTGCGGATCGTCCATGGTCAGCACCACGCAAGCGGCCTCGTTGACACCCAGCCGCCGCAACAGTTCCGGCAGCGAGGCGTCGCCCGAGAAAACGCGCGCGTCGTGGCGCTGGCTTCTGGCGTCGTCGACCAGGTGGCGGTCGCGTTCCACCGCGAGGTACTTGATCCCCTGCTTGTCGAGTACATCGGCGATCAAGCGGCCCACCCGGCCGAAGCCGCCGATGATGACGTGTCCCTTAAGGTCGGTGGCGGGCGGCTCTAGATTGTCCGACGCCGCCGCCGCGCGCCCGGCGCGGTCGCGTCTGGCCAGGGCCGCGCCCAGGGCGGCGGCGCCGGGCGCGATCAGCATGCTCAGGCTGACCACCAGCAGCAGGAATTGGCTGGCCTCCGGCGTCAGCAGCCGCGTGCTGACCGCGTAGGCGAGGATGATGAAGGCGAACTCGCCGCCCTGGCCAAGCAACAGGCCGCCCTGCACGGCCGTGGCCCAGCCCAGCCTGCCCAGCAACACCGCCACCACCGCAGTCTTGATGACGAGCAGTCCCAGCACCGAGGCCGGCAGCAGCAGCGGGAATTCGGCCACCAGCCGCAGGTCGACCTCCATCCCCACCGCCATGAAGAACAAGCCCATCAGCAAGCCTTTGAACGGCTCGACGATGATCTCCACTTCGTACTGGAACTCGGTGTCGGCCAGCAGCAGGCCCGCCAGCAACGCGCCCAGCGCCAGCGACAAGCCGCTGGCCGCCGTCAACGCCGCGATGCCCAGCACCATCAGCAGGATCAGCGCGACGAACACGTCCGGCTGGCGCTGGACGGCGGCCGAGGACAGCAGCGGCTTGGCGACGCGCCGTCCCACGAGATACAGCAAGGTGATGGTGGCGGCGGCCTTGGCGACAGCGATCAGCAAGGTCCAGCCCAGTGCCTGGCTGCCGTTGCCGGCCAAGCCCTCGACCAAAATCAGCGCCGGCACCACGGCCAGGTCCTGCAACATCAGGATCGCGAAGCACTTCTGGCCCAGCGCGGTTTTCAGCGCGTGCTGCTTGCTCATCAGCTCCATCGCCACGGCCGTGCTGGACATGGCCAGGGTCAGCCCGATCGCCATGGCGGCGGCGGGCGGATTGCCGAACACGTAGGCGAACAAGCCGATCACGCAGGCGGTGACGCCGACCTGGGCCACGCCGGTGCCGAACACGTCGCGCCGCAGGGACCACAGCCGCGTCGGCGACAGCTCCAGCCCGATCATAAACATGAGGAACACGATGCCCAGCTCGGCAAGCGACTTGATGCGCCCGACGTCCTGGAAGGTCACCAGCGCCAGCCAGGGCGCTCCGCCGGCCCAGTCGCTGATGCCGTGGGGGCCGAACAAGATCCCGGCCACCAGGAATCCCAGCATCTGATTGACGCGCAGCCGTTGCAGCACCGGCACCAGGATGCCGGCCAGGGCCAGGAAGAGGAGCGCTTCGCGTAGATGATGGGCGGACATGCGGGGCCGGGGCGGCTGTGGAGTTGTTTCGAGTGTAGAGGCTGGGCGCCGTTGGCACAAGGGAACGATATCAAGCGGAATGGATTCACATCGACGCGTTCTGGCGGCGCCTTGCTGGACGTGGCAAAAAGACCGATTTCATCGCCGAGCGGCGGCCCGATCCGAACCCCGCACGCCGGCGCCCGCTTCCACGCGGAACGTCCTTACGTCATCTGATTTCATGCGTTGCCACTTCCTTGGTTAAACATTGCTCGAGGCCGGCCAGGAACTGCTCCTTGGGCAGCTTGCGGCCGATAAAGACCATCAGGCTCTCACGCGCTTCGCCGTCGCGCCACGGCGCGCCGAGATTGGTTCCCATCATCATGTGCACGCCCTGGAACACTACGCGCGCCGGCACGCCGGCGACGTCCAGCACGCCCTTGTAGCGCAGCATGTCGTTGCCGTAGTCGGTCAGCATCATCGACAGGAAGGCTTCGAGCTTGCCGGCCCTGATCGGACGCGAGGCGCGGAACACGAACGAGGAAATATCGTCGTCATGTTCGTGCGTCACGTCGTCGAGAAAGTCGGGCTCGATCGCGAGGATGGCGTCCAGGCTGAAACCGCCGACATGGAGCAGCCGGTCGATTTCCGCGCGGCCAAAGTGTACAGCAGAGATCGGCGCCCGTGCGTTGATGCTTTGCAGGCGGGTCACCAGTGCCTCGGCCGCCGCCGGCGTGACCAGATCGGTTTTGGACAGCAGGATGCGGTCGGCGAAACCGACCTGTTCCTGGGCTTCGTGGTGGGCATCGAGCTGTTGCTGGGCGTGCAGCGCGTCGACGACGGTGACGATGGCGTCGAGCCGGTAGTAGCTGCCGATGGTTTCGTCGACAAAGAAGGTTTGCGCGACGGGCGCCGGATCGGCCAAGCCGGTGGTCTCGATGATGACGCGGTCGAAGCGGATCTCGCCGGCGTCGCGGCGTTCGGCCAACTGGCCGAGAATCCGCACCAGGTCGCCCCGTACGGTGCAGCAGATGCAGCCGTTGTTCATTTCGACGACCTGCTCCTCGCTGTTGACCAGCAGCTCGCTGTCGACGCCGGCCTCGCCGAATTCATTCTCGATCACGGCGATGCGTTGATTGTGTTCCTCGCTGAGGATGCGGTTGAGCAGCGTGGTTTTCCCGGCCCCGAGGAAACCGGTGAGCAAGGTGACGGGAACCTGGGCGGCGATGCGGGCATGAAGGGACATGGTTACTCCTTGGTGATGGGATAGGCGACGGCGGCGCGTTTGCGGACGAGGACAGCGCAGGCGATCAGCAGGGAGGCGAACAGGGCGCAGCCGACGACGGTGAACGCCAACTCGTCGAGTTCGATATCGGGTCGCAGCGCGGTCGCGATCTGGTACAGCGCCATGCCGTACGACATCAGCACCACGGTCCAGCCTATCCTGCGCCGGTACGCGGCGGCAGTGGCGGCGGCCTGGCCGGAGGTGCTGCGCAGCAACCGCACCATCAGGCGGCCGTCGGCGCTGTCGGTGACGACCATGCCGGCCGTGAAGGCCAGGCCGGCGACCAGGGCGGTGGCGCTGCCGGCGTTGGCGGTCGCGGCATAGCCCCACGCGGCCGCCTGCGTGGCGGTGTCGAACACCAGCGCGAACAGCACGCCGGTGCCGAAGATCGTCAGCGGATGCGAGCTGTTACGCAGTTGCCGGGGCATCAAGAGGGTTTTCCAGCCCTTGGGCCGGTACACCTGCTGTTGCAGCAAGTCGCGCAGGTTGAGCGTGCCGACCAGGATCAGCAGCAAGGTCGGCAGCCAGTCCAGGATGGTCCGCAACAAGGTCGGCAGTTCGATGCCGCCGGCGAACGCGCCCAGCGCGACGGCGATGGCCGTCACCGCCAAGCCGTGGCCCAGCGCGAACAAGGTGCCGGTCCAGGGCGCCAGGCGCGGCCGCTCGCTCAGGGCGCGGTAGGCCATGCTGTCGATGATGGCGATATGGTCGGGGTCAAAACCATGCCGCAACCCCAGCATGAACATGAGCGATAAGCCCGGAATCGGCAGCAGGGCGGCTTCCATAGTCCTCCATTTGCAATGTATGCGTTGCAGGCATTCTAGGGACATACCGCCGTAAACGCAACTGAATTGCAATAAGGATTGGCCGGTTTTGCGGTGAGCACCGTTTATCCGCACGACGGGTCCCCATGGCATTGGGGCATCGCCGCATTGCTGGGATTGAGCCTGCGATCGCTAGCGTAGCGTGCTCAGGGACTTGCGGAACTTTCCTTCCGGCACCGTGCCGTTCGAGGTCATGTCCACCACCACCCGGTCGCGGCCGGCGCCCTTGGCCGCGTACAGGGCTTCGTCGGCGCGCTTGATGGCGTCGCCGATGTCGTCGTTGGGCGTGAGCTCGGCAACGCCGAACGACGCGGTGATGCCGGGTCCGGTCGACCAGCGGGCGTTTTTCAAGCCGGTGCGCAATTTCTCCGCCAGCACGCGCGCCTGCTCGGCGCTGGTGCCCGAGCAGATGATCAGGAACTCCTCGCCGCCCCAGCGCACCAGCTTGTCGCTGGAGCGTATCCCCGCCGTGATCTCGGCGGCGAACTGGCGCAGCACGGCGTCGCCGGCGTCGTGGCCGTGCTGGTCGTTGATGTGCTTGAAATGGTCGATGTCGGTGAACACCACCGACATCGGCGCGGCCAGGATGGCCGGCGTACTCATCAGCGCCGCGCGCAGGCCCTGCCGGTTCAGCGCGCCGGTCAGCGGATCGGTGTTGACCTGCTCGACCAGCTCGCGCGCCTCCAGCTGCAGAGCCCGGTTAACCTCGCTCAGCAGATTGAGCCGCTTGCTGCTGTGGCGCAGCTGGCGCCGCAACTGCAGCGACGCCATCAGCGGCCAGCCGACCGCGCACAATATCCACGCGCCCATCAGCAGCAGGTACAGGCGGCCCTGGCTGATCCATTTTCCATGGAAACGCAGCGAGCGCAAATCGATGACGTGCTCGCCGGCCTCGGTTTGCGCGCCCGTCAGCAGCTCGACCCGCGTGACGTTGTCGATGCGCATGCCGGACTGCTCCAGCGGCACTTGCTTGTAGTCGATCCACCAGGGAGCGGTGTGGAACACGTTCAGCGGAATCTCGGTGACGCCCTGGTCGGGCACCTGGAATTCCAGCTCGTTGACCTTTTGCGACATCCAGTCGGCCAAGGTCGACACTTGCGGTTCGAAATTCACCAGCATGACGCGCAGCGCGTGGCGCCCCGGGCCGGCGTAGCGCACGTCGACGCTGACCGAGTCGAACTCCGACAAGTCCATGCCCTTGGCGGTTTGACTGATGAGGAACATGTATTTGCAGTTGGGCCAATCGATCTTGCGCGTCAGCTGGCAGCGCAGGCGCAACAGGCCGTTCCCGCGCTCGAGCGTTGCGACGCTGCCGCCGCCGCTGCCGCGGTCGTCCGTGACTTGCAGCGCGGTGTTTTTTCGGTCGGATATCTCGATGACACGTTCCATGCCGTAGTGATGCCAAATGAGCAAGCCGATGGTGGCGACCATCAGCATGCCCGTCACATAGCGCATGAAGGGAGGAATGTGTGCGTCGTTCCCGCGCATCAGGCGGGTGCGTCCGTAAGCCGCGCGATCTCCACCCAACCGTGTTCATCGAAAATAGGGCATTCTTCGGCGAGCCGGACCGCGTCGTTGAAGTCGGCCGCCGCCACCAGACAATAGCCAGCCAGCGTGCTGCCGGACAATTTGGGACCGAGCAGCCGGCTGGTCACTTCAACGCTGTTGTGGGTCAGGTTGCCACGGTCGATGACGGCCGCGCCCAGCGTATCGAACCAGGCCGACCATCGCCCGGGGTGGTGTTCCGAGGCCTCCGACGTACCGCCGGGAGCGCCACGATAGACGATCAGGAATCGTTCCATGTTGCCTCCTCCGCACTGATGGGAAAGCGCGCGGCGGAAATGGGGAATCCGCGCCGCGCCCAGACCGAAACCTTAGCAGAAGCGGCGCGGCGGCGACGCACCGCTGATGGGGGGTGCGGCGCCGCCGGCCCGGTGGTTCGACGCTAGCGGATCGACGCTTTACAGATCAACCTTCAGGCGCGTGACGATGCTGCGCTCGGCGCCGGGGATGACATACAGGTTGCCCCACGAGGCGGTGTAGTAGTTGCGGTTGAACAGGTTGTGCACGTCCAGCGACAGCCGCACCTTCTTGCTGATTTGCCAGTAGCTCACCAGCTTGGCCGTGGTGTAGGCCGGCAAGGTGTAGGTGTCGGCGGTGTTGCCGGAGCGGTCGCCGACGTAGTTGACGCCGCCACCGACGCCGTAGCGGCCGCCGTTGTCCAGGACGGCTTCGCGGATGGCCAGCAGGCCGGCGCTGACCTTCGGCACGTTCATCACGCGCGTACCCGGGGCCAGGGTCCGGTCTTTGTCCACGCGGGCGTCATCCCACGAGAAATTGCCGCTGACGCGCCAGTTGGCGTCGATCTGGCCGTAGACGTCGGCCTCGAAGCCGCTGCTCTTGATCTTGCCGGCCGCGACCGAATAGCCGGGCACGTCGCTGGCCGTCAGCACGTTGGTCTTGGCGATGTCGTAGACGGCGAAGTTGGCGCCCAGGCGCTGGTCCAGGGTTTGCAGTTTCCAGCCCGCTTCGTACGACGTCGAGCGCTGCGGGTCGAACGGGCTGCCGTTGATGTCGGTGCCGCTGTTGCCGCGGAACGATTTGCCGGCCGAGACATAGAGCGAGCTCCACTCGTTGGGCAGGAAGGTCAGCCCGGCGCGCGGCGAGACGGCGCTTTGCTGTTTCGACGTCGCCGTCCTGGCCACGCGGTTGTCGATGTCCTGGTTGACTTCATCCCAGCGCAGGCCGCCGAGCAACTTCCATTGCGGCGACAGGCTGATCTGGTCTTGCGCGAACACCGCCTTGACGCGCTGGCGCTCGTCCGAGCTGGAGGTGCGGTTGGTCAGCGCCGTCGCCGGCGTGCCATAGACGGGGTTGTAGATGTCGATCGGGGTGTTGGCCGAGCGCAGGATTTCCGTGTTCATCCACAGGCGCGAAGCCTCGGCGCCGACCAGCACCGTGTGGCCCAAGCCTGCGGTGTCGAACTTGCCTTCGACCTCGGCCTGCACCGAGACGTCGCGCGACGGCAGCTGGCGCCACGTCGCCTGGCGGTTGAGCGTGCGGTTGTCGGCCGCCAGCGAGGTCGCCTCGGTGTAGTTGCCGTCGAACGTGCTTTCCTTGTAGCTGGCGCCGAAGCGCGCGCGCCAGTGGTCCGACAGCGCCCGGTCCAGGGTCAGCTGGTGGGTGTCGCTGGTCAGTTTCATGTTGCCGTCGGACGGTTCGTTCAGGATGCGGTCGCGCGGCAGGGTGCCGAGCGTGCCGCGCACGTTGATGACGCCGCGGTCGAGCGGGGTGTCGGCGCGCAGGAATTCCGCTTCGTAGTTCAGCATCGTTTGCGGATCGATGACCCAGGTCAGCGCCGGCGCCACCAGGGTGCGCTTGTTGTGCAGCAGGGTGGAGCGGCTGTCGCCCTCCTCCGTCATCAGGTTGATGCGGTAGGCCACCTTCGCGCCCAGCGCGCCGGTGCTGTCGACGGTGGCGCGGCGCAGGCCACGGCTGCCCAGGCTGACCTCGGCGACGTTGTGCGCGTTGAACTTGGGCTTCTTGGTGACGATGTTGATCGTGCCGCCCGGCTCGCTGCTGCCGTAGAGGGCCGACGCCGGTCCCTTGAGGAATTCGAAGCGCTCGACGGTGGCGGTGTCGCGCGGCGGGTTGTAGCCGCGCGAGCCGGGAAAGCCGTTGACCAGGAAGCCCATGTCGGTGCTGCTGAAGCCGCGAATGGCGAAGTTGTCCCAGGTGCCGCCGAAATCGTTGAGGCGGGAAATGCCGCTGACGAAGTCGACCGTGTCGGCCAGGCGCAACGCGCCGAGGTCCTCGATCTGCTGCTGGCTCATCACCCGGACCGATTGCGGCACTTCGCGCAGCGGCGTGTCGGTGCGCGTGGCGCCGCTGCTGTGCTGCGGGTTGTACTGGCCGCTGGCGCGGTCGGCGACGACGTTGACTTGCGGCAGGGCGGTGTCGGTGGCGGCGCCGTTGGCGGCGTCATCGGCGGCGGCGTGGGCCAGGGGGGCGACGGGGGCGAGCAAGAGACTCAGCGCGACGACGCGCGCGGTGGGACGAAAAGACATGGATATCCGTTGGAAATGAAATAAGTTTCACATTATAAATGATAATCAATCTCATTTACGCACGGATAGGAGATAGCCGGCGGCAAATGGGGCGGCGCCGGACCCGGAATCGGGATTTCTGCTATTTTGTGGGACGCACATTTGAAAGGCAGCACATGACCGATCTCTCCAATTTCCCCATCACGCAAAAATGGCCGGCCCAGCACGCCGACCGCATCCAGCTGTATTCGCTGCCCACGCCCAACGGCGTCAAGGTCTCCATCCTGCTGGAGGAAACCGGTTTGCCGTACGAGCCCCATCTGGTGAGCTTCGAGACCAACGACCAGATGTCGCCGGAATTCCTGTCGCTCAATCCGAACAACAAGATTCCGGCCATCGTCGATCCCAACGGTCCGGACGGCAAGCCGCTGGCGCTGTTTGAATCCGGCGCGATTTTGATCTATCTGGCGGAAAAGAGCGGGCAATTCCTGCCGGCCGACGCCGCCGGGCGTTATGAGACCATCCAGTGGCTGATGTTCCAGATGGGCGGCATCGGGCCGATGTTCGGCCAGTTGGGCTTCTTCCACAAGTTCGCCGGCAAGGACTACGAAGACAAGCGCCCGCGCGACCGCTACGTGGCCGAGTCCAAGCGCTTGCTGGGGGTGTTGAACGAGCGTCTGGCGACGCGCCAGTGGCTGGTCGGCGACCAATACACGATCGCCGACATCGCCACCTTCCCGTGGGTGCGCAATCTGATCGGTTTCTATCAGGCCGGCGATCTGGTGGGCATCGCGGACTTCCCGCACGTGACGCGGGCGCTGGAGGCGTTCGTCGCCAGGCCGGCGGTGGCGAAGGGCCTGGAGATACCGAAGCGGAGCTAGGCCAACGGCGGTGAAATAATCCGCAGAGACACGTAGGGCGGATTAGCGCAGCGTAATCGGCCATGCATGCGTCTCGTTGGCGCATGCATGGCCGATTACGGCTTCGCCTAATCCGCCCTACGTGTCTCCAAGGTTGTTCGGATACCCGTGTCCAAGCTTCAATACTTCACGAACTTCGATTCATCGGGCGCCACGCCCGACAGTTCGACCTGGCGTATCGGCACCGGACGAGAGCCGCCGCGCGGCTGCGGGCGCGGGGCGGCGCTCCTGGCGCCGCCGGACACGTGGCCGATCTTGAAGAAACTCATGGCCTGCTGGAGCTCCTCGGCCTGGCTGCTCATCTGCTCGGCCGTCGACGCCAGCTCCTCCGAGCCGGCGGCGTTCTGCTGCGTGGTCTGGCTCAGCTGCGCGATGGCGCCGTTGATCTGCGCCAGCCCCGACGACTGTTCCTCCGACGCGGCCGTGATCTCCTGCACCAGCTCGGACGTCTTTTTGATGTTCGGCACCATCGCCCCCAGCATCTGCCCGGCCTGCTCGGCAAGGCTGACGCTGCTGGTGGCGACCTCGCCGATCTCCTGCGCGGCAATCTGGCTGCGCTCGGCCAGCTTGCGCACCTCGGCGGCGACCACCGCGAAGCCCTTGCCGTGCTCGCCCGCGCGCGCCGCCTCGATGGCCGCGTTCAGCGCCAGCAGGTTGGTCTGGTAGGCGATGTCGTCGATGATCAGCACCTTGGCGGCGATCTGCTTCATCGCCGACACCGTCGAACGCACCGCCTCGCCGCCCTCGGTGGCCTCGGACGCCGCGCGGCTGGCCATGGCGTCGGTCACCTTGGCGTTGTCGGTGTTTTGCGCCACCGACGCCGTCATCTGCTCGACCGATGCCGAGGTTTCCTCGACGCCGGCGGCCTGCTCGCTGGCCGCCTGCGCCAGCGAATTGGCCGTTGCGCTGACCTCTTCGGAGGCTGCCGCCAGGCCTTCGGCGTTGGCGTTGACCTCCGACACCACCTGCGCCAGTTTGGCCACGGTGTTGTTGGCGTATTTTTTCAGCTCGCCGAAGGCGCCCTCGTAGTGCTTGTCGATGGTCTGCGTCAGGTCGCCCTCGGACATCGCGCCCATGACGCGCACCACGTCGTCGATGCTGGCGCCGGTGGTGGTGGCGAGCTGGTTCAGGCCCTCGCCCATCTCGCGCTGGAAGCCCTGCAGACCGTTGAGGTCGATGCGCGCGCCGAAGTTGCCGCGGTTGGCCGCTTCCACCACGGTGCGCTGGCCGTCGATCACCTGCGTCAGTTTGGCCACCATCTCCTTGATGGTGAGCAGCAGGCTGCCGCTATCGCCCGGCTTGATCCGCACTTCACCGCTCAGGTCGCCGTCGGAAATGCGGCGCATCACGTCGGCCGCGTAGCCCGGTTCGCCGCCGAGGCTCTTGACCAGGCTGGCGGTGATGACCCAGGCCAGCGCGATCGCGATCAGCACCGCCGCCACCGCGAGGGTGATGATCACCGTGCGCGTGGTTTCGTAATTGGCGTTGGCGGCGACGCGCTCCTGATCCATCAGTTCGTTCTGGAATTTGACCAGCGACTCGAGCGAGGCCAGGTAGCCGCTGTTGACGGTGACGAACTGCTCCTTCAGGAAGGACACCGCCTTCTTGGGATCGGTCTTGATGAGGTCATACAGTTCGTTGTAGGCCTGGTTGAGCACGGTGTTCTTGTCGGTGATCTCCTTGAACACTTCGCGCGCCTTGGGCAGCGTGAGCAGCTTGTCGAGCTTGGCCAGCACCTCGGTCACCTTGGCGCGGTTGCCCTCGGCCGCCGCCTTGTATTTGTCGCGTTCATCGTCGCTGGTGGCCAGCAGCATGCTGCGCACCTGGCGGGCGTTGTCCAAGGTGAGCTTGGCCGCCTCGTTGGCCAGCACCACCTTGGGATAGCGGTCCTCCATGATCAGATCCATATCCTGGTCCATCGCCGCCATGCGCATCATGCTGACCGCCGATAGCACGAGCAACAACAGCACCACCGCGCCGAAACCCAGCGACAGCCGGACGGCCACCTTCATGTTTGAAAACATAATTTCTCCCTAAAGCGGATGCATCGCCGATGTGCGCGGCGCACTGGCGATGGTTCGTGGACAAGCGAAAATGAATGCCGGCAAAGCGGCGCAGAGGCTAGCGATATACAAGCGGTGTTTCAGATCGTCGTGTGGTGAGGCTTGAGGAGTGCAAGCTGCTACGTGCCGTGCCCGTTGCGGGCATGAGGAGAAATCCACCACCATCGCGACCACATTCCCTTTCGAAATGCGAACTTCAAAACCAAAGTCTGATCTTGATCATGTCACGTTAGCGTTACGTGTGGCAAGTATTTTCAGGATGGACGAGCGGGAGCGTTGCTTTCAGTCGGCAGCTTGTGTCGCGCGGCCTTTCCGCGCCGGGGTGGGGGCGCATACGCCCTTGTGGCACAAGGGCGTATGCGCGATGGGTGGCTTGCAGTGTGTAAGCCGGCGCAGGCCGTTCAACCGGTCCTGGCCGATCTGGCGCATGACCGGATAGGTCACATCAAACGCGCGCGCTCAAACACGGCCGACGCCGCCCATCGGACCGAAACGGTTGGTCTTGAACGCGCCGGCGCGCCAGGCCAGCAGCGCCAGGCCCAGCATCAGCAACATCCAGCTGCCCGGCTCCGGCACCGGCGTCAGCGGACCGCCCTGGCCGACCAGATAGCTGAAGCCGTAGATGCCGCTCTCCAGGGTGAAGGTGAGCAGCAGATCGAGCGTGTTGCCGTTGATGACGCCCAGGTCGAGCACATGGCCGTTGAACACCGCGTCGGACTCGGCGAGCGTGGTGAAGCTGCCCGAATACAGCGATGTGCCGCCGTTGCTGACGGAGAAGCTGAAGACGCTGTCGAAGCCGGGCGAGAAGAACGGCCGCACCAGTGCCAGCAGCAGGTGGTTGCCGGCGCTGAACGGCAAGCTCAATTCGGCGCTGGCGGTCATGGGGAAGAAGGCGGCGGCCATGGTGCCGGCGGCCAGTGTCTCGGCGTTGGCGAACGCGTTCGCCACCTCGGTCGACGAGGCGATCAGCGGCGCCACCGAGTCCGCCGTGGGCAGTGCGCTGGCGTACGAGAAGACCGCCGAGCTGATGTCCTGGGGCGCCCAGGGGCCGTAGGCCGCGCCGCCGACGTTGGCGGCGGTGCCCGCCTCGGGTGTGTACAGCATGTTCGGTTGGCCGTTGCCGGCACGGGTGGTGACGGCCGCGCCGCGGCCGTAGTCGGTGTAGGTGCTGCGCGCCTGGGCGGTGCTGCCTATGCCGCTGGCCAGCGCGTGGGCGCGCGCCTCGGAAGGCTGTCCGGGGATCACCGGCGAGGCGTCGCCGGCGATGCGGGTGACGATCGCCTGCGCGCTCGCCGTCGACGGGTCCATGTTCCCGAAACGGCCGCTGCCGGAGGTGGCCACCGCGTCGGCGCTGGCGAAGTAGCTGGCGCTGGCCACCGCGCTGGCGGTGGCGCCGGCGCCGGCGTTGAAGAACGCGGCTCCGCCGGCCGCGTTGGCGCGCGCGACGGCGATGTAGTTCGAGCCGGCGGTGGCCTGGGCGTTGCCGACCCCGCCGGCGCCGGCGCCGTACTGGCCGGTGGCGTTGGCCACGCTGGTTACCCGGCCGCTGCCGTAGACGTTCGCCGAGGCTTGGGCCGAGCCGCCATCGGGAGGGAAGGCGCCATTGCCGCCCAGGCCGGCGGTGGCCGTGCTGGTGCCGGTGATCTGGGCGCCCAGGCTCGCTGGCGAGGCGTTGATCCACAACTGGCTGTTGGCCGAACCGCCGCCGCCCGGCGTGCCCGCCTCCGAGCCGGGGTCGAACGGGCTGCCCACGCTGGCGCCGCCCTGGCCGCCGATGGCGGTGCCGGCGACATCGACCCACCACGCGCTGCCGGTCGACAGCGAGATCGTCGACGCGGCGTTGCCGCCGTTGCCGCCCATGCCGAAGATGGTGCCGCCGCCGGCGCCGCCGGTGGCCGTTTGCGCCAGGTTCAGCGAGTCGCCGGCGTAGACCGAACTGTGGCTCACCGAGGCCGCGCCGCCGTTGCCGCCCAAGCCGTGCGGAACGGCCGTGAAGTCGAGATCGGCGTCGCCGCCGCGACCGCCGGTGGCGGTGGTCAGCATGGTCAGGTCGAGCACGCCGGAACCGGCGCCGGTCAGGCCATTGGTGGCGGTGGCCGCGCCGCCGGCCCCGCCGCGCGCGCCTTCGAAGGTGGCCGCCGCGCCGGCGCCGCCGGTTGCGCTGGAAGTCAGTTGCAACGGCGCGCTGCCGCTACCGCCGGCGCGCGCGTTGCTGGTGGCGGCGCCGCCGTCGCCGCCGGCGAAACCGGCGATGCCCAGGCCGCCCTCGCCGCCGGTGGCCGTGGCCGCCACCTGCGAGAAGGCGCCGCCGTTGGTGGTCAGGGTGGCGTTGGCTTCCGCCGCCCCGCCCTGGCCGCCGACGGCGCCCTGGCCGCTCGCCTGGCCGCCGAAGCCGGCGCCCGGCTGGCCGGCGTTGCCGCCGCGTCCGCCCGTGCCGACGACGGTCAGCGAGGCCGGGCCGGCCGCGATGGCCGAGGCCATGTCGGCCAGGGTGGCGGCGCCCGCGCCGCCGGCGCCGGCGTTGCCGCCCGCGACATTGGCGTTGCCGGCCGCGCCGTTGCCGCCGTCGCCGCCCCGGCCGCCGGTGACGGTCAGCGTGTTGGTGAAGTCGGCGCTGAACGTGACGATCTGCGCCGGCGGCGCCGTCATGCCGTTGCCGCCGGCCGCGCCCGGCGCGGCGCCGGTCAGGCCGCTGCTGCCCGGCGGGCCCTGGTAGATGACGTCGATGGCCGCGGCGTTGCCGGCCCACGCCGCGCACAGCAGCGGTATCAGGCGCAGCCCGGTACGCAGGCGGCTGGAACGGGAATGGGGTTGTGGGCGGGTGCCTTGTACGCTGACCATGGAGTCCTCCGTGAATGAACGGAAAGCCGCGTTGGGAGCGCGGTCGCGCCACCCCAGCCATCCGTGAACTGGCAGTTTAACCAGCGTGCTCAAAATTGCTAGACTTTTTTATATTCTTTTGAGGGGAACTGTTGCGAACTTGCGAAAGTGTAGCCGCCCGGCAGCAGCGGGCCGGCGGCCGCGTTTCAGCGGGGTATCGGCCGGGTGTAAACCGAGCATTCGCCCGGCCTACGCCCCGCTCCACTGGCGCAACAGATTGTGTTCTCAAACACTGGCGGGGCCGATACGCGTGGCCTTGAACGCGCCTGCGCGCCAGGCCAACAGCGCCAGGCCCAGCATCAGCAACATCCAGCTGCCCGGCTCCGGCACCGGCGCCAGCGCGCCGCCCTGGCCGACCAGATAACTGAAGCCGTACATGCCGCTCTCCATGGTGAAGGTGAGCAGCAGATCGAGGGTGTTGGCGTTGATCACGCCCAGGTCCAGCACATGGCCGTTGAACACCGCGTCGGCCTGGGCCAGCGTGGTGAAGCTGCCCGAGTACAGCGATGTGCCGCCGTTGCTGACGGAAAAGCTGAAGACGCTGTCGAAGCCGAACGAGAACGGTTGCACCAGCGCCAGCAGCAGGTGGTTGCCGGCACTAAACGGCAAGCTCAATTCGGCGCTGGCGGTCGCGGGGAAGAAGGCGGCGCCCATGGTGCCGGCGGCCAGCGTTTCGGCGTCGGCGAACGCGCTCGTCACCTCGGTCGACGAGGCGATCATCGGCGCCACCGAGGCCGCTGCGGGCAGGGCGCTCGCGTTGGAGAAGATCGTCGCGTCGAGGCCGTCCTGGGGCGACCAGGGGCCGTAGGCCGCGCCGCCGACGTTGGCTGCGGTCCGCGCCTCGGGTGCGTAGAACATGTCCGATTGGTCGTTGGCGGCGCGGGTGGTGACGGCCGCGCCGAGGCCATGATCGGTGTAGGTGCTGCGCGCCTGGGCGGTGTTGCCCATGCCGATGGCCATCGCGTGGGCGCGCGCCTCGGAAGGCTGTCCGGGGATCACCGGCGAGGCGTCGCCGGCGATGCGGGTGACGATCGCCTGCGCGCTCGCCGTCGAAGCGTTCATGATGCCGTGACGGCCGCTGCCGGAGGCGGCCAGCGCGTCGGCGCTGGCGAGGTAGCTGGCGCTGGCCACCGCGCTGGCGGTGGCGCCGGCGCCGGATTCGTACACGGAGCCGCCGCCGGCCGCGTTCGCGCGCGCGACGGCGACGTAGTTCGAGCCGGCGATGGCCTGGGCGTTGGCATAGCCGCCGCTGCTGCCGCCAAGTTGGCCGGTGGCGTTGGCCACGCTGGTCACCCGGCCGCCGCCGTGGACGGTGGCCAAGGCTTCGGCCGCGCCGACGTCGGAGAGGAACGCGCCGGCGCCGCTCCTGCCGCCGGTGGCCGTGCTGGTGCCGGTGATCTGCGCGCCCAGGTTGCCCGGCGAGGCGCTGAGCCATAGCTGGCTGTTGGCCGAGCCGCCGCTGCCCGTCGCGCCCACCTCTGAACCGATATTGAACGGGTCGCCCACGCTGCCGCCGCCCTGGCCGCCGATGGCGGTGCCGGCGACGTCGACCCACGACGCGCCGCCCGTCGACAGCGAGATCGTCGACGCGGCGTTGCCGCCGTTGCCGGCCAGGCCGAAGATGGTGCCGCCGCCGGCGCCGCCGGTGGCCGTTTGCGCCAGGTTCAGCGAGTTGCCGGCGTAGGCGGCACTGTGGCTGACCGATGCCGCGCCGCCGTGGCCGCCAAAGCCGTGGGGAACGGCCGTGATGTCGAAGTCGGCGTCGCCGCCGCGACCGCCGGTGGCGGTCGTCAGCATGGTCAGGTCGAGCACGCCGGAACCGGGGCCGCTCAGGCCGTTGGTGGCGATGGCCGCGCCGCCGTCGCCTCCCCGTGCGCCTTCGTAGGTGGCCGCCGCGCCGGCGCCGCCGGTGGCGCTGGAAGTCAGTTGCAACAATGCGCTGCCGCTACCGCCGGCGCGCGCGTTGCTGGTGGCGGCGCCGCCGTCGCCGCCGGCGAAACCGGCGATGCCCAGGCCGCCCTCGCCGCCGGTGGCCGTGGCCGCCACTTGGGAGAAGGCGCCGCCGTTGGTGGTCAGGGTGGCGTTGGCGACCGCCGCGCCGCCCTGGCCGCCGACGGCGCCCTGGCCGCTCGCCTGGCCGCCGAAGCCGGCGCCCGGCTGGCCGGCGTTGCCGCCGCGTCCGCCCGTGCCGACCACCGTCAGCGAGGCCGGGCCGGCCGCGATGGCCGAGGCCATGTCGGCCAGGGTGGCGGCGCCCGCGCCGCCGGCGCCGGCATTGCCGCCCGCGACATTGGCGTTGCCGGCCGCGCCGTTGCCGCCGTCGCCGCCCCGGCCGCCGGTGACGGTCAGCGTGTTGGTGAAGTCGGCGCTGAACGTGACGATCTGCGCCGGCGGCGCGGTCATGCCGTTGCCGCCGGCCGCGCCCGGCACGGCGCCGGTCAGGCCGCTGCCGCCCGGCGGGCCCTGGTAGATGACGTCGATGGCCGCGGCGTTGCCGGCCCACGCCGCGCACAGCAGCGGTATCAGGCGCAGTCCGGTGCGCAGGCGGCTGGAACGGGAATGGGGTTGTGGGCGGGTGCCTTGTACGCTGGCCATGAAGTCCTCCGTGAATGAACGGAAAGCCGCGTTGGGAGCGCGGTCGCGCCGCCCAGCCATCCGTGAACTGGCAGTTTAACCAGCGTGTTCAAAATTGCTAGACTTTTTTATATTCCTTTGAGGGGAACTGTTGCGAACTTGCGAAAGAGTAGCCACCGGGCGGCAGCGGGCCGGCGGCCGGGGTTTCAGCGGGGTATCGGGCGGGTATAAACCGAGCAGTCGCCCGGCCTACGCCTCGCTCCACTGGCGCAACAAATTGTGGTAATGCCCGGTCAGGCCGACCAGTTCCGCGCAGTCGCCCAAGCGCGCGCGCAGGCTCTGGATGTTCTGATCCAGCTCGAGCAACATGCCGCGCCGCATGTCGTCGCGCACCATGCTTTGGGTCCAGAAAAAGGAACACACGCGGGCGCCGCGCGTGACCGGTTCGACCCGGTGGATGCTGGTCGACGGGTACAGGATCAGGTCGCCGGCCGGCAGCTTGACCTCGTGCTCGCCGTAGGCGTCGGTGACGATCAGCTCGCCGCCGTCGTAGTCGTCCGGATCGCTCAGGAACAGGGTCGACGAAACGTCCGTGCGCAGCCACTGGCCGTCCGCCATGCGGCGCATCGAGCCGTCCACGTGCGCGCCGTAGTGCTCGCCGCCGGCGTAGCTGTTGAACAGCGGCGCAATGGTGCGCAGCGGCAGCGCGGCCGAGAAGAACAGCGGGCTGTCGGCCAGCGCCGCCAGCACGATGCGGCCCAGTTCGAGCGCCAGCGGCGACCCCTCCGGCAGTTGCCGGTTCTGCTTGACCTGGGCGCCCTGGGCGCCGACGGTGGTGCGCCCGTCGATCCAGTCCGATGCGTCCAGGCGGGCGCGCATGGCGGCCACCTGTTCGCGGCGCAACACGCCAGGGATGTGCAGCATCATGGTGAAACTCCTCGAAACAGTTGGTCCGGAAAAACAAAAGCCCCGCCGGCGAGGGCGGGGCAAGCAACACGGCTGAAGGGCCCTTTTGCTTAAACCATATAACTTTACATCAGAACTTGATGTTGGCCGTCAGGCTGGCCGAGCGTGGCTGGCCAGGGATGTAGCGGTAGCCCGACTTGTTGATCGACGCGGCGTATTCCTTGTCGGTCAGGTTGTACACGTTCAGGCGCACATCGACGTTCTTGTTGATCGGGTACGACGCCATGGCGTCGGCCACCCAGTACGACTCGATGAAGGCCGGGGTGCCGACGGCGCCGTCGGTGCCGCGCAGCAGCTTGCCGGCGTAGCGCACGCCGCCGCCGATCTGCAGGCCCATCGGCAGGGTGTACGAGGTCCACGACGTGAATGCCTGCTTCGGCGTGTAGGCCAGTTGCTCCTCGCCGTTGGCCAGCACCGAGCGGCCCTTCTCGACCTTGGTCGACATGCGGGTGTAGCCGGCGCTGACGATCCAGCCGCGGGTGATTTCACCGGTCACGCCCAGTTCGATACCCTGGACGCGCTTCTTGCCGTTCTGGTAGTAGATGGCCGGGTTGGTCGGGTCGACTTCGACTTCATTCTTGACGTCGGTGCGGTACAGCGCGGCCGACAGCGACAGCTTCTGCTTGAGCAGATCCCATTTGCCGCCCAGCTCGTAGTTGGTGGTTTCCTGCGGATCGTAGTTGACGTTGGCGGCGCTGTTGGCGGCCGCGCTCAGCGAGAAGGTGGTGCCGCCCGGCGGCGCCTTCGACGTCGCCACCAGGCCATAGACGCTGCTCTCAGGGGTGATCTTGTACAGCGCCGACAGCTTGCCGTTGATCAGGTTGTCGCTCTTTTTAAGCGCGGTCGGGATGCGCGTGCCGGGCGGCAGCGGCTGCACCGCCGGCGGGGTCACCGTCGCCTGCAGCGCCACGGCGTTGTAGTCGGTGCTGTAGTGGTCGACGCGCACGCCGCCGTTCAGGATCCACTTGTCGCCGATCTTGAGGGTGTCGAACACGTAGGCGCTCACGGTGTCGGTGCTGCCCTGGGCTTGCGCGCCGTTGCGGGCGTAGGTCAGGTTGAACGACGTCGCCGGGTTCGGGTAGTAGATGCTGGTGATCGGCAGGCCGGTGCCGCCGGTCGGCGCCCAGGTGTAGTTGGTCTGCTTCTCGGTGGTGATCTCAAGGCCGCCGACCACGGTGTGCTTGAGCGCGCCGGTGGCGAATTCGCCGGTGGCGGTGGTCTGGTTGGTGAAGATCTTGTTGCTCTGGTCCTTGAACGTCGTGTTGGTGCGCAGCATTTGCCAGGTGGCCGGATCGGCGCTCGGCAGCACCAGGTTGGCGGCGGTGGCCATGAACGCGGTCAGCAGGTAGTCCTGCTCGGTCTTGCCGAAGCGGGTGGTGTTCTGCAGTTTGATGCCGTTGGCGAAGTCGTGCTCGAGGCGCACGGTGGCCATGTCGGCGGTGACGTCGTCGTGGTCGTACGAGGAACCGTAGAAGTTGCGCGGGTCGACGCGCGGCGCGCTGTTGAGCGGCGCCAGGCGCACGGCCTCGGCCGCCCTGAACGCCGCAGTGCCGGTGGTCGGCACCGGCGCGGTGTAGCCGGGCATGCCGATGGTCAGCACGCCGCCGTCGGGGATGTTGTTTTGCTTGACGTGCAGGTAGTTCAGGTAGACACGGGTCGGACCGTTCAGGCCGAACGCGAGCGACGGCGCCACGGCCCAGCGCTTGTTCTCGACGACGTCGCGCGCCGGATTGCCGGCATCCTGGGCCAGCACGTTGACGCGGAAGGCGGTGCCGCTGTCGGCGTCGAGCACCTGGTTGAGGTCGGCGGTGGCGCGCTTTTGCTTGCCGCTGCCGAAGGTGACGGAGCCGAGGTAGGCGTTTTCCTGCTGCGGCTGTTTGCTGACCAGGTTGATCGAACCGGTCGGCGAGCTGCGGCCGTTGTCGGTGCCGGCCGGGCCCTTGAGCACGTCGATCTGTTCGATGTTGAAGGTGTCGCGCGAGATCGAGCCGACGTCGCGCACGCCGTCGACGTAGATGCTGCCGGAGGCGTCGAAGCCGCGCATGAAGATGGCGTCGCCGGTGTTGGTGTTGCCGTTCTCGCCCAGGAAGAAGGCGCCCACGCCGGGGGTGTTGCGCAGCGCTTCGGTCAGGGTGACGGCGCCTTGCTGTTCGATCAGTTCTTTTTTGATGACGGTGATGGTCTGGGCGGTGTCGACCAGCTTTTCGGTGTACTTGACGGACGCGGCCTTGTCGGCCTTGATGCCCTCGGCGGTGCCCTGGACTTTGACTTCGGGCATGGTTTGTTGTTGGCCGGCGACCACGACAGGTTCGGCGGCGTCGGCTGCGGCCGCGTGGGCGGCGACCGGGAGCAGCATCACGGCCAGCGCCGCGCTCATGTGTTGGTTGAAGCGCGATTGCGCGTGTTTGCGACTCTTGATCATTGCCATTCTTTCATCTAAATCGAAGGGAGGCCGGCGGTGCGAAGTGTTGCTGAAGTGTTGCCAACCTGTGTCTGACAGCCGGGGAATCTTTACTAATTTGTGAGAGTGTAACAATAAAATGCCTTAACGTAAATGCGAATTGTTATCAATACTATTCACATAGTAGCAAAAGGCAACGGATATATGTGCGTCGGGAGTCATGCGATCGACGCGTTTCGGGCAGAGACGTAGGGCGGATTAGCGCAGCGTAATCGGCCGTGCATGCGTCATCGGCGACCCATGCATGGCCGATTACGGCGTGCCGCCTAATCCGCCCTACGTGGTTTAGAAGAAATTTCGGGTGGCCTTAGGAGGCTTGCCGGTCGAGCCAGGCGCGGGCTTCGGCCAGCGTTTGTTCGAGCGCGGCGCGGACGGCGTCGAGGTGTTGCGCCAGCGCGTCGCCGCGCTCTTCGGTGATGGCCGTCTCGGCGTCGATGGTGGCCTGGATCAGGCGCCGGGCGCCGAGCACGCCGACGGCGCCGCGCAGGCCGTGGAACAGGCGGGCGGCATCGCGCGGTCGCCCTTCGCGCAGCGCCAGGTCGGCCTGCTCGACCGGTTCCATGCCGCTGTCGATGGCGCCGCGCACCATCTTGACCATCACCGCGCGGCCCTTGGCGTCACGGCCCATCACGCGCATCAGGCTGTCGATGTTGAAGGCGCCGGCCTCGTCGGCCGGCGCCGGGGAGCTGACCAGCTTGACCGCCGTCTGGACGAAAGCTGGCAGATCGGTGTTGACCCGAGCCGGCGTCGGCACGCTTGCCTTGACTGGCTCGACGGGCAAAGGTGTGGGCGGGGAAGCCGGCGTGGGGACGGCCACCGGCGCGGGTATGGTCGCCGGCTTCGCCGCTTTTTTCGGCAAGTGCTTTTGCAGCACGGCCAGCATTTCCTCGACCTCGATCGGCTTCGGAATGAAATCGGTGATGCCGGCTTCGACGCTGCGCTCGCGCTCCGATTCGAGCACGCCGGCGGTCATGGCGATGATGGGCAAGCTCAGCTTCAACTCCTGGCGCAGCAGGCGGGTGGCGGTGAAGCCGTCCATCACCGGCATCTGCATGTCCATCAACACCAGGTCGTAGACGCCGGGACTGGCGCTCATGCGGTCGACCGCCTGCTGGCCGTTGTCGACGACATCGAGCGTGGCGCCGGCCAGCTCGAGGATGCCGCGCGCCACCGCCTGGTTGAGCAGGTTGTCCTCCACCAGCAGGAAATGCATGCCGCCCAGGCTGCCGTCTATGCCCTGGTCGGCCGCCGCCTGCACGCTGGCGTCGGCCTTGGTCACCAGGGCCTGGTGCAGCGCGTCGAACAGGTTGGAGCTGGTGATCGGCTTGACCAGCACCACGTCGGCCTCGGGCGCGTTGGAGATCTCCTCCATGCGGTCGCGGGCGAAGGCGTTGACCATCACCACGATCGGCTGCTTCTTGTCGGGCGCGGCCGCGCGGATGCCCTTGGCCGTGGCCAGCCCGTCCATGCCGGGCATGTGCCAGTCGGCCAGCACCACGTCGTAGGCCCGTTCCGTCTCCAGGCCGAGCCGGAAGCGCTCGAGGGCGGCCGCGCCGGAATCGACCTCGTCGGCCTGCCAGCCCCATGCACGGATCAGCTTGGCGATCAGTTCGCGGCTGGTACGGCTGTCGTCGGCCACCAGCAGGCGCAGGTCGCCCAGCGCCGGCTTGCGGCGCTCCTCGGGCCGTTCCGGCAACACCTCGAACGGCAGGCTGAAGAAAAAGCTCGAGCCCTGCCCCGGCGTGCTGTGGACGGCGATTTGCCCGCCCATCAGCTCGATCAGCCGCTTGGTGATGGCCAGGCCCAGGCCGGTGCCGCCAAAGCGCCGCGTGATGCTCTGGTCGCCCTGCGAGAAGGCGTTGAACAACTGCGACAGCTGTTGCTCGGTCATGCCCATGCCGGTGTCGCGCACCTCGAAGCGCAGCAGCGCGCCGTGGGGGGTGTGCGCTTTGCGCGCGTCGAGCTCGACGCCGACCACCACCTCGCCCTGCTCGGTGAACTTGATGGCGTTGCCGGCCAGGTTGACCAGGATTTGCTGCAGCCGCATCGAATCGCCGCGCAGCCGCTTGGGCACCGACGGCTCGACGCTGATGGCCAGCTCCAGTTCCTTGTCGCCGGCGTTCATCGTCATCATCGTCGCCAGCGAGTTCATGGTGTCGTCCAGGCTGAACTCGACGGGCGACAACTCCATGTGGCGCGCCTCGATCTTGGAGAAGTCGAGCACGTCGTTGAGGATGCCCAGCAGCGATTGCCCGGATACCTTCACCATGTTGAGGTATTTGCGCTGTTGGGTGGTCAGGGTGGTGTTGCCGAGCAGGTAGGCCATGCCCAGCACCGCGTTCATCGGCGTGCGGATCTCGTGGCTCATGTTGGCGACGAACTCGCTCTTGGCGCGGTTGGCGGCCTCGGCGCGGTCGCGCTCCTTTTCCAGCTCCTGCGCGCGGGCTTCGACCTCCAGTTGCAGGCGGCGCCGCTCGGTGATGTCGGAGATGACGGCCAGCACCTTGGTGCCCTGGTCGGTGCGCACCGCGCTCAGGTTGATCTCGATCGGGAACTCGCTGCCGTCGCGGCGCAGGCCGAGCAGCGTGGCGCCGCCGCCCATGCGCACCGGCTCGGCGCTGAGGCGGTCGGCGAAGAACTTCACGCGGTGTCCGGCGTGCTGCTCGCGCAGCGCCACCGGCACCAGGGTCTCGAGCGGCTGACCGAGGATCTCGTCGCGGCCGTAGCCGAAGCGGCGCTCGGCCTCGCGGTTGAAGGTTTCGATGCGGCCGTCGACGCCGACCACGACGATCGCGTTGGGGGCGAACTCGACCAGGCTTTGCAGGCGCGCGTCGGCCGCCAGCCGGTCGCGCATCAGGTTGTTGAAGGCGGCCGTCAGCTGGCCGACCTCGTCGTCGGCGCGCACCGGCAGCGGTGCGAAGTGGGTGGCGTCGCCGCGCAGCGCGACGATGGCGTTGCGCAACCGGATGAGCGGTGCCAGCAGGCGCAGGGTGACCCAGCCGATCAGCAGCGCCGCCAGGATCGACGCCACCACGCTCCACACCAGCACGCGCGAGAGCACGCCGTCGAAGGGCTCGAACGCCTCCTCCGCCGGCAGCGAGGCGGCCAGTATCCAGTCGACCGACTTGAGCGCCTTGTAGCTGTTGAGGGCGCGCTCGCCGCTGCCGTTGATGCTGTCGACGGTACCCTCGAAGCCATCGCGCAGCGCGCGCGTGGTGGCGGCGTTGGCGCCGGCCTGGCGCGGTTGCAGCAGGCGGCTGGCGTCGGGATGGAGCACGTAGACCGGATGGTCGCCGCGCGTGAGGGCGAAAAAGTAGCCGCTGCGGCCGACCTTGGCGGTGCGCAGGTGGCCCAGCACATTGTCCTTGTACAGGCGCAGCACGCCGTTGAGCACGCACACGACCTCGCCGTTGGCGTTGAGCACCGGCGCCACCATCTGCACGATCGGTTGCTTGTTGGATTTGCCGATCACCGGTTCGGCGATCAGCGGTTTGCGGGTGCGCATCACCGTTTGGAAGTAGGCGCGGTCGGAGGCGTCGATGCCGACGCGGCCGGGCTGGACCGGGATGTCGGCGATTACCATGCCCTGCGGGTTAAGCACCAGCAGGTCGTCGAACAGCGCCAGCACGGCGCGGTCCTGGTAGTAGGCGCGCAGCCGCTCGGGGGAGCCGGCGATCTCGACCGGCTGGTGGCGCGCCGACAGGGCGACGATGTCGAGCAGCATGGTCAGCTTGTCGTCGAGTTCCTCGGCGGTGCGGCCGATCAGCGCCGTCTGCTGGGTGAACAGCACCTTGGTGAAATCCGCCTTCATGCGTTGCATCTGAACCACGGTCACCAGCGCGATCATCAGGATCGATGTGATGCTGGTCGCCAGCGCTACTTTCGCCTTGATGCCAAGTGGCTTCATTTCATCCTTGTCGGGCGGGTCGGACATGAAATCGGAGAACTACCTGAGTGCTCAGGAATTCTCCTATCAATGCCCGACCTTGGCAACAGGATTAACGAAGGGCGGCGGCGATGATCACGTCGGCGACCTTTTGCGGCTGCGACACCATCGGCACGTGGCTCGCTTTCAGCGTGATAGTGGTGGCGTTGATTTTCTTCGCGAACGCTTGCTGCAGGGCCGGATCGATCATGCGGTCTTCCGACGCGGCGATGTAGTAGTTGGCCTTGTTTTTCCAGGCCGTCACGGTGGTCTTGTCGGCGAAGGCCTTGGCGGCGATCGGGCCCTGGGTGGCGGCGATCAGCGCGGCAGTGGCCGGCGGGACGTCCTGGGCGAAGTTGGTGGAGACCGATGCGGTCGGCAGCCACAGGAAGCCGCCGGCGTCGGCCTGCAGGGTGGCGATGCCTGGTGGCACCGCGTAGTCCTTGCCCAGTTCGCCGGTGGCCTGGCCTTCCGACGGTGCGAACGCGGCCACGTAAACCAGCGCCTTGATCTTGTCGCTGGTGCCGGCCTCGGTGATCACGGTACCGCCCCACGAGTGGCCGACCAGCACCACTTTACCGGTTTGCGCGTCGATCACGCGCTGGGCGGCGGCGACGTCGTCTTTCAACGAGGTCAGCGGGTTTTGCACGGCCACCACTTTCAAGCCCTTGGCTTGGAGCAGCGGGATGATTTTTTCCCAGCTGGAACCGTCGGCGAAGGCGCCATGCACCAGCACCACGGTGGTATCGGCGGCCGGCGTGGCGGCTTGGGCGGTCAGGACGGTGGAGGCCAGCAGGGCGGAGGCGATGATCGAGCGGTTCATGGTGATTCCTTTCAGTTTGGCTGTTTGCGATTAAGTAGTGTGCTACTTGCTTGAGTTGAACTATAGCGAACAATCAAATAGCGCGCAAGTTAAATTTAACCGGATGTCGAAAATATTTTTCGCGACCGATCGCCACCGGTGAAAAGTCACTTGCAGAAAACAAGTCCTGGAGCGAGGCGAATACCTGATCGGCCCACTGCGGCATCGGCCAAATGCGGCGACTAATGGTCTACACTGGCGGCATGATAAGAGACCTCCCCTCACTGGTGCTGCCCGGCGCCACCATCGACATCCTCAAGGCCAGCTGCGCCAATTGCAGCATGCACCAGCTGTGCCTGCCGATGGGACTGGGCAACGAAGACATGGAGCGGCTCGACCAGATTATCGGCCGCCGCCGCAAGGTCGCGCGCGGCAGCACCTTGTTCCGCATCGGCGATCCGTTCGTGAACTTGTACGCGATCCGGCTCGGCCACTTCAAGACCTACCAGGTCAACCGCGAGGGCGCCGAGCAGATCACCGGTTTCCAGATGGCGGGCGAGCTGCTGGGCATGGACGCCATCAGCACCGACCTGCACCATTGCACCGCCGTCGCGCTGGAGGACAGCGAAGTGTGCGAGATTCCGTTCGGCAGCCTGCAACAGCTGTTGGCCGACATGCCGACCTTGCTGCGGCACTTCCACCGCATGATGAGTCAGGAGATCACGCGCGAGCAAAGCGTCATGCTCCTGCTGGGCAATATGCAAGCGACACAGCGGTTCGCCGCCTTCCTGGTCAACCTGTCGTCGCGTTACGAGGCGCGCGGCTACTCGCCCAACACCTTCCAGCTGCGCATGTCGCGCGAAGAGATCGGCAACTACCTTGGCCTGACGATCGAAAGCATCAGCCGCCTGTTGTCCAAGTTCAAGAAGGAAGGCCTGCTACGTGTGAGCAACCGCGAAATCGAACTGCTCGACCCGCCCATGCTCAAAGCCATCACGGCCGGCACGCAGACCTGCCACTAACGGTGGCCACATAACCACGTAACCACATAACCACGTAGGGCGGATTAGCGAAGCGTAATCGGCCATGCATGAGCCGCCGATTTCGCATGCATGGCCGATTACGGCGTTCCGCCTAATCCGCCCTACGTGTCTCTTCGGTCGCGGTGAGTTCTACGCTGCGCTGGGCTGGCCAGCTCCAGGCGCCAGCCAGGCGCCAGTCGCGCTTTTCGCCTTCCACCAGAACCACCCAGCGGCTGCGCTCGAGCATCGGCAAATTGATCTTGAATGCGCCGGATGCGTCCGGCTGCACCACCAGTTGGATATCCTTGGCCGGCAAGGTCGCGTGCGACAGGCGTACGAACAGCCGCTCCGTCTTGCCGTGGTCGTCGCTGTTGCGGCGCAGCTGGCCGGCCAGCATGCCTTGCGTGGCGTCGTAGCCGATCGACATCGACAACCCCAAGGTGCTGGCCACGCGGTCGCGCCGCAAGTCCTGGTTGATGGCCTTGCCCCGCTTGTAGTAGTCGCCCACCACCAGCGCGTCCTGCCGCGTGAAGGCGAGGTAGCCGGTGTAGACGCCGGCGACGATGACGATCGCCGGCCCTGCCATCAGCAGCCACGGCCAGCGTTGCTTCCACCACGGCGTCACCGTGCTATGCGATATCGATACGGTCATGATGTTCTCCTTAGCGCGGTACGATGAATACCGCGTCTTCCTTTACATGCAGCGACGGCTCGTCGACCGACGTCAGTTCGACGGCAATCTTGTTCGAGCCCGGATGGGCGGCGCCGTGCGCCGTGCGCAGCCGGATCGGATGCGCCTTGGTTTCGGTGGCTTCGACCCGCACCAGCTCCGGCGTGACCTGCGCCAAGGTGGGAATGCCGGTGACGCGGATGCGGTAGGTCTGCGCCCGCTCGGACGTGTTCATGATCTGCAGCCGGTAGACGTTTTCGATCATGCCGTCCTCGACCTCGCGGCCCATGGCGCCCCGGTCGCGTATGACGTCCAGCTTGAGCGGCACCCGCAGGTAGAGCGCGGTGCCGACGGCCGCCACGATCAGCGCCAGGATGGCGGCGTAGATTTGCACCCGGGGACGCAAGGTGCGCTGGCGGATCTGCGTCGGCGTGTAGTGCATCGTCATGGCGCGCTCGGTGCTGTAGCGGATCAGCCCGCGCGGCAGGCCGACCTTGTCCATGACGCCGTTGCAGGCGTCGACGCATGCGGCGCAGCCGATGCATTCGTACTGCAGGCCGTTGCGGATGTCGATGCCGGTCGGGCACACCTGCACGCACATCGAGCAGTCGATGCAATCGCCGCCCTTGCCCGCTTCCTTTTTCGACAGCGGCATGCGCGGCTCGCCCCGCTCGCCGGCGTAGGTGATGATCAGGGTGTCGCGGTCGAACATCGAGCTCTGGAAGCGGGCGTACGGGCACATGTACTTGCACACCTGCTCGCGCATCCAGCCGGCGTTGCCGTAGGTGGCGAAGCTGTAGAACACCACCCAGAACCATTCCCACGGGCCGAAGCTCAACGTCAGCACTTCCTCGGCCAGCAATTTGATCGGCGTGAAGTAGCCGACGAAGGTGAAGCCGGTCCACAAGGCGACCGCGCCCCAGGCCAGGTGCTTGGCGCTTTTCTTGGCGAACTTGGACGCCGACGGCGGTTGGCGGTCGAGCGCGATGCGCGCGCTGCGCTTGCCTTCGATCCGGCGCTCTATCCAGAGGAAGATTTCGGTGTACACCGTTTGCGGACAGGCGAAGCCGCACCAGACGCGCCCCGCCACCGCCGTCGCCAGGAACAGCAAATAGGCGCAGATGATCAGCAGGGCGGCCAGGTAGATGAAGTCCTGCGGCCACAACACCAGCCCGAAGATGTAGAACTTGCGCGCGCCCAGGTCGAACAGCAGGGCCTGCCGGTCGTTCCATTGCAGCCACGGCGTGCAGTAGAACGCCAGCTGCGTCAGCCAGACGAACAGCCAGCGCAGCCGGGCGTAGCGGCCCGAGGCCTCGCGCGGGTAAATCTCCTCCCGCGCGGCGTACATGTGGACGACTTGTGATTCAGGCGAGCTCATAGTCTTCGATCGCTTATTCCGGCGCAGGCGTGGTGGTGGCGACGGCCGGCGCCGGCGCGGGCGGGTTGGGCGACGATTCCGGCGCGTTGACGTCGTTCGACAAACTCCACACATACGCCGCCAGCACGTGCACCTTGGCGTCGCCGAGGAAATCCTCGAACGCCGGCATGGTGGCGTTGCGGCCCTTGCGGATGGTTTCCATGATGGTCTCGGCGCTGCCGCCGAACAGCCAGACCTTGTCGCTCAGCTTGGGCGCGCCGAGCGTCTGGTTGCCGGTGCCGCCGGCGCTGTGGCAGGCCATGCAGGCGCCGAATTTACCTTTACCAAAGACCGCCTTGATCGGATCGGCGGTCGAGCCGGACAGGCTGAGCACGTAGTGGGCGACGTTCTCCACATCCTTGTCCGAGCCGAGCGCCGCGCCCATCGGCGGCATCACGCCCATGCGTCCGCGCAGGATCGATTCCTTGATGGTTTCCGGCGCGCCGCCGAACAGCCAGTCGTTGTCGGTCAGGTTGGGAAAGCCCTTGTTGCCGCGCGCGTCCGATCCGTGGCATTGCGCGCAGTACGTCAGGAACAGGCGCTGCCCGATGGCGTGGGCCTTCGGATTGGCGGCGACCTTTTTGAGGTCCTGCTTCTGGTATTGCGCGAACAACGGGCCGTACTCGGATTCCGCCTGTTTCAGTTCGGCCTGATACTGGCCCGAGGATTTCCAGCCCAGCTTGCCGGCGTAGGTGCCCAGGCCCGGATACAGGAACAGGTAGGCCAGCGCGAACACGATGGTGATGTAGAACAGCCACATCCACCAGCGCGGCATCGGCGTGTTCAGTTCGGTCAGGTCTTCGTCCCAGATATGCCCCGTGGTGCCAACCTTGCCGTCCTTGCCCTTGGCCAGCTTGACCTTGGCCTGCGAGTACAGCAGGATGCCGCAACCGACGATGCCGAGCAGGGTCAGCACGACGATGTACATATCCCAGAAGCCGTTGGTGAAATCAGCCATGGCCGTTCTCCTCTTCGTCGAAGGGCAACTGCGCCGCCTTGGCGAAGTCGGCTTCCTTGTTGGCGATGAACGCCCACCACAGGATGCCGACGAAGGTGATGAAGGAAACCACCGTCATCACGCTGCTGGCGCTGTCAAACAGGTTCTCGATAGCCATGCTAGTTCCTCGTCTTGATTTGTGTGCCCAGGCCTTGCAGATAGGCGATCAGGGCGTCTTCCTCGGTCTTGTCTTTCAGCTCTTCCGGCGCGGCGGCGATCTCGGCGTCGGTGTACGGGTCGCCCAGGCGTTGCAGCGCGCGCATCTTCGGCATGATTTCGGCCGGCACCAGCGCAGTTTTCGCCAGCCATGGATAGTTCGGCATGTTCGATTCCGGCACCACGTCGCGCGGGCTGGCCAGGTGGGTGCGGTGCCATTCGTCGCTGTAGCGTCCGCCCACCCGCGCCAGGTCGGGACCGGTGCGCTTGGAACCCCACTGGAACGGCCGGTCGTAGACGAACTCGCCGGCGACCGAGTAGTGACCGTAGCGTTCGGTCTCGGCGCGGAACGGCCGCACCATCTGCGAGTGGCAGTTGTAGCAGCCCTCGCGCACATAGACGTCGCGGCCGGCCAGGCGCAGCGGCGAATACGGCTTGAGGCCCGCCACCGGCTCTGTGGTCGATTTCTGGAAGAACAGCGGGACGATTTCGACGGCGCCGCCGACGCTGACCACCAGGGTCACCAGCGCGATCAGCAGCCAGGGGTTTTTCTCGATCCACTCATGTTTAAAATTCGGTGAAAATTTCATCTTGTGCTCCGATATCAGGCGTGGCCGGCGGCCAGCGCGGGAATGCGCGCGACGGCGGTTTCGCGGTTACGCAGGGTCATCCAGGTGTTGTAGCCCATCAGGCACATGCCGCTCAGGTACAACAGTCCGCCGCCGAAACGCACCACGTAGTACGGATAAGTGGCCTTGACGCTCTCGACGAAGGTGTAGGTCAGGGTGCCGTCGGGGTTGACCGCGCGCCACATCAGGCCCTGCATGACGCCGGCGATCCACATCGCGGCGATGTACAGCACGATGCCGATGGTGGCGACCCAGAAGTGCAGGTCGATCAATTTGGTGCTCCACATCTTTTGCTGGCCGGCCAGGCGCGGCAGCAGGTAGTAGATCGAACCCATCGTGATGAAGCCCACCCAGCCGAGCGCGCCGCCGTGGACGTGGGCGATGCCCCAGTCGGTGTAGTGCGACAGCGAGTTGATGGTCTTGATCGACATCATCGGACCTTCGAAGGTGGCGATGCCGTAGAACGACAGCGAGACGATCATGAATTTCAGGATCGGGTCGGTGCGCAGCTTGTGCCAGGCGCCCGACAGGGTCATGATGCCGTTGATCATGCCGCCCCACGACGGCGCCAGCAGCACCAGCGAGAACACCATGCCGATCGATTGCGTCCAGTCCGGCAGGGCGGTGTAGTGCAGGTGGTGCGGGCCGGCCCACATGTAGGTGAAGATCAGCGCCCAGAAGTGCACGATCGACAGGCGGTACGAGTACACGGGACGCTCGGCCTGCTTGGGGATGAAGTAGTAGACCATGCCCAGGTAGCCGGCGGTCAGGATGAAGCCGACCGCGTTGTGGCCGTACCACCACTGGATCATCGCGTCCTGCACGCCCGAGTAGGCCGAGTACGATTTAAACGCCGAGGCCGGCATGCTGGCGCCGTTGACTACGTGCAGCAGGGTGACGGCGATGATGTAGCCTGCGAAAAACCAGTTGGCGACGTAGACGTGCTTGACCTTGCGCTTGAGCAGCGTGCCGAAGAATACGATCGCGTAGCAGATCCAGACCACGGCGATCAAAATCGAGATCGGCCACTCCAGCTCGGCGTACTCCTTGCCGCGCGTGAAGCCCATCGGCAGGGTCACGACCGCGCTCAGGATCACCGCCTGCCAGCCCCAGAAGGTGAAGGCGGCCAGCTTGTCCGAGAACAGGCGGACCTGGCAGGTGCGCTGCACCACGTAGTACGAGGTGGCGAACAGGCCGCAGATGCCGAACGCGAAGATCACCGCGTTGGTGTGCAGCGGCCGCAGGCGGCCATAGGTCAGCCAGGGAATGTCCAGGTTCAGCGCCGGCCAGGCCAGTTGGGCGGCGATGATCACCCCCACCAGCATGCCGACGATGCCCCAGACCACGGTCGCGATCGCGAATTGCTTGACGATCTTGTAGTTGTAGTTCTGGTCCACGAAGTTCTCCCATAGAACGCTTTGATGATGTAGATCAAAGGTTACTTTTCGGGGCTTCAAAAAACCTTGATGTGGATCAAAATTTTCCGGATGGATCTTTTTCGCCGGTGTTTACTTTCGGCGAGTCGTCGTCCTGCAACACGCGCAGCGCCGGCCCGACCAGGTCATCGAACTGGCCGTCGTCGGCGGCGTTGAAGAACACCCACAGCGCGGCGAACACCAGTACGACGCTGAGGGGAACCAGCAAGAATAAGGCTTCCATCACATTTCCTTTTTTGCACGCCCGAGCTTATGTCTGCGCAGCCGCAGCGCGTTGAGCACCACCACGGCCGAGCTGGCCGCCATGCCGACGCCGGACAGCCAGGGATTGAGCAGGCCGATAGCGGCCGCCGGTATCGCCAGCAGGTTGTACAGGCTGGCCCACGCCAGGTTCTGGCGGATCACCGCCATGGTCCGGCGCGCCACGCGCGCGCTGTCGGCCACCGCGCCCAGGCGCCCGCCAAGCAGCACCGCGTCCGCGTGGGCCTGGGCCAGCGCGGCGCCCTCGCCCATCGCGAACGAGACGTCGGCCGCGCTGAGCACGGCGGCGTCGTTGATGCCGTCGCCGACCATCGCCACCACCGCGCCCTTCATTTGCAGCCGGCGCACGAAGGCGAGCTTTTCGTCGGGCAGGTAGCCGCCGACCGTGGTGCCGATGCCGAGCCGGTCGCCGACGCAGCGCGCCAGCACGTCGTGGTCGCCGCTGAGCAGCACCACCGTCTTGCCGGCCTGGCGGAAGTAATCGACGGTGGCCTGGGCGTCTGGCCGCAGCCCGTCATGCAGTTGCAGGCAGGCCAGCCATTGACCGTCGGCGCCGAGGTAGACGGGCGTGGCGCCGTCGGCGACTGTGTGCGGCGGCATCGAGCCGCATAGCTCGGCAACGTAGCCGGCGTTGCCGAGGCGGTAGAGGCGGTTGTGCACCTTGCCTTCGACGCCGCGCCCCGCCGTTTCCGTCAGCGTCGTGGCGTGCCAGTCGGCGCGCGCGCCGCCGCCCGCCTCGACGGCTGCGTTGACGATGGCGCGCGCCAGCGGGTGGCCGCTGCCGGCGTCGAGCGCGGCCGCCACCTGCAGGCAAAAGTCGTCGCGCATCGCCCCCAGCGGCTGCACGTCTTGCAGCACCGGTCGGCCGAAGGTCAGGGTGCCGGTCTTGTCGAACACGACGTGGGTGGCGCGGTGCAGGGTTTCCAGCGTTTGCGCGCCGCTCACCAGCACGCCCTGCCCCAGCAGCCGGTCGGTGGCGGCGGCCAGCGCCGTCGGCGTGGCCAGCGACAGCGCGCACGGGCACGACACCACCAGCACGGCGATGGCGATCGGCCATGCGCGCGCGGCGTCGCCGTCGAGCCAGAACCAGAAGCCGAACGCCGCCAGCGCGAACGCCAGCAGCCCGGCGACGAACCAGGCCGCGACCTTGTCGGCCCACAGCGCGATGCGCGGCTTGTCGCGCCCGGCGCGGTCGATCAGCTTGACCAGGTTGGACAGCGTGCTGTCCTGCGCGCGGCGCGTCACCCTTGCCAGCACGACGGCGCCGGCGTTGATGGCGCCGCCGGGCAGCGCGTCGCCCGTCGCCTTGGCCACCGGCGCGCTCTCGCCGCTCAGCAGGGACAGGTCGAGCGTGGTGGCGCCATCGACGATGACGCAATCGGCGGCCACCGCCTCGCCCGGCCTGATCATGATGATGTTATCCACAAGCAGCGCGGCGGCCTTGACCAGGCTGGGGTCGCGGCTGGCGGGATAATCCGCCAGCAGGGTGGCCGAGGCGGGCAGCGCGTGTTGCAGGCGTTCGAGCGCGGCGCCGGCCTTGCGGCGCGCGCGCAGTTCCAGGTGGCGGCTGCACAGCAGCAGGAAGATGAACATCGTCACCGAATCGAACCAGACGCCACCGTGGCCGCGCACGGTAGCGACGACGCTGGCGCCGAAGGCGGCGGCAATGCCCAGCGCGACCGGCACGTCCATGCCGGGCGCACGGGCTTTGATACTTGTCCAGGCGCCGCGCCAGAACGGCTGCGCCGAGTAGCAGATCGCCGGCAGGGTCAGCAGCAGGCTGGCCCAGCGCATCAGCGCGGCCATGGTGTCGTCCAGGGTGCCGTCCTCTGCCAGATAGGCCGGCGCCACATACATCATCACCTGCATCATCGACAGCCCGGCGACGAACAACTGGCGGCCCAGTGTGCGGGCGGCCTTGCGCTGCTGTTCGCCATGGCGGCCGGCGTCGTAGGGATAGGCGCTGTAGCCGATGGTGTGCAGCGCGGTCAGGATGTCGGCCGGCTGGCAGGCGTCCGAACGCCAGCGCACGTACAGGCGCTCGGTGGCGACGTTGAGCTGGGCGCCGTCGACGCCGGGCAGGCGCGCCAGCCGGCTTTCGATCAGCCACACGCAGGCTGCGCAGCGGATGCCTTCGACCGACAAGGTGGTTTCGCGGCTGTGCTCGTCGAGGGCGAAGCGGGGATCGGCGTTGTCGTACAGTTGCAGTTCCGGCGGCAGCAGTTGCGCGCCCTCGGCGGTGGCGGCGAAGGCCGAGCGCTCGCGGTAATAGGATTGCTGGCCGAGATCGACGATGGCCTGCGCCACCGCCGCGCAGCCGGGGCAGCACATCGCGTGGTCGGTGTCGTCGATGCGCACGGTCCAGGCGCTCGGGGCGGAGGCAGGCACCGGCAGGCCGCAGTGGTAGCAGGCGGCGCGGTCCGGATTGGTTGCCGGCTTGGCCGCCGGCTGGTTCAGGGGTGTGGTGTCAAGCATAGGATATCCAGCCAGGCGGGCGTGATGCCGACCGCCGCGCGCGCGATGCCGAGCAGGCCGAAGGCGAGCACCAGCAGGCCGCAGGCGATGCGCACTGTGCGTTGTTGCAGGGCGTTGCGCAGCCGCGCCCCCAGAAGACCGAGGCCGGTCAGCATCGGCAGGGTGCCCAGGCCGAAGGCCAGCATCACGGCGGCGCCGCCGAGCGCGCTGCCGCTGAGCATGGCGGTCAGCAGCACGCTGTAGACCATGCCGCACGGCAGCCATCCCCACAGCGCGCCTAGCGCGAAGGCCTGGTGCGGCCGGTCGGCGGGCATCAGCGTTTTCATCGCCGGCCCCATCCACGGCTGGGCGCGCTGCCACAGCACGCGGCCGGCCTGCTCCAGTTTGATCAGGCCGTGCCAGGCGTTCATCAGGTACAGGCCCAGCGCCACGAGCATCAGATTGGCCAGCCAGTAGAAGCCCAGTTGCAAGCCAGCCAATTGCGCCAGGTTTTGCGCGCCGTTCGCCAGACCGCCGGCCAGCGCGCCGGCCACCATATAGCTGCCGATGCGGCCGGCGTTGTAGGCCAGCACGCGCGGGATCGCCCGCGCCAGGGCGGCAGACGGCGCGCCGAACGCGGCCGCGCCGCCGTTGAATCCTGTGGCGCGCTGGATGGGAATGACGTTGCGCGGCAGCCCCGTGGCGCCGGCCTTGCCCGTGCTGGCCGAGATGGCGCCGACGATGCCGCCGCACATGCCGACGCAATGGACGCTGCCGGCCAATCCGACCAGGAAGACGGGCAGCAGCTGATAGCCGGTGATCATGATGTCAAATGGTCTTGGAGTAGCGCAACGGCTGCGTGGTGTCGGCGCGCGCCAAAGTCAGATAGCGGTCGAACACCATGCAGATATTGCGGATCAGCAGGCGGCCCTTGGCTGTGACGCTGATCCAGTGGGCGTCGACCGTCAGCAGGCCGTCGTCCTCGAAGGCTTTCAACTTTTCCAGCTCGTCGGCGAAGTACAGCGGGAAGCGGATCGGATAGGCTTGCTCCAGCGACGAGATCGACAACTCGAAATTGCACATCAGCTTTTGGATGACGATGCGGCGCAGCAGGTCGTCGGTGTCGAGCTTGATGCCGCGCGTGATCGGCAGCACGCCGTTGTCGAGTTTTTCGTAATACGCGTCCAGCGTCTTTTCGTTCTGGCTGTAGGTGGCGCCGACGGCGCTGATGGCCGACACGCCGCAGGCGATCAGATCGGTCTCGGCGCGCGTCGAATAGCCCTGGAAGTTGCGCTGCAGCCGGCCCTGGCGCTGGGCCACGGCCAGTTCGTCGTCCGGCTTGGCGAAGTGGTCCATGCCAATGTAGACGTAGCCGGCCGCGCACAGGCGGGCGATGCACAGGGCCAGCAGCTCCAGTTTGACGGCGGCGCTGGGCAGGTCGGCGTCGAGGATGCGGCGCTGCGGTTTGAACAGGTGCGGCAGGTGCGCGTAGTTGTACAGCGCGATGCGGTCGGGGCTGGCGTCGATCACCTTGGCCAGCGTTTGCTCCATGCTGGCGATGGACTGCTTCGGCAGGCCGTAGATCAGGTCGATACTGACCGAGCGGAAGCCGGCGTCACGCGCGGCGTCGATGACGGCGCGCGTTTCAGCCTCCGGCTGGATGCGGTTGACGGCCTTTTGCACGTCGGCGTCGAAATCCTGCACGCCCAGGCTGATGCGGTTGAAGCCTTGCGCGCGCAGGCTGTGCACGCGCTCGACACTGACGGTGCGCGGATCGATCTCGATCGAATACTCGCCCTGGGCGTCCGGCGCGAAATCGAAGTTGGCGCGCAGGTGCGCCATCAGGTCGCCCATCTGGCGGTCGCTCAGGTAGGTCGGCGTGCCGCCGCCGAAGTGCAATTGCTCGAGCTGGCCGATGCCGGCGAACAGGCGCCCTTGCATATCGAGTTCCTGCTTGAGGTAGCCGAGATAGGTGGCGGCCTTGCCGTGGTCCTTGGTGACGATCTTGTTGCAGCCGCAGTAGTAGCAGACGGTGTCGCAGAACGGGATGTGGATATACAGCGACAAAGGCCGCTGGCTGCGGCGCATGCGCAGGCCGGCCACCGCCTCGAGGAACTGGCCGTAGCCGAATTCCGGCGTGAAGCGGTCGGCGGTCGGATACGAGGTGTAGCGCGGCCCCGACTGGCTCAGTTTGCCGATGATGGCGGCGTCGAATTCGACGGCGGGAAAGGCGGCGCCGACGCCGGCGTGGCTGGGGCCCAGAATGGAGGTGGTATGCATGGCCGTTCTCACGCGGCCAGGCGCGCGGCTGGCGGCGATTTGCGGGCCGCGCGCGTGGTTGGACGAACCGGCGTGGCGCGGCCGAACTTGAACAGGCTGACCGCCTGCGTCAGGCCGCCCGCCTCCAGCGCCAGGCTGGCGGTGGCGGCGGCCGCCTCCTCGACCAGAGCGGCGTTCTGCTGCGTGACCTGATCCATGTGGGCGATGGCCGAGTTGACCTGGTCGACGCCGATGCTTTGCTCGCGCGAGGCGACCGAGATCTCCTCCATGATGGCCGTTACCTGCCGCACCGAGGCCACCACCTCCTTCATGGTGGCGCCGGCGCGGTCGACCTGGGCCATGCCGGCGCCGACCTTGCCGACCGAAATATCGATCAGGTTCTTGATGTCCTTGGCGGCGGTGGCGCTGCGCTGGGCCAGGTTGCGCACCTCGCCGGCGACGACCGCGAAACCGCGTCCCTGCTCGCCCGCCCGGGCCGCCTCCACGGCGGCGTTGAGCGCCAGGATGTTGGTCTGGAAGGCGATGCCTTCGATCAGGCCGATGATGTCGACGATCTTGCGCGAGGAGGTGTTGATCTCATCCATGGTGGCGATGACGTCGGCGACGATCTCGCCGCCCTGCACCGCCACGGTCGAGGCGTTTTGCGCCAGCGCGTTGGCCTGGGCCGAGTTGTCGGCGTTTTGCTTGACGGTCGAGGAGAATTGTTCAACGCTCGACGCCGTCTCCTCCAGGCTGGCGGCCTGGGCCTCGGTGCGGCCGGACAGGTCCGCGTTGCCGGCGGCGATCTGGCGCGTGGCCACGGCCATCGTCTCGACATTGACGCGCACGTCGCGGATGGTGGCGATCAGGTTGCTGTTCATTTGCTGCAGCGCGCGCAGCAGCTGGCCCACCTCGTCGGTGGCCTCGGTCTCGAAGCTGCCCGACAGGTCGCCGGCGGCGATGGCGCGGGCGCCGTGCAGCGCGCGGTCAAGCGGCTGCAGCACGGATACGCGCAAGGTGTACCACAGGAACACGTTGATCAGCAGGCCGACGAAGGTGGCGCCGAAGATGGCGTAGCTGTGTCCGCCGCCACCACTCATCAGCGCGGCCGCGCAGACGATCACCTGCAGCACGTTGACCACGCTGGTGGCCAGCCACACGCGCATCGCCAGCGACACGTGGCCCAGGCGCGCGAGCAGGTTGCCGACGCCGGGGCGGATCAGCTGGCCGTTCTTGATGCGGATGCCGTGGCCTTGCTTGGCGCGGATGTCGCGGTAGGCCTGTTCTGCCCTGGCGATCTGCTCGCGCCCGGCCTTGACGCGCACCGACATGTAGCCGGTGGTCTTGCCGTTTTCGCGGATGGGGGTGATGTTGGCGCGCACCCAGTAGTGGTCGCCGTTCTTGCAGCGGTTCTTGACGATGCCGGTCCACGGCGTGCCGGACTGGATCGAGGCCCACAGGTCGGCGAAGGCCTCGGCCGGCATGTCCGGATGGCGCAGGATGTTTTGCGGCGCGCCCAGCAACTCGGCCTCGGCGTAGCCGCTGATTTGCGTGAAGTATGGGTTTACATAGGTAATGTTGCCCTTTAAATCAGTTTTCGAGACGATGGCCTGGTCGTCCAGGACGTCGACTTCACGGTTGGTGACAGTTGGCTTGTTGCGGGGTTGATTGTTGCGCATCACGTAGCTCCGGCTGAATTGTTGCTCTATCACAATAGATGCAGCCAGTGTACGGATTCGACCCTGAAATTTTATTGATGTAGATCAAAATTCCCCGGATTGCCGATCGCCCTATTCCACGCTCAGCGGGCGCAGCCGGCCGACCGCGTAGCCCTGCGCGTAGTCCACGCCCAGTTCGCGCACCACCGCCAGGGTGTTGTCGTCCTCCACATATTCGGCCACGGTGCAGATGCCCATCACGTGGCCGACCTCGTTGATGGCCTTGACCATCGCGCGGTTGATGGGGTTGTTGGCGATGCCGCGGATGAACACGCCGTCGATCTTGAGATAGTCGACCGGCAGCGCCTTCAGGTAGGCGAACGACGACAGGCCGCTGCCGAAGTCGTCGAGCGAGAACCGGCAGCCGAGCGCCTTGATGCGGGCCATGAAATCCTGCGCCTTGACCAGGTTGGCGATGACGGCCGTCTCGGTGATCTCGAAGCAGATCTGTTCCGGGGCGACGTTGTGCTCGGCGAATTGCTCGATGATGTAGTCGTGCAAGCCCTCGTCGCCCAGCGAGGTGCCCGACAGGTTGACCGAATACCGGCCGCTATAGCCGTCGGGCGCCCGGCCTTGAGCTTCCGCGTCCGCGTCCGCGCCGGCCCGGCCTTCGCTCACGCTGCGCACGTGGCGGCATACGGCGCGGATCACCCAGCGGTCGATCGCCGTCATCATGTCGTAGCGCTCCGCGGCCGGGATGAAGGCGCCGGGCAGTATCAGCTCGCCGGGGCCGGACTGGATGCGGATCAGCACCTCGTCATGCACCTCGCCGCGCGGGCCGAGGCCGACGATGGGCTGGGCGTACAGCCGGAAATACTGGTGCTCGAACGCCTCGTTCAGGCGCGACACCCATTGCATCTCGCCCTGGCGCCGCGCCAGGCGCAGGTCCGACTCCTGGTACAGGTGGACGCGGTTGCGGCCGCGCTCCTTGGCCAGGTAGCAAGCCTGGTCGGCCGCGATCAGCAGCTCGGTCATCGATTTGCTGTGGCGGTTGATCTCGACGACGCCGATGCTCACGCCCAGCTCGAACGTGCGGCTGTCCCACACGAAGCGGAAATTCTTGACCGACTGGCGGATGCCGTCGGCCACTAGCAGCGCCTGGTCCGGCGGACAGTGCGGCAGCAGCACGCCCAGCTCGTCGCCGCCGAGGCGGGCCAGGATGTCGCTGTCGCGCATCTCCGTCTGCAGCATCTTGGCCAGCAGCTGCAGCAGCAGGTCGCCGGCGCTGTGGCCGCAGGTATCGTTGACGATCTTGAACTGGTCCAGGTCCATGTACAACAGCGCGTGCACATGGTCCTCCTCCTTGGCGCTGTGCAGCGCGTTGGCGATCTGCGTCTCGAACTCGCGCCGGTTGATCAGGCCGGTGAGCATGTCGTGGCTGGCGTTCCACGACAGCTGCTTGCTCAGCTTGCGCTCGTGGCTGACGTCGCGGAACACCACCACCGCGCCCAGCAGCTCGCCCGTGTCGGACCAGATCGGCGCGGCCGATTCCTCGACGGCGATGCGGCGCCCCTCGCGCGTGACGAGCTGGTTTTGCGACGGCATGTTGATGGTCTGGCGCAGCCGCAGGCATTGCAGCGCCGCGTGCTCGGCCAGCGGCGCGCCGTCGTCGTCGATCAGCGGCAAGGTGGCGCCGATGTCCAGGCCGCGCGCCTCGTCGTTGCTCCAGCCGGTCAGTTGTTCGGCGATGCGGTTCAGATACTGGGTCTTGCCGTGTTCGTCGGTGGTGATGACGCCCTCGCCGATCGAGCGCAGGGTGACGGCGGCTTGCTCGCGGGCACGCGCGGCGTCCTGCTCTATCCGTTTGCGTTCGGTGATGTCCCAGACGATGCCGAGCGTGCCGGTGGGCTCGGCCTCTTTGTAGAAGACATGCGCCTTGGCGGCCAGCCAGTGCTGGCTGCCGTCCTGCCAGACCACGCGGTATTCGACGTCATAGCCCGAGCCGCAATCGACCGCCTCCTGCATGGTGTTGAGCAGGTGGTCGCGGTCCTCGGGGTCGACGAATTGCAGGAAATGCGAGAACGGCTGGGCCAGATCGCCGGGGGGAAGCCCCAGCAAACCCGCGCCCCAGCCCACCCAATTGACGATGCTGTTGATGACCGTGCCATCCGTGATGTTCGAATCCCAGATGGCCATGCGCGCGGCGTCGAGCGCCATGCGCAGATGGCGCTGAATGATATCCATACCTCTTTTGCTCCAATAGCCAGGCTTACGGCCATTAGAGCGGGGGCGGGCGTGAAAGTTCGGAAGAAACGCGGATTATTTCAGGTCGACCGGGGCGGCGGCCTGTTGTCTGACGGCGCTGATGTCGCGCACGTTCTTTTGCACCGCTACCGCGCCGAACAGGCTTAACAGGAACGACATCGCGTAGAAGCCTTTTTCGCTCATGGTCAGGGTGGCGTTCATCAGGCCGACTGTCAGCAAGCACAGGGTCAGGATCAGCGACAGCCAGCACAGGCCGAAATACAGGCCGCTGACGGGGATGCCCTCGGCGCGGTCGCGCACCGACTTCTGCAGCGAGACGGCGGCGAACAGGCCGTACATCAGGATGGTGAAGTAATACCCTTTTTCGTTGAGGGCCATGGTGGCGTTCCACAGGCCGATCATGAAGCTGCAGGCGCCCGCCAGCAGCGCGATCCAGGAGGCGGCGACGAAGGCGGGGGTGGGACCGAGTTGGGGCTGAGCCATGGGTACTCCTTGCTGGTTGGGGAAAGCGGCGCCGGGTTGGCGCGCGCTTGTGCATCGTAACAGACGTGCCGGGCTTATTTCTTGAACGAGCGCAACATTTTGCCGCCGATGGTGACCACCACCAGCGCCAGCGCGCCGGCGATGACGCCGGCCACGGCGTCGATCACGCTCGGCGTGACGAAGCCCAGCACCGGTCCCAGGGCCGGGACCGCCGCCGCCACCTCGGTGGCGTGGTGGACGATGTCGTGCGCGCCCGGCGTGCCGTGCACCAGGATGCCGCCGCCGACCATGAACATGGCGGCGGTGCCGACCACCGACAGCAGCTTCATCAGCCGTGGCGCGGCGGCCAGCAGCACGGCGCCCAGGGCGCGGGCGGCGCCGTTGGCGCGCTGGCTCAGGTACAGGCCGGCGTCGTCCATCTTGACGATGGCGGCGACGATGCCGTACACGCCCACCGTCATCACCAGCGCGATGCTGACCACCACCATCGCCTGCTTGGCGAACGGCTCGGCCGCCACCGTGCCCAGCGCGATGACGATGATCTCGGCCGACAGGATGAAGTCGGTGCGCACGGCGCCCTTGATCTTGTCTTTTTCGATGGCCACCATGTCGGCGTTGGGGTCGCTGAGCGCGGCGGCCAGTTCCTCTTTGTGCCGCTCGTTCTCTTCCTTGTGCATGATGCCGTGGGCGATCTTCTCGAAGCCCTCGAAGCACAGGTAGAGGCCGCCGATCATCAGCAGCGGCGTGATGGCGGCGGGCACGAAGGCGCTGATCGCCAGCGCGGCCGGCACCAGGATGGCCTTGTTCTTCAGCGAACCGAGCGCCACCGCCCACACCACGGGCAATTCGCGGTCGGCGCGCACGCCGGCCACCTGCTGGGCATTCAGCGCCAGATCGTCGCCCAGCACGCCGGCGGTTTTCTTGGCCGCCACCTTGCTCATCAGGGCGACGTCGTCGAGGATGGTGGCGATGTCGTCGATCAGCGCGAACAGACTGGAGCCGGCCATCTCAGCGGCTCCCTTGCGGGGTTGGGGTGGTGGTAGGGATCATGGGGTGTCCTTGTAGCGAGCAATATTAAAGGAGCAATATTAACCCAGAGGCAGGGCGCGGCGATATGGCTTCGCGGCTACAATGTGCGTTGCCTCGCAGCGCCGCTGCGGCCTGAACAATGGAATGACTATGAGTTTTGCCACCTGGATGGGGTTTTTCATCGCCGCCTGCATCATCGCCGTGTCGCCCGGCTCGGGCGCGGTGTTGTCGATGTCGCATGGATTGTCGTACGGCGTGCGCCGTGCCAGCAGCACGATTTTCGGCCTGCAGACCGGCCTGCTGCTGGTGTTCTTCATCGCCGGCGCCGGGGTCGGCTCGCTGTTGCTGGCATCCGAAGTGGCGTTCAACATCGTTAAAACGGTGGGCGCGCTGTACCTGATTTACCTCGGTCTGAGCCAGTGGCGCGCCAAGGTGACCATCGGCGAGCAGCAAAAACAGGCCGCCGTGGCCGTGCCCTCGGCGCGCAAGCGCTTTTTGACGGGCTTCCTGACCAACGCGACCAATCCCAAGGGCATCATTTTCATGGTGGCGGTGCTGCCGCAGTTTATTAACCAACATGCGCCGTTGCTGCCGCAATTGCTGATCCTGGCGGCGACCATGTGCTGCATCGATCTGGTGGTGATGCACAGCTACGCCTATCTGGCGTCGTCGATGCAGCGCTTTTTCCGCGACGCCGGCGCCGTCAAGAAGCAGAACCGGGTGTTCGGCGGCTTGCTGATGGGCGTGGGCGCGGCGCTGTTCTTCGTCAAGCGGGGCGGCGCTACCACCTGAGGTACCACCACCTGAGGTATGATTTACTTTGCAATTATTTGTAACCCCGGTAGTCGAATCGCGGCCTGCGGCGTTATAGGTGGAGTAAATAGAGGAGCGCAGCCATGAGCCGCAAGATCATCCCGTCCGTCGTGCTGGCCATCCTGGCCGGTTTCAGTTCCCTTGCATTGGCCGACCCGCCCGCCGTGGTGGGGCGGATTTCGGCCGTCCAGGGCCAGGTGACCCTGGTGAGCAACGATCCCAACGGCGACAGCGAACCGGTCGCCGCCTCGCTGAACTGGCCGGTCACCGGCGCCAACCATATCAATACCGCCAGCGGCGCGCGCACCGAATTCCGGGTCGGCTCGACGGCGGTGCGGCTGGACGGCGATTCCGACCTGGAAATCACCGACATGGACGAGGATTTGCTGCGGCTGCGCCTCAATTACGGCAGCGTCAGCATCCGCGTGCGCAGCCCTGAGTTGCTGCGCGACTTCGAGCTGACCACGCCGCAGGCGCGCATCACGATGATCGAGCCGGGCTTGTTGCGGGTCGATGCCGAACGTGTGGCCGATACCAGCCAGGTCAGCGTGATGGGCGGCAGCGCCAGGGTCGAGAGCGGCGGTTCGTCAGTGGTGGTGAGCAACGGCCGCCAGGTCGACATCAGCGGCGACGACGTGCGCACCAGCGTGGCGCGGCGCGACGGCTTCGATGTCTGGGCCGACGAGCGCGACCGGCAGTCGGAGGCCGTGGTGACGTCCCGCTATGTGTCGAGCGGCATCACCGGCTACGAGGAGCTGGACCGCAACGGCAACTGGACCGAGAGCGCCGAATACGGCCCGCTGTGGGCGCCGCGCAATGTCGCGGTCGATTGGGCGCCCTACCGCGACGGCCGCTGGACGTGGCTGGCGCCGTGGGGCTGGACCTGGGTCGACAACGCCCCGTGGGGCTACGCGCCGTCGCATTACGGCCGCTGGGTGACGGTCAACCGCCGCTGGTTCTGGGCGCCGGGCCGTCCGGTCGGGCGTCCCGTGTGGGCGCCGGCGCTGGTCGGCTGGGTCGGCGGCGACGGTTTCCCGCACCATCGCGGCCCCGGCCTGGGCTGGTTCCCGCTGTCGCCGCGCGAGCGCTACGTGCCGAACTACCGGGTCTCGAACCATTACGAGGACCGCATGACGTGGCGCTACAACGGCAAGCCGTACCGGCCACGGTCGGACCGGTCTGACCGCCGCGACGGCGTGACGATGTTGCCGCGTGATCAATTCGAGGGACGCCACACGGTGCCGGTCAATCGCGGCGGCGTGGTGATTCCGCCGGCCAACCTGGTCAAGAACGCGGTGACGGTGGCGCCGCCGGCGCCGGGCCTGGGTACGCGGGTGGGCGATCCCGGCCGGCGGCCCGGGCCGGATCGCGACGGCGACGGCCGGCCGGACCGCTTTGGGCGCAACGACCGCAACGACCGCAATGATCGTTTCGAGCGCAGCAATGGCCAGCAGCCGGGACGGGTGATTACCGCGCCGTCGCAGCCTCAGCCGCAAGTGCAAACCGGGCAGGGTCGTCCGCAGACCACCACCACGCTTGCCCCGGGACAGTTCGGCACGCCGAACGCGCCGGCGCAAACGATCAATCCGAACGACGTGGCCATCGAGTTGCGGCCGGGTTATCGTCCGCGCCCGCAGACTTCGGTGCAGCAGCCGGGGGCGATGCCGGCGCCGATATTGCACGTCAACCCGAACCGCGACCGGTTCAATCGCGACGACGACAACGGCCGCCGGCCATCGCGTCAGCGCGACGATGTGCGGGAAGCGCGCGAACGCGAGCAGCGCGATCAGCGGCCGGCGTTCCAGCCGCAGCAACCGCAGCAGCAGCCGCAATCGCAGCCGCAATCGCAGCCGCACCAGGTCCAGGTGCAACCGCAGCGGCCTCAGCCGCAGCCGTTCCAGGCGCCGCAGCAGTTCCAGCCGGCGCCGCGTCCATCACCGCCGCCGCAGGTGCACCAGCCCCAGGTTCATCAACCCCAGCCGCAAGCGCAGCCACAGCCACAGCCGCGCCCCCAACCGGCGCAGCGCAACGAGGGACAAGGTCAGGGCCGCAACAACGGCAACCGGCCGACGCACAACCAGCAGTGAGCGACGGTTTAAACCGGAAAATAGCAGTTCAGGCAGCAAAAAATGCAGTTCGTCACAATCGGCTGGAAGTGGTTCGCCGCTTTGCATACAGTAGCAACATTGCAAAACGGCGGCAGCGCGAAGACAAGGACGACAACGTCCGCCGCGCAGGGCCGTCGGGACCGCATCCATTTGCCCTGCTATTTTCTAGGTAATTCCCGAGAGAGAATAGTCTTCGCCAGCCTCCGGGCTGGCTTTTTTTTGTCCCTCAGATCCGGGGTCAGGTCCTCCATTGCTACACGGACTAGGCTGTAGCGCGCAGTTTCCCGTTCGACGGCTCAGCTTGTGTAGCAATGGAGGACCTGACCCCGGAGTTGCTTTGGTTAGCCGGGGCTGCGGGCGGCTTTTTGGCGCAGGCGCGCGCGCCATTCTCCCAGCGCCGAGAGCGCGCCCTGGAATTCGCGCTCGATCAGGTCGGCTTCGGCGGCCGTGACCTTGCCGTCCATTAGCGCCGTCGAGACCGCTTCGGCTACCGATCCCACCTGGCTCATCACCTTGCACACCGTTTGCGACAGGTCGTCGTCGCCGATGTTCTCCGGCAGCGGGACGACGAACGCGGCCATGCCGTGGCGCGTCAGCAGCGCGTGCAGCGGCAGGTGCGCATCGGCCACGCCGGCGCGGTGGCACAGGTCGACCACCGCCGACACTTCCTCGAACGACGGATAGTGCGAGGCGATCGTCGGCGCCAGCTTGTTGCGCAGTACGTTGACCGAGATCCCCATCGCTTGCGCGAGCGCGTCGATGCCGCCGGGATAGCTGCGCGCCACCTTGTAGAGCGCGTCGTGTTGATTCATGTCGAAGTATTTGCGAGTCATGGTGAAGCGAGCCTTTTATTACCGATGCATCCGCCGCGATCGGGCGCTATGCTGCTTTTTATTCAACTTCTTTATGAAAAGACATCATGAAGCCCCTTCAATCCGCACTGCTGCTGAGCTTTTGCCTTGCACTCGGCGCTTGCGCTCCGGCGCAAGCGGAAGCTCAGCCATATTTTGGCACATCGTCAACGTACAAAAGTGGATTTTCTTCACAAAAAGGCAATACCCAGAGGAGCCGGCCGTCGGCGCCGCCGGCCAACCGTCAAAGCGGTCCCGGCGCGTTCGGCAAGGCGCCCGGCTCGCCGGCGTCCGCCTATCCGCGCAATAGCCCGGCGAATTCATCTGCGGCCTCGCGCGACCTCGACCGCAGCGCGGCGCAAGCCCGGGCATTGAACAATCTGGAAGCCCGGCGCGCCGCCGAGCGCGCGCCCGCCCCATTGCCGCCGTTGGGCGATACGCCGATGCGTCCGGCCCCGTCCGCGCAGCCGGAGACGATGGCGGCCCGCAACAGCGCCACCGCGCCGCCCGGCTATCCGCGGCAGGTCATCGTGCAGCGGCCCTCCGGCAATAGCGGTCTGATGAGCGGCGTGGTCGGCTTCATGCTGGGACGTGCAATGAGCCAGGCCAACCAGCCGGTGGCCTACCCCACATCTTCGACCCCGCCAGTCGCGACGACCTACCCGACCACGGCGGGGTCGGTGCCGCCGCCCACGCCGGCCATCAACCAGGCCGGCCAGATCACCGGCATGCCCGGCCTCGGCGATGCGCCGGCCGTCAATGCGCGCACGCCTGCGCCGCCTCAACCGTCGTTCGGCGCCAGCGTACTACGCTGGTTCGCCTGGCTGGGCCTGGTGAGCGGGATCGCCTGGGCGGCCGTGTTCGCGGTGCGCAAGGTGCGCAGTCTGCGCGCGGCCCGACAGCCCCACTATTCATTCGAGAGGAATTGAGATGAGCTGGACGGACGCTTATAACTACCTGCGCAACGGCGTGGCCAAGCTGGGCGGAGCCGACGCGCCCCGCACCGATCAGGACCTGCCGCTGGGCGCGCGCATCGGCAGCCTGGTGCGGTTGCAGCAGTCTCCGCTGCTGGGCGCGCTTGCCAACGGTTCGCTGATCGCGATGCCGGACGCCGACGACAACCGCGTCGTCGCGGTCTCGCAAATCCGCCTGAAGCAGACGGGCGACCTGTACCGCTATTACCTGGACACGGGCGGCGTGAACGAGAAGGAAAAGTTCTTACAGGTGTACCAGAACCCCGAAGGCAAGGTGGCCGAGGTGATGTATTGCACCCAGCTGGCGCGCGTGATACCCGAGACCGTGGAAGACCAGGAAGCCTACATGGGCCTGGCCAACGCCGGCCTGGGCGACCGCAGCTACACCTTGTGGCGCGCGCAGCTGGGCGATATCGGCCTGGACGAGTCCGACCTCGAGCTGGTGTTCGGCACCGACGAGGGCATCGACTACTGGCGCGACGCCGGCAGCGACGACGAGGAATTCATCGCGCCCTTCTCGGGCACCGAAACCAGGATCGACAACCCGAGCGGCAGCCTCGGCTTGCGCCAGGAAATGTATTTCATGCCGTACGTGCGCCAGTTGCGCAACGGCGGCAGCGAATATTTGCTGATCACGACTGAGATCATCAGCAGCGTGAACGGCGATGCATCGAAACGCGGGATCCACGTGGACTTTGTCATCGGCATCCCGGTGGAGCAGGAACGCATCGTTATCCAATGATGCGCATTTTTAACGTCAATTCAAAAAGGAAGACCGACATGAGCAACTCGAATGGCTGGGGTTTGACCGCGCGCCTGATCTCCAAACACTTTGGCGCCTTGGGGGACCGCGTGTCCGAAGCGATCGCCAATTTTGATCCGGAAACGGCGACCGAGGCCGACCGTGACCGCCTGGCCGACAGCCTGCGCAGCACCGCGCAAAAGCTGGCGGCCGCCCGCGCCTCCTTCGACAAGGAGGCGGCGGACGTCGTCAAGCTGCGCCAGTTGATCGCCACCGACGAGCAGGCCGCCGGTACCCTCGCCGACCGCCTGGCCTCCGGCAAGATTTCGGAAGCGACCATCACCCTGTTCTGCGACGAGCTGGAGTCGAACAAGCAGCGCATGCCGCAGGAGTTGCAGGAGGAGGCCGATGCCCGCCAGTACATGGACGAGCTGCAAACCATCGTCGACGCGCTGTCCAAACAACTGGCCGAGTTCGATTCGGCGGCCAAGAAGGCGATGCAGGCGCTGGCCAGCGCGCGGGCCCAGCAGGATTTGCAGGAGCTGCGCGCCGAGCGTCAGGCCCAGCTGGCCGGCCTGTCCGGCATGCGCGGCAATTCGAGCGCCCTCAACGCGCTGACCCGCCGCGCCCAAGCCATCAACAACGAGGCGGCCGGCCTGAAAATCGTCACCGATATCGGCCAGCGTCCGTACGAGCAGGCGGCCGAGCTCGAAGCGATCCGCAAATCGGTGACACAGCCCGGCCTGGGCAACGAATCGGCGCTGGCGCGGCTGCAACGCCTGTCGGGCCAGCAAGCCGCCACGCCGGCCGCTCTGGAGATGAGCAAATCGTAAGCCACGCGGCGGTTAGCGTGAATTCGCTACAATAGAGGCCGGTGGCATCGTGTTGATGCCGCCGGTTTTTCTTTTTGATTGGAATGAATATGCAAGCGATCCCGCCGTCAGAGTCCCTCATCGAATACCCGAGCGACTTCCCGATCAAGGTGATGGGGCCGACTCATATCGACTTCGCCCCGACCATCGTACTGGTCGTGCAAAAGCATGACCCGGAATTCCACGAAGGCAAAATGGAAGTGCGTCCCTCGGCCAAGGGCAACTACACCGGCCTGACCGTGACCGTGCGGGCCGTCAGCCGCGAACAGCTCGACGCGCTGTATTCCGAATTGTCGGCGCACCCGATGGTCAAGATCGTCATGTAAGTTGCTGGCGCTGGAAGGCGGCTATCTCTTCCAGCAACCAGTTGCGGAACGCCACCACCTGCGGCCTGTCGGCCGAGGCGGCTGGCGAGACGAAGAAATACTCATCCGGGCAAGGCGTGGCGATATCGAACAGCCGCACCAGTTGCCCGGAGGCGATCTCCTGCATTGCCACCACATGGCGCACCAGCGCCACCCCGTTGCCGTCGGCGGCGGAGCGTATCAGCATCGACAAATCCTCGAACATCACCCCGCCCGATGGCTCGGCCATATCGACGCCTGCCGCCCGCAGCCAGGGCGACCACGGCTCGACCGAGCGCAGCAGCGTTTGCTGCGGCAGGTGTAGCGGCGTGGCCGGCAGGTGCCCATCGCGATAGTGGGGACTCACTACGGGGTAGTAGACGTCGCCCATCAGGCGCTCCACCACCATGCCCGGATAGTTGCCCCGCCCAAAACGGATGCCGACATCGATGCCGTCCCGCGCCAGATCCTGCAGTTGCCCGCTCGACTGCAATACCACCTCTATATCGGGATGCAAGTCGATAAAGCGGCCGAGCCGGGGCGCCAGCCAGCGCGCCGCGAACGACGGTATCGACGTCACCGTCAGCCGCTGGTTGACGCTGGCCGCCCGCATCGCATCGGCAGCGACGGCGATATCGGCGAACGATTTGCCTAAAAACTGGGCAAATTTGAGCGCGTCGCTAGTTATTTTCACCTGTCGGCCGTGACGGACGAACAGCGGCCTGCCCAATTCCTGTTCCAGCGCCCTCACCTGATGGCTGATCGCACCATGCGTCAGATGCAACTCTTCCGCCGCCCGCGAGAAGTTCTCGTGCCGGGCCGCCGCCTCGAAGGCGCGCAAAGCGGAAAAATTGGGCAGGCGGCGGCTGGCGCTCATCAGGTCGGCATGCTGTGGATAACTATGTGAATAAAATTAGCAAGAATCACGAAAATATAACGTTATACAGGCGCTACGGCAAGGTCTAACATGTGAATAAATCTACCCAAGCCGGAGCCGCCATGTCTTTTATCCTGTACGCCGATAGCCTGTTCACCAGCCCTTACGCCCTGTCCGCCTTTGTGGCGCTGACCGAAAAAGGCGTGCCGTTCACCTTGCAAACGGTCGATCTGGAGGCCGGGCATCAGAAACGCAGCGATTACGCCGACCGCGCACTCACCGCCCGGGTGCCGGCATTGGTGGAAGGCGATTTCGTGTTGACCGAGTCGACCGCGATCACGGAGTATCTGGAGGAGAGCTTCCCGGCGCCGGAATATGTGGCGTTGTATCCGAAAGACCGGCGTCAGCGGGCGCGGGCGCGGCAGGTCCAGGCGTGGCTGCGCAGCGATCTGGTGCCTGTGCGGGTCGAGCGCGACACGGAAACCGTGTTTTTCGGCAAGGCCAGCGCGCCGCTGACGGAGGCCGGCCGGGCAGCCGCCGATAAGTTGATCCATGTCGCCGACCAGCTGGTGCAGGGTCCGAATCTGTTTGGCGAGTGGTCGATCGTCGATGTCGATTTGACCATGATGTTGAACCGGCTGATCTTCAACGGCGACGAGGTGCCGCAGAAACTGAAGGATTACGCCGCCGCCCAGTGGCAGCGTCCGTCGATCCAGCAGTGGCTGGCCCGTCATCAGCCGGGATAACCGCCTTCAGCCTCGCTTTGCGGGGTGATTTATAATGGCGGCATGACGTCTCCTACCCATACCGAGCCGGCGTTGATCCGCCACCTCGGTCTCGCCGACTACGACAGCACCTTCGCCGCGATGCGCGCCTTTACCGACGCGCGCACGCCGGACACCCGCGACGAACTGTGGATCGTCGAGCATCCCCCCGTCTTCACGCTGGGTCTGGGCGCCGACCGTGGCCACCTGCTGGCCGGGGCCGCTGCCATCCCGGTGGTGCAGACCGACCGGGGCGGCGAAGTCACCTACCACGGCCCCGGCCAGGTGGTGATTTACCTGCTGATCGACCTGCGCCGCAACAAGCCCGGCGGCAAGCTGTACGCCCGGCAATTCGTCCATAAAATCGAGCAAGCGATCATCAATGTGTTAGGGGCGTATAATCTCGTCGGTGAGCGCGTTGAAGGCGCGCCGGGCATTTACATGGCCGGTGGGCCGAAGCAGGGCGCCAAAATCGCCGCGCTCGGCTTGAAAGTACGCGGCAACGGTTGCACCTACCATGGGCTGTCGCTGAATGTGGCGATGGATTTGGCCCCGTTTTCCTGGATTAATCCTTGCGGCTATGCCGGACTGGAAACAGTCGATATGCGGTCCGTCGGCGCCCAGGCGCAATTGTCGGACGTGCAACAGCAACTGGCCGACGAACTGATACGCGTCCTGGCTCTTGTAGAACCAGCAACGCCAGAAACACCAGCAACACACGAATAACCAAACTATGCCCGCGAGGGCGCGCAGCCAAATGACCACTGACACCACCTCCAGCATCGCCCCCGCTTACAACCCGAGCGAAAAGCAAAAAGGCGCCAGCAAGACCGCGCGCATCCCGATTAAGATCGTGCCGATCGAGCAAGTTGAGCGTCTGAAGAAGCCGGAGTGGATCCGCGTCAAGGCCGCGTCGGCCTCGACCCGTTTCTACGAGATCAAGGACATCCTGCGCGAGAACAAGCTGGTCACCGTTTGCGAAGAGGCGAGCTGCCCGAACATCGGCGAATGCTTCGGCAAGGGCACGGCCACCTTCATGATCATGGGCGACAAGTGCACCCGCCGCTGCCCGTTCTGCGACGTCGGCCACGGCCGTCCCGATCCGCTGGACAAGGAAGAGCCGGGCAACCTGTCGCGCACCATCGCCGAGCTGCGCCTGAGCTACGTGGTCATCACCTCGGTCGACCGCGACGACTTGCGTGACGGCGGCGCCGGCCACTTCGTCGAGTGCATCCAGAACACCCGCGCGCTGTCGCCGAAGACCCAGATCGAAGTGCTGGTGCCGGACTTCCGCGGCCGCCTGCAAAAGGCGCTGGACATCTTCAAGGACGGCCTGCCGGACGTGATGAACCACAACCTGGAAACGGTGCCGCGTCTGTACAAGGAAGCGCGTCCGGGTTCGGACTACATGCACTCGCTGCAACTGCTCAAGGAATTCAAGGAGCTGTATCCTGAAGTCAAAACCAAGTCGGGCATCATGGTCGGCCTGGGCGAGACCGACGAGGAAATCCTGCAAGTGATGCGCGACATGCGCGAGCACAACATCGACATGCTGACCATCGGCCAGTACCTGGCGCCATCGAACAGCCACCTGCCGGTGCGCCGGTACGTGCACCCGGACGTGTTCAAGATGTTCGAAGCGGAAGCGTACAAGATGGGCTTCAAGCACGCCGCCGTCGGCGCCATGGTGCGCAGCTCGTACCACGCGGACGAGCAGGCGCATAACGTGCTGGCCGCCGTCAACGAGTAAACACTTAAAGAACGGGGTCAAGTCTGTCATTCGGACACGACCTCATCTTTTTGGCGCGGCGCGATCTGCTCTTTCGAGCGCGGCGATAGCACGGCTCACCGTTTTCACCGAGACCTGAAAATAGGCGGCTATCTGGCTCATCGTGTAGACGGTAGAGTGGTAGGCCTCGGCCATTGCTATCTCGCGCGGTGAGAATTTAGCCGCGTAGCCTTCGAGCGGTAAGGCGGTCGCTCGCCGTTGCTCCCTCGCGATTTCACCGGACATCTCGGTCGTTGCTGATTTCCGGTGTTGCGCGATGAATTCGTCGTCGCCCAAAATGCACCGGAAAGCCACTTGCTCAAGCGGGCTCTCCGCGTCAATCCCTGAGAGCAGGAAAGCGAGATAAGCCTGTCTCGCAGATACGGGATCCTCGCCAAATGAATCCAATAGCCACTTAGTGTTCATCCACGATGGCGACGGGCGGTCCCCCAGCATAAATTGGAGACTGCTCCATTCCCAGTCTCCCAATTTATCGACGATGCCCGCTCGAATGGGGTTCAAAACGATGTAGCGCGCCAGCTCCAGCAGGTAGCTTTCTTTCTGAACCAATATTGCGTGGTACCTGCCTTGTAACACGTGGCCGACCAAGTCGTGGCGGCGGTTATAGTATCGGGAATAGACACTGTTCAATTGCCGCATGCCCTGGCCAAGGTTGCCGTCGGGTGTTTCGATGAGCAAGTGATAGTGGTTCGTCATCTGGCAATAGGCGTGAATCACGAAGTGAAAGCGGTCGCACATGCGCGCAGTTTCTTCGAGCCAGACGAGACGATCTTGCCTGTCGCAGAATACCCTTTCGCGTCGGTTGCCTCGGCAAGTGACGTGATAGAGTGCTCCAGGAAATTCAAGTCTGAGAGGTCTAGCCAATCTTGGTCTCCTGACAGCCTATTGAGAGAACATGCCAGTCCGGCGTAGTCTCCGTTCGGATTTTTTCGAAGTAGGGCTGAGCGCGTGTCCGAATGTCAGACTTGACCCCGGATTTGGGTACGTCCGCCGGCATCTGGCACCTCCGCCAGAATGTCTGCATATAGCGCGACCAGCTTTGCACCCTCGCCATCCCACCGGTACTTGCTTTCGGCCGCGCGCCTGCCGTTGCGGCCCATCTCGTCGGCCTCCTCGGGATGCGTCAGCAGGTAGTTGATCGCCTTGGCGATCGCGTTCGGGTTTTCGGGATCGACGCAGATCCCGCACTCCGCATCCTCCACAATCCCGCGCCACAGCGGAAAGTCCGAGGCGATCACCGGCACGCCGGCCGACATGTATTCGAACAGCTTGATCGGTAGCGCGTTGACGAAGTTCGGCTCAGGCTTCAAGGTCACCAGGCCGCACAGGCTGCGCGCCATGATCTCCCCCACCGTTTGCCGGTCGACGAAACCGTATTCCTCGACCTGGCGCCAGCCGCGATAAGTCCTTAGCTCCACGCGCAGCGCGGGCGGGTCGAACGCGCCGGCCAGCAGCAGCTTGACAGGCACCATCTCCAGTGCCTGGATGATGTATCGGATACCGCGCATCTCGTTGATCGCGCCGACGTAGCAGACGCTGTCGCGCGGGAATGCGGTCAACACCGTCGCCGGTGTGCCGGCGAGCTCGTTGATGGCCGGATAGTTGTGGATCACCGCCACGCGCGCCGCGCTCTTGTCGAACAGCGCGCCGATGTACGGCGTGGCCGCGACCATGGCGGCGAAGCGCCGCGCCGCGAAGTGCTCGACCCCGCGCGCGACCGAGCCGATGACATGGCGCAGCGGCCCCGGTATCCATTGCTTCGAGTGGATGTCGGCGCGCAGGTCCTCATGCAGGTCGTAGATGACTTTGCGGCCCTGCCAACTCAGCAGCAAGCCATATGGAATCAGCTCGGGATCGTGGAAATGGTAGACATCGGCGTCCAGCGCCCTGGCCGTGCGGTAGCAGCGCCAACTGTGCGCCACCATGCGCCGCAAGCGTCCGGCGGGCAACGCCGCGAGGGGATGGATGGTGACTCCGGCGCCGGCCGCTTCGGCGACCTGCGTCTCGTCCGCGCCGATGACCAGGTGCACGTCGAAACCGGCCTGCGCCAGCGAGACGCACTGCTTACGGTAGATGCGGATGTCGAGGCCCGGATGCACCGACGAAAAATGGCAGACTTTTTTCATGGTACGGCTCCGTCGCTAAGCCGCCAGCCTGGAGGCCCCGGTCTGCCGGCGCGGCACGCGCGTCGGGTCGACCAGCCATGCCAATAGCAAGGCCTCATCGAGCAGGCCGGGGTCTTGCGACAGCGCTTCGTCGGACAGCAGCGTGTCGAGCTGTTCGCTGCTTTTGAGGGGGCCCTGCAACGCCGTCGCATGGTCGAAGATGGTCCCGCGCAGCGCGGCGCCGATACCTTGCGTGATCCAGTTCTGCGTGACGTCGAAGCCGCGCTTCTTGCGATTGAGCCGCACGACGTCCGGCACCAGTCCCTTGGCCGCTTGGCGCAGCATCCATTTGCCGTAGCCGTTGGCGATCTTCATGCGCGTCGGCAGCGCCAGCGCGAATTCGATCAACCGATAATCCATGAACGGCAACCGGGTCTCGATGCCGTAGCCCATCGAGTTGCGGTCCTCGTAGCGCAGCAAGGTGGGCAGGCTCCATTGCTGGATATCCTCGATCTGCCGGTCCGGCAGCGATATGCCGGCCTCGCCCCACAGGTTGTGCGCGCCGGGCTCCCAGTCGAGCAGGCGGAAAGCGGCCGCCTTGCTCTTGCCGCCCTTGTAGCGGTTCAGGTTTTGCCAGTACATGCGCGCCTGGCCGGCCTCGTGCGCCAGCATCAGGCCCAACGAATACATCAGCCGCAACGCGTCTTTCGCCTCGCGCCGGTGCAGCGCCTCGCGCAGCGCGATGACGATGAATTTGCGGTAGCCGGCGAAGATCTCGTCGCTGCCTTGCCCGCCCAGCAGCACCTTGAAGCCGGCGTCGCTGACTTCGCGGAACACGGCGTTCTGCGCGAGCGGGCTCAAACCCGAAAACGGCGCTTCCTGGAAGGCCATGGTCTTCTCCAGCACCTCGTACAAGTCCCAATTGCTGTAGCGCGGCCAGACGTAGGTGACGCCGATGCCGGCGGCCTTGGCCAGCGATTGCGTGCCGGGGCCTTCGGACGTACGTTCGGACGGCGAGCCGAACGAGAACGCGTGCGTGCGCGCGCCATGGCGCTGCATCATGCAGGCGATCGACGCCGAGTCCAGGCCCGCGCTTAACGATACCGCCACCGGCACGTCGCTGCGTAAACGCAGCTGGACGGCGCTGTCGAACAGCTGGCGGCATTCGTCGAGCAGGTCGGCGTCGCCCGTGTGCGACATCGCCTCGCGCCGCAGGGCCACCGCGTCCCGCAGCGAATACCATCTGCCTTGGGTGAAGCCGATGCGCTCGGGCGACAATTGGAACTTGACCCAGCATCCGGCGCCGACCGCGTTCACGTGTTTGTAGGGCGATCCGGATTGCGCGGTCTCGTAGGCCTTGTAGCGCACGCCGCGCGCGCAGTAGTCGGTGTCGATGTCGGTGCCGACCATGCCGGCGATGCTGGCGACCGACGAGCCGAAAGCGATATCGCCATTCGGGCAGCGTCCCCACAGCAGCGGCTTGACGCCGAAGCGGTCGCGCACCAGCCAGAGCTCGCCGGTTCTTTCATTCAACGCGGCAAAGGCGAACATGCCGTTGAGTCGCTGCAAGGCGTCCGGGCCCCACAGCGCCCACGCGCGCAACAGGACCTCGGTGTCGCTGCCGCCGTTAAATACTTGCCCGGCGGCTTGCAGTGCCGCGCGGATTTCGCGGTAGTTGTAGATCTCGCCGTTGTAGACGATGGACCAGCCGGACTCCGCATCGACCATCGGCTGCGCGCCCAGCGCCGACAGTTCGATCACCGCAAGCCGGCTGTGGGCGAAGGTGACGGCGTGGCCGCAACAGGCGACTTGTCGGGAACCGCGCGCATCCGGCCCGCGTCCATTGATATAGCGAAAGGCGGCGACCAGTGCGGCGGAGGTGTCGCATTGCGCTGCGCCATTGTTGATCATGCCCCATATTCCGCACATTTTTTTGTTCTCGCGATCGATGAAAGTGGCGTTGATCGTAGCTGAACAAAAAGACAACGGATGCGACGTGGGTCAATATCGCGCGTGATCCCTCTACACCTGCATATCGAACGCGCGCTCGACGAACCAGACCAATGCCACCAAGGCGATCGCGGCTGAACCGCCGGTGAGCACGCGGCGGTAGAACACGGTATTTCGCAGCGTAAATGCCAGCGGAAGGAATAGTGCGACGATGCACAATTGCCCGATTTCCACGCCGAGGTTGAATCCAAACAAGCTTGCCAGCAGCGCTGTCTTTGGCAGGCCGAGATCGATCAGCACGCTGGCGAAGCCGAAGCCGTGGATCAGGCCGAACACGAAGGCCGCGACCGGCCGCCGTCCCCGGAACAGCGGGTAGATGTTGTTGACCGCAGCCAGTATCACCGAGGCGGCGATGGCCGATTCGACAAAGCGCGACGGCAGCGCGATCAGCGACAGGCTGGCCAGGGTCAACGTCAGCGAGTGCGCCAGCGTGAACGCGGTCACCACCTTGAGCACGTCGATGAAGGAGCCGCGCAGATTGTTTGCGGGCGCGGCCAGCAGCACCGCAGGCAGCAGCAGCGATAGCAGGAACAGGATGTGGTCGTAGCCGATCCAGATGTGCCACACGCCCTCCTTGATGTAGGTGGCGAATTGCTGCCAGCGGTTCGGCGCAGTTAGCGACAGGGTTTGTTGCGCGTGCTGCGGATCGAGGATGGCGGTGGAGGTCTCGCCGTCGTGCGTCAGGCGCAGCAGGCCTTTGTGTTGGGGATCGAGGTCGGCGAAGAGGCGGTAGTCGATGGTTAGCTGTGTCACCGGTTTTTGGCACGCGACGCCGAAGCGCATCACGCTGTAGGCGCCGTCGGTGTGGTCGTCGATCAGTTGGTCGGCGATGTTGATTGTGCACGGACCGTTTTCGGTTGATAGCTTCAGGCGTTCCAGCGCGTAGGCGGAGATGGCGGTGTGGCGCGCGCGGATTTCGTCCCAGGTCAGCTTGCCGTCGCCATCCTGATCGAGGCCGATGGCGAAGTCCAGGTCGCGCAGGGCGATGTCCCACTGGCCGGTGATGTTTTCGCCCTGGGTGGTCAGCGACAGATAGCTGTCGCTCGGCTTGTGCGCCTGAGCCGGCAGCATGGCGCCGAACAGCAGCGTAAAAAGTATGAGGAGGCGTGCCATCATGTTTAAGTTGAGTCTTCGTTGAACCACGTAGGGCGGATTAGGCGGAACGCCGTAATCGGCCATCTTTGAGCCGCCGACTGAGCATGCATGGCCGATTACGCTTCGCTAATCCGCCCTACGTGGTTCCGTTGGTTAGTTGGCGTATCAGGCGCTGCGCGGCGACGTCTTCGATCTGATGCTGCTTTACCCAGTCAATCACTGGTTTCGCGGCGCCTACATCCCGCGCTTGCGCCGCCGCTTCCAGATAGATGCGTATGTCGGCCGGCTCTTTTTGTATCGCCCAGTTTTTCTTCGCCAGTGCCAATGCGGTCGGTGCATTCCGGCGCAGCATTAATTCAAAGCGCGCTTGCTCGCGTTGATGCACCGTATCGCCGCGCAGCGCGGCGGCGTCGAAGCGGGCGGCCAGCTCCTTGATGTCGGCGGCCAGCGCGCCGCTCTTGCCATCCTGCTGCTGCAACGCCAGCGCGCGCCGCAATAACAGCGCGTCGATCCGCGATTGGTCGCGCAACAGCGTCAACACCTCGCCTGGCCGCTTTTGCTCCAGCAGGAGGTCGGCGTAGGCGCCAAGCAGATAGCTGTCATTCGGGGCCATGGTCAGCGCGCTTTTAAAGCGCGTCTCTGCCACCGCGGTGTCGCCGCGCCGCTGCGCCATTTCGGCCAGCAGTGTCAGCGCCCATTCCTTCAACTCCTCCGGCGCGTTGGCGCTGCGTTCCAACGTCAGGTCCAACAGCTGCTCGCTTTTAACCGAGCGGCCCGTGACCGTGCCGACATTGGCGATGCACGTCACGGTGATCAGCTCTATCGACAGGTTCGACAAGTGTGCGCAGCTGGCGGTGGCGCCGTCGTAATCGCCCTGCACCGTTTGCACTGTCGCTTGCGTCAGCCACGCCTGCGCGTTGTCCGGCTGCGCCGCCAACACGCCTTTCAGGTCCGCCAGCGCGGGACCGAATTGATGGGTGCTTTGCAGCAGCGTTGCGCGCAGCAGGCGCACCTGCGGCGGTGGCGCGGCCTGCGACCACCATGGCGCCAGCGCGGCCTGCGCGTAGCCCAGATAGCGCGGATCGGTTTCACTGCGGCCCAGCGAAATGTAGCGCTGCGCGACGCTGGTGGCCAGCGCGATATCGGTCGGCTTGGCGTTCAACTCCGCGCGCAGGCTGCGCAACTGCTGTTGCACCGGATCGCCACGGCGCGGCAGCGTTTCGATCACTTGCTTGCCGCTGGACGGAATGTAGGGCGCGGCTTGCGCGGTGGCGGCCGATAACGCCAGGGCGATGAATATTCTTGTTCTCATGATGGCCTCTAAACGGCGTAAAGGGCGGACCGTGCGGCGTCCGCCCTTGTCACTGCTTGCTTACTTCACGGTTGCCGGTTCCGTGTCATCCGGCGTAGTGACGGCGACAGAGTCGGTCGCCGTCGGCTCGGTGGTGGTTTCGCTGCCATCGCCGATGAGGGACATCACCGCAGCGAAGAAGCTATCCAACATGCTGACCGGCGGCGTGACCACCGGTGGCGTGACCACAGGCGGCGTTGGCGGTGGCGTGGAGGCGATATGGTCGCTGCCGCCGCCGCAGGCGCTCAACGCGAGCACGCATACCAGGCCCAGATATTTAAGGGATCTCATGTCGTCCCCCTTACATCTGCGGCGAACCGGCGATCGGCGTTTTCAGGTACGGGAACGAGGCGTTGAAGAAGCTGTCGTCCAGGTAGGCGCCGTCGGTGAAGTGCAGGCCACCGGCCGGTGCGTCGGCCGGTGCGCAGCCCAGGTTCAGGGTGCACAGTTTGCCCATCACCACGCGCAGTGCGATGTCGACCACGTCGTCGCCAGGACGACGGCCGTTCGGGAAGCCGGCGTTGTCGCCGTCGATCACGCCAAGGCGCTTCTGCGCGCCGGCGGCGACGGCTGGCGTCGACGTGTTCAGGCGCAGCATTTCAGACGCGGTGACGGTGGCCGGCTGGTTCAAGCCTTTCACGCCGGTGAGGAAGGCCGCCACCAGGTCGTTGCGCGGGAAGTTGGTCGGCGCTTTGGCGCCGGCTTTGCCGTACAGGATTTCGATCAGCGCTGGCAGGGTTGGATTGGTGACGTAGGTGGCGAACTGGCCATCGCCGCCAGGCTTGCTGGCGTTGAAGGTGTCCTTGTCTTTGAGGCCGATGACGACTTCATTGACCAGCGGTGCGCCCAGGCGCGATACCTGGGTCCAGGCGCCGCCCTCTTTCGACGGCGAGCTCGAATTCGGCGTTGGGTTCAACAGGCGTCCCTGGCGCACGCTGGCGGTGGTCCAGCCGCCGATGACCGGGTCGGCCCCGGTGGACGCGGTCAGGCAAGATGCCGCCACTTCCAGCTCGATCGCCGTCACGTTCTTGGTCGCCAGGTCGTCCTTCGCGCCCTTCTCGGCGCCGGCGGAGAACTCGGTGGCCGGCGCTTTGATGTTGACCAGATCGAAGGTCTCGCCCAGGTTGACGACGAATGGATCCTTGCGCTGGCCGACGAACAGGCGCGCCGGCGTGCTGCAACCGGGGATGTTGACGTTGTAGACGTGTGCCGCCGCGTAGGCCGCATAGTTGGGAATCGACTTGTTGCCGATGTTATCGAGCGGTTTGTCGAACGTGGCGCCGCCGGCGACGTTGGTGACGGCCGCCTTGGTGCCGGTGCGGCGGTCGCCGCGCACGACGTTGACGGTGTAGGTCTCGCGCACGTTGGCGCCCGGGGCGTTGACGCCGGCGATGGCGCCGCCGTTGATCACCAGCGGAATCGACACTTCCTTGCCGCCGACGGTCAGCTTGGTGTCCTTGTTGGTGTTAGTGAAGCGGAACTGGAACGTCAGGTCTTCCTTGGCGTCGCCGTTGTTATCGATGTGGATCTCGTACAGCGCGTTCGGATCCATGGCGAAGTAGTTCGGGCCACCGTAGGCGTCCTGCAGCGGCACGTAGTCGGCGATCAGGGTGACGAAGTTGGATCGGCCGCTCTCGTAGCTGCGGAACATGTAGAAGTCGGTGGCGTCGACTTTGGGACTTTGCGTGACGAACGGTGCTTCGCGGTGGCTGGACGCGATGGCCGCCGGCGCGATGGCGCCGGCCAGCGTGCCTAGAACGGCCACGTACAGCGCCTGCTTAAAGATTGTTTGCATTCGATTTCTCCCCAACTGGTTGATTTGATTGGACTGCACGGTCGTATACGCGGGGTCCACGGCGCCAGATTCAGATTCGATAAGATTTTTGAAAATATATTTAGAAATTGTGTGAAAGCGTTACGCGCCAGGTGCGCGACTCGACCGGATGCGAGTGGACGTCGTCGACGCCCTCCGCCGGCTCGCCGGGCAGGCGCGAGGCGTAGTAGTAATCGATGTCGCTGGCGCGGCGGTTGAACAGGTTGAAGCCGTCGAGGGTGAGTTTGGTGCGTTTGCTCAGCTGGTAGCCGATGCGGCCGTAGGCCAGCGCCGTCGATGCCGAGCGCACGCTGTTGTCCTCGATGAGCGGGCGCGGTCCGAAGTAGCGCAGCTCCATGCCGCCGAACCAGCGCCCGAGGTCCTTGACGGTCACGCCGAACGAGGCCACCTTGTTGAGCGAACCGGGCACGCGGTTGCCGGCCGGGTCGTCGCGGCGGTAGCGGGCGCGCGAGGCCGACAGATCCAGGTCGAACAACAGCCATGGCGCGGCGATGTAGTGGTTGCTCCATTCGATGCCGCTGCGGCGGCTGGGTCGGCTCGCCTCGGTGTCGCCGCTGTCGCCGACGTAGACCAGTTCGGAGTCGATGTCCAGGGTCCACAGCGACAGCGAGCTTTGCAGGCCGCGTACCAGTTCGCTGCGCACGCCCAGTTCGGCGCCGCGCGTGCCCACCAGCGGCGTGGCGCGGTCGGGCGCGAGCACGCCCCGGGCGTCGTTGCTGTGGAAGCCGGCGCCGTAGTTGATGAAGTACTCGGTGCTGGCCCACGGGCCGAAGATCAGCGACAGCTTCGGCGAGGCCTTGTTCGCGCTGGCGTCGCGACCATTGACGTCGAAGCGGTAGGCGTCATAGCGCAAGCCGGCGATGGTGCGGAATTCCGGCAGCCAATAGCTGGTGTTCTCCAGATACAGTCCGGCGCTCGCCTCCTTGACGCGGTCCTCGCGCACTGTGCTCAGGCGCTCACGTTGCCGCGTGGCGTACAGGCCGATCGGCGAGATATGGTCGTAGCGCGTCTGCACGCCGACCTTGTTGCGCATGTCGATGCCGGCGATCTTGTCGAGCCAGGTCTGGCTGGCGTTGAAGCCGCCCATCGTGCGGCGCTCGCTCTGCTGGAACTGGTCGCCGTTGACCGGATCGGCCAGCAGATAGGTGAAGTTGCTGTACAGATCCAGGCTGGAGCGCACTAAATAGGCTGACGCCTCGGTGATGCGGCCGTCGGCGCGCCGGTGCATGTCCCACGACAGGCTGCTGCGCGACGTTTCGCCGCCGTCGCTGGCGTCGATGGTGCCGAAACGATCGATCAGGCCGTCGCGCACGGCGCGTTGCGGCACCTGGTCGGTCGCGTTCCAGCGGTTGCGGTAGGCCATGGCGGTGACGCTGTAGCCGTTTTGCGCGTCGCCACGGCTGTAGCGCAGCATGGCGTTGTATTTTCGCACCTGTTCCGGGGTTTGCCACGGACCGTCGTTGCGGCCCAGGTCTATGCCGTACAGCAAGGTGCCGCCGGCGGCGTCCATCGAGTCCGCCAGCAACGCGCGGCGGTAGCCGTTGCGTCCCAGGGTCAGGCTGGCGATGCCGTCGGGCAGGCGGTCCGACAGGCGGATGTGGGCCGCGCCGGCCGACGAAAAGTCGCCCTCGTCGGCGAAGTAACTCCCCTTTTTATAGTCGATGCGCTGGACCAGCTCGGGGATCAGGAAGTTGAGGTCGGAGTAGCCCTGGCCGTGGGCGTTGCTGCGCATATTGACGGGCATCGCGTCGACATAGGTGGCGAAGTCGGTGCCGTGGTCGAGGTTGAAGCCGCGCAGGAAGTACTGGTTGGCCTTGCCGTCGCCGCTGTGCTGCGTGACGATCATGCCGGGCACGAATTCCAGCAGCTCGCCGGTGCGCAGCGCGGCGCGGCTGGCGATCAGGCTGGAGGTCACCGTGCCCTGGCTGGCCGCGTCCGAGGTGCCGACCGCGTTGTCGTAATGCGCCAACACTGTCACCCGGGTCATGGCCACCGCGCCGGCCACTTCGGCGTCCTCGGCGGCCAGCGCCATCCCGCCCGGGCCCTGGGCGGCGGCGACCGCCAATACCGTTGCCATCCTGCGTTTGATCCCCATCGCGTCTCCCACCCGAGTTATAAATTCTTCAAAGTTACGGACTTGTACGGCGGTGGAAGCGGTTCGGATTCAATTGTTGACCCGATAATTTATTCGCGCGCGCGCGGGAGAATATGGTATTTTTCACACGCTCGATTTGTTTTCCATCAATGCATCATCACTTTCAAGGCGGGCTGTGTCCGACGTTCACTCACTCGATCCCCAGCAGCTGCGCACGTGGCTGCAAGGCGCCGCCAACCGCGATGACGCCGCCTTCCGTTCCCTCTACGACGCCACATCATCGAAACTGTTTGGCTTCGCGCTGCGTATATTGACCAAGCGCGAACTTGCCGAAGAGGTGTTGCAAGAGAGTTTCGTGGCGATCTGGAACAACGCCGGCAGTTATCAAAGCCATTTGGCCGCACCGATGACGTGGATGACCACCATCGTGCGCAACAAGGCTTTCGATCTCTTGCGCCGCAGCGATGTGACCACCGAAATCGATGGGGAACAGTTTGACAGCGAGGTTATCAATGCACTACGGGACCCGGGCGCCACGCCGATCGAGGCACTTCAGATGAGCAGCGACGCCAAGGCATTGGCCTATTGCATGTCCGCGCTGGAAGGGCTGCACCGCCAGGTGGTCGGCCTGGCCTTTTTCCACGACCTGTCGCATAGCGAGGTGGCGGCGCAGATGGCGCTGCCGATCGGCACCGTCAAGACCTGGATACGCCGCAGCCTGGAACGGTTGAAGACCTGCCTGTCGAAGCGGGAGCAATCATGAACATCCGCGACAACGGGCCGCTGCGCGAGAAGCTGGCGGCGGAATACGTGCTCGGCACATTGAAGGGCGGCGCGCGGCGGCGTTTCGAAGGCTATATGCACAACGACGCGGCGCTGCGCCGCACCACGCAGGAGTGGGCGGACCGATTGACGCCGCTGGCCGAGTTCGCGACCCCGCAGACGCCGCGCCGCCAGGTCTGGACCAACATCGAACGGCGCCTGAACCTGAAGCGCGCGCACTCGGCGTGGCAATTCTGGCGCAACGAGTCGGTCACGTTCTGGCGTTCGCTGGGCGTGGTGTCGACGGCGCTGGCGGCATTGCTGGTGGTGGTCATCACCACGCGCACCTTGGACGCGCCGCAACTCGATTATGTCGCCACTTTGACCGACGAGAAGTCGCAGACCGCGCTGGTGCTGACCGGCGACACCGGCCGCAAGGCGCTGACGGTGCGCATGGTGGGCAACGCGCCGGTGCCGTCGGATAAGTCGCTGGAACTGTGGGCGGTGCCCAAGCAGGGCAATCCACGCTCGCTCGGCCTTCTGGCCGATCGCGGCGAGGTCAAGCTGGCGCTGACCAGCAACGCCATCGGCGACGACGTCGCGCTGCTGGCGGTGACCCTGGAGCCGAAGGGCGGCTCGCCGAATCCGAACGGCCCGACCGGTCCTATCCTGTACAAAGGCGCTTGGGTACGCGTGATGTAAGTTGGTATCATCGTGAGTGTTGGGCATCGCCCTTACTCGCGAAAGAGATTCATGGACGCTCAAAAATTCACGCCCGAGTACTTCAACCAGTTCGGCCAGGAGACGCTGCCTTCGCATCTCGGCATCGTCATCACGGCGGTGCGCGAGGGCGAGTTGGTGGCGCAGTTCGAGGTCGCGGCCAAGCACCTGGCGCCAAACGGTTTCCTGCATGCCGGCAGCGTGGTCACGCTGGCCGATACCGCTTGCGGCTACGCCTGTTTCGCGCATCTGCCGGAAGGCGCGCAGAATTTCACCACCATCGAACTGAAGTCGAACCACCTCGGTACCGCGCGCGACGGCGTGGTCGTGGCGACCGCCAAGGCGGTCCATCTGGGCCGCACCACGCAGGTGTGGGACGCGGTGGTGACCAGCCAGGCCACTGGTAAAACAATAGCGTTGTTCCGTTGCACACAGATGGTTCTGTTCCCCAAATAGCTGATAAATTGTGCGGTGAAGAAACCCTCGCACAAGGATATGAAATGAGTCGATTCACGAAGATGGCCGGCATCGGCATGGCGTTGCTGCTGGCCTGCTCGCTGGCCGTAGCGCAGACGCCGTACACCGACGACAAGGTGTATCAGGGCCTGGGCGGCAAAGAGGGCATCAAGAAGATCGTCGACACCTTCATTCCGCTGATGCTGGCCGATCCGCGCATCAAGGAAAGCTTCGCCGATTTCGATATGGAGCAGCTCAACGTTCGCCTGCAGGAGCAGTTCTGCGAGTTCGCCGGCGGCCCTTGCAAGTACACCGGCAAATACCGCGACAAGACGATGGACGGCGTCGGCACCGAGCGTGACATGGCGACCGTGCACCAGGATTTGAAAATCACCAACGCGATGTTCAACGCGCTGACCGAGGACCTGCAGATCGCCATGGAGCGCAACAACGTGCCCAATGGCGTGGCGAACAAGCTGATAGCCAAGCTGGCGCCGATGCAGCGCGCCATCGTGACCAAATGATCCGGCCGGGAGCCTCGCAGTGAACAACCATTCTTTGAGAAGTATCCTCGCGGCGGTGACCGCGGCTTGTGCCTGCGGCGGCGCGGCCGCGCAGGCGATGCCGGATATGGGCAAGTTCCTCGCCACCGGGGGCGTCAGCCAGGTCGAAGGCGCGGGCGGCGGCGGCATCGTGCCGTGGGCGCTGATCTCCGGTTACGGCACGCGCGACAGCTGGGGCGCGAACACGCACTACACTTATCTGAAAACCCAGGACTACAAGCTGACCAGCTACGGCGTGGCGGTGGGGATCGCGGACCGGGTGGAGATTTCGCTGGCCAACCAGGAATTCAAGGGCAGCCTGGCGCCGCTTAACCAGCTGGCCATCCAGCAGGATATCGTCGGCTTGAAGGTGAAAGTCGCGGGCGACGCGGTCTACGAGCAGGACAGCTGGCTGCCGCAGATCGCCGTCGGCGCCATGTACAAGAAGAACAAGGGCATCGGTGGCCTGGGCGCGCTGGGCGTGACCAATGTGACGCAGTTGGGCGCGAAGGACGATCATGGCTACGACTACTACGTCGCCGCCACCAAGATTCTGTTCGAGCAAAGCTTGCTGCTGAACGCCACCCTTCGCTCGACCAACGCCAATCAAATGGGCTTGCTGGGATTCGGCGGCGACCTGCGCGACAGCCGGCGCTTCATGCCGGAGTTCTCGGCCGCGTATCTGGTCACGCGCAAGCTGGCAGTGGGCGCCGAGTACCGGCGCAAGCCGCGCAACCTGACCGTCGACGACGAGAAGGCGTATTACGACGCCTTCGTGGCCTGGTTCCCGACCAAGAATTTTTCGGTCACGGCGGCCTACGCGGAGCTGGGCGACATCACCATCTTCAATCCGAAGAAGCAGCACGGCGTGTACGTGTCGGTGCAGGCGGGCTTCTAAAACACGTAGGGCGGATTAGGCGGAACGCCGTAATCGGCCATGCATGCGCCGCCGATGACGCATGCATGGCCGATTACGCTTCGCTAATCCGCCCTACGTGTATCCTGGCTTAGTAGGATTTATACGGCAGGAATTTGCCGCTCAGGACCACTTGCACGCGGTCGCCCTTGGGATCTTCCTCGCGCTGGATGTCCATCGAAAAATCGATCGCGCTCATGATGCCGTCGCCGAATTCCTCGTGGATCAATTCCTTGATGGTGGTGCCGTACACGCTGACGATCTCGTACCAGCGGTAGATCAGCGGATCGGTCGGCACCGCCGACGGCAGCGAGCCTTTGTAGGGCACGATCTGCAGCCACGCGGCCTCCTCGTCGGTCAGGTCGAACAGCCGCTGCGCGGTGTCGGCCTGCTGGCGGTTGAACGTCATCTGGCCGAGCAGCGCGGCGGTCGTCCACTCCTTGCTCTGGCCGATCTCTTTGGCGATGTCGCCCCACAGCATTTTGCGGGCGACTTTGACGGACAGGATTTTATGCGTGACTTGTTGGCGGTCCATGACGACTCCTTGGGTTGGGATGGTCATGGAGCATGCAAGCGCTGTGCCAGCGCAGGCTGGGTGAGGGCTCTTAGCCCTTGAGCGACGCGGCCAGCAGCTTGTGCAGCTCGTCGAAATCCGGCTTGCCCAGATAACGCTTGAGGATTTTGCCATCCTTGCCGACGACGAAGGTGGTCGGCGTCATGGAGACGTCGCCGTAGGCCTTGGCGGCCGAGCCGTCCGTGTCCAGCGCCACCTTGAAGGGCAGCTGGCGCGTTTCGGCGTAGTTGATGACGTAGTTGGCGGGGTCGTAGCTCATCGCCACGGCGACGAATTCCATGCCCTGCGGCTTGAATTTGTTGTAGGTCTCGACCATTTGGGGCATTTCGGCCACGCACGTGGTGCACGACGTCGCCCAGAAATTGACCATGTAGACTTTGCCGCGCAAGGCGTCCGGGGAGATCTTCTCGCCCTTGATGGTGACGAAGCCGACATCCGGCGCGACCGGGCGCTTGTTCAGCGAGACATAGCCGCCAAAGCCGATGGCGGCGATCACCACGGCCGCCAGCACCGGCTTGATCCAGCCGCGCGAAGACGAAGTAGGGGAAGGAGCAGCGGAAGTGAGCGTATCTTGCATGATGGAGTCGGGCGCCGTAGAGGGTGCGATCATTATAGACCGGTATCCCCGACGACGCCCGCGAGCCGTTTTTTAGGCGAACTTTACTGCACCGAGTGGGTGGTGGCGCCACCGCTGTCGGCGTTGGCCGGAGTCGCCGCCGGTGCCGGGGCTGCGGCAGGCGTGGCCTGATACTGCTTGTACTCGTCCTCGGAGATGTACTCGAACACCTTGACCACCTTGTTCACGCCGCTGACGCCACGGGCGATGTCGGCGCCGATCTGGCCTTCGCGCTGGGTCACGCGGCCCTGCAGGTAGACCGTGCCGCGCTCGGTGGTGACCTGGTAGGAGTTGGCCGAGATATCCTTGGCGTCGACCAGGCTGGCCTTGACCTTGGTGGTGATCAGCGTGTCGTTGGAGCGCGAGGTGTAGCTGGCCGGGCCGGCGATTTCCAGCTCGTTGGTGACCGAAATCACGCCTTCGACGCCGCGCACTTCGCGCTCGGCGGCCGCTTTCATGGCCTCGTCGCGCACTTCGCCGGTCAGCAGCACACGGCGGTTGAAGCTGTTGACGTTGGTGTGGCCGGCGTCGCCGACGACGTTGCGCAGCTTGTTCGCGGCCTTGATCTGGATCGTGGTGTCCTCGGTCTGGGCGCCGAAGGTGCGGCGGTCCGACGCGGCCAGCGTGCCGCTGATGGCGCCGCCGGCGACCAGCGCGATGCAGCCGGTCAGCGAGGTCATCATCGTTGCGCACAGCACGCTCAGGACCAGCGGGCGCTGGATCTTGTTCCAGATAGCACCTGGGTTAGTCATTCACATCTCCTCCGAATAGCGCGACGTCGATGCCGTCGCAAATGCAATGTATGGATACCAGATGGACTTCCTGGATACGGGCGGTGCGGTCGGCCGGCACGCAAATATGGACGTCGGCGTCGGTCAGCATTTTGCCGATGGCGCCGCCGCCCTTGCCGGTCATCGCCACCACGCGCATTTCGCGTTCCAGCGCCGCTTCGATGGCCGCCATCACGTTGGCCGAGTTGCCCGACGTCGAAAACGCCAGCAGGATGTCGCCGGCCTGGCCGAACGCTTGCACCTGCTTGGAGAAGATCTCGCGGTAGCTGTAGTCGTTGGCCACGGCCGTCAGGATCGAGGTGTCGGTGGTCAGGGCCATCGCCGGCAGCGGGAAGCGTTCGCGCTCGAAGCGTCCCACCAGCTCGGCCGCGAAGTGCTGGGCGTCGGCGGCCGAACCGCCGTTGCCGCACACGAGGATCTTGTTGCCGTTGGACAGCGCCGAGAACATCAGTTCGATCGCCTGCGCCAGATGCGGGGCGAGGACGGTGGCGGATTGGATTTTGATTTCGGCACTTTCGTGGAAGTGCGCCAGGATGCGTTGATTATTCATAGTGTGCTGATTATAGTGCAGTCCCTCAACGAGCCGGACAAGCTCTGTTAAAAATGCTTACAACTCCAGAATGTTTTGTATCCATGACAACGTTTCATCGTCGATGGCGACCAGGTCGAAGCGGCACGGAGGCGGGTCGGGGTAGCGCAGCAGGTAATACTGGGCGGCGTTGATCAGGCGCCGGCGCTTGGCCGGGGTGACGCTGGCGGCCGCCCCGCCGAAGCCGGCCGCCGCGCGGCGCCGCACCTCGACGAACACCAGGCCGCCCCGCTGCTTCATGATCAGGTCGATTTCGCCGACCTTGCACAGGAAATTGCGCTCGACCAGGGTCAAGCCCTGGCCGATCAGGTGCTCGAGCGCCCGGTCCTCGCCCAGCCGGCCCAGCCGCTGCTGCTCGGTGGGCTGTCCGCTGGCGCGTTGCCGTGGCGGCGACATGGCGATCTCATCGGGCGACGGCCTGCGGCACGCCGTTTTTGTAGATGGCCGGCTGCTCGACACGCTCGAAACTGGACGTGCCCGAGCCGAAATCGACCGTCAGGCGGCCGGTGACGCCGTCGATATGGAAGCGGCCGACCGGATGGCGGCTGATTTCGCGCGCCACGCGGTAGGCGTCGATGCCCAGCGCGTACAGGCGTTCCATGTCCGCCGTGCCCGCCTGCACCGGATGCGGATAGACCATCACGGCCGGATGGTCGCGTTGCACCTGCCATGGCAGGTCGAGCAGGCGCACGCCGTCCAGCTCGGGGCCGGCGAAGGCCATGGTGGCGCCCGGGTTGAGCGCCGAAGTGCCATAGACCGGCAGCGCGCTGAACGAGCTGAGCGGTACCGGCGGCTGGGCCGGCATGGCGTCGGCGGTGCTGATGGTCGGATTGGTCGGCTCGGTCGTCACCGGCGCGCTCAAGGCGCTGCGCAACTGGCGGGTCTGGTCGGCGCCCATGGCCGAGAACAGCAGGCCGGGCGGATCCTGCGCCAGGCGCGCGCGCAGCTGCACCAAGTCCGGATCGCTGAGGTAGCCGTTGGGGGCGTTGAGCTCGACCATGCGCACCGGCTGGCCGATGCGCTGCCACTGGCCGGCGAAGGCGGCGGCGATGCGGCGCTGCCACGACGAACTGGTGGTCAATATCATCGCGCTGGCGCCGGGATGGTCCGCAGCCGCCCACTGGGCGGCCTGGCGCGCCTCTTCCTCGATCGACAGGCCCATGGCCAGCATCTTCGGCGGCAGCGGCGCGGCGCTGGCGGTGCCGTAGCCCTCCGGATAGTTCAGCGCGATGGTCGGCTTGCTCACCAGCGGGCTGGAGGCGATCGCCGCCACGGCCGAACGCGCCAGCGGACCGACGATGATGTCCTCGCGCTCGGACGCGCTGGCGTAGGTCGACAGGATGTCCTGCGGCACGTCGGTGGTCTCGATGACGGTGACGGTGATGTTGTCGCGGTCGCGCTCCCAGGCGGCCATGAAGCCGGCGCGCAACGATTCGGCGGCCGCGCCCAGGGTTTCGGAGCGCAGCGGCAACAGCAGCGCCATGTTGATCGGGGCGTTGGACGGCAGCGCGCGCTCGTCGGCCACGCGGCCTTCGGGCTGGTCGCCGGCGGGCCGGTTGCCAGTGGCTCCCGGCGCTGCGGGGGCGGCGCCGCCCGGCAGGTCGATGGCGAAGGTTTCGGCCGCCGGCGGCGTCGGCTCTGGTGGCGGCTTCGGCAGCGGTTTGGGCGGGGCGGGCGGCGGCGGGGTTGCGCTTATAATGGGCGCCATGGGTGGTATCGGCGTGCTGCCGCATCCACTCAAGGCGACGGCCGTGACCGCCGCAATCGTCGTAATAGCCGCATACCGCAGCGACAACCTCATACTTTTCATTCGACCCCCAATGACCGACCAAGATTCCCGCGCCATCTCCACCCTACCCGTGCTGGGTGAAACGGCGCACCAGGCCTATCCTAGCGCAACCTTGTATATCGTGGCGACCCCCATCGGCAATGTGACCGATATTACGCTGCGCGCGTTGCACGTTTTGAGCCTGGTCGACGCGGTCGCCTGCGAGGATACCCGCAACACGGCGCAATTGATGACACGTTTCGGGCTGCACAAGCCGTTGATCGCCGCGCACCAGCACAACGAGCGCGAAGTGGCCGAGACCCTGATCGCGCGCCTGCAGGGTGGCGAGCGCATCGCGCTGGTGTCGGACGCCGGCACGCCGGGCGTGTCCGATCCGGGCGCGCGCATCGTCGACGCGGTGCGGGCGGCCGGTTTGCGCGTATTGCCGCTGCCGGGGGCGTCGGCGGCGGTGACGGCGTTGTCGGCCAGCGGGCTGGTGAATGATCAATTTTACTTTGTCGGTTTCCTGCCGGCCAAGGCCAAGCAGCGCGAGAATTTCCTCGGCACATTGCGCGCGGTGACGGCGACGATGGTGTTTTACGAGGCGCCGCACCGGATACTGGATTGCGCCGTCGCGCTGGCGTCCGTGTTCGAGCCGGAGCGCGAAGTGGTGTTCGCGCGCGAGCTGACCAAAATGTTCGAGGAAATCCACCGCTGCCCCTTGTCGGCGGCGGAGGCGTGGATCAAGGCCGATCCGCACCGCGAAAAGGGCGAATTCGTCGTGCTGCTGGCCGGCGCGCCGGCGGCCGAGGACGAGCAGGATGTCGAAGCCGAGCGGATATTGAAGATTTTGCTGACCGAATGCTCGGTCAAGCAGGCCGCCAACCTGGCCGCCCAGATCACCGGCCGCAAGAAAAACGCGCTGTACGACCGCGCGTTACAGTTAAAAGAAGAAGACTAACAGGGACTTTCGGACAGGAAGCCAGCATCCACAAGTTCCACGTAGGGCGGATTAGGCGGCACGCCGTAATCCGCCATCTGTGAGCCGCCAACAACGCCAGCGGTCAAAACTTGCAGCCGTGATCCTTCTTCTCCAACAACCAAAATAACGGGGTCAACAGGTTGCCGCCGGGCTGGTTAAGACAACTTTTACGTTTGGCGCCTTCCATCTTGGTCGCCAGCTCGGTGGCCGTCCGTTCCGGATAAAGCGGATGGTCGTCCAGCTGCGCGACCGGCAAGCCCGCGCGCGCCGGGTCTTTCTCACTAGCCACTTTACGCGCCGTCTTCAACGCTGCGTTCATATCGAATTGCTTGGTCTGCTGCTGCTTCTGTTGTTCGGGATATAGCGGATCGGGCAGATTGTTGGCTGGCGCTGGCGCTGGCGCTGGCAACGTGATCGCCTGCGACGGCTTTTCTTCCGGCGTTTCCGCTGGCGCTGGCTTGCTGGCCCGGGCCACCTCGACCTTCTTATCCCGCTCGCGCGGTTGGACCTGCTTGATCGGTGGCGGCTCAAGCTTAAGGACCACCGGCGCCGGCGGCTTGGGCGGCGGCACCAGCCACACCGTCAGTGTTTCCTTCGGCGGCAGCTCGGCCGGTGCCTGGGGCGAGGTCAGCCGGTAGCCGAAGATCAACAGCGCATGCAAAACCACCGAAACGGCGATGCCCCAGACCATGCCGGGCCGCCGCAGTCGTGCGGGCTCGCCCAGGGTCAAGGTCGCGCTCATGGCTTTTTAGTTAAGTTATGCATACCCCGGGATCTTACCTTGAAAAAAATCGGCCGTGGTACATAATGATTTTCATAGGGGCACTTGACGGATACTGGGGCAGCTTGTATTATCTTGCTTCTTCGGAGTGTAGCGCAGCCCGGTAGCGCACCTGGTTTGGGACCAGGGGGTCCAAGGTTCGAATCCTTGTACTCCGACCAGAATCTAAAACCCCCGTTTGATGGCAACGTCAAACGGGGGTTTTTCCATTGGTTTTCGGTTTTTAAACCGTATTCATCCCCCAAATTCGGCTGTCGGTCGCATGGGTGCCCGGCACGCAGGTCCGCTCGCTAGAATGCCTTCAGTTCAAACCGGAGGTGGTGCCATGATGTCGTCCAATTTGCCGTTCAACGCCAAAGTGCCGCAGGTCGAGCACGACGCGCGACTGGTACGTAGATATTTGTGGCAGACGCTGTTGCGCTATCTGTCGGTGACCGCGCTACTCCTTACCGTCTGCCTGGCGCTTCCCGTGACCTTCATTTTCTGGTCGCTGGGCCGCGCGCCCGACGCTTCCAACTGGCTATATTTCGGTCCTGCGCTTGCTATCTTCGCCGGTTTTTGCCCGGCGACGATTTCAATGGCCTGGCAGCACTTGCGGGGGCTGCGCGAGGCAGGCGTCACGTTGACGCCGGAGATGATCTCGTCGCGTCCGCACCTGACGCTGCCCTCGCCGCTCGATCCGCTCAGTACCTATGATCTGTGCGCCGAAACGCTGTCCGGCCTCGCGCTTGGCCTGGCGCTCGGATATCCGGGTCCCGCCGCGTTTTGGCACCAGTCGTTCAAGGGGCGGATTTTGCTGGCGCCTTCGCGCATGATGCGGCTCTGGCAGAGCATGGAGGTACGGGTGACTGGCGAGCCGGGACAACAGGCGCAAGTCCACGTTCGACGCCGCTTTGGCCTGTCGTTTTTCCAGCTACAAAAGGGCGAAGCATGGCGCGAGGTGCAAACGGTGTCCGATCATCTGCGTGCCGAATTGAAGCGCCGCCACCACACGCTGCAACTTGCGCGGCGCGAGCATGAGCTGGAACGCGCCGCGCTCAACGCCAAGCTCTCTGCGCTGCAGGCGCAGGTGGAGCCGCATTTTCTGTTCAATACCCTGGCCAACCTGAAATACCTGATCCGCACCGACGGCGACACGGCGCAGCTGATGCTCGACCACCTGGTCGGCTATCTCCAAAACGCCCTGCCGGACATGCGCTCCGTGTCTTCCACTGTGGGGCGCGAGCTGGCGCTGGCAGGCGATTACCTGTCCATCATGCAGATACGGATGGGCGAGCGGCTGCGCTTCCGCATCGACGCCGATGACGCGCTGCGCATGCTGCCGTTTCCGCCGGCGATGCTGATTTCGCTGGTGGAAAACGCGATCAAGCATGGGCTGGAAAGCGCTACCCGCCCCGGCGAGTTGCTGATCCGTGCGACCGTCGATAGCGACGCGCTGCGGCTGGCGGTGCGCGACAACGGCGCGGGCCTGAGCGACCAGCCGGGCCAGGGGCTCGGCCTGGCCAACATCCATGAGCGCTTGCAGCTGTTGTATGGCGAGCGGGCGTCGTTGACGGTGGAGGCGTTGGACGATGGCGGTGTCGAGGCCACGCTGTCGGTGCCAATGCCCGTGTTGGAGGCGGCATGACCAGCGCCTTGATCGTCGAGGACGAGCCGCTGCTGCGCGCCGAACTGGTGGACCAGCTGGCGATGCTGTGGCCCGAGCTGGAGATCGCGGGCCAGGCGGAAAACGGCATCGAGGCGGTCGCGATGCTGGAGGCGCTGCGGCCCGATATTGTTTTCCTCGATATCCAGATTCCGGGCTTGAATGGGCTGGAGGTGGCGCGCCATGTACCGGAATCGGCGCAGATCGTTTTTGTGACGGCGTATGCGGAGCATGCTTTGAATGCCTTCGATGCCGGTGCCGCCGATTATCTGGTCAAGCCTCTTTCAGCGGCGCGCCTGCTGCAGACGGTAAAGCGGTTGAAGAGCCGCGAAAGCCGCGTGGTGGCGCCGGAGGTGTGGGAACGGTTGTTCGGCAAGGCGGCGGCGCCGGCTTATTTGAAGTGGATCAAGGCGTCGACCGGCAGCTCGGTGCGGCTGGTGATGGTGAAGGACGTACAGTTCTTCACGTCGGACGGCAAGTACACGCGGGTGGTGACCGCCACCGGCGACGCGTTGATACGCGTGCCGTTGAAAAGTTTGATCGAGCAGCTCGACCCGGGACAGTTCGCGCAGGTGCATCGCGGGGCGATCGTCAATCTGGAGGCGATCGAGCGTATCGACCGCGATGGGGCTTCGATGGAAATTTATTTGAAGGGGCGCTCGGAGCGGCTTGCCGTGAGCGAGGCGTTCACGCGCCAGTTCCGACAGATGTAGTCGGCGGCGGATCGCAGATGGCGGATTACGCTGCGCTAATCCGCCCTACGTGTCTCCACGTAACGCGACCGAAAATGGCCCACGGAGACACGTAGGGCGGATTAGGCGGCACGCCGTAATCCGCCATGTGTGGGCCGTCGATAATGCGTGATATTACCTAGTTCGCGCGCTTGGCGGCGATGGCGTTGCCGGCGCGGCTGGCGCCTTTGCGGCCGAGGAAGTGCGAGATAAACTGCCCCGCATCGACCACGATATCGAGGTCGATGCCGGTCTCGATTCCCAGCCCCTGCATCAGGTACAGCACGTCCTCGGTGGCGACGTTGCCGGTCGCGCCCTTGGCGTAAGGGCAGCCGCCCAGCCCCGACACCGACGAGTGGTAGATCGAGATGCCCACCTCCAGGCTGGCGTAGATGTTGGCCAGTGCCTGCCCGTACGTGTCGTGGAAGTGCCCCGCCAGGCCGTCGACGCGGAACTCGCGGATCGCGCGCTCCATCACCGCCTGCGTCTTGCGCGGCGTGGCTACGCCGATGGTGTCGGCGATGTCGATTTCGTCGCAACCCAGGTCGCGCATGCGGCCCACCACGTCGGCCACCGCGTCGAGCGGTACGTCGCCCTGGTACGGGCAGCCGAACGAGCAGCTGATGCTGCCGCGCAGGCGTAGACCGTTGTCCTTGACCGCCTTGGCCACGTCCTCGAAGCGGGCGATCGATTCGGCGATCGAGCAGTTGATGTTCTTTTGCGAGAACGCCTCCGACGCCGAGCCGAAAATCACCACTTCGTCGGCGCGCGCGGCCAGCGCCGCCGTCAGGCCCTGCATGTTGGGCGTTAGCGCCGAATAGATCACGCCGTTCTTGCGCGCGATGCAGGCCATGACCTCGGTGCTGGTGGCCATCTGTGGCACCCACTTCGGCGAGACGAAGGACGCCGCCTCGATGTTCTGGAAGCCGGCGCTGGTGAGGCGGTCCACCAGTTCGATCTTGACGGCGGCTGGCACGCTGGCTTTTTCGTTTTGCAGGCCGTCACGCGGTCCCACTTCGACGATCTTCACTTGCCGGGGCAGACTGTTCATCTTCAATATCCTTGGTTGCGGTCGACGATGTCGGCGACGGGTTCGCCCTTTTCGAGCTTGCGGATTTTCTCTGCGATCTGCTGCACGCTTTCGCGGCGCAGGGTCAGCGCCGAGATGTGCGGCGTGATCGTGATGCGCGGCTCCTGCCAGAACGGATGCTGCGCCGGCAGCGGCTCGTTGCGGAACACGTCCAGGGTCGCGGCGGCGATGTGGCCGGATTTGATCAGCGACAGCAGGTCCGGTTCGGCGATGTGCGCGCCGCGCGCGACGTTGATGATGAAGGCGCCCGCCGGGAGCTTGCCCATGTTGGTGCGGTCGACCAGGTTGGACGTCTCCGGCGTCAACGGCAGCATGCAGACCAGCACCCGGCTGCCGCGCAGGAAGGTGTCCAGTCCATCGCTGCCGTGGTAGCACTGCACGCCCGGTACGCGTTTTTCGCTGCGGCTCCAGCCGCGCAGCGGGAAGCCGAACGGCGCCAGCGCTTCGAGCACCCGCGTGCCCAGCACACCCATGCCCAGCACGCCGACCGGGAAGTCGCCCTTGGTATGTTGCGGCAGCGGCGCCCACAGGCCGGAGCGCGCCTGCGCCTCGTATTCGTCGAAACGGCGGAAGTAGCGCAGCACCGAGTACGTGACGTATTCGGCCATCTGCACCGCCATGCCGGCGTCCCCGAGGCGGATGATGGGCACCTCGCGCGGAATGGCGTCGCCGAAGCGCAGCAGCGCGTCGACGCCGGCGCCGGTGTTGAAGATCGCCTTGACCTGCGCCAGTTCCGGCAGCATGGCTTCGGGTGGCGACCACACCACCGCGTAGTCGCAAGGCTGGCTGGTTTCACCGGCGTGCCAGATTTCGAATTCCGCCTCGGGCAGGAATTTGGTGAAGTCCTTGATCCACGGCTCGGTCTTGCCGTCCGCGCGATGTAGAAGAATGCGCATGATGATCTCCCTGATCTCTCTTTACGCCGTCTTGAACGCCAGCAGCGGTGCGCCATCGGCCACCTGGTCGCCAACGCCGTAGAGGATGTCATCGACCACCCCATCGTGCGGCGCGGCGATGGTGTGTTCCATTTTCATGGCTTCCATGATGACGAGGGCGTCCCCTTTCTTCACTTCCTGGCCTTTGGCGGCCAGCACCGCGACCACCTTGCCCGGCATCGGCGCGGTCAGTCGGCCGCCTTCGGCCTCCGTCTCGCCGGCGTGGGCCATCGGGTCGTTGTAGGTCAACTGGTAGTGCGCGCCGCCGGTGAAGACGTGCAGCACGTCGCCGTCGCGACGCACCGCGCCGTGCACGGCCTGGTCGCCCAGTTTGATGCTGTAGCCGTCCGCGCCCTCGGCGGTGAGGCTGAGGGCTTCCGGCTGCGCGCCCGCGCCCACGCTGAACAGCCAGCCGTCGGCGCGGTAGCTGACGTGGGCGGCGTAGGGCTGGTCGCTGGCGAATTCGTCGCTGAACGACAGCGCGCGCACGTACGGCTGGTTCATGCGCCAGCCCAGCGCCTGGCCCCACGGGTCGGCCGGGTTGGCGCGCGATTGGGCGGCGGCGCTTTGTTTTTCGGCGGCGATCAGCGACACCACGGCCAGGGCCAGGGCGGCTTTCGGCGCGGCCTGCGGCGCCGGGAACAGGGCGTCCTGATTGCGTTCGATCAGGCCCGTGTCCAGATCGGCGGTGGAGAAGGCCTGGCCTTCGACCAGGCGCTTGAGGAAGGCGATGTTGGTCGCCAGGCCAACCACCTGGTATTCGGACAGCGCCTGCGCCATGCGGGCCAGCGCCTGTTTGCGGTCCGCGCCCCAGACGATCAACTTGGCGATCATCGGGTCGTAGAACGGCGAGATGGCGTCGCCGGCGCGCACGCCGGAATCGATGCGCACGCCGGCCGGCACGCTGACAGACGAGCCTGCGCCAAGCTCGAACGAGACGGCGTCCGGCGTGGCCAGATGGCGCAGGGTGCCGATCGACGGCAGGAAGCCTTTTTCCGGGTTCTCGGCGTAGATGCGCGCTTCAATGGCGTGGCCTTTGATGGCCAGTTCGTGCTGCTGTTTCGGCAGCGGTTCGCCGGCGGCCACGCGCAGCTGCCATTCCACCAGGTCGGTCCCGGTGATCATCTCGGTGACCGGGTGCTCGACTTGCAGGCGGGTATTCATCTCCATGAAGTAGAACGAGCCGTCCTGGTTGGCGATGAATTCCACCGTACCGGCGCCGACGTAGCCGACCGCCTTGGCGGCGGCCACCGCCGCCTCGCCCATCGCGGCGCGGCGTTCGGCCGTCATGTTCGGCGCCGGCGCTTCCTCCAATACCTTCTGGTGGCGGCGCTGCACCGAGCAATCGCGCTCGAACAGGTAGATGCAGTTGCCGAGGGTGTCGGCGAAGACCTGGATTTCGATGTGGCGCGGACGCTGGAGGTATTTCTCCGCCAGCACCTTGTCGTCGCCGAAGGAGCTGATCGCCTCGCGCTTGCACGACGCCAGCGCGTCCTTGAACTGCGCCGAGTTTTCGATCACGCGCATGCCCTTGCCGCCGCCGCCGGCCGAGGCCTTGAGCAGCACCGGGTAGCCGATCTTGTCGGCTTGCGTATGCAGGAAGTCGGCGTCCTGCTGTTCACCGTGATAGCCCGGCACCAGCGGCACGTTGGCCTTTTCCATCAGCGACTTGGCGGCGGACTTGGAGCCCATCGCGCGCATCGCCGATGCCGGCGGGCCGATGAAGACCAAGCCCGCTTCGGCGCAGGCGTCGGCGAAGGCGGCGTTCTCCGACAGGAAGCCGTAGCCGGGATGGATCGCTTGCGCGCCGGTGGCCTTGGCGACGGCGATGATCTTGTCGCCGCACAGGTAGCTTTCTTTCGCGGCGGCGGGGCCGATCAGCACCGCTTCGTCGCAGACGGCGACGTGCTTGGCGTTGGCGTCGGCCTCGGAGTAGACGGCGACGGTTTTGATGCCCATGCGGCGAGCGGTGGCGGCGACCCGGCAGGCGATCTCGCCACGGTTTGCGATCAGGATTTTGGTGAACATTTTTGTCTCCGATTATTTTTTGTTTTTAACCCACCACCGTGTTATTGGCCCGCCGGTGTCCGGGAGATGGGGTCGTACCCCAAGGGGTACGACCCCGCATGGCCTTACGGGTTTGCATAGCTTTGCGGATTAGCAGCCGCACTTTTCCTTCGGCGCCGATTCCAGCACGGCGCCACGGGTTTTGAGGCCCAGTTTCGCCAGCAGGTTGCGGTCGTCCTCCGCTTCCGGATTCTCCGTCGTCAGCAGCTTGTCGCCGTAGAAGATCGAGTTGGCGCCGGCCATGAAGCACATCGCTTGCACCGCTTCGCCCATCTGGCGGCGGCCAGCCGAAAGCCGCACGCGCGCCTTCGGCATCGTGATGCGGGCGACGGCGATGGTGCGCACGAATTCGAACGGGTCCAGCGGGTCCATGCCGTACAGCGGCGTGCCTTCGACCTGCACCAGGTGGTTGACGGGCACCGATTCCGGATACGGGTTCAGGTTGGCCAGCTGCGCGATCAAGCCGGCGCGCTGCAGGCGCGTCTCGCCCATGCCGACGATGCCGCCGCAGCAGACCTTCAGGCCCGCTTCGCGGATGCGGCCCAAGGTGTCCAGGCGGTCCTGGTATTCGCGGGTCGAGATGACGTTGTCGTAGAACTCGGGCGCGGTGTCCAGGTTGTGGTTGTAGTAATCCAGGCCGGCGTCCTTCAGGCGCTGCGCCTGGCTTTCCTCCAGCATGCCCAGGGTGGCGCAGGTTTCCAGGCCGAGCGCCTTCACTTCGCGCACCATCTCCTCGACCTTGTCCATGTCGCGCTCCTTCGGGCTGCGCCAGGCGGCGCCCATGCAGAAGCGGGTGGCGCCGTTGTCCTTGGCTTGGCGGGCCGCGTCGAGCACCGTGTCGATGTCGAGGATCTTCTTGGCTTCGACGCCGGTGTCGTAGCGCGCCGCCTGCGGGCAGTAGCCGCAGTCTTCCTCGCAGCCGCCGGTCTTGATCGACAACAGCGTGGCCAGTTCGACGTCGCCGTCCGGGAAGTTGAGGCGGTGCGTTTGCTGGGCCTTGAACATCAGGTCATTGAACGGCAGGTCGAACAGCGCCATCACGTCTTCCAGCGGCCAGGTTGCCGCCGGCGGCAGGGTGATCGCGGCGGTCGGGCGGTGCAGGGCGACGGTTTTAGGTTCTTGGAGGGTGGTCATGGACATTGTGTTTCCTTGTCTGTTCAAAGTTCGTTCAAAGTTTGTTCCGGGTTGGCCAGTTGGGCAGCTCGGTAAAATCGATATGGGCGGCGGCGGCTTCCGCGCTGGGGTTCTCCAGGCGCGGGATGCGTCCCAGCAGCGGCGCGTCGATGCGCTGCGCCAGCGCGGCGACGTTTTCGTCGGCGAAGGCCATGTCGGCCTGGGTTTCGTTGGCGACCCAGCCGATCACGGTCAGGCCGCGCGACTCGATCGCCTCGACCGTCAGCAGCGCGTGGCTGATGCAGCCGAGCCGCAGGCCGACCACCAGCACCACCGGCAGCGCGAGCTGCTCGGCCAGGTCGGCGGTGTCGAATTCGTCGTTGAGCGGCACGCGGAAGCCGCCGACGCCTTCGACCACCACGGCGTCGGAGGCGGCGTTGATTTCGACATAGGCCGCCAGGATCGGCACCGCCGAAATGGTGATGCCCTCGAGCGCGGCGGCGATGTGCGGCGCGGCCGGCTCCTTGAGCAGGAACGGCGTGGTGATGGTCGGCAGCAGGTGGACATTGCCGGCGGCGGCCAATTGGTCGCAGTCGTCGTTGTGCCATTCGCCGTCGCGCAGCTCGGCGCCGGCGGCCACCGGCTTCATGCCGCAGGCGCGCACGCCGGCCTTCACCAGGGCGTGCAGCATCGCCGACGAGACCAGGGTCTTGCCGATTTCCGTGTCGGTGCCGGTGACGAAGCAGCAAAAGCGCGGCGGCAGGCCGCCGGCCAGCACCGCCGGTTGCACCTCTGGCTCCTGCTCCAGTACCTCATCAACCGCTGGCGCGTCGGACGGTATGTCGACTGCTATGACGGGATCATCGAGACTCATCTGACGTCCTTTCCGAAGGCATCCAAATTATTCAGCGCGGTGATCAACTGCGCCACTTCCATGCTGCTATGGGCCGCCGACAGCGTCACCCGCAGGCGCGACGTGCCTGGTGCGACGGTTGGCGGACGGATAGTGCCGACCCACAGCCCTTGTTCGTACAAGGCCGCGCCGGCGCGCATGGTTTCGGCATTATCGCCGATCAGGATAGGTTGGATCGCCGTCATCGACGGCAAACGCCGCCAGCGATGAAGTTTGAGCCCAACCTGGCCATCGTCCAATTGTGCCACCAATGCGGCCAGGTGCGCGCGCCGTTTTATGCCTTCCTGGCCCTCGATCAGGTCAACGCTGGTCAGCAGGGCGTGCGCTAGCGCCGGCGGCGTGGCGGTGGTGAAGATGTAGGGCCGGGCCTTCTGGATCAGCGTTTCGATCACGGTCTCGTGGGCGGCCACGAAGGCGCCGCCGACGCCGACCGCCTTGCCCAGCGTGCCCATGTAGACCAGGTAGGGCGAGCGCAGGTTGAAATGCTCCAGTGCGCCCCGTCCATGACCGCCCAGGGTGCCGAAGCCGTGGGCGTCGTCGATCACCAGCCAGGCGCCGTGCCGTTCGCACAACGCGAGAAGGGCCGGCAGCGGCGCCAGGTCGCCGTCCATGCTGAAGACGCTGTCCGTCACTACCAGCTTGGTAGCGGCGTTGCTGGCCGCGAGCATGGCGCCCAGCGCCTCCAGGTCGGCGTGCGGGTAGACGGTGACCTTGGCGCGCGACAGGCGGGCGCCATCGATCAGCGACGCGTGGTTGAGCGACTCGGAGAAGATTTCGGCCTCGCGGTCGCCGGCGGTCAGGCCGGTGATGATTGCGAGGTTGGCCATGTAGCCGGTGCAGAAGGTGAGCGCGCGCGCGGACTCCAGATGGGCGCCGACGAATTCGGCCAGGCGGTCCTCCAGCATGGCGTGGGCGCGGACATGCCCGCTGATCATGTGCGAGGCGCCGCTGCCGACGCCATAAATCGCCGCGCCTTCCTGCAGCGCGAGCTTGAGCTTGGGGTGGTTGGCCAGGCCCAAATAGTCGTTGCTGCAGAAGGCCAGCAACTGGCGGCCGTCGACCGACACGCGGGCGCCGCATGGCGTGTCGACGGTGCGGCGCTTGCGGATCAGGCTTTGCTCGTCGAGGGCGCGCAGCTGCTGCGTGAGTTGATTCAGGAGCTTCATCGTCAGCCCGCCATCGTTTTGTCGAACACGGCCAGCGTGTTGGCGGCCAGGCCGTCGATTTCATCGTCGTTCAGGATATACGGCGGCATCATGTAGACGGTGGCGCCGATGGGGCGCATCAGCAGTTCATGCTCGACCGCCGTGGCGAAGAAGCGGCGCGAAAAGTCCGGGGTGGCGCCGATGGCGTCGAAGGCCCAGATCATGCCGCGCTGGCGGAAGTTGCGCACCTGCTTGTGCTGCGCCAGCGGTTGCAGCGCGGCCGTCAGGCGCGCGGCCTTGGCCTTGTTGGCGTTGAGGACATCGTCCTCCTCGAAGATTTGCAAGGTCGCCAGCGCCGCGCGGCAGGCCAGCGGGTTGCCGGTGTACGAGTGCGAGTGCAGGAAGCCGCGCGTGACGTCGCTGCTGTAGAAGGCCTGGTAGATCTCGTCGCGCGTCATCACCAGCGACAGCGGCAGGTAGCCGCCGCTGATGCCCTTGGACAGGCACAGGAAGTCCGGCCAGACGGCGGCCTGCTCGCAGGCGAAGAAGGTGCCGGTGCGGCCGCAGCCGACGGCGATCTCGTCGAGGATCAGGTGCACCTGGTGGCGGTCGCACAGTTCGCGCACCAGTTTCAGGTAAAGCGGGTCGTGCATCGCCATGCCGGTGGCGCATTGGACCAGCGGCTCGATGATGATGGCGGCGATCTTGTCGGCTTTTTCCACGAACAGGCGTTCGACGTCGGCGGCGGCGCGGCGCGCCATGTCTTGGGCCGTTTCACCTTCGGCGGCGTTGGCATTGCGGGCGTCCGGCGACATCACCGTCTGCGAGGCGCGCAGCAGCGGGCCGTAGGCGTCCTTGAACAGCGCGACGTCGGTGACGGCCAGCGCGCCGATGGTCTCGCCGTGGTAGCTGCCCTTGAGGCAGACGAATTCCTGCTTGCCGGCCTTGCCGTTGTTGCGCCACGAGTGGAAGCTCATTTTGAGCGCGATTTCCACCGCCGAGGCGCCGTCGCTGGCGTAGAAGCTGTGACCCAGCACATGGCCGGTCAGCGCCGACAGTTTTTCCGACAGTTCGATCACCGGTTCGTGCGTGAAGCCGGCCAGCATGGCGTGTTCCAGCGTGTCCAGCTGGTCCTTCAGCGCGGCGTTGATGCGCGGGTTGGCGTGGCCGAACAGATTGACCCACCAGGAGCTGATCGCGTCCAGGTAGCGGCGGCCTTCATGGTCGTACAGCCACGCGCCCTTGCCCCGGCTGACCGGGATCAAAGGGACAGGGTTGTCCAACTGCGCGTGGTGCTGCATCTGCGTGCACGGGTGCCATACGCTGCGCAGGCTGCGTGCCACCCATTCGCTTTGTGTTTTGTCTTGCAAGGAAACTCCGATTTCTTTAATGCGTCAGCCAGTTCGGCTTGCGCTTTTCCAGGAACGAGGCCACGCCTTCGCGGCCCTGCTCCGATGCGCGGATATGCGCGATGCGCTCGGCGGTGTCGGCCAGCAGCGCGTCGTTCACAGGTTGCCCGACCACGTCGCGCACCAGCGCCTTGGCCTGGCGCACCGCGTTCGGGCTGTTGTTGACCAGCGCCTTGACGATCTCCGCCACCTTGGCGTCGAGCGCGTCGGCGGCCACCACCTCGTGGGCGAAGCCGATGCGCAGCGCTTCGCGGGCGGAGAAGCGCTCCGCCGTCAGGAAGTAGCGGCGCGACGCGTTCTCGCCCATGGCTTTGATCACGTAGGGCGAAATGGTCGCGGGGATCAATCCCAGTTTCACTTCGCTCAGGCAGAAGTTGGCCTCGTCGACCGCGACGATGATATCGCATGCGGCCACCAGGCCCATGCCGCCGGCGTAGCAATCGCCCTGCACCTTCGCCACCACGGGCTTGGGACACAGGTAGATCGCGCGCAGCATCTCCGCCAGTTGCAGGGCGTCGGCATGGTTTTCGGCGTGCGTGTAGCCCGCCATTTTTTTCATCCAGTTCAAATCGGCGCCGGCGCAGAAGGCCGGGCCGTTCGCGGCCAGCACGATGGCGCGCAGCTCGTCGTCGGCACCCAACTCGCGGAAGGCGCGCGTGAGTTCGGCGATGGTCTCTTCGTTGAAGGCGTTGCGCGTGTCCGGCCGGTTCAGCGTGACGGTGGCGGTTTTCGCTTCGCGCGCGATGGTCAGTGAGGTGAAAGCCATGCCTACTCCTTGATTGCGTACTTGATTTCGGTCGGCATGCCGATCGTTTTGAGAAAGCGTTCGGTCTCCGGCAGCCAGATCGGCACGCCGTCCCCGCTCAGGACCATGGTATGCGCGTCCTTCTTGAACGGGCCGAAGGCGACCAGTTGCGCCTTGCCGCCGGCGCCGGTGTAGGCCGCGTACAGATCCTCGGCCAGCTTGGGGCCGAAGTGGGCGTCGTTGGCGCCGTAGAACCACAGGGTCGGCACCTTGCTGCGCGCGCCATAGGCCTTGAAGGCGTCGACCAGCGCGCCCTGCCAGTCGCATTTGGAGCGGCTGTTGACGCCACCGGCGAAGTTGATGACGCCGCGCACGCCGCTGATATTGTGGCTGCCGGCGGCGATGGCCGTCAGGCCGCCGTGCGACTGGCCGGCGAGCAGCACGTGGGTTTGATCCGCCCACGGCTGCTTCATCGCGTATTGCATCGCGAAGAACAGCGAATTGGCCTGGTCGTCGCCGTTTTTCTCGGCGCGGCAGTGGGAGTTGACGTAGATGCCGCCCGAGCCGGCGAAACCGAGCCGCATCGGGATGACGACCGCGTAGCCGCGCCGGATGAACTGCTTCGACAGCACGACGTAGCGCGCGCGTTCCTGCTGGTGGGCGTCGGCGCCGCCCGATTTACCGTGATTCATGAACAACACCGGGAACGGGCCGTTGCCCGGTGGTTTGAAGATCGTCGTTTGCAGGGTGATCGGGTCGCCGCCGATGGTGGCGGGGACATCGACCACCTGTTCGCCCATGCGCTTGTCGACGATCGGCAGCCGCTGCGCGGGTCCCGTCAACGGCTGCAACATCGTCACCTGTGTGCGCTCTTGCGTGCCCTCCTGCGCGACGGCGCGGGCGCACGCCAGCACGCATGGCAAGATGCACAGCGTCGCGGCCAGACGGTGACGGGGTTGCAGTCGATGGCGCATGGTCGTCGTTACATCCTGAAGACACCGAACTTGGTGTCCGGGATTTCGGCGTTGAGCGCGGCCGACAGGCCCAGGCCCAGCACCATGCGGGTGTCGGCCGGGTCGATGACACCGTCGTCCCACAGGCGCGCGGTGGCGTAATAAGGGTGACCCTGGTGCTCGTACTGGTCCTTGATCGGCTGCTTGAAGGCGGCTTCCTCTTCCGCCGACCACGAACCGCCCTTGCCCTCGATGCCGTCGCGCTTGACGGTGGCCAGCACCGACGCGGCCTGGTCGCCGCCCATGACGGAGATGCGGGCGTTAGGCCACATCCACATGAAGCGCGGGGAAAAGGCGCGGCCGCACATGCCGTAGTTGCCGGCGCCGAAGCTGCCGCCGATGATGACGGTGAACTTGGGCACGGCGGCGGTGGCGACGGCGGTGACCATCTTGGCGCCATTGCGGGCGATGCCTTCGTTTTCGTATTTGCGCCCGACCATGAAGCCGGTGATATTTTGCAGGAACACCAGCGGGATCTTGCGCTGCGCGCACAGCTCGATGAAGTGCGCGCCCTTGAGCGCCGATTCCGAGAACAGGATGCCGTTGTTGGCAATGATGCCGACCTTCATGCCGAAGATGTGGGCGAAGCCGCAGATCAGGGTGGTGCCGTAGCGCGCCTTGAATTCATCGAATTCGCTGCCGTCGACGATGCGGGCGATCACCTCGCGCACGTCGAACGGTTTGCGGGTGTCGACCGGGATCACGCCGTACAGTTCCTCCGTGGCGTATTTCGGCTGCTCCGCTTCGCGCAACGCGCCCTGCTGCGGCTTGGTGCGGTTCAGATTCGAGACGATGGTGCGCGCCAGCGACAGCGCGTGCAAATCGTTCTGCGCCAGGTGGTCGGCCACGCCGGACAGGCGGGTGTGGACGTCGCCGCCGCCCAGGTCCTCAGCCGTCACCACCTCGCCGGTGGCCGCCTTCACCAGCGGCGGGCCGCCGAGGAAGATGGTGCCCTGGTCCTTGACGATGATCGATTCGTCGCTCATGGCCGGTACGTAGGCGCCGCCCGCCGTGCAAGAACCCATGACGACGGCGATCTGCGGGATGCCCTTGGCCGACAGGTTGGCCTGGTTATAGAAGATGCGGCCGAAGTGGTCGCGGTCGGGGAAGACGTCGTCCTGGTTGGGCAGGTTGGCGCCGCCCGAATCGACCAGGTAGATGCACGGCAGGTTGTTCTGGTCGGCGATCTCCTGGGCGCGCAAGTGCTTCTTGACCGTCATCGGGTAGTAGGTGCCGCCCTTGACGGTGGCGTCGTTGCAGACGATGACGCATTCCTGCCCCGCCACGCGGCCGATGCCGGTGATGATGCCGGCCGCCGGCGCGGCGTCGGCGCCGTTGGCGTCCTGGTACATGCCGTAGGCGGCCATCTGCGACAGTTCGAGGAAGGGCGTGCCGGGATCGAGCAGCATCTGCACGCGGTCGCGCGGCAGCAGTTTGCCGCGCGCGACGTGCTTGGCCGACGCCGCCTCGCCGCCGCCGGCCGCGATTTTCGCGACCTTGGCGCGCAGGTCGTCGACGACGGCCTGCATGGCGGCGGCGTTGGCCTTGAAGTCCTCGCTGCGGGGATTGAGCTTGCTTTCGATCTGCGGCATTGTTTTTCCTTTGTGCGCGTGGTCTCGCACGCGTCGTGATGTTTATTCGGGAAAACTACCGTCAACGTAGAACCAGCGCGGGCCGCCCTCGGCCGGCTCGCGCACGAAGTTGCTGATCTCGTGCAGGCGCTGCGCCTTGTCGTTGACCTTGAAACGGGCGACGAATTCGACCGTGTCGCGGTCCGGATCAGTTGTCTCCGCAGTTGCCAGCAATGCAACTTCTGCTTTACGTTGACGTAAACGTAAAGCAGATTTTACCTCAAGTCCCAGCCATTGCAATTTTTCTTCATCGCTTATGATCGGCTCGGTCGGCCGGGTGCTTGGATGCCAGGTGGCCAGCAGGTAGGGCTCGTCGCGCAGGCCATAGGCGGTATAGCGCGAGCGCATCAGCGTTTCGGCGGTGGGCGGGATGGCGGCGCCATCGATATAGGGGCCGCAGCAGGCCGCGAGGGACGGGCCGCCGCAAGGGCAGCCGGCTGGCGCGGCGGACTTCTTGGACATGGGTGGCAGGACGGGCTGGTGTGACAAGCCAGCATTATCCGCCAAATGGGCCGCTTGCGCACCGCCCGGAGTTTCGCCGGGCGCACTAAATAGTGTGTTTTAGCGCCTTGCGGGCGCACGGGCTTGCGTATCGCTATTACACTAGGGGGGTTAGGAGAAACAAATGAGCCAGAGTGGTTTTGAATTCAAGGCGGACGCCAACGACAGTTCGCCCCTGTACATGCAGATTGCCCGGAAATTGAGCGACGATGTGCATAACGGTCGTTATCAGGTCGACCAGGCCCTGCCGTCCGAGCGGGCGTTGTCGGAGTTGCTCAACGTCTCGCGGGTGACCGCGCGCAAGGCGATCGACCAGCTGGTCGACCAGGGCCTGGTGGTGCGCCGGCGCGGGTCGGGCAATTATATCGCGCCGCGCATCGAGCAGCCGTTGTCGAACCTGACCAGTTTTTCGGAGCAGTTGCAGCAGCGCGGCCACGTGCCGGGCTCGCGCTGGCTCAAGCGGGCGATCGTCACGCCCACGCCCGAGGAGCAACTGAGCCTGGGCCTGTCGCCGTATTCAAAGGTGGCGCGGCTCGAGCGCCTGCGGCTGGCCGACGATGTCGTCATGGCCTACGAGGTCAGCGTGCTGCCGCAGACGGTGCTCAACGACCCGAACGCGGTCGGCGCCTCGTTGTACCAGTATCTGGACAGCATCGGCCAGTCGCCGGTGCGGGCGCTGCAGCACATCCGCGCCATGAACGCCTCGGCCGACCTGGCGCGCCAGCTCGGCGTGCCGGAGGGGCAGGCGGTGTTGTACATTACGCGTATTGCTTATCTGGAATCGGGCGAGGCGATGGAGTTGACGCATTCTTATTGTCATAGTGACCATTACGATTTCGTCGCCGAGATGCGCCGCGCCACCTGACCCACCGCCCTCCTCTCTATCCATGCTGAAAACCGAGACGCCGAGTACGCAGCACCCCGAACTGGACCGGTACCCGGTGGAATTGCTGGTCGATGCGCTGATCGACGACCAGGCGCACGCGGTGCGCGCGGTGCAAGCGGCCGCGCCGGCCATCAGCGCCGCCGTCGAGGCGATGACGCCGCGCATCGCCGGCGGCGGGCGCCTGATCTATGTCGGCGCCGGCACCTCTGGCCGGCTGGGCATTCTCGACAGCGTCGAACTGTTCCCCACCTTTTCTTGGCCGCACCAGCGCGCCGTGGCCCTGCTCGCCGGCGGCCTGGGCGCGATGTTCGAGGCGGTCGAGGGCGCCGAGGACGACCGCGCCAAGGGCGCCGCCGACCTGAGGTTGCTGTATCCGGGCTTTAACGATGTGGTGCTGCTGGTGGCCGCGTCGGGCACCACGCCGTATGTGCTGGGCGCGCTGCAGGCGGCGCGCACGGTGGGCGCCTTGACGGTGGGCATCGCCAACAATGCCGGCACGCCGCTGGCGGCCGGGGCCGACGTCGGCATCGTGCTCGATACGGGGCCGGAAGTGATTTCCGGCAGCACCCGGCTCAAGGCGGGCACGGCGCAAAAGATCGTGCTCAACACCTTGTCGAGCGCGCTGATGGTGCGGCTGCACAAGGTCTACGGCAATCTGATGGTCGATGTGCAGGCCAATAACACCAAGCTGGTCGAGCGCGCCATCCAGCTGACCATGCACGCCACCGGCGCCGATGCCGACGCCGCGCGCGGCGTGCTGGAGCAATGCCATTTCCAGGTCAAGGTCGCCATTGTCGCGCTGCTTAAAAAGCTCGGTGTCGAGCAGGCGCAGGGACTATTGGAAGCGGCGCGTGGCGACGTGCGCGCGGCGCTGCGGTAGCGGCCTGGACTATCATTCCGTCATCATCATGCTCGACAAACTGACCTCACTGATGCTGCGCCACGCGCCCGCCGATGGCATGCACGATTGCGCCCTGCCCGGCGTGACCTTGATCCGCTCGTCCACGCCGACCACGCCGATGCCGGCGGTCTACGAACCCTCGATTTGCGTGATGGCGCAGGGGAGCAAGCAGGTGCTGGCGGGCGAGCAGATATTGAACTACGACAGTACCCGTTATCTGATCGCGGCGGTGGATGTCCCGGCCGTCGGCGCGGTGACCGAGGCCACGGTGGAGCGGCCCTATTTGTGCGTGTATTACCGGTTCAACCGGCCGGAGTTGACCAAGCTGGCGTTGAAAGTCGACGCCGCCGCACGGCGGGATGGGATATCCGGTCCGGTGCGCGGGCTGGCGGTCCACGACATGACGCCGCAGCTGGTGGACGCGTTCACCCGGCTGGTGGAACTGCTCGACACGCCGGCCGACATCGACACCCTGGCGCCGCTGATCGAGCAGGAAATCATCTATCGGCTGGCGACCGGGCCGGCGCGGGCGGTGATGCATCATATCGCCACCGGCGACCGCAGCCTGAACCAGGTGTCGCGGGCCATCGGCTGGATCAAGGACCATTACCGCGAGCCGATCACGATCGATATCCTGGCCGAGCAGGCCGGCATGAGTCCGTCGTCGCTGCATGCGCATTTCAAGTTGATCACGCACTTGAGTCCGATCCAGTACCGCGCCCGGTTGCGCTTGCAGGAGGCCCGGCGGCTGATGGTGGCCGAGGGCATGGACGCGGCGCAGGCGGCGTTCAAGGTCGGGTATGACAGCGCCTCGCAGTTCAGCCGCGAGTATGGGCGCCTGTATGGCGAGGCGCCGGCCACCGACGCCAGCCGGCTGCGGGGCCGGGCGGCGATATTGTGACGCGGCACGGATCTGTGAATAACCTCGGAGACACGTAGGGCGGATTAGGCGGAACGCCGTAATCCGCCAATGCATGCGCCGTCGAAACGCATGCATGGCGGATTACGCTGCGCTAATCCGCCCTACGTATTTCCGTGGTTTTTCCGCAGCGCTTCCGGGGGCGGGTTATGCCCTGTACCCCGTGGAAAAGATGTAGTACTGGAAGGCGAACGAGGCTGCCGCCGCCAGCAGTGCCCGTGCGGCCCACAACTTTTGGCCGAAGCTGAGGCCGGGACGCTTGGCCAGCGTGCCCCGGTAGGCGCGGTAGCCAAGATACATGTTCAATGGACCGAACAGGAAGATGGTCACCAACAGGAACATTAGCGGGTAGGACAGGAAGATCAGCAAAAAAGTCAGCAGGTACATGATTTGGCGGCGTTCGGTTGCGTTCTGTTCGTTGTGTGCGTATGGTAACTGCCGTGAGCATAACAGCAGCGGCAGCCGCGAAAGGAAGTATGAAGTCAGCGCAACAACGCAACCCGTGGAGCTGGGTGCCCAGCATTTCATTTAGCCAGGCCGTGCCCTACGTCGCCGTGATGATGCTGTCGACGGTGATGTACAAAAACCTGGGCATCTCCAACACCGATCTAGCCTTCTATACCGCCTGGCTGTACCTGCCGTGGGTGATCAAGCCGCTGTGGTCGCCGCTGGTCGAGCTGGTCGGCACCAAGCGGCGCTGGATCGTGCTGCTGCAGTTGTTGACGGGCGCGTCGCTGGCGTGCGTGGCGCTGACGCTGCACCTGCCGCAGTTCTTCGCCCTGAGCCTGGCCGTACTGTGGCTGATGGCGTTCAGCTCGGCCACCCACGATATCGCCTCCGACGGCTATTACATGCTGGGCCTGCCGACCCAGGGCCAGCAGGCCGCCTTCGTCGGCGTGCGCAGCGCGTTTTACAAGCTGGCGATGATCGCCGGCCAGGGCGGCATCGTCTACATGGCCGGCGAGTTGATCAAGTCCAGCGGCGATCCGGCCTGGGCCTGGTCGGTGGTGTTCGGCGTGATGTCGGCGCTGTTCCTGCTGCTGTGCGCCTACCACCATTTTGTTTTGCCGCGCCCGGATTCGGACCGCAGCCATGCCGGCGGCGGCGCGTTGTGGACCGATTTCATCAATACCTTCCGCAGCTTTTTCCAGAAGCCGGGAATCGGCGCCATCCTCGGCTTCCTGCTGCTGTACCGGCTGGGCGAGGCGCAGTTGCTCAAAATGGCGGCGCCGTTCCTGCTCGATCCGCGCGACCAGGGCGGCCTGGGCTTGACGACGTCGGAGTTCGGCCTGGTCTACGGCACCATCGGCGTGTGCGCGCTGGTGCTGGGCGGCCTGGCCGGCGGCGTGGTCATTTCGCGCTTCGGCCTCAAGCGCGCGCTGTGGCCGATGGTGTTCATCATGCACGTGCCGGACCTGGTGTTCGTCTACCTGGCGACGGCCTTGCCGACCGATATCGTGCTCATTTCGGCCTGCCTGGCGGTCGAGCAGTTCGGCTACGGCTTCGGCTTCGCCGCCTTTATGCTGTACATGATCCTGGTGGCCGACGGCGAGCACAAGACCGCCCATTACGCGATCTGCACCGGCTTCATGGCGCTGGGCATGATGTTGCCGGGAATGGTCAGCGGCTGGATACAGGACCACCTCGGCTATCAAAACTTTTTCATCTGGGCATGTATTTCAACCTTGCCGGCGTTTTTCATGACGGCAAGGGTGACTATTCCGGCTGAATTCGGTAAGAAATAAGCCCAACCCGCCCGCTTTTGCCTAAGCGCCAGCTTTGCCGCTTAGGGGGCGTACCCGGTTGGGTACGACCCCGCGTGGCCGTGCGGGTTCCGCATTACAATACTAGGCTCAACTGTATCGGGGAATGGTTTTGGTTTTTAATGCAAAGAAACGGCTGACCTTGACCGCCGGCGTGGCCGGCGTTATGGCGGCGCTGCTGGAGGGTTGTTCAAGCACGCCGACGGCGCCCGTCGCCGATGGCGCCACTGCGCCGCCGCCCGCGCCCCCGCCCGGCACGCCGCGCCAGCCCGGCGCCATCGCGCCGCCGCCGGCGCCGCCGTTCGATCCGAACATGCCGCCGCCGGCGCCGCGCGAGTTCCGCGCGGCCTGGGTGTCGACCGTCGCCAATATCGACTGGCCCAGCCGCAGCAACCTGAGTTCCGAGAAGCAGCAGGCCGAGGCCATCGCTATCCTGGAGCGTTGCAAGGCGCTGAACCTGAACGCCATCGTGCTGCAGGTGCGCCCGAGCGCCGACGCCATCTATCCGTCCGAGCTCGAGCCGTGGTCGGAGTTCCTGACCGGCCAGCAGGGCCGCGCGCCCAAGGGCGGCTACGATCCGCTGCAGTTCTGGATCGAGCAGGCGCACGCGCGCGGGCTCGAGCTGCACGCGTGGTTCAATCCCTACCGCGCCCGCCACGCGACGGCCAAGTCGGCGCTGGCGCGCAACCATATCGCCAACACCAACCCGGAGGCGGTCAAGACCTACGGCCGCTATCTGTGGATGGACCCGGGCGAGTCGGCCGCCTCGCAGCGCACGCTTGACGTCATCCTCGACGTGGTGCGCCGCTACGACATCGACGGCGTGCACATCGACGATTATTTCTATCCGTACCCGATCGACACGCCCAACGCGGCCGGCCCCGAGGGCGTGGCGCTCGACGGCGGCGGCGCGGGCGGCAAGCAGGAACTCGAATTCCCGGACCAGCCGTCTTGGCAGCGCTATCTGCTCGGCGGCGGAACGCTGGACCGGCCGCACTGGCGGCGCCAGAACGTTAATTCGCTGATCCAGGCCTTGTACATCGGCATCCACAAGGAAAAGAGCTGGGTGCGCTTCGGCATCAGCCCGTTCGGCATCGGCCGGCCGGACCGGCGTCCCGCAGGCATCGTCGGCCTCAGCCAGTACGACAAGCTGTACGCGGACGCCGAGCTGTGGCTCAACAACGGCTGGCTCGACTATCTGGCGCCGCAGCTGTACTGGCCGGTGGCGCAGGCGCCGCAGGCGTTCGACGTGCTGCTCGACTACTGGCTGGCGCAGAATACGCGCGGGCGCCATGTCTGGCCGGGGCTCTACACCAGCCGCATCGACAACACCGCCAAGACGTTCGCGCCGGAGGAGATCGTCAAGCAGATCGGCGTCACGCGCAGCCGCGCCGGCGCAAGGGGCCACCTGCACTTTTCGATCGCCGCGCTGATGGAGAACCGCAAGGGCATCACCGACCAGCTCAAGGCGCGCACTTACCAGGCGCCGGCGCTGTCGCCGGCCACGCCGTGGCTGGGGGCTGAGCTGCCTTCCGCGCCGAGCGCGACCGCCAAGCGCGAATCGCAGGGCGTGGGGCTGCGCCTGGCGGCCGGCGGCGGCAAGCCGGTGACGCATTACGCGATCTGGAGCCGCTACGGTTCCGAGTGGCGCTTCGCCGTGGCGCCCGCGTCGCGTGCGGTGCTGCTGTTGGCGGATGACGCGGCCGGGCAGGCGGCCGAGATGGTGGTGGTCAGCGCCGTCGATCGGCTGGGCAACGAAAGCCCGCGCATCAGCGTCTACAAACGGAGCTGATGGTGAACGGCCTGGGCCTCGGCATCGACGCGGGCGGCACGCAAACCCGCTGGGCCCTGGCCGATTCGGCCGGCGTCATCGTCGCAGAGGGTGCGGTTGACGGCATGTCGGCCACGCAGATGGGCAATGACGCCGGCCGCGAGGCCGTGCGCGCCGTCTTCGCCACGTTGGCGGGGCAGGTGCTGGCCGCCGGCCGCCCCGTGGCAGTGTGCGCCGGCCTGACCGGTTTCGACGGCGCCGCCAGGTTGCCGGCGCAATGGCTGGCCGAGCTGCTGAACGTCGCGCCGGCCACCGTGACGGTGCGCAGCGATATCGAAATCGCCTATCTGGACGGCTTCGCGCCAAGCGAGGGCTATCTGGTGTACGCCGGCACCGGCTCGATCGCCGCCTGGATCGCGCCGGACGGCCAGTTCCACCGCGCCGGCGGACGGGGCGTGACCCTCGACGACGGCGGCGGCGGCTTCTGGATCGCGCGCGAGGCGATGCGCCACATCTGGCGGCTGGAGGACGAGGAGCCCGGCGCGTGGCGGCGCTCGGCCATGGCGCGCGCGGTGTTCGACCAAGTCGGCGGCAGCGACTGGGCCTTGTCGCGCCAGTTCATTTATGGGCAGGAGCGGGGCGCGATCGGGCGGCTGGCGCTGGCCGTCGCCGCCAGCGCCGACGCCGACCCGGTCGCGCGTGGCATCCTGGAAGAAGCCGGGCGCGAACTGGCGCGCATCGCGCTGGCGCTGGTGCGCCGCTATGGGCCGCGCCCCATTGCATTGGCCGGACGCGCAGCCACCTTGCATCCGCTGATCGCGCTGACGATGCGCGCGGCGCTGCCCGAAGCGTTGTTACTGACGCAGCGCGAAACACAAGCGCACCACGCGGCGGCCCGTATTGCTCTAAACTCACTAAATTGAACCGCTGCCGAGATTGCCCATGAAGATCGTTCCGCTCACCGTTTTGTCCACCATGATGGCTTTGCTGGCCGGTTGCGCCACCGTGCCGCCGAGCGAGCCGCGCATCGACCGCAGCCTGACCTCGCGCGGGCAGAGCGACCGGGTCAAGTACATCATCCTGCACTACACGGTGTCGGACCTGCCGCGCTCGATCAAGATTTTGACGCAGCAGGATGTCAGCGCGCACTATTTGCTGACCGATACCGAGCAGCCGTTCTTTTACGCGCTGGTGGATGAATCGCGACAGTCGAACCACGCCGGCATCAGCAGCTGGAAGATCTACAACCAGCTCAACTCGGCGTCGATCGGCATCGAGATCGTCAACCCCGGCTTCACCGAATCGCCGCAGGGACGGGTGTGGTATCCGTTCAAGCAGGCGCAGATCGACCAGCTGATTTTGCTGCTCAAGGATATCGTCAAGCGCCATGGCATCAAGCCGGAGAATATTCTCGGCCACAACGATATCGCGCCGCAGCGCAAGCAGGATCCGGGGCCGATGTTTCCGTGGAAGCAGCTGGCCGACGCCGGGCTGGTCACGTGGCCGGAGCCGAGCCGCGTGGCCGCGCGCCTGCCGGGGTATCAGCAGCAGTTGCCGGATGTGCTGTGGTTCCAGCTTAAATTGGCGCAGCATGGCTATGCGGTGCCGCAGACCGGGCAGTTCGATCAGGCGACGCGCAATGTGTTGACGGTGTTCCAGTCGAAGTATCGGCAGTCGTTGTTCGACGGCATGCCGGATGCGGAGACGGCGGCGATTCTGGATGTGTTGACTAGCCCGCTGCCTTCGTTGCCGGCGCAGGGTGCGGGGGCAGCGCCGGCGGTTGTTGCGCCGGCGGTGCCGGCACCGGCGCCTGTGGCACCTCAGCCCGTAACATCCGCGCCTGTTTCGCCAGCGCCGGTTTCGCCGACGCCAGTCACGCCGTTGCCCGCAACGCCTGCACCTGTTGCGCCCGTGCCAACGCCGGTGACCCCGGCCGTGCCTCCGCAACCGGTGCCCGTCACCGAGCCGGTCGAGTCCCAATAAGCCACCGGTGCCGGCAATGACGTCTCCCATCCACTGCGAAACGATTGCCGGCCACCCAGATTTTCGTCATCTCGACACCATCCAGGGAATCGCCGTCGATCTGCGCTACGCGACGCCGGACAACTTTGTCGGCAGGGATCTCTACTCGCCGTTGGACTGTTCCTTTCTGCATAAAGATGCGGCGGCCGCGCTCGAGCGGGCAGTCGCATGGCTGGCGGCGCGCCGTCCGGATTACAAGTTTTTAGTATTGGACGCCCTGCGCCCGCAACGGGTGCAGGAGCAACTGTGGCAAGCGCTGCAGGGAACCGATCTGCTCGGCTATATCGCCGATCCGACGCGTGGTTCGATCCACTCGTTCGGCATGGCACTGGACGTCACGCTAGTGGACGCGCAAGGCTCCGAGCTGGACATGGGGACCGGTTTTGACGACCTGAGTGAGCGCTCGCATCCGGCCAAAGAGGCACTTTTGCTGGCGCGGGGTGAGTTGAGCATGCAGCACATTGAAAACCGCCGCTGGCTGCGGGGGGCGATGTTCCAGGCCGGCTTTGTCGGCATCAACAGCGAATGGTGGCACTTCGACTGCGGTGATCGGCTGAAGGTGCGGCGGGACTACGCGCGCGTGCTGTAACGCCACGCGCCCCGCCGGGAGGATTTTTTACCGGTCCACCATCGCCATCCGCTCCTGGCTATAGCGCGGCCCCGCGACCTGCTTCAACGCGTTGTCGAGTACGCCCATCTCCCGGGCATCGAGCGCGATCTCGGCTGCGGCCACATTCTGCTCCAGATACGTGCGGCGGCGCGTGCCGGGAATCGTCACGATGTCGTCGCCCTTGTGCATCGCCCACGCCAGCGCGATTTGCCCGGGCGTGACCCGCCGCGCGTCGGCCAGCTCGCGCACGATGGCGGCGGCCTGCATGTTGCGGTCGAAATTCCCGCCTTGCAGGCGCGGGTCCAGATGGCGGAAGTCGCTCGGCGGATATTCCTCCGCGCGCTTGGCGGTGCCGGCCAGAAAGCCGCGTCCCAGCGGACTGAACGCCACCAGGCCGATGCCGAGCTCGCGCAGCGCCGGGATCACGTCCGCCTCCAGGTTGCGCTCCCACAGCGAATACTCGCTTTGCACCGCGCTGATCGGGTGCACCGCGTGCGCGCGGCGGATGTTGGCCACGCCCGCCTCGGACAGCCCGAGATAGCGCACCTTGCCCTCGCGGACCAGATCGGCCATCACGCCGACCACCTCCTCCACCGGGACCAGCGGATCGATGCGGTGCTGGTACAGCAGATCGATGTAGTCGGTGTTCAGCCGGCGCAACGAGCCTTCGACCTTGGCGCGGATGCCGGCCGGGTCGCTGGTGACGCCGACGGTCTTGCCGTCGCGGATGTCGAAGCCGAACTTGGTGGCGAGGATGACTTCCCCGCGACGCCCGGCAAAGGCGCGGCCCAGCAGCGCTTCATTCTCATATGGACCGTATTGCTCGGCGGTGTCGAAGAAATTCACGCCAAGGTCGACCGCGCGGTGCAGCGTGGCGACCGCCTCGGTCTGGTCGGCCGGGCCGTAGGTGTTGCTCATGCCCATGCAGCCGAGGCCCTGCGCCGATACCGTCAACCCTTGATTGCCCAAATTGCGTTGTTTCATGATTGCCTCCATGTCGATAGCTTGGATTCAAGTATGCCACCATAAAAAAAATCCACAATCCGCTTAAAATGCAAAGCATTATTGATGCAGGTGCAACGGTGAGGCGGCTGGCTTATGGAAATGCTGAAGGAAATGGCGATTTTCGCGCAGGTGGTCGATAGTGGCGGGTTTTCCGCCGCCGCGCGCCAATTGGGTCTGACGACGTCGGCCGTCAGCCGCCACGTGTCGCGGCTGGAAACTTATATGGGCGGGCGGCTGTTGCAGCGGACCACGCGCTCGGTGTCGCTGACTGAGCTGGGCGAGCAGGTGCACGCCGCCTGCGTCCGCATGGTGAACACGGCGCGCGAGATCCACGCACTGGCCGGCAGCTACAGCGCGCGGCCCAACGGCGTGGTGCGCATCAGCGCGCCGGTGGTGTTGGGGCAGCTATGGCTGGCGCCCTTGCTGCCGGCGTTTCTGGACCGCTACCCGGAGGTCGATGTCCGCCTGTCGCTGGTGGACCGCAATGTCGATCTGATCGAGGAGGGCATCGACCTGGCCATCCGCATTTCGGCCGACCTGGCGCCCGGGCTGGCCGCGCGGCCGCTGGGGCCGATGCGCTATGTGCTGGTGGCGTCGCCGCAGTATCTCGCCGCGAACGGGACGCCGGCCACGCCGCAGGAGTTGCCCGGGCATCGTTGCAACTATCTGGGGTATGCGCGTTTCGGCGCGGCCTGGACCATGCGGCGCGAAGGTGCCGGAGGGCCGGAAATCGCCAGCATCCGCGTGCCGTCGCGCTTGACGATCAATAACAGCGCGGCACTGATGGCGGTGGTGGAGGCCGGCGGTGGCATCGGCCTGGTGCCCGATTTCACCGCGCGCTCGGCGCTGGCGCAGGGGCGCGCGGTGCGGATTTTGGCGGACTGGACGTTCGACGAGCCGTATGCCGGCACCGTGCACGCGGTCTACATGCCCGGCCCGCACCTGGCGTTGAAGGTCCGGGCCATGATCGACTACCTGGTGGCCGAAGGCGCGCTCGGCGCGTAGGGAGCGTTGGGGACGGCGGGGGTGACGCCGGCTGCGGGCACGCCGGAGCGCGCCACCCAGTCGATCAGCGCGTCGAGCACGGCGCGGCCGGCGCCGTTGGCGACGTGCTCGTCGTTGAGCATGGCCACCACGATGACGGGCTGGTTGTTGGCGTCCTGCACATAGCCGGCGATGGCGATGACGCCCTTGAGGCTGCCGGTCTTGATGCGCGCGCGCATCGCCGCCGGGCTGTCCTTGAGGCGCCGGCGCATGGTGCCGTCGGTGGCCGCGATCGGCAGGCTGGAGAGGAATTCGGGCATCCACAGGCTTTTCAGGCCCGCTTGCAGCACGCCGGCCACTTGCGCCGGCGTGGCGCGCTCGGTGCGCGACAGGCCCGAGCCGTTGTCGAACACCAGGCCGTTGCCGTCGATGGCGTGCTGTTGCAGCCAGGCGCGGATCGCCGCCTCGGCGCGGGCGGCCGTGGTGGGCTGGGCGGCGTCCGGCGGCAGCGGGCGGCTGCCGAGGACCGGGTCGGCCTCCAGGCTGCCCAGGCTCAGGAAAATCGTGCGCGCCAGCGTGTTGTCGGAGTTTTTGTTGGTCTCGCGCAGCACTTCCGGTAGCGGCCGGGCGACGTGCTCGGCCAACAGGCGCAACACCGGCGTGGTGGCCGGCGCGGGCACGGCCGCCGGCGGCGCGGTGGGTACGTTCGTGGCGGCGGTGGCGTCGGTGTCGGCATTGGAGGCATTGGCGGCCGGTGCCTGTGCCTCAAGCGCGGGCGGCGTCGGCGCGCTCGCTTCGCGCACCTCGCCCTTCAACGTGCCGCCCAGTTTTTGCCACGTACCGCGCACCAGGCGCGCCAGATAGTCGTGCGGGTCGAGCACGTTGATGCTGATCGATTTGACGCAATCGCGGGGGAAGCTGCCGTGGAGCACGACTTCGATCTTGTCGCCGTTGCGCTTGAAGTCCGGATTGCGCCAGCCGTTCTCCCACGCTGGACAAGGCGCGTCGCTGGCGGCCATTTCCGAGCGCACGCTGACCTGGTCCATGTCCGGCATCATCGCCAGCGACAGCTTGCCGCCGACCGAGCGCATCTCCACCTTCAGCAGGTTGGTGTTGACCAGCAGCGCGTCCGGCACGACGTTGTAGTACGCCCATGGATATTCGTCGAACTGCGGCTGGCCGAGGTCGGGCCGCGACGGCTGGAACAGTTGCCGGTCCAGCACGATGTCGCCCTTGATGCCTTTGATGCCCTGGTTGCGCAGCGCGCGCAGCATGTGGCCCAGCACGTCCTCGTTGAAGTCGGCGTCGGCGCCGCCGCGCAGGATCAGGTCGCCCTGCAGCACGCCGTTGACGAGCGGGGCGCTGGTCAGCAATTCGGTGCGGCCGCGGAACACCGGCCCCAGCCGCTCGAGCGCCGCCAGCGTGGTGAACAGCTTCATCGTCGATGCCGGCTGCATGCTTTGCTGGGCGTTGTGGGAAATGAGCGTGGTGTCGCCGCGCAGCACGACGATGCCGGCGGCCTCCGGCGGGATTTGCGCCGACTGCATCAGGCGCGCGACCGGCTCCGGCAGGTCGGCGGCGTGGACGGCGCCGGCGGCAAGCAGGCCGGCAAGGATGAGACGACGAAACATAACTAATCCGTTCAATGGAAGAAGACGTAGGCGACCGCGATGGCGGTGACGACGCCGGCGAAGTCGGCGATCAAGCCGCACGAGATCGCGTAGCGCGTCTTGCGGATGCCGACCGAGCCGAAGTACAGCGCCACGATGTAGAAGGTGGTATCGGCCGAGCCCTGGAATACGCAGGCGAGGCGGCCGACGAAGGAGTCGACGCCATAGGTTTGCATGGCGTCGATCATCATTGCCTTGGAGCCGCTGCCGCTGAGCGGCTTCATCAGCGCGGTTGGCAGCGCCGGCACGAAATCGGTGTTGAAGCCCAGCGCGCCGAACAGCCAGCTGAAGCCCTCGACGATAAAGCCGAACAGGCCGGCGTTGCGGATCACGCTGATGGCCACCAGCATGCCGACCAGATACGGGATGACGGTGAGCGAGGTCTGGATGCCGCCCTTGGCGCCCTCGATGAAGGCTTCATAGACGTTGACCTTCTTCCACAGCGCGCCGATGATGAAGCCGCCGATGACGCCCATCAGAATCAGGTTGCTGAAGACCTTGGAGAACAGTTCGATCTCAGGCCGGGTGAGCACCTGCGTGAAATACCAGATCAGCGCGACGATGGCGGCGGTGCTGCAACCGAGCCAGCTCAAGACGACGCGGTCGAACAGGTTGATGCGCTGGCGGATCGCCACGGCGATCAGGCCGGTGACGGTGGCGACGTAGGTGGCGATCATGCAGGGAATGAAAATGTCGGACGGGTCGGCCGCTCCCAGGATGGAGCGCTGCGCCATGATCGCCACCGGGATCAGCGTCAGGCCGGAGGTGTGCAGCACCAGGAACAGGATCTGGGCGTCGGTCGGCTCGTCCTTGCTGGGGTTGAGCGTTTGCAGGCTTTCCATCGCCTTCAGGCCGAACGGCGTGGCCGCGTTGTCGAGGCCCAGCAGGTTGGCCGAGAAGTTCATCAACATGTGGCCGGTGGCCGGATGCTCCTTGGGCACGCCCGGGAAGATGCGCGAGAAGAACGGCGCGATGATGCGCGCCAGCAGGTTGACGGCGCCGGCCTTCTCGCCGATGTTCATGATGCCGAGCCATAAGGTCATTACGCCGGCCAGCGGCAGCGCGATGTCCATCACGCCGCTCTTGGCCGACTCGAAGGTGCCGTCGATGATGCGCTTGAAAATTTCCGTGTCGCCCATGAACAGGTACTGCGCCAGCGCGGCGGCGAACCCGACAAGGAAGAAGCCAGACCAGATGTAATTGAGCGACATATGTGCGGATTTTCTTGAAACAGTGGGCGACAGGCAAAGTATAGCGGGTCGGCACGCGGAAAAAGTTATAAGCTGCCGCTTTACGTATGCGATGTGAAATGGATGCCATGCTGAAAAGTTATGCAGCCGCCGTGCTGGCGCTGGTGGTCGGGCTTGCCGCGCCGGCGACGTCGGCCGCGCCGCAATCCTCGCCGCCGGCCGCCTTGTCGGCCGTTTCGTCCCCCCTTCCGGCATCTTCCGCGTCCGCACCCAAGGTCCTGCGCGCCTTCCTCAGCACCGGCGAAACCGGGCTCGATCCGGCGGTGGCCTCCGACATCGCCAGCCTCAGCCTGCTGGAAAACCTGTTCGATCCGCTGTTGCGCTACGATTACCTGGCCCGCCCCGTCAAATTGCAGGCCAACACGCTGACGGCGATGCCCACGGTCGGGGACAACGGCCTCACCTACACCTTCCATTTGCGCCAGGACATTTATTTCACGGCAGATCCGGCTTTTAAAGGCGCACGCCGGCAAGTGACGGCGCAGGACTACGTCTACAGCCTGAAGCGGTTGTACGATCCGGCGCTCAAGTCGCCATGGAGCTTCCTCTTGGAAGGAAAAATCGTCGGCGACGCGGCGCTCAAGGCCCGCTTCGGCTACGACGGCGATATCGCCGGCCTGCAGGCGGTGGACAAGTTCACGCTGCGCATCCGGCTTAACGCCGCCGATCCCAACTTCCTGTTTTATATGGCGATTCCGGCGACGGGCGTGGTGGCGCGCGAGGTGGTCGAGGCGTACGGCGTGCAGGTCGGCAACCACCCCGTGGGCACGGGCCCGTTCAAGATCGGCACGTGGAAGCGCAGCGACCAGATCTCGCTGCTGGCCAACCGCGACTTTCGGCCGATGGTCTTCCAGGGCCGGCAGTTGCCGCTGGTGGACCGGGTCGACATCAAGATCATGGAGGAATACCAGTCGCGCGTGCTGGGCTTTTTGAACGGCGAATTCGATTTCCTCGAGCAGTTGCCGGAATCGATGAAGGAAATGGTGCTGACCGACGACGCCAAGCCGACCTTGCGGCCTGAACTGGCCCGCAAGGGGCTGGTGCTGTCGCCCTTCCCCGTGCTGCAAACCTATTACATGTGGATGAACATGGAAGACCCGCTGATCGGCGGCTACGGCAAGGACAAGGTGGCGCTGCGGCGCGCCATCGCGCTCAGCTACAACAGCGCCGAGGACATCGCCCAGATGAAAAAAGGCCTTGCGCTGCGCGCCGAGACGCCGCTGCCGCCGAACGTGCTCGGCTACGATCCGGCCTACCGCAGCCCGGTCGGCTACGATCCGGCGCTGGCCAACGCGCTGCTGGACCGCTACGGCTACAAAAAGGGACCGGGCGGCTTCCGCACCCTGCCCGACGGCAAACCGCTGACCCTGGTCATGCACACCGAGCCGTCGATGGTGGGCCGCCTGCGCGACGAGTTGTGGCGCAAGAATCTGAACGCGATCGGTCTCAACGTCACTTTCAAGAGCGACAAGAAGACCGAGATCATCAAAGCCTCGCGCCTGGGCAACGTGATGATGTTCGAAACCAACTGGGTGGCCGACTTCCCCGACGGCGACAATTTCTATCAATTGCTGTACGGCCCGAACAAGGCGGGGCCGAACTACGCCCGCTTCAACCTGCCCGCCTACAATCAGCGCTACGAGCAAACCCGCACGATGGGGGACACGCCCGCGCGCACCAGGTTGTATGATGAAATGGCGCAGATCATTCACGCGTACACGCCATGGGTGCTGCTGACGCATCCGATCGCCGCCGATCTGCAGCAGCCATGGCTTAAACATTACACGCGCCACCCGGTGGAATTCACCAACTGGCGTTATCTGGACGTAGACGCACATACCCCGCGCTGAACCGCCGCGTAGAATGGATAAATGAAATTTCTCAATCGCCGGGGCCTGGCCTACGTGCTGACGCACCCCATGGACTTCCTGGTGCAATGCCTCAAGGGCTTTCGCGCCAATCAAGGCCTGCTGCTGGCGGGCGCGGTGGCCTATTACTCGCTGCTATCGATCGTCCCGTTGCTGATGCTGGTGGTGGTCGCGTTGTCGCATGTGATCGACCAGGACGTGCTGCTCGACACCGTCGGCCGCTATCTGAACTACCTGGTGCCCGGACAAACGAAACCGTTCGTCACCGAGGTCGGGCATTTCCTCGAACACCGCGACGTGGTCGGCGGCGTGCTGCTGGTCAGCATGATCTTTTTCAGCTCGCTGGCCTTCACGGTGCTGGAAAACGCCATGTCCGTCATCTTCAAGCATCGCGTCGAGATCAAGCGCCGGCGTTTTCTGATCTCGGCGATCATGCCGTACTGCTTCATCCTCTCGCTGGGCGTTGGCATGCTGCTGGTGACCCTGGTGGCGGGCAGCCTGCAAGTGATGGGCGAGGAAAGCGTGCACTTGTTCGGCTACGACTGGTCGCTCGAAGGCGTGTCGGGCGCGCTGCTGTACATGCTGGGCCTGAGCGGCGAGGTGCTGGTGCTGACGGCCATCTATCTGGTCATGCCGGTCGGCCGGTTGTCCCTGTCGCACGCCCTGATCGGCGGCGTGACGGCGGCGCTGCTGTGGGAGCTGGCGCGCCACATCCTGGTCTGGTACTTTTCCACCTTGTCGCAGGTGAACGTGGTGTACGGCTCGATGACGACTGCCATCATCGTCATGTTCAGCCTGGAAATCGGCGCCACCCTGTTGCTGTTCGGCGCCCAGGTGATCTCCGAGTTCGAGCGGGCCTGCCGCCACAAGCCGCGCCGCAATCCGACGCCGCTGACCACGGAAGCCACAGAAATGAAATAATTTGTGCGTCGCACAAACAACTGTGTTACACTACGTTCGTGGTTGAGGTTCTCTTGGTTTCCAAGCGTTCAGTCCCACGTCTGAGGCAAGCGCCGTAGTCCGATATGTGTAAGAGCGGATCACAGCTGGCGCTACCTGGAGTTGTAGTTTCGAATACATTGGTCGTTTTACACGTTGGAGGCACCACGCAGATAGCATGGGCGTCCGAGAAACGCTGAAGTCACTTTGCAGATAGCACTGGACGACGGCACGATTAAAGCATTGGTAATACATTGGAACGAAGCCCGTTGAGATACGGGCTTTTTTTTCGTCCGCGTTTTCGTAAAAATGCGGGGGGCAAGTCTGTCATTCGGACACGAGCTCTACTACACAATGCTTCAGTTCGTGTCCGAATGTCAGACTGACCCCGGAGTTTGTTTTACAGCGCGCGGGCGATGAGGAGTTTTTGGATGTCGCTGGTGCCTTCGTAGATCTGGCACACGCGCACGTCGCGGTAGATGCGCTCGACCGGGAAGTCGGAGACGTAGCCGTAGCCGCCGTGTACCTGGATGGCGTCCGAGCAGACTTTTTCCGCCATTTCGGAGGCGAACAGCTTGGCCATCGCCGCCTCTTTTAAACATGGCAGGCCGGCGTCCTTCATTGATGCGGCGTGGCGGATCAGTTGGCGCGCCGCTTCGATTTGCGTGGCCATGTCGGCCAGCCGGAATTGCACCGCCTGGTGCTCGAAGATCGGCTTGCCGAAGCTTTCGCGGTCGCGAGCGTACGTCAGCGCGGCCTCGTACGCGGCGCGCGCCATGCCGACCGCTTGCGAGGCGATGCCGATGCGGCCACCCTCGAGACCCGACAGCGCGATCTTGTAGCCTTGGCCTTCTTCGCCGATCAGGTTCTCGGCCGGGATGCGGCAGTTCTCGAACAGGATCTGCGCCGTGTCCGACGAGTGCTGTCCCATCTTTTGCTCCAGGCCGGCGACGATGTAGCCCGGCGTCGACGTCGGCACCCAGAAGGCGCTGATGCCCTTCTTGCCGGCGGCCTTGTCGGTGACGGCCAGGACGATGGCGACGTCGGCGTACTTGCCGCTGGTGATGAATTGCTTGACGCCGTTGATGACGTAGTCGCCGCCATCCCGCGTGGCGGTGGTGCGCAACGCGGCGGCGTCGCTGCCGGTGTGCGGTTCGGTCAGGCAGAAGGCGCCCAGCATGTCGCCCTGGGCTAGCGGACGCAGCCACTGCTCCTTTTGCCGGTCGTTGGCGTACATCATGGCGATGCTGCACACCGGACAGTTGTTGACCGAGATGATGGTGGAGGTGCCGCCGTCGCCGGCCGCGATCTCCTCCAGCACCAGCGCCAGCGAGACGTAGTCCATGCCGGCGCCGCCCAGGGCTTCCGGCACGGCGACGCCGAAGGCGCCCAGCGCGGCCAGTTCCTTCAGTTCCTCTTTCGGGAAGTGGTGCTCCTTGTCCCAGCGGGCGGCCTGTGGCGCCAGGCGTTCCTGCGCGAAGGTGCGCAGGGCGTCGCGGATCATTTCGTGTTCTTCGGTCAGTATCATGTCGTCTCGTCTTTTTAATTTTAACCAGCACCCCGCCTGGCTGTGCGGGGTTCGCCTCTGATTGCGAAGCTGTTACCAGCCGATCTCGCTGCCGTCGTAGTTGCGGTAGACGGCGCGCTCCGACGCCGGCAGCGCGGCCAACGTGGCGCGGATGCCGCCGGCGCTTTCCTCCACCGAGATGTCGGCGCCCTCGCCGCCCATCTCCGTGCGCACCCAGCCCGGATGGAAGGCGACGCAGGTGGCGCCTTGCTTGCCGAACACCAGCGCCGTGTCGATCAGCACCGAGTTCAAGGCGGCTTTGCTGGCGCGGTACAGCGAGCCGCTGGGGCTGCCGCGCTCGCTCAGCGATCCCATCTTCGACGACAGCACCGCCAGCTTGCCGCGCGCCGCGCACACCAGCGGCGCGATGATCGGCAGCAGGCGCATCGCCGCCAGCACGTTGGTGTGCATGACGGAATCGAAATCCGTCTGCAGCGGGAAGCCATCATGGCGCGGGCCGTAGACGCCGGCGTTCAGGATGGCGACGTTGAGTTCCTCGCCGTCGAGCTTCCAGCCGATGCCGGCGCACGCCTCGACGTCCGTGACGTCGAGCTGATGCGGCTCGGCCCCCAGCGCGCCGAGCGCGGCGCAGTCCTCGGCCTTGCGGGCGGTGGCGATCACACGCCAGCCGTCAGCCAGGTATTGCTTGACGAGTTCGTGCCCGATGCCGCGCGAGGCGCCAATGATGAGTGCGGTCGCCATCTGATTACACCAGCTCGATGGCCATGGCCGTCGCCTCGCCGCCGCCGATGCACAGGGCAGCGACGCCCTTCTTGCCGCCGGTGCGCTTGAGCGCGCCGATCAGCGTGACGATGATGCGCGCGCCGGAGGCGCCGATCGGGTGGCCCAGCGCGCAAGCGCCGCCGTGCACGTTGATCTTGCTGTGCGGGATGTCGAGGTCGCGCATGGCGGCCATCGGCACGGCGGCGAACGCCTCGTTGATCTCGAACAGGTCGACGTCCCTGCTGGCCCAGCCGATTTTCTTGTACAGCTTTTCCACCGCGCCGATCGGGGCGGTGGTGAACAGGTTCGGTTCCTGCGCGAACGTGGCGTGGCCGTGGATTTTGGCGATGACGGTCGCGCCCAGCTGCTTGGCGGTCGATTCGCGCATCATCACCAGCGCGGCGGCGCCGTCGTTGATCGACGACGACGACGCGGCCGTGATGGTGCCGTCCTTCTTGAACGCGGCGCGCAAGGTCGGGATCTTTTCGATCTTGGCTTTCAGCGGGCCTTCATCCTTGTCGATGACGGTGTCGCCGGCGCGGCTGGTGACGGTCACGGGCGCGATTTCCCATTTGAACCAGCCTTCGTTGGTGGCGGCCTGCGCGCGCTTGACCGATTCGATGGCGAAGTTGTCCTGCGCCTCGCGGGTGAATTCGTACTTGGCCGAGCACTCCTCGGCGAACGTGCCCATGGAGCGGCCTTCGCCGGTCTTCTCATTGCGCGAGTAGGCGTCCTCGAGGCCGTCGTACATCATGTGGTCGAACATCATGCCGTGGCCGATGCGGTAGCCGCCGCGCGCCTTCGGAATCAGATACGGCGCGTTGGTCATCGACTCCATGCCGCCGGCGATCACCACGTCGGCGCTGCCGGCGACCAGCTGGTCGTGGGCGAAGATGGCGGCCTGCATCGCGGAACCGCACATTTTGGACAAGGTGACGGCGCCGGTCGATGCGGGCAGGCCGGCTTTCAACAGGGCCTGGCGCGCGGGCGCCTGGCCCTGGCCGGCCATCAGGCAGTTGCCGAAGTAGACGTGCTCGACCAGCTTGCCGTCGATGCCGGCGCGCTCGACGGCGGCGGCGATCGCTACCGCGCCCAGGTCGTGCGCGGCCTTGCCGGAAAAGTCGCCCTGGAAGGCGCCCATGGGAGTGCGGGCCGCACCGACGATAACAATAGGATCATTCATTTTCTAGCGTCTCCATAAAGGGTGGCGGCACCGGGATCGATACCGCCGGAATGTTGGACTGGTTCTCGTGGAAGAAACGGATGTGCTGCGGATACGGATAAACGTCCTCGACGACGCCGTCGAGGATGCGCTGCTTGCGCGCCTGCCAGTATTCGCGCGTCAGCAGGTCGGCGTGGTGCTTCATGAAATACTTGCGGATCTTGGCGTTGCCCAGCAGGAAGCGGCCGAACTGCTCGGGGAAGACGTCGTGCTTGCCGATCGGATACCACGGCTCCGATGCCATCTCGTCCTCCTCATTGCGCGCTTCCGGGATGTCGCGGAAATTGCAGTCGGTGATGTATTCGATCTCGTCGTAATCGTAGAACACGATGCGCTGGTGCCGGGTCACGCCGAAGTTCTTGTACAGCATATCGCCGGGGAAGATGTTGGCGGCGACCAGCTCCTTGATGGCGTTGCCGTACTCAAGGATGCCGTGTTCGATCTGGGCGTCGTTGCCGTCCTTGTCCGCGTTGCCGAGCCACATGTTCAGCGGTACCATGCGGCGCTCGATGTACAGGTGCTTGATGATGATTTTCTCGCCCTCTTCCTCATATAAGGACGGCGCGAAATGTTTCAACTCGGCGATCAGTTCCTCGGTGAAGCGGTGGCGCGGGAAGGCGACATTCGAATACTCCAAGGTGTCGGCCATGCGGCCGACGCGGTCGTGGTGTTTGACCAGCAGGTATTTTTCCTTGATCAGCGCGCGCGTGGTGTCCTTGGGCGGCGGATAGAAATCCTTGATGACTTTGAACACGTAGGGGAACGACGGCAGCGCGAACACCAGCATCACCAGCCCCTTGATGCCGGGCGCGATTTCGAACTGGTCCGAAGAATGTTTCAGGTGTTGCAGGTAATCGCGGTAGAACAGCGTCTTGCCCTGCTTTTGCAGGCCGAGGATGGTGTAGATCTCGCTGCGCGGTTTACGCGGCAGCAGGGTGCGCAGGAATTGCACATAGGCCGAGGGCACCTCCATGTCCACCAGGAAGTAGGCGCGCGTGAACGAGAACAGGATGGTGATCAGTTCCTGGTCGAACAGCACGGTATCGAGTATCAGTTCGCCGTGGCGGTTGTGCAGGATCGGCACGACGAACGGATATACCTTGTTGCCGTTGATGCCCTTGCCGACGATGTAGGCGCCCTTGTTGCGGAAGAACAAGCTCGACAGCACCTGGATCTGGTTGTTCGGCTCGGTCCTGCCGGCGCCGAACAGGTCTTGCAAACGTGTCTCCACCTGTTCGACGTCGCGCGACAGGTTATCGAATTTGGCGTCGAGCTGGAAGTCGGTGACGATGCGCTTGATCGTACAGTGCAAGCCGTCCGTGCCCGGATAGTAGACGCGGTAGGTCGGCGCCAGTTCCTCGGTTTCGATGTACTCGGTCGAGACCACCGGCCGCACGAAGATGAATTCGTTGTGGAAGTAGCTGCGGTGCAGGATGTTGCAGCAGACCGAGTTGAAAAAGGTTTCCGCCAGCTCCGGCTGCTTGTGGTCGGACAGCATGCCGATGTAGTGCAGCTTGAGCTCGCGCCACACCTCGTCGGTCAGGTCGGACTGGCTGTATTCGTCCTCCAGGGTTTGCACGCATTCCTGCACGCGGCGGTCGTAGAAATCGATTCGCTCGCGCGCGGCCTGCTGCGCCGCGCCCCAGGCGCCGCGCTCGAAATGCTCCTTGGCCTGCCGGCTGGTCTGGCGGAACAAGCGGTAGTGCTTGTCGAAGCCATCGCGGATCGTGCGCGCGATGTCGAACGCGATCTGCGAGCGCAGCAGTTTTGGGAATGCAGCCTGGGTCATGATGGCCCTCACCTTTACGCGTTGACTCAACTAAACTTGTTCGGTCGGTCGGCAGCAAACCCGCAACCCCATGCGGGTCGTACCCCCTGGGGTACGACCCCTATGCCGCGACGCAAGCACGTCGGTGCAAGCATGAGGGGTTAGCGGGTTTCCGCGAACAATTCGCGGCCGATCAGCATGCGGCGGATTTCGCTGGTGCCGGCGCCGATTTCATACAACTTGGCATCGCGCCACAGGCGGCCGACCGGATACTCGTTGATGTAGCCGTTGCCGCCCAAGGTCTGGATCGCCTCGCCGGCCATCCAGGTCGCCTTCTCCGCGCTGTACAAGATGGCGCCGGCGGCGTCCTTGCGCAGCTGGCGCACCGCCTCCGGCGTGGTGGCGCGGTCGCAGGCCTGGCCGACGGCGTACACATAGGCCTTGCACGCCATCATGGTCGAGTACATATCCGCGATCTTACCCTGCATCAGCTGGAATTCGCCGATCGCCTGGCCGAACTGTTTGCGGTCGTGGATGTAGGGCACGACCGCGTCCATGCACGCCTGCATGATGCCCAGCGGACCGCCGGACAGCACGGTGCGCTCGAAGTCCAGGCCCGACATCAGCACGTTGACGCCCTTGCCCAGGCCGCCGAGCACGTTCTCGACCGGCACTTCGCAATCCTCGAACACCAGCTCGCCCGTGTGCGAGCCGCGCATGCCCAGCTTGTCGAGCTTTTGCGCCACCGAGAACCCCTTGTAGCCCTTTTCGATCAGGAAGGCGGTCATGCCCTTGGCGCCGGCGTCGAGGTCGCTCTTGGCGTAGACCACCAGCACGTCGGCGTCGGGGCCGTTGGTGATCCACATCTTGGTGCCGTTGAGCACCCAGCGGTCGCCCTTGAAATCGGCGCGCAGCTTCATGCTGACGACGTCGGAACCGGCGTTGGGCTCGGACATCGCCAGCGCGCCGACGTGTTCGCCCGAGATCAGCTTCGGCAGGTATTTTTGTTTTTGCTCCTCGGTGCCGTTGCGCTTGATCTGGTTGACGCACAGGTTCGAGTGGGCGCCGTACGACAGGCCGACCGAGGCCGATGCGCGCGAGATTTCCTCCATCGCCACGATGTGGGCCAGGTAGCCCATGTTGGCGCCGCCGTATTCCTCGCTGACGGTGATGCCGAGCACGCCCAGCTCCCCCATCTTGCGCCACAGGTCCATCGGGAACTGGTCGCTGCGGTCGATCTCGGCCGCGCGCGGTGCGATCTCGGCGGCGGCGAACTGTTGCACGGTTTCGCGCAGGGCGGCGATGTCTTCGCCGTGGTCAAAGGTCAGGCCTGGGAGATGGAGCATGTCATCCTCATTCTTCTGGTTTGATTTGAACGGTAATCATACCTTGGAGTGACGTTTACGTAAACGTAAAGTAAGCGGAACCTACTAAACTACGTCAAGCGGTTTTGGCTTCTTCCTGGGCCGCCAGCAGGCGTTTGCATTCGTCCTCGTGCGCGGTGATCTCGGCCAGCGACATTTCGATGTCCTCGCGCTGCTGTTCCAGCGTTTGGCGGTGCTGGGCCAGTACGCCGAGAAAGCGGTGCATCTGGGCGCTGGTGTCCTTGGGCGTCTCGTACATGTCGACCAGGCTCTTGATTTCGGACAGCGACAGGCCGAGGCGCTTGCCGCGCAGGGTCAGCTTGAGGCGGGTGCGGTCGCGCGGGGTGTAGACGCGGCTGCGGCCGCCGGCACCCTCGCGGGACGGGCTCAGCAAGCCCTGGTCCTCGTAGAAGCGGATGGCGCGCGCCGTGATGTCGAATTCACGGGCCAGTTCGGTAATGGTATAAGTAGGCATCGGGCTCAGGGCGGTAGGTCGTTCGATTTCCGTTTACGTCAACGTCATGGATATTGTAGCGCGCCTGGCGCCCGGCCGGCGGCTATCGGCGGCGACCGCCGCCCACCGTGACGCACTGGTATCGTGCGACGTTGATCCCGGGCCGGCGGCATCATACCCTTCCGCGTAAAAGTGGTATGGCTTTCGCCGGGCAACTAGTGATAAGATTTGCAACTTCACCACCCCCATAAGAGAGAGCCGGAAGTTGCCTCTTTTGCAGTAGCCGACCAAACATAATTTGGTGGGCCTGCGCGCCGGCATCCGCACTTACAGAGGATAGAATGCCAATTTCGACATCCCATCACGTCACCTTCAGCGCTCGTTTTCAAGAGACTGACTTTCATGACGCAACGTGAAATAGTGCACCTATGAACTCTTCCAATGAACGCGAAAGCTTTAGCCAGCGCTTGCAGCAGGCTCTTAAGAACGCCCACTACTCGCCCGACAGCCCCACACGGCTGGCCAGGGAATTTAATATTCGGTTTGATGGCAGACCGATCACAGTCCACGCGGCCCGCAAATGGCTGGTGGGCGAGGCCATCCCGACCCAGGAAAAGCTGCGCATGATCGCGCAGTGGTTGGGTGTGCCCGCCGAGTGGCTGCGCTTCGGCGGCGCCGAGGCGGGCGCCCCGGCCGGCGAAAACGGCAACGGCGTGTCCCGCTTCGAGTCGGCCGACGTCAAATTAATCGCCGATTTACAGCGCCTGGACGAGCATCATCGGCAAATCGCACGCGAATTTATTCGCATGCTGGTACGGGTGAACTACCAAAAGTAGTCATTTTAAGTACTGGTACGGAGTTATATCGACTGTTTGTGGCGACTTTTCCGGCGGATGCGGTGTGAAACTAGTTTCATGATTTCACCGGTTTTTGTTCGGAAAAAGTGTATTTGAAGTAGTGACTTTTTATTTTGGGCCCCTTTGCGAATTGTCATCGTTTCGACATGGATTTCAGGCACAATGGGGAGTCAGCGCCGCTGAACCGCAGCATTTACTTCGGAGCCAAGCTTTTGAGCCGTCCTATGAAAAGTAACTACAGCAACGTCGCGCAGCTAAAAGATTTGATGACCGTCCCTCCGATGACCGCCGCCCAGCATGCCGAGGTGATGCGCAAGCGCATCGCCCATCGCCGCATGGTGGAGGAAGCCAGGGATTTGAAAAAAGCCAGCGGATCGCAGTTCGATAAGCGCTAGGCGGGACCGGCACCATCTTCGTTGGACGGGCTGGCTGGCTTCATACCAGCCCAGCGCGGGGCCAGCGTGTGCTCGATGCCGAACAGGTCGATGACCCGGCCCACGGTGTGGTCCACCATCTCCGCAATGCTTTGCGGATTGTGATAAAAGCCCGGCAGCGGCGGGTAGATAATGCCGCCCATCTCCGTTACCGCCGTCATGTTGCGCAAGTGCGCGAGATTGAACGGCGTCTCCCTCACCATCAGCACCAGCCGGCGGCGCTCCTTGAGCACCACGTCGGCCGCGCGCGCGATCAGGTTGTCCGACAGGCCATGCGCCACGGACGCCAAGGTCTTCATCGAGCAGGGCGCGACGATCATGCCGTCCGATTGGAACGAGCCGCTGGCGATCGACGCGCCGACGTCGCGCACCCTGTGCACCACGTGGGCGTACGATTCGACTTCCTTGCGCTGCAGGCCGGTTTCCTGGTGCAAGGTGAGGACGGCCGCGTCGGAGACGATCAGATGCGTCTCGACGTTCGGAGTGTGTTGCAAATGCTGCAGCAGACGCACGCCATACACGGCGCCGGTGGCGCCGGTGATGGCTATTATTATCCGCTGCGGTCGATCAGGCATCCAGCAGGGCTTTCAGCTCGCCGGACTCGAACATCTCGTTCATGATGTCCGAACCGCCGATGAACTCGCCTTTGACGTAGAGCTGCGGAATGGTCGGCCAGTTCGAGTAGTCCTTGATGCCTTGGCGCACTTCCGGATCTTCCAGCACGTTGACGGTGGCGATGTTCTCGACGCCGCAGGCTTTCAGGATCTGGATGGCGCGGCCGGAGAAGCCGCATTGCGGGAACTGGGCGGTGCCCTTCATGAACAGCACCACCGGGGTGGCGGTCACGGTTTCTTTGATCCAGGTTTGTACGTCGCTCATAGCTGCCTCAGTGTAAATAAGTATTAGGTGCGCACATTTTATAAGAAATGCGGCCCCCGCGTACCAACAACCCACGGGGTCAGGTCCGACATTCGGACAAATCCAGATTTTGTTGAACTTTTTTGGTTGGCAAAAGTTCAAAAATGTCCGAATGTCGGACCTGACCCCCGGGGGTAAGCTTCGGAGTTAGCCGCGTAGTTTGGCGAAGGCGGCCGCCATGCTGCCGCCGATCGGCTCGGCGCGGGCGGTTTGCTTCTGGTGCTGGCCCATGCTCTTGCGGTCGGTGCGGTCGCTGCGCTGCTGCGGCTGGGCGCCGGCTTGCGGGGCGCTGTCGGTCAGGCGCATCGTTAAGGCGATGCGCTTGCGCTTTTCGTCCACTTCCAGCACCTTCACTTTGACCACCTGGCCGGCCTTGACCACCGTGTGCGGGTCCTTGACGAACGTGTTCGACAAGGCGGAGATATGTACCAGGCCGTCCTGGTGCACGCCGATGTCGACGAAGGCGCCGAAGGCGGCCACGTTAGTGACTACGCCTTCGAGGATCATGTCCGGACGCAGGTCGCGGATCTCTTCGACGCCGTCCTTGAAGGTGGCGGTGGTGAACTCGGGACGCGGATCGCGGCCCGGCTTTTCCAGCTCCTTCAAGATGTCGGTGATGGTCGGCACGCCGAACTTGTCGTCGGCGTATTTGGCCGGGCTGAGCGACTTGATCAGCGCGGTCTCGCCGATGACGGCCTTGATGTCCTTCTTGATGTCGCCGAGGATCTTTTCGACCAGCGGGTACGATTCCGGGTGCACCGCCGAGGCGTCCAGCGGGTTTTCGCCGCCCATCACGCGCAGGAAGCCGGCCGCCTGCTCGAAGGTCTTGTCGCCCAGGCGCGGCACCGACTTGAGCGCGGCGCGCGAGGCGAAGGCGCCCTTGACGTCGCGGTACGAGACGATGGCCTGCGCCACCGACGTCGACAGCCCCGATACGCGCGCCAGCAGCGGCGCCGACGCGGTGTTGACGTCCACGCCCACAGCGTTGACGCAATCCTCGACGACGGCGTCGAGCGAGCGCGCCAGCTGGGTTTGCGAGACGTCGTGCTGGTATTGGCCGACGCCGATCGATTTCGGGTCGATCTTGACCAGCTCGGCCAGCGGGTCTTGCAGGCGGCGCGCGATCGAGACGGCGCCGCGCAGCGAGACGTCCATGTCCGGCAACTCGCGCGAGGCGAATTCGGACGCTGAATACACCGACGCGCCCGCCTCCGAGACGACGATCTTGGTCATCTTCTGATCCGGATGCTGCTTGATCAGGTCCTGCGCCAGCTTGTCGGTTTCGCGCGAGGCGGTGCCGTTGCCGATCGAGATCAGCGAGACGTTGTGCTTGGCGGCCAGGCGTCCCAGCGTGTGCAGCGAGCCGTCCCAGTCGTTTTTCGGCTGGTGCGGATAGATGACGGCGGTGTCGACCACCTTGCCGGTGGCGTCGACCACGGCCACCTTGACGCCGGTGCGCAGGCCCGGATCCAGGCCCATCGTGGCGCGCTGGCCGGCCGGCGCAGCCAGCAACAAGGCTTTCAAATTGGTGGCGAAGACGTTGATGGCGTCCAGTTCGGACCGCTCGCGCAGCGCGCCCATCAATTCTGTTTCCAGGTGCATGAAGCTTTTCACGCGCCACGTCCAGCGCGCCGTGTCGGCCAGCCATTTGTCGGCCGCGCGGCCCTGGTTCTTGATGCCGAAGCGGGCGGCGATGCGGCCCTCGCACGGATTGTGCGGCGCGTCCCACTTCGGTTTCTCGGCTTCGGTGTCGAGCCGCAGGGTGACGTCGAGGATGCCTTCGCGGCGCCCGCGCATCAGCGCCAGCGCGCGGTGCGAAGGCACGGTGGCAATGGTTTCCGAATAATCGAAGTAATCGGCGAATTTTTCGCCTTCGTCTTGCTTTCCTTCAATAACCTTCGATTCAACGATGCCATGCTCTTGTACGTACTCGCGCAACGACTGCAGCAGGGTGGCGTCCTCGGCGAAGCGTTCCATCAGGATTTGACGGGCGCCGTCGAGCGCGGTTTTGGTGTCGGCGACGCCGGGATTGTTGCCGTCGGCGGTGGTGAAGGCTTCGCGCAGGAAGCGGGTGGCTTCCGTTTCGGGAGTCAGTTCGGGGTTGGCCAGCAGGCTGTCGGCCAGCGGCGCGAGGCCCGCTTCGATGGCGATTTGCGCTTTGGTGCGGCGTTTTTGCTTGTACGGAAGATATAAGTCTTCCAACCGGGTCTTGTCTTCCGCATGCATGACAGCATCTAATAGAGCTGGCGTCATTTTATTCTGTTCGGTGATGGATGCCACGATGGCGGCGCGGCGGTCTTCCAGCTCGCGCAGGTAGCGCAGGCGCTCTTCGAGCAAACGCAGCTGGATGTCGTCGAGGCCGCCGGTGGCTTCCTTGCGGTAACGGGCGATGAAGGGGACGGTGGCGCCTTCGTCCAGCAGGGCGATGGCGGCGGCAACCTGGACCGGTTTCGCGGCGAGTTCGAGGGCGAGACGTTGTTCGATGGAAGGCAGCATGTGGGTCATTCCTTAGCGGTCAAGCCCGGAATGATACGCAATCGGCGCGATTGTGCCAGTCTTGACAGTCCAAATGGACGAAGATATAGCCGATCCGCAAATATTGAACCGTGTTTGAGGCGTCTAAAGACACCAAAGGCACATAAGCACGCGGGTTTTTCAAAAGAATCCGCAAACACGAACGCGTGTATGGCGGATAATATCGCCTGTTGCCGTTTTTGAACCATCTTTGAACAACATGCGACCTATGGATTTTACCCGCGACGACGCCACCGACGAGGTTCCCGCCAAGCCAGCCGCTCCTGCGGCGCCGGCTGCTCCCGCGCGCCTGCCGCCGCCGCCCGCGAACCAATTGTCGTACGCGGTGGCTACCTGGCTGCAACGGGTGGACGCCGCCGCGCATCCCAAGGCCAAGCTGACCGCGCCGCCGGTCGATAGCGATCCGAAACAAACCCAGTACCGGTTGATCTACGTGATGGCGCCCACCAGCGGCGGCCGCCACGTGGCGTTGTGCCTGTACAAGGCGCGGCTGCGCTCGAACGGCGACGTCGCCGCCGCCACCCCGGTCAGCGAGGTGTTTTCGCTGCTGTCGGCGCCGCCGACCTTCCTGGCGCCCGGCGACGAGGATTTGATCCGTTTCTTTGTCGCCATGCGCAGCGGCCAGAATTCGCAGACCGGCTCGGCCACCGAACCGCGCGGCAAGATCGGGGCGGCGCTGCTGCAGATGCTGGCCGAGCAGGATAAATTGCTGTGGGCAAATTCATGGGCCGACGTCGGCAACGGCCTGGTGTATCCGCTCAAGGGCGGCGTGTTGCGCGAAGCCAATCTGGCCTGGCGCGAAGAGGGCAAGGGCCTGCGCCTCGGCTGGCAGGTGCAGCCGCCGCCGGGCGCGCGCGCCACCAGTAATGGCGCCGACCAGGTAGATTACATGCTGCCGACCGATCCACCGTGGTACATCGACAACCTGTCCTGCGGCGTGCTGCAACTGAACCAGGGGGGCGCCTCGATTCCGCTGGCGGACCTGCAGGCGCTGGTGGCGCAGGCGCCGCTGCTGACGGCCAACGACAAGATGCGCGTGTCGCAACTGTTGCTGGCGCACGGCCTGCAACAGCTGATGCCGTTGCCGCAGCCGCTGCCGCAGCGGGTGCGCGACGACGTCAAGCCGCGCCCGGTGCTGACCCTGGACGCGGCGATGCTGGCCGACGGTTCCTTGCAGCGCTGGCACGATTTCGCCGTGCTGTCCTTCGACTACGACGGCGAGCGCGTCTCCTTCGATCCGTCGCAGCGCGTGGTGCGCCAGAAGGGCGAAGTCACCGAGATCATCCAGCGGGACGCCGCCGCCGAGGAACAGGCGCTGGCGCTGCTGAACGAGCGCCACTTCCAGGCGCCGACTGCGCTGCCATTGAGCAGCGTCAAGGGCGGGCTGCTGTTGCCGAGCCAGGCCGAGTGGATACGCTTCGCCCGCGACGGCATCGCCGCCCTGAAGGACGAAGGCTGGAAAGTCGAGAAGACCACCAAGTACCGCTATGACGTCATGGAAGTCGGCGACTGGTACGCGGACGTCACCGAAGACCCGGCCGACGGCGGCCGCGCCTGGTTCGAACTGGAGCTGGGCATCATGGTCAACCAGGAGCGCGTGCCGCTGCTGCCCGTGCTGGTGCAACTGATCCGCAACGCGCCCAACGATTTCAATCCGAAGGCCATCGCCAGCCACGGCGACGAGGACCAGATGCTGGCTACTTTGGCCGACGGCGCGCGCGTGGCGCTGCCGTGGGCGCGGATCAAGCCCATCCTGTCTACCCTGGGCGAGCTGTATTTCAGCGACAAGATCAAGACCTCGTTGCGCATGGCCACGCTGGACGCCGCGCGTCTGGACGAGCTGGCCCGCAACGTCGAACTGAACTGGAACGGCGGCGACGAGCTGCGTGAAATGGGCGCGCGCCTGAACCAGTTCGGCGAAGTCAAGAAAGTGGCCACGCCGGCCGGCCTGCAGGCCACCCTGCGCGACTACCAGACCGACGGCTTGTCGTGGATGCAGTTCCTGCGCGAATACGGCTTCGCCGGCATCCTGGCCGACGACATGGGCCTGGGCAAGACGGTGCAAACCCTGGCCCACATCCTGATCGAAAAAGAGGCCGGCCGCCTGACCGCGCCGGCGCTGGTGATCGCGCCGACCAGCCTGATGGGCAACTGGCAGGAGGAGGCGGCCCGTTTCGCGCCGAGCCTGCGCGTGCTGCTGTTGCAGGGCAAGGACCGCATGGGCCAGTTCGACCAAATCGAAGAGGCCGACCTGGTGCTGACCACCTACGCGCTGCTGCCGCGCGACGAGGAAAAACTGCGCGAGCACGATTTCCACCTGGTTATCCTCGACGAGTCGCACTACATCAAGAACACCCGCTCCAAGGCCGCGCAAAGCGCCGGCTTGCTGCGCGCCCGCCACCGCCTGTGCCTGTCCGGCACGCCGCTGGAAAACCATCTGGGCGAGCTATGGTCGCAGTTCCACTTCCTGCTGCCGGGCTTGCTGGGCGACGAGAAGGGCTTCAATAGCGTCTTCCGCCACCCGATCGAGCGCCAGGACGATCCGATGCGCCGGACCTTGCTCAACCGCCGCATCAAACCTTTCCTGCTGCGCCGGACCAAGGACAACGTGGCCAAGGAGTTGCCGCCGAAGACAGAGATGGTGCGCAAGGTCGAGCTGACCGGCGCCCAGCGCGATCTGTATGAAACCGTGCGCCTGGCGATGGACCAAAAGGTACGCGAGGAAATCGACCGTAAAGGTGTGGCGCGCAGCCAGATCGTCATCCTCGAGGCGCTGCTCAAGCTGCGCCAGGTCTGTTGCGATCCGCGACTGGTCAAGTCGCTGCCGTCGAAGAAGCAGACGGCCGGCTCGGCCAAATTGATCGACCTGATGCAGATGGTCGAGGACTTGCTGGAGGAGAACCGCAAGATCCTGGTGTTCTCGCAGTTCACCAGCATGCTCGAGCTGATCGAGCAGGAGCTCGAGGCGCGCGACATCCCGTACGCGCTGTTGACCGGCGACACCAAGGACCGCAGCGCGCAGGTGGCGGCCTTCCAGCAGGGCGCGGTGCCGATCTTCCTGATCAGCCTGAAGGCCGGCGGCGTCGGCCTGAACCTGACGGCAGCCGACACGGTGATTCATTACGATCCGTGGTGGAACCCGGCGGCCGAGAACCAGGCCACCGACCGCGCCTGGCGCATCGGCCAGGACAAGCCGGTGTTCGTCTACAAGCTGATCGCCAAGGGCACCCTGGAAGAAAAAATCCAGGTGCTGCAGCAGAAAAAATCCGACCTGGCGCAATCGATCCTGGCCGAGGGCGAGTCGCAGAAAATGGCGCTCACGCAAGAGGATCTGCAACAGATCTTCGCGCCGCTGGTGGAGTAGCGGGTGTCCACGGTCGACGAGTTGCAGGCCGCATTGGCGCTGTCGCGGGCCAACGAAGCACGCTACCGTCTGCTGCTCGACAACAGCACCGAAGTCAGCTGGATGGTCGATTGCGCGACGCTGCTTCTTACCTGGCTCAGCCCTGCGGCCGAGCGCCAGTTCGGCTACACCTTGGCCACCGCCGACACCGTGGCGGCCGGCCTGCTGGTCGATCTGGCGCCGCGCCTGGCGCGCTTCGCGGCCGGTGACGCCAGCCGCCGCCACCTGGTGCGCGAGACCGAGCTGGCGCACGCCGACGGCCGCGTGGTGCCGGTCGAAATCGATTCCACCCTGATCCTCGACGACGCCGGCGCGCCGGTGACCGTGGTCGGCGTGGTGCGCGACCTGACGCCGCGCCGCGAACTGGCCGAGCAGCAGAAGAAATTCGCCTCCATGCTGTCGCACGAATTCCGCACGCCGCTGTCGACCATCGACGGCGCCGTGCAGCGGCTGGAGATGACCGGCGCCCATCACGACGAAGGCACCCGCAAGCGCTACCGCAAGATACAAACGGCGGTCGACCGCATGTTGGCGATGCTCGACGAGTACCTGTCGCCGGAGCGCATGGCCAGCATCGGCCGCGCGCGCCAGCCCGACGAGATCTCGCCGGCGGCGCTGCTGCAATCGGTCGCCGAGCAGGCCCGCAGCCGGCGCAGCCGCGTCGATCTACGCGTGGAAGCGCTGCCGCAATGGATGCGCTGCGACCCCGCCGGCATCCGCCTGTGCCTGGAAATATTGGTCGACAACGCGATCAAATACACGGATGCGAATACTCCGTTAGAATTGCTGGGCAAAATTGCGAAGGAGGGCGGTGTCGAGTTCCTCGTGCGCGATGGCGGGGCCGGCGTGCCGGAAGCGGAAATGGAAAAAATCTTCGCCAAGGCCTACCGCGGCAGCAACGCCGCCGGCGTGCCCGGCTCGGGCCTTGGTTTGTATATGACACGCGTGATCGCCGACGTCCACGGCGGCACGGTCACCGTCCAAAATGTTTCTGAAAGCGGCGCGGAATTTCGGATTTGGCTGCCGGTGGCGACCATGCCCGGGAAAAGCCTTGCGCGAGCGGGTGGCAACAGTGATAATTCCCCGAATACAAGCTGAAGCAGTACGGGCGCAAAGCTCAACAATCGATCAAATGGCGCATCAATGACGCAAATACTTATCGTGGAAGACAATCTGGACTACGCCGAAGAAATGGCAGAGTTCCTGATTGAGCTACAACACGAAGTGCATATCACGAACAACGCCAGCGATATGTGGACGGCCTTGAGCCATGGAAACGTGGGAGTGGTGGTGCTGGATCTCGGCTTGCCCGATGAAGACGGTTTCAACGTCATTCCGCGCATGCGCCAGCTTTACCCGCAGATCGGCCTGCTGGTGCTCACCGGCCGCGTCGCCTTCGACAACCGCATTCTCGGTTTGCGCCTCGGCGCCGACCACTACCTGACCAAGCCGATCAAATTCCCCGAGCTGGCCGCGCACATCGAGGCGCTCGACCGCCGCGTCGGTCCGCAGGAAACCATTCCGCTGCCGAGCAAGTGGACCTTGCGGGTCAGCGCCCGCCAGCTCGAACTGCAGGGCATGGCCATCACCCTGACGGAAAAGGAATGCAATTTCCTGCATCTGCTGACGATTAACACCCGGCCGGTGCCGCGCCAGGTCATCGTCGCCGGCATCGGCGGCGACGATCCGGACGCCGGCCGCCGCGTCGACATGCTGGTGTATCGCCTGCGCAAAAAGGCGCGCACCGGCCTCGGCCAGGATCTGCCGCTGCGCAGCGCCTATGGCGAAGGCTACAGCCTGTCCGCCAGCTTCAACCTGTCCTGAGCAAAACCACTTCTTTGACGCAAGTCGTCCTGGGCAAAGCAATTTATTTGATTTTGCGCAGTGCATTGTGAGAATTTGTGAGTTTCCGTAGGGCATCTCCATCGTAGTATGACTCCTCAACCGCTGTTTTTTGAGGAGTACTGCGATGCGTTTCACCGATTTGAAAATAGGGGTGCGGCTGGCCGGCGGCTTCGGCCTGGTCATGCTGCTCATCGTTGGCATGGCCATGGCCGGCATCTGGCGCCTGCAGTCGGTCGGCGACCTGACCGAGGAAATGGTCGGCAGCGCCAGCGTCAAGGAGCGCCTGACGGCCGAGTGGCACAACCAGATCGGCATCAGCGGCATCGGTGTGCTGGCCTTCGCCCGCAACACTGAAACGGCCGAGTCCCCCGCGATCACCGAGAAAGCCGCCGCCACCCGGGCGCGCGTCAACGCCATCCAGAAACAACTCGAACCGATGCTCGTCAGCGACGAGGAAAAGGCGCTACTCGCCGCCGTCGCCTCGGTGCGCAAGGATTACGCGGCCAGCCGCGACGCCATGTTCAAACTGAAGAAAAGCGGCGACATCGAGGCCGCCCGCCGCCTGGCCGACGACCGGCTCGAGCCGCAGTTCGCCGCGTATTTAAGCAGCGTGGCCAAGATCGGCAAGTACGAGGCCGATGTCGGCCGCGAGCTGGCCGCCGACGTGCAGCAACAGTACCGTTCCGGCCAGCACTTCCTGCTGGCGCTGGCGGCCGGCGCGCTGGCGCTGGGCGCCTGGTTCGCCTATGTGATCGGGGTGTCGATCACGCGCCCGATCCACCAGGCGGTGGTGGTGGCGCAAACCGTGGCCGCCGGCGACTTGAGCAGCAAGATCGAGGTGCGCAGCAAGGACGAGACCGGTCAGCTGTTGCAGGCCCTGAAGGACATGAACGCCAGCCTGGTCAACATCGTCGGTCAGGTGCGCAGCGGCACCGACACCATCGCCACCGCCTCCGGCGAGATCGCCCACGGCAACCTGGACCTGTCGGCGCGCACCGAGCAGCAGGCCAGCTCGCTGCAGCAGACGGCGTCGTCGATGGAGGAGCTGACCGCCACCGTCAAGCAGAACGGCGACAACTCACGCCAGGCGCACACCCTGGCGCTGTCGGCGTCCGAGGTGGCCGTCAAGGGCGGCAACGTGGTCGAGCAGGTGGTCGACACCATGACGGAGATCAACGCGTCGGCGCACAAGATCGTCGATATCATCGCCGTCATCGACGGCATCGCCTTCCAGACCAACATCCTGGCCTTGAACGCGGCGGTCGAGGCGGCCCGCGCCGGCGAGCAGGGACGCGGCTTCGCGGTGGTGGCGTCCGAGGTGCGCAACCTGGCCCAGCGCAGCGCGGCGGCGGCCAAGGAAATCAAAACCCTGATCAGCGATTCGGTCAACAAGGTGGAGACCGGCGCCAGGCTGGTGGCCGAGGCCGGCACCACGATGCGCGAGATCGTCGCCAACGTCGGCCGGGTGACCGATATCATCGGCGAAATCACCAGCGCCAGCGTGGAGCAGACTGCCGGTATCGAGCAGATCAACCGCGCCATCGCGCAGATGGACCAGGTCACGCAGCAGAACGCGGCGCTGGTCGAGGAGGCGGCGGCGGCGTCGGCGGCGTTGGAGGACCAGAGCGGCGCGCTGGCCAAGGTGGTCAGCGTGTTCCAGCTGTCCAGCCCCGGCGGGAAAAACAGGGACAGAGTCGCGCCGTTTTTGCTGCGCGCGTGATTAATCGGGGACAGAGTAGTGTAGAATCGGCGTTTCGCCCACTGCCGCCCGATTAACATAGGAGACACGTAGGGCGGATTAGCGCAGCGTAATCGGCCATGCATGCGCCATCGAGACGCATGCATGGCCGATTACGGCGTTCCGCCTAATCCGCCCTACGTGTCACTCGGGCGGATTTACCTTTAGCTTATCTATGGCCCGCCTCCCACGCCTGATCGTCCCCGCCCAGCCGCACCACGTTATCCAGACCGGTAACAACGACCAACTGATCTTCCACGATGCCGAGGATTACCAGGCTTTCCACGGCTGGCTGCGCACCGCCGCCAAAAACCACAAGGTGGCGGTGCATGCCTACGTGCTGATGCCCAACCACCTGCATTTGCTGGTCACGCCATCCGATGAAAACGGCCTGGGCCAGATGATGCAATGGATCGGCCGCTACTACGTGCCCTACTTCAACCAGAAATATAGCCGCAGTGGAACTTTGTGGAACGGACGCTACAAAACCTCGTTGATCGACGCGGATGAATACTTCATGCTGTGCAGCCGCTATATCGAATTCAACCCGGTCCGCAACGGCATGGTCGCCCGCGCCGAGGACTATCCCTGGTCCAGCTATTGCCACCACGCCGGCATCCGCTCGGACGGCCTGGTGGTCGACCACGCGCAGTTCTGGGCGCTCGGCAATACGCCATTCCAGCGCGAGGCGGCATACACCGCCATCAGCGAGCCGCCGCTGACGGACGAGCAGATCGCCTCAATCAGCAAGGCGCTGCTGAAGGGCTGGCCGCTGGGATCGGACCAGTTCAAGACGGCTTTACAGAACAAGGTCAAGCGTCAGGTGCTGCCCGCGAAGCGGGGCCGCCCCTTCAAAATCAAGACTGAATCCGCTTAAGCTAATTCGGCCAAACCGCAGGAAGCTGACGTTCCTGCGGTTTTTCTTTATTCGGTTTCACTCTGTCCCTAATTAAAATTTTTAGCAACTTCAAAAAATTTAATTCGACTCCGACCCTATTTGTTATGGTTGTCTTTTACGCTGCATTGCACTACTCTAGTTTCTCATTAGCCTAATTGCCAGCGGAGAAGCCCCATGAAAGCCCAAGGTCTGTACGATCCTTCCAATGAACACGATGCCTGCGGCGTCGGATTCGTCGCCCACATCAAGGGAAATAAAAGCCACTCCATCGTCGAACAGGGTCTGCTGATCCTGAAGAACCTCGATCACCGGGGCGCCGTGGGCGCCGATGCGCTGATGGGCGACGGCGCCGGTATCCTGATCCAGATCCCGGACCAGTACTACCGCGACGAGATGGCCAAGCAGGGCGTGGAACTGCCTCCGCCGGGCGAATATGGCGTCGGCATGGTGTTCCTGCCGAAGGAAAACGCTTCCCGCATCGCCTGTGAACAGGAAATCGAGCGCTCGGTGCGCGCCGAAGGCCAGGTCGTGCTGGGCTGGCGCAACGTGCCGGTCGACTGCGACATGCCGATGTCGCCGACCGTGCGCGCCAAAGAGCCGGTGATCCGCCAGATCTTTATTGGCCGTGGCGCCGACATCATGGTGACCGACGCGCTGGAACGCAAACTGTATGTGATCCGCAAATCGTCCGGCCACGCCATCCAGGCGCTCAAGCTGCTGCACGGTAAGGAATTCTTCGTCGCTTCGATGTCCGCCCGCACCATCGTCTACAAAGGCCTGCTGCTGGCCGACCAGGTCGGCGTGTACTACAAGGACCTGCAGGACGCGCGCTGCGTGTCGGCGCTGGCGCTGGTGCACCAGCGTTTCTCGACCAACACCTTCCCGGAGTGGCCGCTGGCCCACCCGTACCGCCTGATCGCCCACAACGGCGAGATCAACACCGTCAAAGGCAACTTCAACTGGATGCGCGCGCGCGAAGGCGTGATGAAGTCCGCCGTGCTGGGCGAAGACCTGCAGAAGCTGTTCCCGCTGATCTATGAAGGCCAGTCGGACACCGCCTGCTTCGACAACGCGCTCGAACTGCTGCTGATGGCGGGCTATCCGATCGCCCAGGCGATGATGATGATGATCCCGGAAGCCTGGGAAAATCACGGCACGATGGACGACAATCGCCGTGCGTTCTACGAATATCATGCCGCGATGATGGAACCATGGGACGGCCCGGCCGCCATGGCCTTCACCGACGGCCGCTACATCGGCGGCACCCTGGACCGCAACGGTTTGCGTCCGGCGCGTTACATCGTCACCGACGACGACTTGGTGGTGATGGCGTCGGAATCGGGCGTGTTGCCGATTCCCGAGTCGAAAATCATCCAGAAATGGCGTTTGCAGCCGGGCAAGATGTTCCTGATCGACCTGGAAGCGGGCCGCATCATCGACGATAAAGAGCTCAAAGACACCTACGCCAACGCCAAGCCGTACAAGGCGTGGATCAACGCCGTGCGCATCAAGCTCAACGAAATCAAGCTGAGCGAAAGCCAGTTGGCGCACAACCGCGTCAAGTACAGCGCCGCGCCGGGCGAAAAAGCCGTCGCGTCCGTGCTGGACCGCCAGCAGGCGTTCGGCTACACCCAGGAAGACCTGAAGTTCCTGATGGCGCCGATGGCCGCCGCCGGCGAAGAGGCGACCGGCTCGATGGGCAATGACTCGCCGCTGGCCGTCATGTCCAACAAGCTCAAGCCGCTGTACAACTACTTCAAGCAGCTGTTCGCCCAGGTGACCAACCCGCCGATCGACCCGATCCGCGAAGCGATGGTGATGTCGCTGGTGTCGTTCATCGGCCCCAAGCCTAACCTGCTGGACACCAACAACGTCAACCCGCCGATGCGCCTGGAAGTGTCGCAGCCTATTCTGGGCTTCGACGACATGGCCCGTCTGCGCGGCATCAGCCTGCACACCGGCGGCAAGTTCAAGTCGTACGAGCTGAGCATCTGCTACCCGCTGGCCTGGGGCAAGGAAGGCGTTGAAGCCTGCCTGGCCTCGCTGTGCGCCGAGGCGGTCGACGCCGTCAAATCCGGTCACAACATCCTGATCGTCTCGGACCGCTCGATCGGCGCCGATCGTGTCGCCATCCCCGCGCTTCTGGCCACATCGACCGTGCATCAGCACTTGGTCAGCAAAGGCCTGCGCGCCTCGACCGGTCTGGTCGTCGAAACCGGCTCGGCCCGCGAAACGCACCACTTCGCGCTGCTGGCAGGCTACGGCGCGGAAGCGATCCACCCGTACCTGGCGATGGAAACGCTGGTCGAGCTGGCGCACGGCATGCCGGGCGACATGTCCGGCGACAAGGCCGTCTACAACTACACCAAGGCCATCGGCAAGGGCCTGATGAAGGTGATGTCGAAGATGGGCATCTCCACTTATATGTCGTACTGCGGCGCGCAGATCTTCGAAGCCGTCGGCCTGAACAAGTCGCTGGTCGACAAGTACTTCAAGGGCACCGCCTCGAACGTCGAGGGTATCGGCGTGTTCGAAGTGGCCGAGGAAGCGCTGCGTCTGCATAACCTGGCCTTCGGCGACGATCCGGTGCTTGCCAACAACCTGGACGCCGGCGGCGAGTACGCCTTCCGCGTGCGCGGCGAGGACCACCTGTGGACCCCGGACGCGATCGCCAAGTTGCAGCACTCGACCCGCAGCAACAACTTCTCCAGCTATAAAGAGTACGCGCAGATCATCAACGACCAGAGCAAGCGTCACCTGACCCTGCGTGGCCTGTTCGAGTTCAAGCTGGACCCGACCAAGGCGATTCCGCTGGAGGAAGTCGAGCCTGCCAAGGAAATCGTCAAGCGTTTCGCCACCGGTGCGATGTCGATGGGTTCGATCTCGACCGAGGCGCACGCGACCCTGGCCGTGGCGATGAACCGCATCGGCGGCAAGTCCAACACCGGCGAAGGCGGCGAGGACCCATCGCGCTACACGATGGAACTGAAAGGTATCAAGATCAAGCAGGGCGAGACCATGGCTTCGGTCATGGGCAAAGAGCAGATGGTGGTCGACATTCCGTTGCAGGAAGGCGATTCGCTGCGCTCGCGCATCAAGCAGGTGGCTTCGGGCCGTTTCGGCGTCACCGCCGCCTACCTGAACTCGGCCGACCAGATCCAGATCAAGATGGCCCAGGGCGCCAAGCCTGGCGAAGGCGGCCAGCTGCCCGGCCATAAAGTGTCGGAATACATCGCGACCTTGCGCTTCTCGGTGCCTGGCGTGGGTCTGATCTCGCCGCCGCCGCACCATGACATTTATTCGATCGAAGACCTGGCGCAGCTGATCCACGATCTGAAGAACGCCAACCCGCGCGCCTCGATCTCGGTCAAGCTGGTGTCGGAAGTGGGCATCGGCACCGTCGCCGCCGGCGTCACCAAGGCCAAGGCCGACCACGTCGTGGTCGCCGGCCATGACGGCGGCACGGGCGCCTCGCCGCTGTCGTCGGTCAAGCACGCCGGCACCCCTTGGGAGCTGGGCCTGGCTGAAACCCAGCAAACCCTGGTGCTGAACGGCCTGCGCAGCCGTATTCGCGTGCAAGCGGATGGCCAGATGCGCACCGGCCGCGACGTTGTCATCGCCGCCATGCTGGGCGCCGACGAGATCGGCTTCGCCACCGCGCCGCTGGTGGTCGAAGGTTGCATCATGATGCGCAAATGCCATCTGAACACTTGCCCGGTCGGCGTCGCCACCCAGGATCCTGTGCTGCGCGCCAAGTTCTCCGGCAAGCCTGAGTATGTCGTGAACTACTTCTTCTTCGTCGCCGAGGAAGCCCGTCAGCTGATGGCGCAACTGGGCATCCGCACCTATGACGAGTTGATCGGCCGCGTCGACCTGCTGGACAAGTCGAAGGCGATCACGCACTGGAAGGCCAAGGGCCTGGACTTCAGCGCCATCTTCTACCAGCCGGAAGTGCAGGATGGCCACTCGATCTATCACACGATGGACCAGGACCACGGCCTCGACAAGGCGCTCGACCACAAGCTGATCGCGCAAGCCAAGGCCGCGCTGGAGAAGGGCGAGCGCGTCTCGTTCATCTCGCCGGTGCGCAACGTCAACCGCACCGTCGGCACCATGCTGTCGGGCGAAGTGGCCAAGCGCTATGGCCACGCCGGCCTGCCGGACGACACCATCCACATCCAGCTGCAGGGCACGGCCGGCCAGTCGGCCTGCGCCTTCCTGGCGCACGGCATCACGATTGACCTGGTCGGCGAAGGCAACGATTACGTCGGCAAGGGCTTGTCGGGCGGCCGCATCATCGTGCGTCCGAACACCGAGTTCCGCGGCTGGGCCGTCAACAACATCATCATCGGTAACACGGTGCTGTACGGCGCGATCAGCGGCGAAGCGTTCTTCAACGGTGTGGCCGGCGAGCGTTTCGCGGTGCGCAACTCGGGCGCCACGGCGATCGTCGAAGGCACCGGCGACCACGGCTGCGAATACATGACCGGCGGCACCGTTGTCGTGCTGGGCGGCACCGGCCGCAACTTCGCGGCGGGCATGTCGGGCGGTATCGCCTATGTGTACGACCCGGACGGCGATTTCGAAACGCGCTGCAACACCGCGATGGTGTCGCTGGAGCCGGTGTTGACCGCCAAGCAGCAGGAAGCGGACAAGGCCACATGGCACATCCAGCACAAGGACAACGGCGCGGAAGCGGACGAGGTGATCCTGAAGCGCTTGATCGAGCGCCACTTCAAGCACACCGGCAGTACGCGCGCCCGTCTGTTGCTGGACAACTGGGCCGATGGCCGCAGCAAGTTCGTCAAGGTATTCCCAAGCGAATACAAACGCGCCCTGGCCGAAATGGCCGAGGACGTGGCGAACGAAGCCGCCGCCGTACAGCCTATCGCCGCCTGAGCGCCTCCGACCGACGTCGTTGACTGAATATATTTAAGGATTTATCGTGGGTAAAATCACCGGTTTCATGGAATTCCAGCGCCAGGACGAGGGCTATCTGCCACCAGCGGCGCGTTTGAAGAACTACGCCGAGTTCGTCATCCCCCTGACCAACGAGCAGGCCAAGGTGCAGGGCGCGCGCTGCATGGATTGCGGCATCCCGTTCTGCAACACGGGCTGCCCGGTCAACAACATCATCCCTGACTGGAACGATCTGGTTTATCGCGGCAACTACCGCGAAGCGCTGGACACCCTGCACTCGACTAACAACTTCCCGGAATTCACCGGCCGCATCTGCCCGGCGCCGTGCGAGTCCGCCTGTACCCTGGGCATCAACAATGATCCGGTCGGCATCAAGTCGATCGAGCACAAGATCATCGACGAAGGCTGGGAGCACGGCTGGGTCGTGCCGCAGCCTGCGGCCGAACAGACCGGCAAGAAAGTGGCCGTGGTCGGCTCCGGCCCGGCCGGCCTGGCGGCGGCGCAGCAGCTGGCGCGCGCCGGCCACGCCGTGACCGTGTTCGAGAAGAGCGACCGCGTCGGCGGCCTGCTGCGTTACGGCATTCCAGACTTCAAGATGGAAAAGTCGCACATCGACCGCCGTATCAAGCAGATGGAAGCCGAAGGCGTCGTGTTCCGCACCAGCGTGTTGGTGGGCAAGGACTTCCCGGCCAACGTCAACAACTGGGCCAAGGAAACCATTTTCCCGGAAGACCTGGAAAAGGAATACGACGCGGTCATCCTGGCCGGCGGCGCCGAGCAGCCGCGCGACCTGCCGGTGCCGGGTCGTGAACTGAAGGGCGTGCATTTCGCGATGGACTTCCTGCCGCTGCAAAACAAGGTCAACGCCGGCGACAAGGTCAAGGACCAACTGAAGGCCACCGGCAAGCACGTGGTCGTCATCGGCGGCGGCGACACCGGTTCCGACTGCGTCGGCACTTCCAACCGCCACGGCGCCGCCTCGGTCACCCAGTTCGAACTGATGCCTATGCCACCGGAGCAAGAGAACAAGCCGCTGGTGTGGCCGTACTGGCCGACCAAGCTGCGCACCTCGTCGTCGCACGAGGAAGGTTGCGAGCGCGATTGGGCGGTCGCCACCAAGCGTCTGGAAGGCAAGGGCGGCAAGGTCGAGAAGCTGATCGCCTGCCGCGTCGAATGGAAAGACGGCAAGATGGCTGAAGTGCCGAACTCGGAATTCGAAATGAAGGCCGACCTGGTGCTGCTGGCAATGGGCTTCGTATCGCCGGTCGCCAACGTGCTGGATGCGTTCGGCATCGACAAGGATGCGCGCGGCAACGCCAAGGCCACCACCGATGGCGAGGGTTGCTACAAGACTTCCGCGCCTAAAGTGTTTGCCGCCGGCGACGTGCGCCGTGGCCAGTCGCTGGTGGTGTGGGCGATCCGCGAAGGCCGCCAGTGCGCGCGCGCGGTCGACGAGTTCCTGATGGGCTATTCCGACCTGCCACGTTAATTAGCAGCGGAACGGTTTGCTTCCCAGCCGGGAGCGAGTGGGTGATCCCCGTTCGCTGCCCGGTTTTTTTATTCCCAAACCTCGGGGTCAAGTCTGACATTCGGACACGGGCTAAGCCGTAGAAAGGAAGCTCCCTACCTACGCATGGGTTCATGTCCGAATGTCAGACTTCGTATATTGAGATTACCGCCTCGGCACCGGATAATACAGATGTTGATGCGGTCAGGCGGAGTGACACCGTTCAGACTTAGTGCCGACGAGCACGTGGGTCAGATAGGTGCCTTCGCCTGTTTCATTTTATAAGTCCGAACGGTATCTGGGGCCATCGCGTTAGCGCGTAAGCCCGCATACGAGGAAGGTCAAAAATGGATACGATAAGCGCTGCGGTAGGTATTGATGTCAGTAAGAAGAAGCTCGATGTGGCCTTGTTGGTGGACGGGAAGATTAAGGCCAAGGTAGTTGAAAATTGTGCCAAGGGCCATCAGGCGTTGGTGGACTGGCTTGGTAAATCCAAAGTGCCGCTGTCGGCGATGCATGTGTGCATGGAAGCGACTGGGGTCTATTCTGAACCGGTAGCGCTAGCTTTGCATCAAGTCGGCATGCTGGTGAGCGTGGTCAATCCTGCCTGCATCAAAGGCTTTGGCCACAGCGAAAATATACGCAATAAGAACGATGAAATCGATGCAGGCTTGATTGCGCGCTACTGCCGTGCGATGGCACCGCCGGCCTGGCATCCACCGCCTCTCGAGCAGCGCCAGCTGCGGGCGTGGTCGTTGCGCGTACAGGCATTAAAAGATATTCGCCAGCAAGAAGAAAATCGGATGGAGGCGTTAAGCATCAGTGGGCTCGATGATGTAGCAGAACACGTCAAGCAGCACATCGCCTGGCTGAGCGCTGAGATTGAAAAGCTCGAAGATGATATCGACGACCACATTGACCGTCATCCTGATCTCAAACGTGACGCCGATTTACTGGTCAGCATTCCTGGCTTGGGGATGACGACGGTGGCCAAAATCCTGGGCCACCTCGGCAACATTCGACGATTTGACAGCGCTAAGGCATTTGCAGCCTTTCTCGGAGTAACACCCAAACAGCGCAGTTCCGGGAGTTCGCTCAAAGGACGAACCGTGATCAGTCGAACTGGCAGCACGTCGATGCGTGCCGCACTCTACATGCCAAGCTTAGTGGGGAGCCGGCATAACCCCATACTACGTCGTTTCGCAGAGCGATTGGCCACCACTGGCATGGCAAAGAAGGCCGTAGTCGGCGCCGTGATGCATAAACTCGCCCACCTGATCTACGGGGTGATTCACAACGGCAAGCCCTTTGACGCAAATTATTTGCTGAAAGGGCTTGCTATTCAAGACGGTATCTGACCCCCGCACTGCTCAGACTTGCCCGCCGTGCTGCTTACAGCCCCAGCAGCCGCTCGGCGTTGCCGTGGGCGATCAACGCCTTGTCCGTGTCGCTGACCGGCAGGCGTTCGATGAACGCCCGCGCGCCGTCCAGGCTCTGATATGGATAATCGATCGAGTACAGGATGCGCTCCGCGCCCAGCACCGCACGGATGAACTGGAAGTGCGGCATCGTCAGCATACCGCTGGGCGACACGTAAACATGCTCGCGGTAGGTCTGGACGATGGGGCGGCGCAGGCCGGAGGCCTCTTGTGGAATCGAATCTTCCAGTCGTTGCAGGAAGAACGGCACCATCTCGCCCCAGTGGCCACTGATGACTTGTAGGCCGGGGTAGCGATCGAATATGCCGGCGAGCAGCATGCGCACGACCTGGATGCCGGCTTCGTTATGCCAGCCCCAGGCGAACATCGCCAGCCGCGCGCCAAGTTCGCGCTCGAACCCGCCGTAGTAGGGCGCCTGCACCGCCGGCAACGGCAGGCCGGGATGAACATACAGCGGCACCTTCAACTCGTCGAAGGCGGCGAGGATGGGCGCGTAGCGCGGATCGTCGAGGAAGCTGTCGCCGGGACGGCCGTTGATCAGCGCGCCCTTCAGGCCGAGCTGCGTGACGGCGCGCTCGAGTTCGCGCGCCGCCGCCTCCGGCGCCTGCCAGGGGAGGGTGGCGAAGCCGGCGAAGCGCGTCGGGTGCGCTTGCGCGGCCGTGGCCAGCCGGTCGTTGGCCGCGCGGTTCAGGTCGATCGCCTGCGCGTCGGGCAATAGCTGCGGAAAGCCGCCGTAGGAGAGCACCTGCATCGTGATGCCGGCGCTGTCCATGTCGGCCAGGCGCGGCGCGCCCATCTCCAGCCCCTTGCGGGTCGATTCGCTGGCGGCGATGACGTGCGGCCGGGCGGGGTCGGCCACGTGCACGCCGTCGGTCACCCGGCTGCCCCAATCTGGCAGATAGGGCGCCTGCGCCAGGGCCAGTCGTTGCGTGGCGGCGCCGATGGCCGGATCGAGTACATGCTCTTCAACACAGATCAGTTTCATCGCGCCCTCCAGGTTGTCGCGTTACGCCAGCAAGGCGTCGCGCAGCGCCACGCCCAGGCTGCCGGCCGATTGCGGGTTTTGACCTGTGATCAGGCGGCCGTCGACCACCACGTTGTCGGCCCAGTTGGCGGCGTTCTGGTGGTGCGCGCCGCGTTCGGTGAGCGTGCTCGCCAGCAGGAACGGCACGACGTGGGTCGACTGCACCTCCTCCTCTTCGTCGTCGGTGAAGGCGGCCAGACGCTTGCCGGCCACCAGCAGGGAGCCGTCGGCGCGGCGGGCGTTGACCAGCGCCGCCGGTCCGTGGCACACGGCCGAGACGATGCCGCCGGCCGCGTCGATTGCGCGGATGGCGTTTTGCGCGGCGGCGTTGTCGGGGAAGTCCCACATCGTGCCGTGGCCGCCGGCGAAGAAAATGGCCGAATAGCGCGCCGGATCGATGTCGTCCAGCGGCAGCGTGTGGGCGATGGCTTGGCGGAAGTCGGCGTCGGCCCAGTAACGCGCGATGACCGGGTCGCTCATGTCCTCAAGGCCGTCGAGCGGGGCGTCGCCGCCCTTGGGCGAGGCGAATTCCACGGCGATGCCGGCCGCTTGCAGTTTTTCCAGCGGGTGCGTCACCTCGGCCAGGTTGTAGCCGGTGGGAATGCCTGTCGCGCCCTTGACGGCGTTGCTGCTGACGACGAACAGGACGGGTTTGAGTGCGGATGCTTGCTTGGTCATGTATTGGTTTCCTTGATTGAAGCGAAAGTGATGTGGCGGCGTATTAAGCCTTGAGATTGGCGGCGAAGAAGAGCGCGAGCTTGGGCACGGCTTGGTCCACGTACTCGGGGCGGTCGTACAGCGCGATGTGGGTGGCGCCGTCGATGACGAACAACTCCTTCGGTCCGTTCGACAGCGCGTACGCCTGTTCGCTGTAGATCCTGGTGTCGGCGGCACTACCCGCGATCAACAGCAACGGTTGCGTCAGCAACTCCGGGATCAGGTGGAAGGTCGTAAACGCCAGCATCTTGTCCAGGCTGGCCATCGTAAAGCGGCCCTTGGAGTTGGGATGCTGACCGCGCGGCGTGCGGTAGTAATCGTAACCTTCGCGTAACATCGTCGGCGTGTGCTCGTCGATGTCTTCCAGGCCTTCCGGAACGAAGGGGACATAGGCCGGTGGCGCGCCCCGGGCCTCGGCGGTACGCTGCGCGGCCGCCGCTTCCATCGTCCCGATCAGTTCTGCCGTTGGTATCGGTACGCCGAACGCGCTGCGGGCCGCCTCGCCCATCGGCGTGGCGCTGATCCCGGCTACCGCCTTGAAGCGGCGCTCACTCTGGGCGACGGCCAGCGCGTAACCACCGCCGGCGCAGATGCCGTACACGGCCATGCGCTCGGCGTCGACGTACGGCAGCGTGGTGAGGAAGTCGGCTGCGCAGCGCGCATCTTCAACCCGGACCGCCGGGTCTTCCAGCAAACGCGGTTCGCCGCCGCTGGCGCCCTGGTAGGACGAGTCATACACCACCACGATGAAGCCGTGCGCGGCGAGCCTGGCGGCATACAGGCCGATCGTTTGTTCCTTGACGCCGCCGGCCGGGTGTATCCCGACCAGGGCCGGATATTTGTTGTCTTCGCGGAAGTCGTCCGGCAGATGAAGGTGTCCGGAAAGCTGCACCGCTTTGTTGTGGAAGGCGACTGTCTTGATCATGGCGACTTTCAGTTGTTGGGAGGATGCGACGCCGGCTGTCATGCGATCAGGCGTTACCGGGCGCGAACAGCATCTCCCAGTTGAGGAAGGGGCCGAGCGGAATGACCTCCCAGTCGATCAGTCCGGCCTGCGCGAGCGGGAATTCGCGCAGCGCCTGCCTGGCCGCTTCGACCGACTCGCACTCGGCGATGATGGCCACGCCCGGGCGGTCCTGGCGGAAATACATATCGCGCACGACGCCGCTTTTGTAGAGCTGCCAGGCGTGGCGCGCCTCATCGAGCATGTGCGGCTGGTATTTTTCCATCGTGGCGCCGGGCTGGGGGATGTCGAGGCAAAGCAGTTTCATGGTGTGGCTCCTTGATCAGCAGAAAGAGGCCGGCGGCCGGGAACACCGCCGCGACGGCTAGGCGCTATGCTAAAGTAGAAAAATACGATCTTTGGTAGAGATAAATTCCGATGAAAGAAGAATTAAATTCCCCGATGATCCAGCTGGACGCGTTGCCGGCTGGCCAGGAGCGGCTGGACGGCATCACCATGTTCGTCGAGGTGGTGCGTCTGGGCGGGCTGGCGCGTGCCGCCGAGCACCTGGGCTTGACGCGCTCGGCGGTGGGGAAGGCGATGGCGCGGCTCGAGGCGCGGCTGGGCGCGCGCCTGTTCCACCGCGCCGCGCGGGTGCAAAGCCTGACCGAGGACGGCCAGATCTATCACGAGCACTGCCTGCGCGCGCTGGCGGCGATGCGCGCGGCCGAGGCGCAGATGCTGTCCGGCCGGCACGAGGTGGCGGGCCGGCTGCGTGTGTCGATGCCGGTGCTGTTCGGCCGCCATTGCGTGGCGCCCATCCTGCTGGAGTTGGCGCGCCGGCATCCGGCGCTGGACCTGTACCTGAGCTTTAGCGACCGCCCGGTGGACGTGCTGGCCGAAGGCTTCGACCTGGCCATCCGCAGCGGCGTGCTGGGCGCCGACAGCGACGGGCTGCGCGCGCGCAAGCTGGTGGTGCAGCGCAAGCGCGTGTGCGCGTCGCCGGCCTACCTGGCCGCCCACGGCGCGCCGCGCGACACGGCCGCGCTGGCCGCGCACAGCATCCTGCAGTACCGGCGCGGCGACCGCATCAACGTTTGGCAGTTAGCCGACGCCAGCGGGCGCATCGTCGACACGCCGCTGGCCTCGCGCCTGCAGCTCGACGACCTGGAGGCCATCGCCGACGCCGCCACCGCCGGGCTGGGCCTGGCCTGGCTGCCCGAATGGCTGGTGCGCGAGCGTCTGCGCGACGGCCGGCTGGTGGGCGTGCTCGACGATTTGCCAAGCGCGACGATGGATTGCTATGCCGTTTGGCCCGGCACCTCGCATATGCCGCTGCGCCTGCGCCTGGCGATCGACGCGCTGGTCGAGCAGCTCCCCGCCGCGCTGCTGTAAGCGGCTTGCGGCTTAAAACGGGCCGTGCTACCATTTTCCCCGTCGAAAGAGCGCTGACCCGATGGTAGCCCGGTCACCGTCCCTCCCCGGGGCGGCTGCTTTTCCCAACAGGGTATCCGCGACACCTGCACCGGCTTGCCGGTGGTACAGGTGTGCCCGCGGAAAACCCTCGTCCTCGTCGGCACACCTTCCCGTTTACAACCAAAGAAGGAGTCCCGACATGCATCTGACATCTAATACCATCCTCATCACCGGGGCCGCCGCCGGCATCGGCTTCGCGCTGGCGCGCCAACTCGCCGAGCGCGGCAACCAGGTCATCATCTGCGGACGCGGCGAAGAGTCGCTGCGCCGGGCCCAGGCGCAAGCGCCGGCCCTGATTACCCGCGTCTGCGACATCACGGACGCCGCCAGCCGCCAGGCCATGGTGGAGTGGCTGGCCGCCAACCATCCCGCGCTGAACGTGCTGATCAACAACGCCGGCGTGCAATACCGACGCAACTATCACGAGGCCGGAGCGCTCGACCAGCTGGAACAGGAGGTGGCGACCAATTTCACCGCCCCGGTGCGGCTGGTCGGCGAGCTGCTGCCCCTGCTGTTGCGGCAGCCGATGGCGGCAATCGTCAACGTCAGCTCGGGCCTGGCTTTCGCCCCGCTGGCCGACATCCCCATCTATTGCGCGACCAAGGCGGCCATGCATTCGTTTACGCTCACCCTGCGCCACCAGCTCAAAAGCACCGGCGTGCGGGTGGTGGAGATGGCGCCGCCCATCGTCGACACGGGCCTGGGCGGTGGGACGCGCAGTGGCGCCACCAGCGGCCAACCGATGATGTCTCCCGACGAGTTCGCCACGGAGGCGCTGATCCAACTGGCGGACGGCCGCGACGAGGTGCTGGTCGGCCTGTCGGCGGGCTCGCGCAAGATGGGCGAGGCGTTGTTCGAGCGCATGAACGGCGGCTGAACGGTTCTGTTCAGCCCGGCCCGCCCCCGATGCGCCTAAATCGGGGACTATGTGCCTGTCCGCACGGTTATTTATCCCGCGTCAGTCAGAATCCGGTAAGAGTTTTGCCCGCACACTGGCTACCGCGCCGCAGCAATGTAACATTTCATGCCTCGTGTAAATTGCTGACTTGAGATTCAGTAGTGTTGTATTATCTGCCACGCACCATAGCGCCAAAGGCCCGAAATCGGGGCCTCTCCAGCAGAGATTAACCTTTCTGCACTACAATACGGCATTAAAAATAATGAGTTCAGTCGTGCCTAATCTTGTCGAAATCCGTGATTTACACTTTTCCTATGGAAAGCGCTCGATCCTGTCGGGCCTCCAGATGGATTTCCCACGCGGGAAAGTGATCGCAGTGATGGGCGGTTCGGGCAGCGGCAAGACGACGGTATTGCGACTGATCGGCGGCCAGATCCGCCCGCAAAAAGGCCAGGTGAAAGTCCAGGGCCAGGTTGTGCACAAGTTGAATACCGCCGGCTTGTATCTGCTGCGGCGCAAAATGGGCATGCTGTTCCAGCATGGCGCGCTCTTCACCGACCTCACCGTCTTTGAAAACGTCGCCTTCCCGTTGCGCGAGCACACCGATCTGCCGGAAGAGCTAATCCGCAACCTGGTGCTGATGAAGCTGCACGCGGTGGGCCTGCGCAACGCCGCCAAATTGAAGCCGGGCGAGATCTCCGGCGGCATGGCGCGCCGCGTCGCGCTGGCGCGCTCGATCGCGCTCGACCCGGAACTGATCCTGTACGACGAGCCGTTCGCCGGCCTCGACCCGATCTCGATGGGCGTGACCGCCAACCTGATCCGCAACCTCAACACCGCGCTCGGCTCGACCACGGTGCTGGTGTCGCACGACGTCAAGGAATGCTTCGCCATCGCCGACTACGTCTACTTCCTGTCGCAGGGCAAGATCGTCGCGCACGGCACGCCGGCCGACATGATGGTGTCGACCGATCCTTACGTGCACCAGTTCGTCAACGCCGAAGCGGACGGCCCCGTGCCGTTCCACTATCCAGGCAAGTCCCTGGCCGATGATTTGGGCCTGGGGGGGAAAGCATGACTGTAAGAAATTGGTTGTCCCAGCTGGGCGCGCCGCTGCGCGACTATATCGAAAGCATCGGTTACGGCGCGCGCTTGTTCCTCAACATGCTGGGCCTGTCGCCCGGCCTGCTGCGCCGCCCGCGCTTGCTGATCGAGCAGTTGCACTTCATCGGCAATTACTCGATGTTGATCATCACCCTGTCCGGCTTGTTCGTCGGCATGGTGCTGGGCCTGCAGGGTTATTACACGCTGAATAAATACGGCGCCGAGCAGTCGCTCGGCCTGCTGGTGGCCCTGGGCCTGACGCGCGAGCTGGGGCCGGTGATCACCGCGCTGCTGTTCGCCGGCCGCGCCGGCACTTCGCTGACGGCGGAAATCGGCCTGATGAAGGCCGGCGAGCAGTTGTCGGCGATGGAAATGATGGCCGTCAACCCGATCCAGCGCGTGCTCGCGCCCCGTTTCTGGGCCGGCGTGATCTCGGTGCCGCTGCTGGCGTCGGTGTTCAGCGCCGTTGGCGTGCTGGGCGGCTATCTGGTCGGCGTCAAGTTGATCGGGGTCGACGAGGGCGCGTTCTGGTCGCAGATGCAGGGCGGCGTCGATATCTGGAAGGATATCTTCAACGGCTTCGTCAAGAGCGTGGTGTTCGGCATCGCCATCACCTTTATCGCGCTGTACCAGGGTTATCAGACCCAGCCGACGCCGGAAGACGTTGCGCGCGCCACCACCCGCACAGTCGTGATTTCATCGCTGATGATCTGGTGGCTCGACTTCATGCTGACCGCTTTGATGTTCAGCAAATAAAACATTATTAAAGAATACTTAGTAGTATTACGCGAGGATAGCTATGCAACGTAAATCACTGGATGTCTGGGTCGGTCTGTTCATCGTCATCGGCGTGGCCGCGCTGATGTTCTTGGCCTTGAAAGCCGGCAACATGGGTTCCATGTCCTTTGGCAAAACGTACCCGATCACGGCCAAGTTCGACAACATCGGCAGCCTGCGTCCACAGGCGGCGGTCAAGGCGTCGGGCGTGGTGATTGGCCGCGTCGGCGAGATCAAGTTTGATGACAAGAGTTACCAGGCGCTGGTAACCTTGAATATGGAAGAAGGTTATAAATTCCCTAAGGACAGCTCCGCCAAAATTCTGACGGCCGGTCTGCTGGGCGAGCAATACGTAGGCATCGAGGCCGGCGGCGACACCAATAATCTGGCCGCCGGAGACAAAATCGCACGAACCCAATCGGCCGCCGTGCTGGAAGACCTGATCAATCAGTTCATCTACAGCAAGGCCGCTGAAGGAAAAAAGGAAGAATAAATGTCTAGCACTCCGAAACACTTCCGTCAGGCCGCGCTGGCGCTGGGCGTCACCTTGATGCTGGCCGGCTGCGCCGGTCCCAACCCGCGCGATCCGTACGAGAGCTACAACCGCGCCGTGTTCTCGTTCAATGACACGGTCGATACCTACGCGTTGAAGCCCGTTGCGACCGTGTACCGCGACGTTACGCCGTCGTTCGTGCAAACGGGCGTGGGCAACTTCTTCGGCAACCTGGGCGACGCCTGGACCGCCGTCAACAACCTGCTGCAAGGCAAGGGCGAGGCCGGCATGACCGACGTCACCCGCTTCGCGCTGAACTCGACCCTGGGCATCCTGGGCCTGTTCGACATCGCCTCCGAGGCGGGCCTGCAAAAGCACAAGGAAGACTTCGGCCAGACGCTGGGCACCTGGGGCGTATCGTCCGGTCCCTACCTGATGCTGCCGCTGCTGGGCCCGTCGACGGTGCGCGACACCGTGGCGCTGCCGGCCGACTTCGCCGGCAACATCTGGTCGTACAAAACCCCGGTCTACCTGCGTAACATCGGCACCGGCGTCAACCTGGTCGACACCCGCGCCAGCCTGCTCGACGCCACCAGCATGCTGGAAGACGCCGCGCTGGACCGCTATGAGTTCATCCGCGACGGCTACCTGCAGCGCCGCGAGAGCCAGATCCATCCGGACGGCAATCCGAATAGTTCCAAGAAACAAGATCCGGCGGAAGACGAGGGCGCGCCAGCGGCCAAACCCGACGCCGCGCCGGCCGCGCCGGTCACGCCGCAAGGCCCTACCGACGCGAAACCTGCGGAAAAATCCGCAAGCGTGTCATCCGAATCGGCACCCAAGGAGTTAAACTCCGGTACGCCGGCTGCGAGCGACGCCAGCCTGTGACCCCGAAGAACCCACATAGGTAGATAAAAGATGAAATTATTTAAACAGCTGTTAGCCATCGCCACCGTTTCGCTGGCCTTCAATGCCCACGCCGCCGGCCCAGCCAACGAAGCGCCGGACGCGCTGGTCAAGCGCATCAGCCAGGACGTCATCGAGACGGCCAAGAGCGACAAGGCGATCCAGGCCGGCGACACCAAGAAAGTCATGCAACTGGTCGAGACCAAGATCCTGCCGTACGTCGATTCGGACCGTATGACCTCGCTGGCGGCCGGCCGTTTCTGGCGCGACGCCACCCCCGAGCAGAAAAAGCAGCTGTCGGAGCAGTTCCGCACCCTGTTGATCTACACCTACTCGGGCGCGCTGTCGCAGATCAAGAACGAAACCGTGGACTTCCAGCCGCTGCGCGCCGACCCGTCGGATACCGAGGTGGAAGTGCGCTCGAAGGTCAACATGACCCGTGGCGAGCCGATCACCCTGAACTACCGCGTGGCCAAGGCCGCCACCGGCTGGAAGATCTATGACATCAACGTCATGGGCGCCTGGCTGGTCGAAACCTACAAAGGCACGTTCGCGTCCGAGATCAGCAAGGGCGGCATCGACGGCCTGATCAAGACCCTGACCGCGAAAAACCAATCGCTGGCCAGCAAACCTTTGAAAACTACGGCAAAATAACGTCTCCGCGACGTTTTTCCTAAGATAACGACCATGTCCGAACCGACCGACAACTTGCAATCGCTCACGTCCCTGACCGTGCTCAACGCCACTGCGGCGCTGGAGCGCGGCTTGGCCGCCATCAAGGCCGGCCAGACGGTGTTCGATTTGCGCCACGTGTTGACGGTCGATTCGGTGGCCGTTTCGGTCTTGCTGGCTTGGCAACGCGCCGCCAGCGAGGCCGGCGTCAAGCTGGAACTGAAGAACCTGCCGCCGGCGCTGCAAAGCTTGACCAAGCTTTATGGCGTCTGCGCGCTGGTCTTCCCCGAACAAAGCGACCCCGCGCAAGCTTGCGCCGGCCAGGCCGACGTGCCTGCCGACCTGCACCGCCATCATTGACCCCCGCCCCACCCCGCCGCCCGCTGTATCCCTGACTCACCCCGGTTATTGCCCATCCGGCTCTGCCGAACCAGATTTCCAATATAATTGAACGTTGCCACCGCCTAAGAGCCGTGGCGCCTGGTCTACCTTCCGCCTTTAGGCATCATTACGCATCCCGCGCCGGTCTACGCCGCCGCGAACAACTGATAAGTCACGAATGACAGCGATCCAAATAACGAATGTCGAGAAGCGCTACAAGTCGCTCCAGGCACTGGGCGGCGTCTCCCTCTCGATCGAGGAGGGCGAGTTCTTCGGCCTGCTGGGCCCCAACGGCGCCGGCAAAACCACGCTGATCTCCATCATCGCCGGCTTGATCCGGCCCGACGCCGGCAAGGTGTCCATCCACGGCCACGACGTCACGGGCGACTTCCGCGAGGCGCGCCGCAAGCTCGGCGTGGTGCCGCAGGAGCTGGTGTTCGACCCGTTCTTCACCGTGCGCGAAACCCTGCGCCTGCAGTCCGGCTACTTCGGCCTGCCCAACAACGACGCCTGGATCGACGAAGTGATGCACAACCTCGACCTGACCAACAAGGCCGACACCAATATGCGCGCGCTCTCGGGCGGCATGAAGCGCCGCGTGCTGGTGGCGCAGGCGCTGGTGCACAAGCCGCCCGTCATCGTGCTCGACGAGCCGACCGCCGGCGTCGACGTCGAACTGCGCCAGACCTTGTGGAAGTTCATCTCGCGCCTGAACCGAGAAGGCCACACCGTGGTGCTGACCACCCACTATCTGGAAGAGGCGCAAGCCATGTGCAAGCGCGTGGCCATGCTCAAAAGCGGCAAGGTCGTCGCGCTGGATACGATGGCAGCGCTGATCCGCCGCATCTCCGGCTCGCAGCTGATCGTCAACATGGTGCAGGGCGATTTGCCGGCCGATTTGCAGCATCTGGTCACGCATCCCGAGGCATCCGAGCACGGACGTAAATACAGCCTGCGCATCAACGAATATTCGGAGGTCGAGGCCATCCTGGCGCGCCTGCGCGAATCCGGCGCCGTCATCGACGACATGCAGCTGCAACAGGCCGACCTGGAAGATATCTTCCTGCAGATCATGGACAAGGGGACCGTATGAACTTCATCTCGAGCGGCTTCCGCACCCTGGTCTACAAGGAGACGCTGCGCTTCTGGAAAGTCGCCACGCAAACCGTCGCCGCGCCCATCCTGACGGCCATGCTGTACCTGCTGATCTTCGGCCACGTGCTGGAAGGCCGGGTGCAGGTGTATGAAGGCGTCAGCTACACGTCGTTCCTGATTCCCGGCCTGGTGATGATGAGCGTTTTGCAGAACGCCTTCGCCAACTCGTCGTCGTCGCTGATCCAGTCCAAGATCACCGGCAACCTGGTGTTCGTGCTGCTCACGCCCCTGTCGCACTGGGAGATCTTCTCCGCCTACGTGCTGGCGGCGATGGTGCGCGGTATCGCGGTCGGCCTTGGCGTGTTCGCCGCCACCGCCTATTTCGCACACATGTCGTTCACCGCGCCGCTGTGGATCATCGTGTTCGCGCTGCTGGGCGCCGCCATCCTGGGCACCATGGGCCTGATCGCCGGCATTTGGGCCGAGAAGTTCGACCAGCTGGCCGCGTTCCAGAACTTCCTGATCATGCCGCTGACGTTCCTGTCCGGCGTGTTCTACTCGATCCACTCGCTGCCGCCGTTCTGGCTGACGGTGTCGCACCTGAACCCGTTCTTCTACATGATCGACGGCTTCCGCTACGGTTTCTTCGGCCAGTCCGACACCAATCCATGGACCAGCCTTGCCATCGTCTCCGGCTTCCTGGTGGTGCTGTCGCTGGCCGCCATTCGTCTTCTGCGCAGCGGCTATCGTTTACGCCACTGAGGGTTACGTCACTAAAGCGGCGCCATTATTATTTAAGGATTCATCATGACCACCACTCCAGAACTGATCCACGGCTACATCTCCGCCGGTCTCGAATGCACCCACCTCGAAGTCGAAGGCGACGGCCAGCACTTCCAGGCCGTCATCGTCTCGCCGGCGTTCGCGGGCAAGCGTCCGATCCAGCGCCATCAGATCGTTTACGCCGCGCTGGGCGACCGCATGCGCGAAGAGATCCACGCGCTGTCGATGAAAACCCTCACCCCTGAAGAATACAAAGGATAAGCATGGACAAGCTCCTCATCCAAGGCGGCAACCGCCTGCACGGCGACATCAACATCTCCGGCGCCAAGAACGCGGCGCTGCCCATCCTGTGCGCGGGCCTGCTGACCGCCGGCGATCTGGAACTGACCAACGTGCCGCACCTGCACGACGTCGCCACGATGCTCAAGTTGCTGAAGGAAACCGGCCTGCAGGTCAAGCAGGACGGCGACGCCGTCACGCTGAACGGCTCCGCGATCAACAAGCTCGAAGCGCCGTATGAGCTGGTGAAAACCATGCGCGCCTCGATCCTGGTGCTCGGCCCATTGCTGGCGCGCTTCGGCGAAGCCAAGGTGTCGCTGCCGGGCGGCTGCGCGATCGGTTCGCGCCCTGTCGACCAGCACATCAAGGGTCTGCAGGCGCTGGGCGCCGAGATCACCATCGACGCCGGCTACATCTACGCCAAGTGCGCAAAGCTCAAGGGCGCGCGCATCGTCACCGACATGATCACCGTGACCGGCACCGAGAACCTGCTGATGGCCGCGACCTTGGCCGAAGGCGAGACGATCCTGGAAAACGCCGCGCGCGAGCCGGAAGTGACCGACCTGGCAAACCTGCTGGTTGCCATGGGCGCCAAGATCGAAGGTATCGGCACCGACCGCCTGGTGATCCAGGGCGTGGCCGAGCTGCACGGCGCCAAACACGCCGTCATCTCCGACCGCATCGAGGCGGCGACCTTCCTGTGCGCTGTCGCGGCCACCGGCGGCGACATCACGATCCGCAACACCCGCGTCGACATCATGGACGCGGCGCTCGACAAGCTGCGCGAAGTCGGCCTTAAGATGACCATCGGCGACAACTGGATCCGGGCGCAGATGGACCAGCGCCCGGAGCCGGTCACCTTCCGCACCACCGAATACCCCGGCTTCCCGACCGACATGCAGGCGCAGTTCATGGCGGTCAACACCATCGCCTCCGGTCCTAGCCGCGTGACCGAAACCATCTTCGAAAACCGCTTCATGCACGTGCAGGAGATGAATCGCCTGGGCGCGTCCATCGAGACCGACGGCAACACGGCCCACATCAAGGGCGTCGCGCAGCTGGTCGGCGCGCCGGTGATGGCGACCGACTTGCGCGCCTCGGCTTCGCTGGTGATCGCGGCGCTGGCCGCGCGCGGCGAGACCCTGATCGACCGCATCTATCACCTCGACCGCGGTTACGACCAAATGGAAGTGAAGCTGTCCGCCGTCGGCGCCAATATCAAACGGATAAAGTAAACATGAGCGCATTCCAAGCCCAAGCCCCGGCCAACCAGCAGCTGATCCTGGCGCTGTCGAAGGGACGTATTTTCGAGGACACCTTGCCGCTGCTGGAAGCGGCAGGCATCACCGTCACCGAAAACCCCGAGACGTCGCGCAAGCTGATCCTGTCGACCAACGATCCCGACGTGCGCGTCATCATCGTGCGCGCCACCGACGTACCGACCTATGTGCAGCATGGCGCGGCGGACTTCGGCGTGGCCGGCAAGGACGTGCTGCTGGAGCATGGCGGCGAGGGCTTGTACCAGCCGATCGACTTGAACATCGCGGCCTGCCGCATGTCGGTCGCCGTCAAGAACGGCTTCGATTACGAGACCGCCGTGCGCCAGGGCGCGCGCTTGCGCGTGGCCACCAAGTTCGTGCAGACCGCGCGCGAGCACTTCGCCAAGAAGGGCGTGCACGTCGATCTGATCAAGCTGTACGGCTCGATGGAGCTGGCGCCGCTGGTCGGCCTGTCGGACGCCATCGTCGACGTGGTCAGCACCGGCAACACGCTGCGCGCCAACGACCTGGTCGAAGTCGAAGCCATCATGGACATCTCGTCGCGCCTGATCGTCAACCAGGCCGCGTTGAAGCTCAAGCGCGAGCGTCTGCAACCGATCATCGAAGCGTTCGAACGCGCTTCGAAGAAGTAACCACGGATTCCATCATGCCGATTCAAATCACCAAGCTCGATTCCACCCAAGCCGATTTCAAAAAGTCACTGGACACCCTGCTGGCGTTTGAAGCGGGCACCGACGACGCCATCGAGCGCGCCGTCGCCGGCATCCTGGCCGACGTCAAGGCGCGCGGCGACGCCGCCGTGCTGGAATACACCAACCGCTTCGACCGCATCCCCAACGGCGGCGCCGCCAGCATGGCCGCATTCGACATTCCCGAATCCGAACTGCAGGCCGCGCTGGCCGCGATTCCGGCCGCGCAGCGCGAGGCGCTGCAAGTGGCCGCGCAGCGCATCCGCGTGTTCCACGAGCGCCAGAAGCAGGAGCTGCAAGGCTTCACCTACACCGAGCCCGATGGCACGGTGCTGGGCCAAAAAATCACCCCGCTCGACCGGGTCGGCATCTATGTCCCTGGTGGCAAGGCCGCCTATCCGTCGTCGGTGCTGATGAACGCGATCCCGGCGCACGTCGCCGGCGTCGAGGAAATCATCATGGTGGTGCCTACGCCGGACGGCGTGAAGAACCAGATGGTGCTGGCCGCCGCCGCCATCGCCGGCGTCACCCGCGTCATCACCATCGGCGGCGCGCAAGCCGTCGGCGCGCTGGCTCACGGCACCGAAACGATACAGCCGGTCGACAAGATCGTCGGCCCGGGCAACGCCTACGTGGCCGCCGCCAAGCGCCGCGTGTTCGGCATCGTCGGCATCGACATGATCGCCGGCCCTTCGGAAATCCTGATCGTTTGCGATGGCACCACCGATCCGGATTGGGTGGCGATGGACCTGTTCTCCCAGGCGGAGCACGACGAACTGGCGCAGGCCATCATGCTTTGCCCCGACGCCGATTACATCGCCAAGGTGGAAGAAAGCATCAACAAACTGCTGCCGACGATGCCGCGCCACGAAACCATCCGCACCTCGCTGACCGATCGCGGCGCGCTGGTCAAGGTGCGCGACATGGACGAGGCCTGTGCCATCGCCAACTCGATCGCCGCCGAACACCTGGAAATCTCGGCCGAGAATCCGCAGCAGTGGGCCGACAAGATCCGCCACGCCGGCGCCATGTTCCTGGGCCGCTTCTCGTCCGAGTCGCTGGGGGACTACTGCTGCGGCCCGAACCACGTGCTGCCGACGTCGCGCACCGCGCGCTTCTCGTCGCCGCTGGGCGTGTACGATTTCCAGAAACGTTCATCGGTGATCATGGTCAGCGAAGAGGGCGCGCAAACCCTGGGCAAGGTCGCGGCCGAACTGGCCTACGGCGAAGGCTTGCAGGCCCACGCGCGCAGCGCCGAACTGCGTTTGAAGACGCCGCAATGACCGTGGCCGTGGCCATGGACAGTCAGGAGGCCTGGATCAACCAGGTCTTCTGCGAGGATGCGCTGGCCGGACTGGCGCGCATCCCGGATGGCTCCATCGATTTGATCCTGACCGACCCGCCCTATAACCTGGGCAAGGACTACGGCAACGATTCCGACTCGCAGACGGTGGAGGAGTACCTGCGCTGGACCGAGCAATGGATCGACGCCGCGCTGCCCAAGTTGAAACCCAACGGCAGCCTGTATATCTTCCTGACCTGGCGTTTTTCGCCGGAGATCTTCGTGCTGCTGAAAAAGCGCATGACGATGATGAACGAGATTATCTGGGACCGCCGGGTGCCGTCGATGGGCGGCAGCGTGCGCAGTTATTCGTCGGTGCACGACACCATCGGCTTCTTCGTGCGCCGCAAGGACTACTACTTCGATCTGGACGCGGTGCGCATTCCGTACGACGCCGAGACCAAGAAGGCGCGATCACGCTCGATCTTCGTCGGCGCCAAGTGGCTGGAAGTGGGCTACAACCCCAAGGATTTGTGGAGCGTGTCGCGTCTGCACCGCGAGCATCCCGAGCGCGCCGACCATCCGACGCAGAAGCCGCTGGAGATCATCGAGCGCATGGTCAAGGCCTCGTGCCCGGCCGACGGCGTGGTGCTGGACCTGTTCATGGGCAGCGGCACGACGGCCATCGCCGCCAAGCGCTGCGGGCGCAATTTCGTCGGCTTCGAGCTCAATGCCGATTACTGCGCCATCATCGCCGAACGCCTCGCGGCGGCGGATCTGCCGCCACCGCCCGAAAAGAAGAAGCCCGTCCCCCGTAGCAGTAAAAAACCCGCGGTGAAACGCACCGCCACCACCACCTAGGAGCCCACGCAAGATGTCTTCCATCGACACCCTGATCAACACCACCATCCGTTCCGATGTGCGCGCCGTTAATGGCTACCATGTCGCCGACGCGAGCGGTTTTATCAAGCTGGATGCGATGGAGAACCCTTACCACCTGCCGGAGCATCTGACGCGCGAACTGGCCCAGCGCCTGGCCGACGTCACCCTGAACCGCTACCCGGTGGCGTCCTATGAGAGCACCAAGGAACGCATCCGCGCCAAGCTGGGCATCCCGGCCGGCTACGACGTCATGCTGGGCAACGGCTCCGACGAACTGATTTCGATCCTGTGCATGGCCTGCGCCCACCAGGACCGCCGCGCCGTCGCCATCTCGCCGACGCCGTCGTTCGTCATGTATTCGCGCTCGACCAAGTTCGCCGGCATGGACTACGTCGGCGTGTCGGTCAAGGCCGACCTGACGCTCGACATGCCGGCCATGCTGGCGGCGATCGAGAAGCACAAACCGGCGCTGGTGTTCCTGTCCTACCCGAACAACCCGACCGGCAACCTGTTCTCGGACGACGACATCGTCACCATCATCAAGGCGTTGGATGGTTTCGGCCTGGCCGTGGTCGACGAGGCCTACGAGCCGTTCGCCCAGCAAACCTTCATGCACCGCCTGCCGGAGTTCGACAATCTGATCGTCATGCGCACGGTGTCCAAGCTCGGTTTGGCCGGCATCCGCCTCGGCTACATGTCCGCCGCGCCCAAATTGCTGGAGCAATTCGACAAAGTGCGGCCTCCTTACAACATCAACGTGCTGACGCAGACGGCGGCCGAATTCGCGCTCGACCATCTGGAGGTGCTGAACCAGCAGGCGGCCGCTTTGCGCGCCGCACGGACCGATCTGATGGCCGCGCTGGCCGCTGTGCCGGGGGTCGAGGTATTTCCGTCGGCGGCGAATTTTATCTTGATTCGGGTGCCAAATGCCGATGATGCCTATGCGAAACTACTGTCTCACAAGGTATTAATTAAAAATATGAGTAAAATGGATACCGTGATGGCCAATTGTTTACGTGTCACGGTCAGCACACCGGAAGAGAATGCCGCCTTCCTGGATGCCCTTTCGGCATCCCTTGCATCGCTTTTAGCTTAACGCTTGCAGCTTAAATCACCGCCACCGAGTCTTTCATGAACCGCACCGCAGAAATCATCCGCAACACCAACGAGACGCAAGTCCGCGTTTCCATCAATCTCGACGGCACCGGCAAGCAAAAGCTGAACACCGGCGTGCCCTTCCTCGACCATATGCTGGACCAGATCGCCCGCCACGGCCTGTTCGACCTCGACGTCGAAGCCACCGGCGACATCCACATCGACAACCACCACACGGTCGAAGACGTCGGCATCACCCTCGGCATGGCCGTGGCCAAGGCCATCGGCGACCGCAAGGGCATCGTCCGCTACGGCCACTCGTATGTGCCGCTGGACGAGGCGCTGTCGCGCGTGGTGCTCGATTTCTCCGGCCGTCCAGGCATCGAATACCATATCCCGTTCACGCGCGCGATGATCGGCACCTTCGACGTCGACCTGACCTTGGAATTTTTCCGCGGCTTCGTCAACCACGCGCTGGTGACCTTGCACATCGACAACCTGCGCGGCACCAACGCGCACCATCAATGCGAAACCGTGTTCAAGGCCTTTGGCCGCGCGCTGCGCATGGCGTCCGAGCTGGATCCGCGCGCCGCCGGCACCATTCCGTCGACCAAGGGCAGCCTGTAAGGGCACAACCGGCTTACACACCAAGATTATGAAAAAAATTGTCGTAGTTGATTACGGTATGGGTAATCTGCGTTCGGTCGCGCAAGCGCTGCGCGCCGTCGCCCCCGAGGCCAACGTTCTGATCTCCGGCGAAGTGGCCGATATCGAGAGCGCCGACCGCATCGTGCTGCCGGGCCAGGGCGCGATGCCGGACTGCATGCGCAGCCTGCGCGAATCGGGCGTGCAGGACGCGCTGATGGTGGCCGCGCGCAACAAGCCGCTGCTGGGCGTGTGCATCGGCGAGCAGATGTTGTTCGATGGCAGCGAGGAGGGCGACGCCGCCGGCCTGGGCCTGCTGCCCGGCAAGGTGGTGCGCTTCCAGCTCGACGGCCAGTTGCAGGAGGACGGCTCGCGCTTCAAGGTGCCGCAGATGGGGTGGAACCAAGTCCAGCAAAACGCGTCCCACCCAATGTGGAGCGAGATCGCCGACAACAGTTATTTCTACTTTGTGCACAGTTATTTCGCCCAGCCCGAGCAGAGCGCCCACACGGTCGGCCTGACCGTCTACGGTGCGCCGTTCAGTTGCGCCGTCGCTCGTGATAATATTTTTGCTACACAGTTCCATCCGGAGAAAAGCGCCGCGACCGGGCTGCAGTTGTACAAGAACTTCGTTCACTGGAATCCTTGATCGCTTATTGATGTTTCCCCGAACCCTCTCACCTTCTCACACTTAAACCATCATGCTGCTCATTCCTGCCATCGACCTCAAAGACGGTCACTGCGTTCGCTTGAAACAAGGCGATATGGAACTCGCCACCGTATTTTCCGAAGATCCGGCCGACATGGCTTTGCATTGGCTGAAGCAGGGCGCGCGCCGCCTGCATCTGGTCGATCTGAACGGCGCCTTCGCGGGCAAGCCGAAGAACGAGGGCGCCGTCAAGGCGATCCTGAAGGTGGTGCAGGAGTACGCCGAGGAAAACGGCCTGGATGAGATCCCGGTGCAGCTGGGCGGCGGCATCCGCGACCTCGACACCATCGAGCGCTATCTGGACGCCGGCATCAGCTACGTCATCATCGGCACGGCCGCCGTCAAGGAGCCTGGCTTCCTGCACGACGCCTGCGGCGCGTTCCCGGGCCACATCATCGTCGGCCTGGACGCCAAGGACGGCAAGGTCGCCACCGATGGCTGGAGCAAGATGTCCGGCCACGAGGTGATCGACCTGGCCAAGAAATTCGAGGCCTACGGCGTCGAATCGATCATCTACACCGACATCGGCCGCGACGGCATGATGGGCGGCGTCAACATCGACGCCACCGTCAAGCTGGCGCAGGCGGTCAAGATTCCGGTCATCGCCTCCGGCGGCCTGCACAACCTGGCCGACGTCGAAGCGCTGTGCGCGGTGCAGGACGAAGGCATCGAGGGCGTCATCTGCGGCCGCTCGATCTACGAGGGCACGATCGACCTGGCCTCGGCGCAGCTGCGCGCCGACGAGCTCAGCGGCGACCTCATCGACGACGAGGAAGAATAAGGCTGCCATGCTCGCTAAACGCATCATTCCCTGCCTGGACGTGACCGACGGCCGCGTCGTCAAAGGCGTCAACTTCACCGAGCTGCGCGACGCCGGCGATCCGGTCGAGATCGCCCGCCGCTACGACGAGCAGGGCGCCGACGAACTGACCTTCCTCGACATTACCGCCACCAGCGACAACCGCGGCCTGATCCTGCACATCATCGAGGCCGTGGCCTCGCAGGTGTTCATTCCGCTGACGGTCGGCGGCGGCGTGCGCGAGGTGGCCGACGTGCGCCGCCTGCTCAACGCCGGCGCGGACAAGGTCAGCATGAACTCGTCGGCCGTCAGCAACCCGCAACTGGTGTTCGACGCCTCGCAAAAGCACGGTTCGCAATGCATCGTGGTGGCGATCGACGCCAAGCAGGTCTCGCCCGGCAAGTGGGAAGTGTTCACCCACGGCGGCCGCAAGGCCACCGGCATCGACGCCATCGAGTGGGCCGTCAAAATGGAAAAACTGGGCGCGGGCGAAATCCTGCTCACCAGCATGGACCGCGACGGCACCAAGTCCGGTTTCGACCTGGGCTTGACGCGCGGCGTGTCCGACGCCGTCGGCATCCCGGTGATCGCCTCGGGCGGTGTCGGCGGCCTGCAAGACCTGGCCGATGGCGTCAAGCTGGGCAAGGCCGACGCGGTGCTGGCGGCCAGCATCTTCCACTACGGCCAGCACACGGTGCAGGAAGCCAAACGTTTCATGGCACAACAGGGCATTCCGATGCGCCTGACTAATTGATCACAGCACTGGATAGCATTATGTCGACCACTCCGAGCAGCCTCGCCAAAGCCAAATGGCTGAAAAAAATTCAATGGGACGAGAACGGCCTGGTGCCGGTCATCGCCCAGGAAGCCGGCAGCAATGACGTGCTGATGTTCGCATGGATGAACCGCGACGCCCTGGCCAAGACGGTCGAGTTGGGCGAGGCGGTGTACTGGAGCCGTTCGCGCAAGAAACTGTGGCACAAGGGCGAGGAGTCCGGCCACACGCAAAAGGTGCTGGAAATCCGCCTCGACTGCGACGAGGACGTGGTGCTGCTCAAGATCGAGCAGGCGGGCGGCATCGCCTGCCACACGGGCCGGCATTCGTGCTTCTACCAGAAGTTCGAGGGCGACGCGCTCGAGGGCGACTGGCAGAACAGCGAGCCGGTGCTGAAAGACCCGTCCGATATTTACGCGGCAAAGCCGAAGAAGACACCATGAGCACACAACTGGACCGCCTGGCCGAGCTGATCGAGTCACGCAAGCCGGCCAACGGCGGCGACCCCGCCGCCTCCTACGTCGCCAAGCTGTTCGCCAAGGGCGACGACGCCATCTTGAAAAAAATCGGCGAGGAAGCCACCGAGACCGTCATGGCCGCCAAGGACGCGCGCGCCAGCGGCGACGCCGACAAGGTCTTGTACGAAGTGGCCGACTTGTGGTTCCATACGCTGGTGCTGCTGGCCCAGTTCGATCTGAAGCCACAGCAGGTGCTCGACGAGCTGGCGCGCCGCGAAGGCGTCTCCGGCATCGCCGAAAAAGCCGCGCGCAAGGAATAACGCCGGGTCAACTCGAATCATTGATGGAGTCGCTGTGGAAAACTGTTTGTTTTGCAAGATAGCCGAAAAGAAAATTCCTTCGACGGCCGTGTACGAGGATGACGAGTTGCTCGCGTTCAAGGATATCAATCCGGCGGCGCCCGTGCATTTGCTGGTGATTCCTAAGAAACACATCTCGACACTGTCCGATTGCAGCGCCAACGAGGCGCCGCTGCTGGGCAAGATGCTGGCGCTCGCCCCCCGTCTGGCAGAGGAATTCGGTTGCGCGGTCAGCTATGATGCGGACGGCACGCCCGGCGGCGGTTACAAGACCCTGATCAACAGTGGGCCGGACGGCGGGCAGGAGGTGTACCATCTGCATTTGCACGTGATCGGCGGCGCGCACCCCTGGCGCGGCCAGCGGTAACAGCCGGCTTCCAAACGGCATACCGGTGGTTTATATCGCTTGCCACATGACATCTACATGACACGCCGCTGTTCGCTTATACTGTCGCACGCGGTTCTTGAATCAACGGATAATCTGGGCGCATGCGCCTTGCAAGGGGAATATGATGGGTTCATTTAGTATTTGGCACTGGCTGATCGTTCTGGTGATTGTGATGCTGGTCTTCGGCACCAAGAAACTGAGCAATATGGGTTCCGACATCGGCAAGGCCGTCAAGGGCTTCAAGGATGGCGTCAAGGGCGACGAAGACAAGCCCGTCACGCCGGCCACGCCGAGCACCATCGACGTCGACGCCAAAGAGAAAAACAAGCAGTAAGCCTGTGCGGGCCCCGCGAGTTGTCGCCCGGCCCCTGGCTTACGCGCATATCCTATGATCGATCTCGGTCTTACCAAACTTGCTGTGATCGGCGTGGTTGCGCTGATCGTCATCGGTCCCGAAAAGCTGCCCCGCGTGGCGCGCATGGCCGGGACCTTGTACGGGCGCGCCCAGCGCTACCTGAACGAGGTCAAATCCGAGGTTTCGCGCGAAATCGAGCTGGAGGAACTGAAAAACCTTCACAAGACGGTGCAGGACGCCGCTCAGAACATCAAGAGCGATGTGGAAAACTCGATTTCGCAGAATATCTCCGAAGTCGAAAACGCCTGGCACGACACGCCGGCGTCGACACCCGACACCTCCTCGTACGGCAGCGTCAGCACGGACGACCTGGCGCGCAAGGCGCGCGAATTCCGCCGCAAGAAGGTGGTGCGCAGCGCCGCCATCCCGGCCTGGTACAAGCAGCGCCACGGCGGCAAGCTGCATGTGACCTCCGGCGCGGCGCGCGTCGCCCGCTTCCGCCCACGCGGCAATACCAACGCTAGCTTCTACTAATGACTACACCGAACTCCGGCGAAGAAACCTTCATTTCCCACCTGATCGAACTGCGCGACCGTCTGGTCAAGGCGTCGATCGGCGTGGCGCTGGTGTGTTTTGGTTTGATGATGTGGCCGGGGCCGGCGCAAATCTACGATTTCATCGCGCAGCCGATGATTGCCTCGCTGCCGGTCGGCTCGAAGATGATCGCCACCGGCGTCATTTCGCCGTTCCTGGTGCCGATGAAGGTCACGCTGGTGATCTCGATCATCCTGTCATTGCCGTGGGTGCTGTACCAGCTGTGGGCGTTCGTCGCGCCCGGTCTGTACGCGCATGAAAAGCGCCTGATCGCGCCGCTGGTCATCTCGTCGTCGCTGCTGTTCATGTCGGGCGTGGCGTTCTGCTACTTCCTGGTGTTCGGCCGCGTGTTCCAGTTCATCGCCGAGTTCTCGCCGCAGTCGATCGCGGTGACGCCGGACATTGAGAATTATCTCGACTTCGTCATGTCGATGTGCCTGGCCTTCGGCGCCACCTTCGAGGTGCCGGTGGTGGTGGTGATCCTGGTGCGCATGGGCTTTGTGACCGTGGCCAAGCTGAAGGAAATTCGTCCCTACGCCATCGTCGGCGCGTTCGTCATCGCAGCCATCGTCACGCCGCCGGACGCGGTCAGCATGTTCTCGCTGGCTATCCCGATGTGCCTGCTGTTCGAGCTGGGCCTGCTGGTGGCGCCGCTGTTCGTGCGCATCTCGACGGCGCCGGAAGAGAAGCAGTCCTAACGTTAAGGCAACAGTTTCGCCAGCATATAGATTTGCGTCGCGAGGGTGAGACCGCTCATTACGAGCGATAAGCCGGTCAGCCAGTATAAGACTTTGAACTTGGCGTTCGTCCGCGCTTCAAGCCGCTCGAATCGCGCATCGATTTCCCTTTTGAAAAGGTCGAATCGCGCATCGATTTCAAAGTCCAATCGGTCGAATCGCGCATCGATTTCAATCTTCAACTGGTCGATTCGCGCATCGATTTCAATCTTCAACTGGTCGATTCGCGCATCGATTTCAATCTTCAACTGGTCGATTCGCGCATCGATTTCAATCTTCAACTGGTCGATTCGCGCATCGATTTCGACCTTCAGCCGATCCATGCGCGCATACACCTCGCTCTTCAGCATATCCATTCGCGCCAAGAGCTCGCTTCTCACCAGCACCAACTCGGCCGGCGTGACGCTGGCCGTCGCCAGCGCCTCGCTCAGCGCCTGCGCATGGGCGTCGGCCTGATCGGCCGGGATTCCGGCTTCCGCCAACCTTCTGGCGTACTCAAGGGTATCAAACTTGATCGGCATGGTCATGATCACTCCCGGCTTTTATCCTAGCAGAATCGGCCCGGCATGGGCCAAGCGACCATCGTATCGAATCGGTGGATGAGGCCTTTGCGCGCTCGCAAGCGCTCAATGCGCGGCCCAATGAAAACGGGGCGCCAACGTCTCCGCCGGCACCCCGCCCCGCCATATCAATGCCGTGCAACTACTACTTCGTCATCAAGCCCTTGATCACCCGCACCGGCGCGCTGCCGTAGCTAAGGAATTGCTCGTGGAATTCCTTGAGGTTGAACTTGTCGCCCAGCGCCTTTTTACGTTCCTCGCGTAATTCCATGATCTCGCTGTAGCCGCTGAAATAGCTGGTCAGCTGCACCGACGACACCTGCACCCGATGCCACTTCTCGACCGCCTCGGTGCGCGTCTGGAAGGCCTGGCGCGTCAGCAGGTCGATCGCCTGTTCCTCCGTCATACCCAGCACGTGCACGCTGTAGTCGAGGATGGTGTTGGTCACGCTGCGCAGGTTCCACTTCGAATACATCAGCCACATCTCCGGCGCGTTGTCGCCGTAGCCGGAGTCCAGCATCATGCGTTCGCCGTAGACCGCCCAACCCTCGACCATCGCGCCGTTGCCGAAGATCGATTTGACGATCGACGGCGACTTGTTGGCATACACCAGTTGCGCGTAGTGGCCCGGGATCGCCTCGTGGATATTGAGAATCTGCAGGATCCAGTGGTTGTACTCGCGCAGGCTGCTCTCGGCCGCCTCCGCCGTCGCGCCGTCGAGCGGCGTGACGTTGTAGTAGGTGCGGTCCTGCGGCCGGTACGGTCCCGGCGCGTCGATGCTGGCGCCCGCCACACCCGCCTGATAGGCCGGCGTCGCGCGCACTTCGAGCTGCTTGTTGCGGTCCAGGGTCAGCAGGTTTTTGCTGATCACCCAATCCTGCAGCACGGGGATCTGGCGCTTGATCTCGTTGACGAAATCCTCGCGCCGCACGTGGTTGGCCGACAGCTTGTCGATCATCATGCCGATCTTGGCAAAGCGGTCGGCCGGCTTGGCCACGCCCGGGAAATACTTGTCCCACATGTCGTCGGACAGCTTGTCCATATTGGCCAGCAGATCTTCCCGCGCGGCCAACGCCTTTTGATAGGTCTGCTCGGCGGTGCTGCCGGATTGGATGTCGTAGGCGAACTTCTGCTCATACATCGCCTTGCCGATGCGGAAGGTGCGACGGCCTTTGGTGTCCATCAGCTTGTCCATCTCGGTCAGGAAGGCCACGTAGCCGTCGACCGCCGTCAGCGCCGCGTTGACCCGCTGCGTGAACTGCTGCTTCTCGATCGGCGTCAGGATCGAGGCTTGGGCCGCCTTGTCGACTTCGATCAGCACGGTCTGCACGCCGGGCGCCTGCTTGATCGCCAGGCGCGTATGTTCGCGGGTCGGGTTGACGATGTTGTTGCGCGCCGCCTCGTAGTACGCCGGAATGCTGGCGATGCGCTTGAGCAAGGTGCGCAGGCGCTGCGGCTGGGCCGCGTATTCCGTGCTCAGGATCAGGTCCAGTGGCCCTGCGACGTTGTAGCTGGCCGGGTTCCATTCGAACTCGCGCAGGGTGGTCAGGCGGAAGCGGTCGCTATCGAGCTTGTTGATTAGCAGCGCCAGATCGGTGCGCTGCTTGGGCGACAGTTGGCTGGCGTTGACTTTGCCGAAGCGCAGCTTCCAGTCGTCGATGAAGGCCAGTTCCTTGGTCTGCGTGGCCACGTCCGGAATACTCAGCGTGGCGGCGGTGTCGTACTTGCCCGCGTAGATCGCGCTTTCCGAGTCGATGCGCCACAGCGCGTTGAGGAACTGGTTGCTGAGGGTGTCGAACGAACGGTCCTGGCGCCGTTCGGGCACGGCGGCCACGGCCGGCCTGGCGGCGACCACCGCAGTTGTCGCCGCCGCGGCCGCGACAGCTTTGCCCTTGCCGCTCTTGCCGCCCTTCGTGGTCGTCTTGCTGTTTTTGCCAGCCTTGCCGGCGGTCGCGCTTTTGGTGCCGGTTTTGCCGGCGCTCTTGCCGCTCTTGGCGTTCTTGTTTTTAGTACTGGTGCTGGCTTCCTTGTTGGTGGTCGCCGCGCCGGCCGGCGTGAAGGCGAGTGCCGCCATCACCACAGCCAGTGCAATTTTTGTCTTGATCATCGTCTGCAGCCTTGTGTTTATTTTGACAAGGCACGCGCGTCCACATCACGCTGCGGCAAGCGGGCCAAGTCGAAGCGTTGGAGATTATCACTAATCGGCCCGCTTGAGAGCGCTCGATACAAGACAAAACGCGGCGACCGGGGAAATCCCGGGCCTCCCTACGGCCGCGCCGACGGCTGTCCCATGCCGGTCGGCGACGAGATATCGCGCAGGGTTTCGGCGGTTTCCTCGGGATCGGTCTCGGCCTCCGGGTCGGTCAGGTCGGCCAGCGACACGATGCCGATCAAGGTGTGCTGGTCGCGGCTGACGACCGGCACGCGGCGTACCTGCATGTCGCGCATGTCCTGCATCACCTCGTCGATGCTTTGGTCCTCGTAGCAGTGGCAGATATCCTCGCTCATCACCTCGGTGACCAGGGTTTCCTCCGGCCCCAGACCGGCGGCGGTGGCGCGGATGGTGATGTCGCGGTCGGTGATCATGCCGATCAGGCGGTTGCCTTCGGTGACCGGCAGCGCGCCGACGTCGAGATCGTCCATCATCTCGGCGGCCTGCCGTATCGTATCGTCCGGGGAGACGCTGGTGACGTCCCGGCTCATGACTTCTGCAATGGTTTTCATCGTGGTTCCCCTTTACGTGACGTGGCGCCGCACGGCGCCATGCCAGTAAGACGGGAGCCGCGCGGCAAAGTTCACGCGGTATCCACAAACCTTATTTTTTCAAGCCTTCTTGCAGCATGTTGAGCATTTCCCCGGCCGACATGCGGCCCGAGACGTCGCTGCCCTCCAGCAAGCTGTCGGCCAGGTCGCGTTTGTGCTGGTGCAGGTCGACGATGCCTTCCTCGATCGTATGGCGCGCCACCAGGCGGTAGATGGTCACCGGGCGCAGCTGGCCCATGCGGTGCGCGCGGTCCGAGGCCTGGTCCTCCACCGCAGGGTTCCACCACGGGTCCATGTGGATCACGTAGTCGGCGGCGGTGAGGTTGATGCCGACCCCGCCCGCCTTCAGGCTGATCAGGAAGACGTCGCCGGTGCCGGCCTGGAAGGCGTCGACGCGCTTCTTGCGGTCGGCCATCGAAGTCGAACCGTCCAGGTATTGATAGCTGATGTCGTTGGCGTCCAGGTGCGCGCGGATCAAGGACAGGTGGTCGACGAACTGGCTGAACACCAGCACCTTGTGGCGGTTCTCCAGCAGGCCCTCAAGCAGGTGCGCGAACGCCGCCAGCTTGCTGCTGGCCAGTCCCAGTTCGGGCGCGATCAGGTTCGGATTGCAGCAGGCGCGCCGCAGCCGCATGATCTCGGCCAGGATCTGGATCGACTTCTTCTCGGCCGGGCCCTCGACGGCGGCCAGGTTTTCCAGGGCGGTGCGGCGCAACGATTCGTACAGCGCCGTCTCCTCCTTCGACAGGTCGACCTCCAGCGTGATCTCGGTGCGCGACGGCAGCTCGGTCAGCACCTGAGCCTTGGTCCGGCGCAGCATGAACGGCTGGATCAGGCGTCGCAGGCGGTTGCGCGCACCCAGTTCGGCGCGGTGGTCCTGCGGCTTTTCGATCGGCGCCGCGAAGCGCAGGTTGAACTGCTCGATGCTGCCCAGCAGGCCGGGATTGATGAAGCGGAACAGGTTCCACAACTCGCCCAGATGGTTTTCCAGCGGCGTGCCGGTGGCGATCATGCGGAAGTCGCCTTGCAGCGCCATGACGGCCTGCGAGCGCTTGGTGGCGCCGTTCTTGATTGCCTGCGCCTCGTCGAGCACGATGGTGTTCCACTTCACGCCGGCGAACAGCGCCGATTCCAGCTGCAGCAGGCCGTAGCTGGCCACCACCACGTCGTACGGCTGCAGGGTGGACATCGTTTCGGCGCGGTCGCCGGCGCCGAACAGCTTGACGTTGAGCGTCGGCGCGAAGCGCGCCGTCTCGCTGATCCAGTTCATGCAGACGGACGTCGGCGCGATGACCAGGGTCGGCCCTTGCGGCGCGCGCGACAGGATCAGCGCGATCGCCTGCAAGGTTTTACCGAGGCCCATATCGTCGGCCAGGCAGGCGCCCACGCCCCAATGCGCAAGGCGCGACAGCCAGTTGTAGCCTTCCAGCTGGTAGTCGCGCAACTCGGCCTGCAAGGTGCTTGGCAGATGCGGCTCGAACGCCGCCTGCGACGCCATGCGCTGCAAGTGCTCCTTCCACAGCTTGTCCGCCTTCAGGCCGCCGACGTCGTCGGCCAGCTCCTCAAGCGCGAACGCGGCCAGCGGATGCAGGCGCACGCCGTCGGCGGTCAGCTCGCCGTAGGCCGACACTTCGCGCAGGCGCCGGTGCAGCTCCTCGGTCAGCGCCAGGTAGCGGTTCTCGCCCAGTTCCACGAAGCGGCTCTGGTTCTTCTGCATCAGCTCCAGCAGGGTGCGCAGGTCCATAACCTTGTCTTCGTCGATCTGCACCTCGCCGCTGGCCGCGAACCAGTCCTTGTTGCTCTTGATGGATAGGCGCACCTGCTTGGTCTCGACCTTGGCGGTGACGCGGAATTTCTCGCCCTCCGGCCAGGCCAGCACGATGCTGCCCGCTTTCATTTCCTGCAGCTCGACCAGCAATTGCAGGCACAGCGCCGGTTGCCCGAGCAGCCATTCGCCATGATCCTGTTCGGCCGATTCCAGCACCGGGCACTTGGCGATCAGCTCACGCTCGGCGTCGCGTTCGTCGATCAGATGGCGGCGCGCCTGCACCGGCTTGCCGCCGACATCGGCGATCACGCTGTCGGCGCCGGCGCCCGGCGCGTAGTAGGCGCCGTTGGCCAGCGGCCGCACCAGGATCTGCATCTTCAGGCCGTGCTGGTACGGCAGCAGATGCACGTGCAGCCGGGTGTCGGCCTCCACCTGCTGCATGTCCGGCGCGGCGCCGCCGATCTCCGACTGCACCGTCACCAGCGACGAGATGGAGCTGATCGCGTGCAGCACCTGCTGCTCGGCGTGCGCCGGCACCGTCAGGCTGTCGCCGACGATGGCGGCGATGCGGCGGTGCTCGTCGAGGATGCTGACCACGCGCAGGCGCGTCGGCGTCTCCTTGCTGACGATGACGAAGGAATTGTCGTCCGGGATGCGCGGGTGCAGGCGGATTTCCAGGTTGCCCGGGCTTTTCTTGATCAGCAGTTCCGGCTCGCCGGCCAGCATTTCCACGCGCGTGTCGGGGGCGTCGGCCCAAAACAGCAGCGGGTGGCCGATCAGCGCGGAGGCGGCGCGCTGCGGGTCGATCTCGTAGGCCAGGCCGCTGGACTGGTAGCTGCGGTGGGCCACCGAGATCGCCTCCGACACGCGCACGTCCTGCGGCGTCAGGAAATCGAATTGTTCCGGCTCGAAGCGCAGGCGCTTCAAGCCGACGGCGCGGCCCTTGCTCCACAAGCCGCGCGCGTCGCGTTTTTGCTCGACCGGCGCGACGTCGGTCAGGCCGTGGCGGTTGTCGTAGGTCAGCTGCCACACCAGTCGCGTGGCGCCGGCCGCTTCCGCCGTCGCCGGCTGCTGCAGGTTGATCAACGCCGACAACTGCCGCTGCCACGCTTCCTGCCGCTCGAACCACACCGTCATGTCCGGGATGCCGAGACGCGTGCGCAGCGCGCTCGCGTGGCGCTGCTGGTCGACGTCGCCCAGGTGGCCGAGCAGGGCGGCCGCCTGCGCCGCGATGAACAGGTAGCCGGCGCGTTCGGCGTTCTCGAACAGCTCCTGCAACTGCAGGCGGCGCTCGCCCAGATGCGGCAACGACAGCCAGAAATATAGCAGGCACTGGAACAACTGCGTCTGCACGGCGGTGTCCCACGGCAGCGCGGAGACGACGTCCGTTTGCATGGTGCCTGCGCGGATCTGGCGCAGCATGTCGATCTGCTGGTGGATGGCGGCGTCGTAGTTTGGCGGCATGCGTACCGCGATCTCGAGGTAGGCGTCCGCCGCTTTTTGATGTTTGGGGTCCTCGCTGCGCAACAGCGACAGCAGATACAGATAGGCGCCGATGCCGGCGAACAGGTGTTTGCGTTTGCCCGTTTCGCGGCGCAGCAGCTTTAGCGCCGCCTCGTAGCCGACGAAGGCCGCGCCGGTGGCGCCGCGCAGCAGCACGATGGTGCTGGCCAGGAACTGGCTTTGCGGGCCGGCCGTGCGCTCCAGATAGCGCTTGGCGTCGTCCAGGCGGCCGCACAGGATGGCGTCCTCCGCCAACGCCAGCCGCAGTTCGGGACTGATGTCGTCCTTGGCCGCCAGTCGCCGTTGCAGGTGCTGTTCGCAGAACTCGCGGATCACCGGCACGGTGGGCAGTTCACGCTTGGCGTTCTCCAGCAGCACCGCCAGCACGTCGTCCTGCAGCAGCGGATGGACGCGCGCGATCATCCCCGGCTCGAACGGACGGCCGAAGATGTCGACGATGGGGTGCAGCTGCGCCGCCTCGTAGCTGCCGAGGCAGAAGGCCAGGATCGGCTGGATCTGCTGCGGCGCCTGGCCGCGCAGAAGGCCCATGCGCAGGCGCGCCATGCCGGCGCGGTAGCTGCGCGGCTCGACGCTGTTCCAGGTCTGGCGCATCGGCACCAGTTCATCGTAGGCTTCGCACAGGTCGTCGAGCGCGTGGGTACCGATCGAGGCGCGCATGGCCGGCCAGCGCAGCTTGGGATTGCAGACGAAGCCGCGCCCGGTGACGACGCTGATGAAGGCCAGCCGTTCCAGCTTGCGCATCGATTCGTCCAGGGTGCCGACGTTGTAGTGGTGGCCGTCCTTGTCCTCGATGCGCGCCTTGTTCAAATGATCGAGGATGGCGGTGCGCCCGACCGGCTCGCCGATCAGGGCGAGCAGCGCCAGTATCATTTTTTCATTGAATTCAAGCGCGTCAAATTCGGCAAGCAGCTTCGGGTCGGCCATGCGTGGATCAGTCTTTCAGGTTATCGATGTGGACCGGCGCTGCCGCCGCAGGATCGTGCAGGCCGGGGTTCAGCTTCAGTATCCGCTGATAGAAGTACAGCTCCGCCTCCAGGGTGCGGACGATGTTCTCGCCCTTGCGGAAGCCGTGACCCTCGCCCTCCAGCGGCACATAGGCCACCGGCACGCCGCTCGCCTTGAGCGCGTCGACCATCATTTCCGATTGCTGCGGCGGCACGACCTTGTCGTCCAGGCCCTGGAAGAAGATCATCGGGCGCGACAGCTTGTCGGTGTGGTTGATCGGCGAGCGGTCCTTGTACAGCGCTTGCGCCTGCGGCTGCGGCGCGATCAGGTAGGCGGTATAGCGTGATTCGAACTTGTGCGAGTCGTCGTCCAGCCCTTGCAGGTCGGAGACGCCGTAGTAGCTGGCGCCGACCTTGAACACATCATGGAAGGTCAGCGCGCAAAGGGTCGTCAGGCCGCCGGCGCTGCCGCCACGGATGATCAGGCGGTCGTTGTCGGCCAGGCCGCGCTCGACCAGCGCCCGGGCGCCGGCCACGCAATCCTCGACATCGACGATGCCCCACTGGCCCTTGAGCAGGTCGCGGTAGGCGCGGCCGAAACCGGTGCTGCCGCCGTAGTTCACATCGAGCACGCCGAAGCCACGGCTGGTCCAGTACTGGGTCGCCAGTTTCAGCGTGTTGACGGTCATGCCGGTCGGGCCGCCGTGGCTGATGACGATCACGGGCGGCTTGCTGCCGTCCGGCGCGCGCGCGTCGCGGTTGCGCGGCGCGTAGAAGAACGCGTGCGAGGTGCGGCCGTTGGCGCTCGGGTAGCTGATATTGGCGGGGATGGACAGGTTGTCCTCGTCGGGCAGGTCGGCGATCGATTGCGCCAGGATTTCCACGCCTTCCTCGGTAAAGTCGATGCGCGCCAGCTCCAGCGGGATCGACGGGCCGCCCGCCAGCATGGCGATGTAGCCGGGCGCCACGCGCAGTTCGCGGATTTCCTCGTACGGATTGGCGATCGCTTCGAGCTTGCCGCTGGCCGGAAGCAGGCGCGCCAGCCGGCTCACGCCCTTGTCGATATAGGTGCAGATGATTTCCGAGGCCGAGCGGAAGCCATACATCGAGTTACCGAAGGTCCAGTGCGGCGAGCCGAATTCCGCCTGCATCGGGCACAGGGCCTCGACGCCTTGGCGGTCCGCGCCCAGGCGGTACAGGTTCCACCAGCCGCTGCGGTCGGAGACGAAGTGCAGCAGCCCGTTCGGCGACCATTCCGGCTGGCAGATCGATTCCTCGGCGCCGCCGGCCACGCGCACCGGGGCCGCCAGCGTGCCGTCGGCCTGGAATTCGGCCAGCCACAAGGTGGTGCCTTCCCACGGCATGCGCGGGTGGTCCCAGGTCAGCCACGCCAGCGCGCGGCCGTCCGGCGACAACCGTGGCGACGAATAGAAGTCGGCGCCTTGCGCCAATACCGTTTCAGCGCCGTCGGCGATGCCGATCGCGCAAATGGTGTTGGACGGTTCGCCGTGGCCATCCTCGCGGTGCAGCTCGCGCACGCCGATCAGGCGTCCGCGCGCGCCGTCGACCACGAAATCGGCGAAGCGCTGCTTGCCTGCCGCCGTCAGCGGCACTGGCGCGGACAGCGAATCCTCATCTCCGGCGAAATCCAGCCGGTGGACGCGGTTATCGGCAAAATGTGAGAAGTAGACCGTCTCGCCATCGACCGCGTAGGCGCCACCGCCGTATTCATGCACGCGGCTGCGCACATTGAACGGCGCCGGCGTCAGTTCGTCGGTGACGGCGCCGTGATGGCGCAGCAGCGTGTTGCGGCCCGCCTCGGCGGCGCGTCCGGCCAGCCAGAAGATATCGCCGCCGTCGGCGCCGCCCAGCATCAGCGACGACATCGGCGTGGCGCCGGCCGCCACGCGCTCGGCGCTGATGGTCGATGGCCAGGTGCCGTATTCGGCGATGGTCGATGCTTCTGATGTCATGGCGGCTCCGAGGGCTTGGGTTGGGTGACTGGGCGGGGGTGCTAGGATGATAGAGAAAGGGCGCGCAATGTTCCAGCGTCCGCCGAAAAAAAACGGCGCGGAGTGCGATAATAGCCCTTTCCCCGCTTTTTGATTGCCTTTCATGCCACAATTTGCTCCGCTTCAGAATGACACCTTTTTGCGTGCGTTGTTGCGCCAGCCGACCGAGCACACCCCGGTATGGCTGATGCGTCAGGCGGGGCGCTACCTGCCGGAATACCGCGCCACGCGCCAAAAAGCGGGCTCCTTCATGGGCCTGGCCACCAATCCCGATTACGCCACCGAAGTGACCTTGCAGCCGCTGGACCGCTTCCCGCTGGACGCCGCCATCCTGTTCTCCGACATCCTGACGGTGCCCGACGCGATGGGCCTGGGCCTGTATTTCGTCGAAGGCGAAGGCCCCAAGTTCGAGCGTCCGCTCAAAACCGAGGCCGACGTGCTGGCGCTGCGCGCACCGGAACTGGGGTCGCTGGACTATGTATTCAAGGCGGTCACGCAGATCCGCACGGAATTGAACGGCCGCGTGCCGCTGATCGGCTTCTCGGGCAGCCCGTGGACGCTGGCGTGCTATATGGTCGAAGGCCAGGGCTCGCGCGAGTTCCACACCATCAAAAAGATGCTGTACAACCGTCCGGACCTGATGCACCACATCCTGGCCATCAATGCCAAGGCGGTTGCCGAGTACCTGAACGCCCAGATCGACGCCGGCGCCCAGGCGGTGATGATCTTCGACTCGTGGGGCGGCGCGCTGGCCGACGGCGCCTACCAGGCGTTCTCGCTCGATTACATGCGCCAGGTGGTGTCGCTGCTGAAGAGGGACAAGGACGGCGTTAAGATTCCGGCCATCGTCTTCACCAAGGGCGGCGGCCAGTGGATCGAGCAGATCGCCGACATCGGCGCCGACGCGGTAGGCCTGGACTGGACCGTGAACCTGACGCAGGCGCGCAAGCTGGTCGGCCACAAGGTCGGTCTGCAAGGCAACTTGGACCCGGCGATCCTGTTCGCCAGCCCCGAGCAGATCCGCGCCGAAGTGCACAAGGTGCTGGACGCCTTCGGTAAGCCGGAAAACGGCCATGGACACGTATTTAATTTGGGCCACGGCATCTCCCAGTTCACGCCGCCGGAGAATGTGGCGGCCATGGTGGACGCTGTTCACGCCTACAGCAAGGCCCAGCGCGCATCTTGAGCTACCGCAAACCCGTGGGGCACGTTCCGATGGAGCGTGCCCCATTTTCATTGGTGCGCAGAGGAAAGCAAACCGACTTATGCACAATTTTTTTTGGTGCAAGAATAACAGGCAGCACTATTTTCCTCGCCCGGGCGTTGGTTCTAAGTCGTTGATTTGTAATTGTAATTTCGGCTTGCTGGATGAGGCTGTGTACTGGTTGTAAACCCATAAGTCGGGCTTCCGCGAGTTTATTTCTTCATTGTCCACAAAGTTATCCACAAAAACTGTGGATAAAAAATAAAAGTACTTAGTAAACCGTGACTTAGCCATAATGTTGTTGTTTTGCATGAGGTCTATGTTGCGCTGCACGATTTTTAGGCAAAATGGCTGGCTTGATAACGAAGTTATGTGCGCGCAAACCATTTGGGCGCGGCCTGTATAAAATTTGTCGTTATCGGCCGAACGTTGTACTTTCCGGTAGCCATTAAAACGCCCCGGAAAGTGTTGGAAATCGTTAAAAATTAATCGGAAATACTTCACTTATGCACAGCCGGAGAGAAAAAAGCGCATTTCTCCGTCTCCTAGGAGGGTTTTTCCAAGTGATTGATTTTAAAAGAAAATAATTTCGAATATTTGCCCGGTTCCGACGGCTACCAACTGTTAAGTGATTGGTTTCCGGAGATTAAGATTCTCTTGTCCACAAAGTTATCCACAAAAACTGTGCAGTCTTGCACAGCACCGAATTTCATGTGATTGGATCTATGCAGGGCCTCTTTCACCATTGCATTCTTCAGGTGGCGCTCGACACGCCGCTGAATGCCATTTTCGACTACCGCTGGTATTGCGATGCGGCGGAACAGCCGCAAGTCGGCCAATTGGCGTTCGTCCCGTTCGGCCCGCGCGAGGTGATGGGGCTGATCGTCGGCGTCGCCGCCGAGACCGATGTGCCCGACGGGAAATTGAAGGACGCGCTAGCGATCCGCAGCCAGCTGGCGCCGCTGTCGGCGCAATGGCTGGCGCTGGCCGGCTTCGCCGCCGACTATTATCAGCGTCCGTTGGGCGAGGTGGCCCTGCCGGGCTTGCCGAAGAACCTGCGCGCGCCCACCCCGCTCACCCTGGACAAGGCGCTGAAAAAGCTGGCCAAGCTCGACGCCCCCCACGACGGCACGCCGCTCAACATGCCGGTGCTCAATCCCTCGCAGCAGGAGGCGGCCGACGCCATCGGCGGCGCCGTGGGTTTCACGCCCACTTTGCTGTACGGCGTGACCGGCAGCGGCAAGACCGAGGTGTATCTGCAGGCGTGCGCGCAAGTGCTGGCGCGCGACGTGGATGCGCAGATCTTGATCCTGGTGCCCGAGATTAACCTGACGCCCCAGTTGGAAGGCAATATCCGCGCGCGCTTCCCCGGCGTGATGCTGGCGACCCTGCACAGCAGCCTGTCCGAAGGCGAGCGCATGCTGCACTGGCTGGCCGCGCACCAGGGCCGGGCGCGCATCGTGCTCGGCACGCGGCTGGCGATCCTGGCCTCGCTGCCGAACCTGAAGCTGATCGTCATCGACGAGGAGCACGACCCGTCGTACAAGCAGCAGGAAGGCTTGCGCTATTCGGCGCGCGACCTGGCCGTGTGGCGCGCCTGGCAGCTGGCGATTCCGATCGTGCTCGGATCGGCCACGCCGTCGCTCGAGAGCTGGCACCACGCGCAGTCGGGCCGCTACCGCAAGCTGGAACTGCGCGAGCGCGCCGTCAAGAACGCCGTGCTGCCGCAGGTGAAACTGATCGACATGGAGCGCGACAAGCCGAAGGACGGCCTGACATCGGGACTGATCGCCGCCATCAAGCAGCGCATGGAGCGCGGCGAGCAATCGCTGTTGTTCCTCAACCGACGCGGCTACGCGCCGGTGATCTGCTGCGAATCGTGCGGCTGGATCAGCGAGTGCACGCGCTGTACCTCGTTCATGGTGCTGCACCGTCCCGAGCACCGGCTGCGCTGCCACCACTGCAGCCTGGAGCTGCGCATTCCGCGCCACTGCCCGACCTGCGGCAACGTCGACCTGCAACCGCTGGGACGCGGCACCCAGCGCGTCGAGGAGGGCCTGCAGGCGCTGTTCCCGGAGGCGCGCGTGCTGCGCATCGACGCCGACTCGACCCGCAAGAAGGGCAGCGCACAGGAGGCCTTCGACACCGTCCATCGCGGCGAGGTCGATATCCTGATCGGCACCCAGATGGTCGCCAAGGGACACGACTTCAAGAAGCTTACGCTGGTCGGCATTCTCAATCCGGACACCGCGCTGTTCTCGCAGGATTACCGCGCCAGCGAGCGGCTGTTCGCGCAGCTGATGCAGGTGGCGGGACGCGCCGGCCGCGCCGGGCGCACGGAAGGCGGCAGCATCAGCGAGGTGCTGATCCAGACCCGCTATCCACAGCATCCGCTGTACGGCGCGGTGGTGCACCACGATTACGACCACTTCGCGTCCGCGCTGCTGGAGGAGCGCGAGCAGGCCGCGCTGCCGCCGTACCTGTTCCAGGCGCTGTTGCGGGCCGAGGCGCCCGAGCTGGCGACCGCCATCGAGTTCCTGACTATCGCGCGCGATTGCGTCGAGCATCCGGGCATCACGATCAACGATCCGATCCCGATGAGCATGACCCGCGTGCACAATGTCGACCGCGCGCAGTTGCTGGTCGAATCGGCGTCGCGGCCGATGCTGCAGGCGTTCCTAAAGGATTGGCTGTGGACCCTGCGCGAGATGAAAAGCCGCGTGAAATGGTCGCTGGAAGTCGATCCGCTCGATATTTAAGGCTGCAACAGAAAGCGCCGCGCGGTGGCGATGATTTGCTCGCTGAGCGCGCGCGTAAATGGCGTGTCCAGATTCCACGCGTGCCAGTTCAGCGCCACATCGACATGCCTGCCCGGCGCCAGATCCACCAGACGGCCGTCGGCCAGCGGCCGGGTCGCCTGCGACAGCGGCATCAGCCCGTAGGCCAGGCCGCCGTGGATGCACTCGGCGCTGGCCGGCGACAGCGGCACCGTGTGGTGCGGATACGGGCCGTCCAGGTCGAGCACCTCGCGCAGGAAGCCGGCCATCATGTCGCGGTCGCACACCACCGCCGGCGCCAGCCGGGCCGCCTCGGCCGAGAAGCCGTCGCCGAACCAGTGGCCGGCGAACACCGGCGTGGCCACGCAGACATAGCGCAGCTTGCCCAGCGGCGTCACCTCGGGACCGTTTGCCGTGTGCTCGCCGTGCGGCTGGGCGGCGGCGATGCTGCCGAATACGCTACCCTCCCGCACCAGATGCAGGGCCATGTCGCGCGTTGCCTGCTGGATGTTGAGTTGACAACGCGGCGGCGACAGCAGCGGTTGCAAGCTCAGCGGGAACCAGGTGGCCAGGCTGGCCGCGTCCACCGCCAGGGAAATCTCCGGCATGCTAACCTTGTTGCCGAGATCGATGTCGAGCGCGGCTTCCATCAATTTGACGCTGCGGTGGTGCGAGACCAGGCGCTGGCCCAGCCCGGTCGGCACGGCCGGCTGGCCGCGCACGATCAGCAGGCGGCCGGCGGCGTCTTCCAGCGCCTTGATGCGCTGCGAGACGGCCGACTGGCTGATGCCGAGCGCGGTCGCGGCTTTTTCAAAGCTGCCGTGGCTGGCGACTGCGTCCAGCACGGCAAGCGCGCGATAGTCTAGTGGAGCCATAAGTGTTACTTATAAAATTGAAATACAATAAGTAATACTAATGCTCTTTTGCTCCAAAGTAAAATTAGAAAACCAATCGGAACACATCATGAAGACTATCAAGACAGAAGTTGCGGTGATCGGCGCCGGCACCGCCGGCATGACGGCCTATCGCGCGGCGACCGCCGGCGGCAAGAAAGCCGTGTTGATCGAGAGCGGTCCCTATGGCACCACCTGCGCCCGGGTCGGCTGCATGCCCAGCAAGCTGCTGATCGCGGCGGCCGAGGCCGCGCACGCGGCAAAGGCGGCGCCGGCTTTTGGCGTCCATCCGGGGCCGGTGCGCATCGACGGCAAGGCCGTGATGGCGCGCGTGCGTGCCGAGCGCGACCGCTTTGTCGGCTTCGTCGTCGAGGCGGTCGACGGCTATCCGGCCGCCGACAAGCTGCACGGCCACGCCCGCTTCATCAGCGACAACAAGCTGCAGGTCGGCGACGATACCGTGGTCGAGGCCGAGCGCTTCGTCATCGCCACCGGCTCGACTCCCATCGTGCCGGAGGAGTGGGCCGCCGCCGGTCCGCGCGTCATCAACAGCGACGCCGTGTTCTATTGGGATGATTTGCCGGAATCGATCGCCATCGCCGGCACCGGCATCATCGGGCTGGAGCTGGGGCAGGCGCTGCACCGGCTGGGCGTGCGCGTGACCATTTTCGCGCGCGGCGAGAGCATCGCCCAGTTGAGCGACCCGGACGTGCTGGCGGTGGCGCGCCGCGCCATGAGCGTCGAGCTCGATATCCGTTATGAAACCAAGGTGACCAAGGTTGAGCTCGACGGCGAGCAACTGGTCGTCACCAGCACCAAGCTGGACGGCGAGCAGCGCACCGAGCGCTTCAGCCACCTGCTCTCGGCGGTGGGCCGGCGCCCGAACGTGCACGAGCTCGGACTGGAACACACCGGCCTCAAGCGCGACCACCACGGCATTCCGGTGTACGACAAATACACCATGCAGTGCCAGGAAAGCCCCATCTTCATCGCCGGCGACGCCGACAACGAACGGCCGCAATTGCCGGAGGCTGCCGACCAGGGCCGCATCGCCGGCGACAACGCCGCGCGCTATCCGGACGTCAAGCCGGGCCTGCGCCGCACGCCGCTGACGATCGCCTTCACCGAGCCGCAGATCGCCACGGCCGGCGCCAGCCACGCGGAATTGTGCGCCTCGCACACGGGCCGCTTCGCGGTCGGCAAGGTGTCGTTCGAGAACCAGGGCCGCAGCCGCGTGATGTTGCAGAACAAGGGGATGCTGCGCGTCTACGGCGAGTTCCGCAGCGGCCGCTTCCTCGGCGCCGAGATGATCGGGCCGCGCGCCGAGCACATCGGCCATCTGCTGTCATGGGCCGCCCAGGCAGGGCTGAGCGTGGCCGCCATGCTGGACATGCCGTTTTACCATCCGGTGGTGGAGGAGGGCGTGCGCACCGCGTTGCGCGACCTGGCGCACCAGCTGGCGAACGAGCCCAAGCACGACGATCCGTGCGTCGATTGCACCCCCGCGCCATGATTCTGGATTGTCACACAACGATACAAAAAAAGTCACACATTTCCATCCGGAAGCTTTATGCTGCTAGATCGATAGTTCCGGTAGTGGTTTGATGAAGATACGAAAGGTCACGGCGGCGGATTTAAAGTTGGGAATGCTGATTCCGTGGAATGTATATAGCGATACCGGCGCGTTGCTGGTGCGCAAGGGACACATGATCGCCAGCGCCAATCAGATCGCTTATCTGGTCGAGCGCGGCAGTTTCGAAGACTATAGCGACCACGGCCCGGAATCGGCCGGGCCAGCGTCCGTGCTGCGCAAGCTCAACGGCGCGTGCCTGGAACTGCAAGGGCTGCAGCAGGCCATCGCCGGGGGCGCGGCGCCGCCCGGCCTGCGCCGAAAGCTCGAAGAGATCGCGACCCTGGTGGGCGACGCGATCTCGCTGAATGTCGATATCGCCACCGCCAGCATCCTGCACAACCAGCGGCAGGCGCCTTATCCGGTGCGCCACTGCGTCGACACCGCCATCGTCGCCCAGGTGCTCGCCCGCGCCCGCGAGCGCTCGCCGGACGACATCATGGCCGTGACCCTGGCCGCGCTGACGATGAATCTGGGCTTGCTGGAGGATCAGCAGCGCTGGCATGACGGCGCCGCCGCCTTCGATGCGGCCGAGCGCGAGCGCATGATGGCCCATCCCGAGCTGAGCGCGCGCTTGCTGGCCGATGTGGGCATCACCGACCCGACCTGGGTCGACTGCGTGCTGCACCACCATGAAAACGAGGACGGCACCGGTTATCCGTTCGGCAAGGCCGGGGCGCAGATTCCGCCGCTGGCCAAGCTGGTGATCCTGGCCGACCGCTACTGCGCGCGCGTATCGGAGCGCGGCTATCGTCCGGCGATGTCGGCCAACGCGGCACTGCGCGATATCCTGCTGGAAGCCAGAACCACCCTGCACACCAACCTGGCGTCGCTGCTGATACGCGAGCTGGGCATCTATCCCATCGGCAGTTATGTACGGTTGATCAACGGCGAGGTGGCGGTGGTGTCGCGCCGGGGGCTGCAATCGACGACACCGCATGTGGAGTCGGTGCTCGGCCCGCGCGGCGCGCCGCTGGAGGTGTTTCTGGAGCGTGACACGCGCGTGCCGCTGCACGCGATCCGCGAGGTGCTGACCAATGCCCAGGTGGCCGCGCTGAACGCGCCGCCGCTGCGCATGGAACAGGTGTGGGGCCGCGCGGCGGCGCTGTGATGCTTGATTGAGCACAGCAGTAACCCGCAAGGCCAAGCGGGTCGGACCCCCGGGGTCCGACCCCTGTACGCCGCAGTGCGGGGTGAAAGCCGGCCGCCTAGTTTAAGGTGGCGCCGAGCCGTCCCTGCGAGGCCAGGTCGCGCAGCACGCGGATCATGTCGATGTCGGACTCTTGATAGGCCGATTTGCGGAACTCGTCGTACATGGCGTTGGCGGCGTCGGTGGCGGCGTCGTGGTCGTCCTGGTACTGGAAGCGCACGTACAAGGTGTCGGCGGTCGGGGTCTCGATAGTCACCGTCAGGCTCTGGCGGCTGATGTCCTGCTGCGGCGCCACTTCGTAGCGCAGCTGGCGCATCGGTTCGAGCACCACATGGTCCTCGACCACCAGCTCGCCGAAGCGGCGGCGGCGGCGGAAGCCGTTCTCGGTGCGCTCGTCGACGACGCAATCGTCCAGGTGCGGTACGAACAACTTCGGCGATTCTGCGCTCAGCACCAGGCCGGCCCACAGCTGTTCGACGGTCAGGGCGTCGATCAAAGGATTCAGCGGATCGTTAATCTCAATTAAATGTTCGAATTTCATAGTTCTACCGTGTAAAAGCGGGCGCGTTTGCGCTCCAGGCCAACATGGTAACGCAAATGTCATGAAGGCCCCGCGCCGGGCGGCCCGCTGCCGCCCCGACCGTGCACGGCGCTGCTACAATGGCTGGCTATTTCCTCGTCAGATCGTCCCCCGATGTCCAAAGCACCACAATTCGGCCTCAACGTCCCGCAAAGCGAAGCCGTGACCTATCTGGACGGCCCGTGCCTGGTGCTGGCCGGCGCCGGCTCGGGCAAGACGCGCGTGATCACGCAAAAGATCGCCCACCTGATCGAGGACCGGGGCTACGACCCGCGCACCATCGCCGCGCTGACCTTCACCAACAAGGCGGCGCTGGAGATGCAGGAGCGTATCGCCAAGCTGCTCAAGCAGCCCAAGCAGGCCAAGCAGCTGACGGTATCGACCTTCCACTCGCTGGGCGTCAAGATCCTGCGCCAGGAGGCCAACGGCGTCGGGCTCAAGGACCGCTTTTCCATCATGGACAGCGACGACTGCGGCTCGCTGATCCAGGATCTGGCCATCACCACCGACAAGCAGGTGGTGCGCCGCATCCAGACCGACATCTCGCTGTGGAAAAACGGCCTGGTCGACCCGATGATCGCGCTGCAGCAGGCCAAGGACGAGGACGAGGCGCAGTCGGCGCGCATCTACGCCAGCTACGTGGCGACCCTGTCCGCCTACCAGGCGGTCGACTTCGACGATTTGATCCGTTTGCCGGTGGAACTGTTCCGCAGCAACGAGCCGGTGCGCGACAAGTGGCAGCGCCGCCTGCGCTACCTGCTGATGGACGAGTACCAGGACACCAACACCTGCCAGTACGAGCTGGTCAAGCTGATGGTGACCGGCGTCGGCAAAAAGCCGATGTTCACCGCCGTGGGCGACGACGACCAGGCCATCTACGCCTGGCGCGGCGCCTCGGTGGAAAACCTGAAGACCCTGCAGACCGACTTCCCCGACCTGCAGGTGATCAAGCTGGAGCAGAACTACCGCTCGACCACGCGCATCCTGCAGGCGGCCAACGCGGTGATCGGCAACAATCCCAAGCTGTTCGAAAAGTCGCTGTGGTCCGAACACGGCTTGGGCGAGCCGATCAACGTGCTCGGCATGGCCAACGACGACCAGGAGGCCGAGCAGGTGGCCATCATGATCTCGGCCGACCATTTCCAGCGCAAGAACAAGTGGTCCGACTACGCCATTCTGTACCGGGGCAACCACCAGGCGCGCATCATCGAGCAGAGCCTGCGCAAGGAACGCATTCCGTACACGATTTCCGGCGGCCAAAGCTTCTTCGACAAGGCCGAGATCAAGGACATCATCAGCTACCTGCGCCTGCTGGCCAACACCGACGACGATCCGGCCTTCATCCGCGCCGTGACCACGCCCCGGCGCGGGGTCGGCCAGTCGACCATGGAAACGCTTGGCACCTTCTCGGGCCAGTGGCAGTGCTCGCTGTTCGAGGCCGTGTTCAAAGGCGGCATCGAAGCCCTGCTCAACGATCGCCAACTGGGCCCGCTGCGCGACTTCTGCAATTTCATCAACAATCTCGAGTCGCGCGCCAGCCGTCCCGGTCCGAGCGGCAGCGGCGACAACGCCGCCCAGGTGCTGGACGACCTGCTGGAGGCGATCAATTACGAGTCTTATCTGTACGATATGTTCGACGAGCGCGCCGCCCAGGGCAAGTGGCAGAACGTGCTGGAATTCACCAACTGGCTCAAGGAGCGCGGCCGTGGCGGCAAGGACCGCGACAGCGACGAGAAGAACGTGCTCGAGCTGACCCAGATGGTGGCGCTGATGTCCATGCTCGAGGGCCAGGACGAGGACCCCGACGCGGTGCGCATGTCGACCCTGCACGCGTCCAAGGGGCTGGAGTATCCGCACGTGTTCCTGGTCGGCGTGGAGGAGGGCATCCTGCCGCACAAGGGCGACCCGGACGCGCCGGCCGAGACCATCGCCGCCCGCGTGCAGGAGGAGCGGCGCCTGATGTACGTGGGCATCACGCGCGCCCAGCGCACCCTGCAGATCACGTGGTGCAAAAAGCGCAAGCGCGGCGGCGAGCAAGTGCATTGCGACCCGTCGCGCTTCATCAAGGAAATGGAGCTCGACGTCGGCACCGCCGCGCCGGTCGAGTCCGAAATCATCACGCCCAAGGAGCGACTGGCAAGGATGAAGGAACTTTTAACCACACCCAAGCCGGAAGTGAAGTCCTGAGTCGGCGATAAGCGCGCGTTGTTCCGGGGCAATGTGCTAGCATCGATTTGCCGACCGCTTTGGTCCAAATGCTTCCGGAGGTGACATCTTGCGTACCCGACTTATCGCTGCTTTGCTGCTCTCCTGCGCGCTCTTGCCCGCAGCCCAGGCCGAGGAATTCGCCACCAAGCCGGAGGCCGAGGCCATGGTGGCCAAGGGCTTGAAATACTGGAAGGCCAACGGCAACGAGAAAACCTACGCCGAGATCGGCAAGAAAGATGGCCAGTTCGTCGATCGCGACCTGTATCTGGTGATTTACGGCCTCGACGGCACGGTGCGCACGCACGGCGCCAATCCCAAGATGATCGGCAAGAACTTGATGGAGATCCGCGACGTTGACGGCAAGTTCTTCATCAAGGAGCGCATCGAGCTGGCCAAGAAGAAAAAGCCGTTCTGGCAGGATTACAAGTTCACCAACCCGACCAACGGCAAGATCGAACCGAAGAGCATGTACTGCGTGCCGGAAGAAGATATGGTGATGTGCGGGGGCGTCTATCTGAAATAAGCGCCGGGGCGGTTAGAATGCATGCTTTCCAGCAGGGAGCATGCCGTGGGCAACACCGAAGACCGCTTCATCGATATTGAAATCAAACTGGCGCACCAGGAGCACATCGTCGAGTCGCTGAACCAGCGCGTCTACGAGCAGCAACAGCAGATCGACAAGCTCGAGCAGATGTGCGCCGCGCTGGTCCAGCATGTGCGCGACCAGGCGCAGGGCAACAGCGGCGGCGCGCTCGCGCACGAGCCGCCGCCGCACTATTAATTGCTGAATACTGAGTTTTAAACCAGCACCGCGCGCAACGCCTCGACGGCGATCGCGTGGTCTTCCGCCTGGCGCAGGCCCGACACCGTCACCGTGCCGATCATGCCGACGTTCCTGATCGTGATCGGGAACGCGCCGCCGTGGGCCGCGTAGTCGGCCGGATCGAGATACTTGATCTCGTCGAACGCCACGCCCCGGTGTTTATGGTCGATGCCGATGAAGAACGAGCAGCGGCCGAAGCGCTCCACCACATTGTTCTTGCGGCGTATCCAGTCGGCCTGGTCGGCCGAGGCGCCCTGCATCGCGTGATGGAACAGCACCTTGCCGTTGACGGTGATGTTGATCGTCACGCTCTTTTGCCTGTCTTTGGCCAGCTCGACCACCTTCAAGCCCAGCGCCAGCGCGGTATCGCTGCCGAAGGCTGTAAATTGCAATTCCTTTTCCTGCTGCGTCAGCGTGTCGAGCAACTCCGGGAAATTTTCCATCGATAATCCTTTAGTGGGTACTTAGTCGGTAAGCGTAGCAGACCGCAGTGTAGCCGAGCTCGGCGCTTTGTTCCCATCTGCAAGACGCAACACCGATATTTAGTTGTGTCAATGCCTATAAAGTTGTCTGATGGAACAGATGGTTGTGCGTTATACTATCGGCCCGCGTGCCGCGCCCCGCCACGCCCTCCCGTGGTTTTTCATGCAAATCGACGTTTCCACCCTGCTCATCGCCATGACGCTCAACATGTTGACGATGGCGGTAGCGTTGCCGTACTTCATGGGCCATGTCAACCGGCCCGCGCGGCGGGCGCAGGTCGGCATCGTCCTGCAAACGGCCGGCTGGGTGCTGTTGTTGCTGTCGAGCATGTGCGAGCCCGGTGCCTGGCTCGACCGCCTGCTGTCGACCTTGTCGATGGGCTGCATCGCCGGCGGCATGGCGTTCAACGCGGTCGCCTTCGATTTGTGGTGCGGCCGCCAGGCCACCGCGCGCGCGCCAGCCATCATCGCCGTGCTGCTGACGCTCGGCTACGGCGCAGGCTTTTCGAGTTACGCCTTCCGCGTCGGCTGGGCCAATGGTTTGCTGACCCTGCAGATGGCGATGGTGGTCATGGCGCTGTGCCGACGGCCGCAGGCGCCGGTCGGCCGCTGGCGCTGGTTGCTGGTGATCTCGCTGCTGGCGCAAATGGTGGTGACCGCCTGGCGCGGCGCGCTGGGCGCCTTCTACACGGTCGACTTTCCCCATTTCTTCGCGCCGCACGCGGTCAACCTGGTGTTCGCGCTGGTGGCCAACATCACGGTGGTGCTGTCGCTGGCGGCCATCCTGCTGGCCCACCGCGACGAGGCCGCGCGCGAGCTCGAGCGGCTCGCCACGGTCGACGGCCTGACCGGCGCCCTCAACCGCCGCGCCTGGCTGGCGCAGGCCGGCGTCGACCTGGCGATCAGCGTGCGCTACCGGCAGCCGATGGGTGTGCTGATGCTCGACCTCGACCACTTCAAGCAACTGAACGACACGCGCGGCCATGCCGCCGGCGACCGCGCGCTGCAGCGCTTCGCGGCGGCGCTGCGGGCGGTCAGCCGCACCGGCGACGTCTTTTGCCGCTACGGCGGCGAGGAATTCTGCGTGCTGCTCAACCGTGCTGACATCGCCGCCGTCCAGGCCTACGACCGCCGCCTGCGCGACTGGCTAACCGATTATGTGTTGCCGACCTTGGATTTCGAACTGTCGTACAGCGCCGGCATCGCCATGCGCCTGTCGGATGCGGACAGCATCGAGGCCATGCTGCGCCGCGCCGACGCCGGGCTGTACCTGGCAAAGGCGCAGGGCCGGGCCGTCACGCTGGGCGGGTAGTCGGGCCAGGCTGCAGCAGCTGCGCCACGATAGTTAAAAAAAAATGCGGGCCGATGTCGAATCGGCCGCTTGGCGTTCGTCGTATCATCTGAGGGCTGTCCTCTACTTCTTTCAGGAGAATCGATTATGACCACCAATACCGTGCAACTGCATCGCGTCCTCAAGTCCACGCCGGACCGGGTTTACCGCGCTTTCCTGACCCCGGACGCCATGGCCAAATGGCTGCCGCCGTTTGGCTTTATCGGCAAGGTCCACCAGATGGATGCCAAGGTCGGCGGCACCTACAGCATGTCATTCACCAACTTCACCACCGGCGACAGCCACTCGTTCGGCGGCGAATACCTGGAACTGGTGCCAAACGAGTTGCTGCGCTACACGGCCAAGTTCGACGATCCCAACCTGCCGGGCCAGATGCAGACGACCGTGACCTTGCGGGAGGTGTTCTGCGGCGTGGAGATCAAGGTCGTGCAGGAAGGCATACCGGCGGTGATCCCGGCCGAGGCATGCTATCTGGGTTGGCAGGAGTCGCTGGTGCTGCTGGCGCAACTCGTCGAGCCGGAGATTCGCCAGTAGTTTTCAAAGGGTGAGGTATGCACGCGGTGGCGCAATGATCGACGCTCAAGGCGGCGGCAGCAGGCCATAGACCTTGACGATCAAGCCCGCCGTGCCAAGGGCGGTGGTCAGGCAGATGCTCAACAGAATGCGGAAGTCCGTGGTGCGAATCTTCATCAATTGCTCGTGCACGCGAACGAACTCGGCGTCGGTACGGACGAAGCCGGCATCGGTACGGACAAAGCCGGCCCGCATTTCGTCGCGCAGTCCTGATGTGGCCTGGCCTTGGTAGTCAATCGCCGTCTCCAGATGGGCGACTCGCTCGGCGATGTAAGGCTGGCCCTGCTGGGACTGGTGATTGCTGTTCATGATGGGCTCCTCCGCAGTGATCACTACTTTACGCCCTTGCGCATGGGCGGGATAGAGCGCACGATTGACGCAGCTCCGAACGCCACAGCCGGCCGTGCGGTCGGTTTCGCCCGGTGCTATGATTAAATGACTATCCAGATAGTCATGAGGTTCCCATGTACACATTTTCTTTGGCTGAAGCGAAAGCCCAGCTTAGCAAGCTGGTCGAGTTAGTGGAAAGTGGTGAGCAGGTGACGATCACCAAGCGTGGAAAAGCGGTCGTCAAGATCGTTAAAAGCGAACAGCCCCGCCAGCAAGTTCCGAGCTTGGCCGAACATCGGGCCGGCATTCGTTATCGAGGTGAGCCCGCCGCCGAATTCATTCGCAAAATGCGCGATTCGGATCGTTTCTGATGCGCTATGTCGACACCAGTGTCTTGATCGCTTTCCTGGTCCCAGAATCCGGCAGCCAACTTGCCGAGCGCTTGATGACTAGTCCCGGTGATGCCCTCGCCTACAGTAGCTGGACCGAGGTGGAGTTACTGTCGGCATTCGGCATACAGGTTCGGCGCAAGCTAATAACAAAGCGTGCAGCAAAGAAGGCAGTTGATGCATTCGCGAACGTCGTTGCGCCCGCGTTAGTCAGGCTTGCGGTCGATGACAACGACCATCGTATGGCGTCACATATGTTGGATGGATGGCAGACAAGCGTTCGCGCGGGCGACGCACTGCATTTGGCCTTGGTCCAGGAATACCAAGCCGAACTGTGGACCTTTGATCGCATCATGGCAAAGGCAGCGTCGCATTTCGGACTTCGATGCCAGCTCATGCGAGCCTAACCGATGGGGGAGGACAGGACGCCACCAGGCTGTCTGCCATCCTGTAAAATCAGCCCACAAAAAACACCGGGGAATCACATGGGCAAAGGCAGGCTTGAGGCGTTCAGCGATGGCGTCATCGCGATCATCATCACCATCATGGTGCTGGAACTAAAGGTGCCGCATGGTGCCGATCTGGCGGCGCTGGAGCCGTTGGTGCCGGTGTTTTTCAGCTATGTGCTCAGTTTCGTCTACGTCGGCATTTATTGGAACAACCACCACCACATGCTGCACGCCTCGACCGTGGTCAACGGCAATGTGCTGTGGGCCAACCTGCATCTGATGTTCTGGCTGTCGTTGATCCCGTTCGCCACCGGCTGGATGGGGGAGAACCATTTCGCGCCGCTGCCCGTCGCGCTTTACGCCGCCACGTTGTTCCTGGCTTCGGTGGCCTATTTCATCCTTGAGCACATGCTGATCTCCTGCAATCCGAAGGACCGCGTGCTGGCCAAGGCCATCGGCAAGGACCGCAAAGGCATGGCGTCGATGGTGCTGTATTTCCTTGCAGTGCCGCTGGCATTCGTCGCGGTGTGGGCATCGTTCACGTTGCTCGTGCTGGTGGCGATACTGTGGTTCCTGCCCGACCGCCGCATCGAGGCGGCGATGCGCTCGTAAGTTTCTCACGCGCCTACGGCGCGCAGCCGTTGGCGATGCGCGTCCACAGCGTGCGGCTGTTGGTCTGCATGCGCGGACCGCCTTGCCCCATCGCCTGCAGCGCCTGCGCGATGGCGGCTTTCTCTTCGGGCGAGGTGGCTTGTGCTTGTTCCTTGAGCATCGCGGCCCTGGTTTCGTCCAGTTGCGCCTGCATAGCCGCCTGCTGTTGCGGCAACTCCTTCAACATCTTCTTGGCCTGCGCCCGTTCTTCCGGCGTGGCGGCGTTCTTCGCCGCGATCTCCAGCATCGGGCGCATGGCGTTCATGTCGGGCGCCCCACTGTGCACCTTAACGTCGCCCTCGTGCAGGTATTCCCAGGTGTCCTTGCCCAGCTTGCGGATGGTGAGTTTGATCTTGCCGATCGAGCACTGCGACTCGAGCACGATGGTGTCGTCGGTGGCGCTTTCCGATAGGTTCTTGCAGGCCGCCGCCGCCATCTCGGGCGGGAGCGCCACCGGCTTGCCCGCGCTGGACTTGACGCAGAAGGTGTTCGGCCCCTTGCCCTTGAATTGACGGTCGTAGCTCTGTCCGCCCTGGGTACTGCGGGTGCTGACGTCACCGGTGGCGCCATCCTCCTTTTGCCGGAAGCTGGCGTCCACATCGGGCATACGCATGGTGCCGTCCTGGTCGAGACGGTACAGGCCTGGCGGCGGCGCCACCTTCTTGTAAGCCGCCAGGGAGACGGCGGCGTCGGCGGCGCGCGGAACGGCGGTGGCACCGGCGGCAAGCATGGCGGCAACAAGCAGGATACGCGGCATGGGAACTGGCTCCAGAATGAATGTCGTAATACTAATATAAACAATAACAATTCAAACAATTGTTTGCCGCGAGAGGGTCGAAGAAGGCTCGCCTTTTCTACGGCCGATATTGCTACTTGACGTCCATCCACGATAAAAAACCCGCCTCAACAAAGCATTCTTCGGAAAATGGCGCCGCTTTCCAATCAAGTGCAGTGCACCATTTTTTGCGAGTGACTGTCTGTATATCACCCTGATATGATCTTGCGCTTCCGTGCCGCGCTTCGCCGCGCCGGCATTTTTCTTGGCGCTTATTGAAAGATCCAGATCATGTCCCGTCCTCAGATGCTTGTTGTCGCCGTCGCCCTTGGCCTGGCTTTTTCCCAGACAGTTCTGGCCGCTCCGGCCGCCTCCCTGGCCGGCAACCCGTTGGCCACCGCCAGCACCTTGCCGTTCCACTATCCGGCCTTCGACAAGATCAAGGATGAGCATTTCCTGCCCGCCTACGCGGAAGGCATGCGCCTGCAACTGAAGGAAATCGATGCCATCGCCAACAACAAGAAAGCGGCCACGTTCGACAACACCATCGTGGCGATGGAGAAATCCGGCGCGCTGCTGACGCGCGTGCAAACCACCTTCGCCAACCTGCAAGGTGCCAATACCAACGACAAGCTCGACGCCATCGACAGCGAAATGTCGCCCAAGCTGGCCGCCCATGGCGACGCCATCTATCTGAACGCCAAGCTGTACGCGCGCGTCAAGGCGCTGTATGACAAGCGCGACAACCTGAAACTGGACGCCGAATCGAAGCACCTGCTGGAACGCTATCACACCGATTTCGTCCGCGCCGGCGCCAACCTGTCGGCCGCCGACAAGGAAAAACTGAAGGCGCTCAACGGCGTCATCGCCACCCTGCAGACCACCTTCACGCAAAACGTGCTGAAGGAAACCAACGCGTCGGCGCTGCTGGTCGATACCCGCGAGGAACTGGCCGGCATGAGCGACGCCGAGATCGACGCGGCCGCCGCGGCCGCCAAGGCCAAAGGCAAGGATGGCAAGTTCCTGATCGCGCTGGTCAACACAAGCGGCCAGCCGCCGCTGGCCGTGCTCAAGAGCCGCGCCGTGCGCGACAAGCTGATGGCCGTGTCGCTGTCGCGCGGCGCCAATGGCGGCGAGTTCGACAACCGCCAGGTGGTGCTGAAGATCGCCAAGGCGCGCGCCGAGAAGGCCACCCTGCTGGGCTACGCCAACTACGCCGCCTACTCGCTGGAAGACCAGACCGCGCACGATACGGCCGCCGTCAACAAGCTGCTGGGCGAACTGGCCCCGCCGGCCGTCACCAACGCCAGGAAGGAAGCGGCCGACCTGCAAGCCGTGGTCGACGCCGAGAAGGGTGCCTTCAAGATCGGCGCGGCCGACTGGGCCTACTACACCGACAAGGTGCGCGCGCAACGCTTCGCCTTCGACGAGAACCAGCTGAAGCCTTACTTCGAACTGGATAACGTGCTGATCAACGGCGTCTTCTTCGCCGCCACCAAGCTGTACGGCATCACCTTCAAGGAGCGCAAGGATCTGCCGGTGTACAACCCGGACGTGCGCGTGTTCGACGTGTTCGACGCCGACGGCAAGCAGCTGGCCATCTTCCTGGCCGACATGTACGCCCGTGGCAACAAGCAGGGCGGCGCGTGGATGAACGAGTACATCTCGCAATCGTCGCTGCTGGGCACCAAATCGGTGGTGGCCAACCACCTCAACATTCCTAAGCCGCCGGCCGGCGAGCCGACCCTGCTGACCTACGACGAGGTCAAGACCGCGTTCCACGAGTTCGGCCACGCGCTGCACGGCATGTTCTCGAACGTGAAGTATCCGCGTTTCTCCGGCACCAGCGTGCCGCGCGACTTCGTCGAGTATCCGTCGCAAGTGAACGAGATGTGGGCCGTATGGCCGGAAGTGCTGGCCAACTACGCCAAGCACTACAAGACCGGCGCGCCGATGCCGAAGGAATTGCTGGACAAGGTGGTCGCATCGAAAAAGTTCAACCAGGGTTTCATGACCACCGAGTACCTGGCCGCGTCGCTGCTGGACCAGCGCTGGCACCAGCTGACCCCGGCGCAGATCCCGACCGACGTGCTGGGCTTCGAGGCGCAGTCGCTGAAGGACATGGGCGTCGATTTCGCGCCGGTGCCGCCGCGCTACCGCACCACGTATTTCTCGCATAGCTTCTCGGGCGGGTATTCGGCCGGCTACTACGCCTACCTGTGGTCGGAGAAGCTGGACGCCGACACCGTCGAATGGTTCAAGGAGAAGGGCGGCCTGAAACGCGAGAACGGCGACTGGTTCCGCGCCAAGCTGCTGTCGCGCGGCGGCACGGACGATGCGATGAATCTGTTCCACAATTTCCGTGGCCGCGATCCTGTCATCGAGCCGCTGCTGGAGCGCCGTGGCCTGACCGGCAAGTAATAGAGAAAGCCAAACCCGCACCCCGTACGAGGGGTCGTACCCCAAGGGGTACGACCCCGCGACTGAGCGCCGTGCGGGGTTACAACCACTTATACACCAAGGGATAACATGAATCGCACCAACCTGATCATTGCCGCCGGCGTCGCCGCGATCTGTAGCGTTGCCCACGCCGCCCAACCCGCCTCGCTGCTGGCGGCGAGCAACCCGTTCGCCAAGGTGAGCCCGCTGCAATACGGCTACCCGCAGTTCGACAAGATCAAGGACGACGACTACGCGCCGGCGTTCACCGAAGGCATGCGCCAGCAGGCCGCCGAGATCGAAGCCATCGCCAACAACAAGAAGCCGGCCACCTTCGACAACACCATCGTCGCGATGGAAAAATCGGGCCAGCTGCTGTCGCGCGTCTCCAGCGTGTTCGGCAACCTGTCCGGCGCCAACACCAACGACACCTTCAAGGCGCTCGAGCGCGAGCTGTCGCCGAAACTGGCCGCCCACAGCGACGCGATCCGCCTCAACGGCAAGCTGTATGCCCGCATCAAGTCGCTGTACGACAAGCGCGACAAGCTGAACCTCGACGCCGAGTCGAAATACCTGCTGGAACGCTACAACACCGACTTCGTGCGTGCCGGCGCCAAGCTGTCGGCCGCCGACAAGGACAAGCTCAAGGCCATGAACGCCGAGCTGGCCAAGCTGCAAACCACCTTCGCGCAAAACGTGCTGGAGGAAGCCAACGCCTCGGCGCTGATCGTCGACACCCGCGAGGAACTGGCCGGCATGACCGACAAGGCGATCGACGCCGCCGCCATCGTCGCCAACAAACGCGGCCTGGAAGGCAAATTCGCCATCCCGGTCGTCAATACCTCCGGCCAGGCCAACCTGGCCGTGCTGACCAACCGCGCCACGCGCGAGCGCCTGATGGCCGCGTCGCTGACGCGCGGCAGCCACGGCGGCAAGTTCGACAACACGCAAGTGGTGCTGCAACTGGCCAAGCTGCGCGCCGACAAGGCCGCGTTGCTGGGCTATCCAAGCTTCGCCGCGTACGCGCTGGAAGACCAGACCGCGCACGATCCGGAAGCGGTCAACAAGATGCTGTCCGAGTTCGCCCGTCCGGCCGTCGCCAACGCCAAGAAAGAGGGCGCCGAGATCCAGCAGGTGATCGACAAGGAGAAGGGTGCGAATGGTAATAGTTTCCAGCTGGCCGCCCACGACTGGTCGTTCTACAGCGACAAGGTGCGCGCCGAGCGCTTCAACTTCGACCAGAACCAGCTCAAGCCGTACTTCGAGCTGAACAGCGTGCTGACAAACGGAGTGTTCTTCGCCGCCAACAAGGTCTACGGCCTGTCGTTCAAGGAGCGCAAGGACCTGCCGGTGTACAACCCGGACGTGCGCGTGTTCGACGTCATCGACGCCGACGGCAAGCAACTGGCCATCTTCATCGCCGACTTCTACGCCCGCAGCAACAAGCGCGGCGGCGCCTGGATGAATGCCTACGTGTCGCAATCGTCGCTGATGGGCACGCAGCCGGTGGTGGCCAACCACCTCAACATTCCTAAGCCGAACGACGGCGAGCCGACCTTGCTGACCTACGACGAACTGCGCACCTTGTTCCACGAGTTCGGCCACGCGCTGCACGGCATGTTCTCGAACGTCAAATACCCGCGCTTCGCCGGCACCCGTGTGCCCCGCGACTTCGTCGAATTCCCGTCGCAGGTCAACGAGATGTGGTCGACCCAGCCGGAAGTGCTGGCCAACTACGCCAAGCACTACCAGACCGGCGCCGCCATGCCGCAGGAGTTGCTCGACAAGGTGATCGCTTCGAAGAAATTCAACGAAGGTTTCCGCACCACCGAGTACCTGGCCGCGTCGATCCTGGACCAGAAATGGCACCAGCTGGGCGCGTCGCAAATCCCGACCGACGTGCTGGGCTTTGAAGCGGCATCGTTGAAGGCCGCCGGCGTCGACTACGCGCCGGTGCCGCCGCGCTACCGCACCACGTACTTCTCGCACGTGTTCTCGGGCGGCTATTCGGCCGGTTACTACGGCTACTTGTGGTCCGAGCGCCTGGACGCCGACACCGTCGAATGGTTCAACGAAAACGGCGGCATGCTGCGCAAGAACGGCGATTACTTCCGCAAGATGCTGCTGTCAAAGGGCGGCACGATGGACGCGATGCAAATGTTCCGCGAATTCCGCGGCCGCGACGCCAAGATCGAGCCGCTGCTGGAACGTCGGGGTTTGACCGAGAAGTAATCTCTCGTAAACCCGCACCCCCATGCGGGGTCGGACCCTTCTGGGTCCGACCCCTAAGCGATAACGCATGCATGGCGCCAAACGCATACGGGTTTGATTCGTTCACCCGGAACCCGAGGCCGAACCCGATTTGTGTAGAATCGGCTTCGGCCCTTTCATTTTTTGAGTAAGATATAACCATGAGCAGCAACACATGAGCAACGAACTGAACGGCGTCACGCTGGAAGCCATCGTCACCCGTTTGCACAAGCATTACGGCTGGGAACAGCTGGCCCAGCGGATCGATATCAATTGTTTCATCAGCGATCCAAGCGTTAAATCCAGCCTGAAGTTTTTGCGCAAGACTCCGTGGGCAAGGACCAAGGTCGAAGAGTTGTACGTGACCACTAAATTTGCCGATTGAACAACGAGGGATAAGCATCATGGACAGTAATCTGAAAACATCGCTCAAAACCCTGCAGGCCAACCTGGCCAATGCCGGCCCGGTCGACGCCGAGCTGCAGGAATTGCTGGTGCAGCTGGACGGCGACATCCAGGCGCTGCTCGAGCGCGGCAAGGAAGAACAGCCCGACGGCGGCACCACCACCTACGGGCTGGCCGAGCGTTCGCAGGAAATTTCGGCCAAATTCGCCGCCGAACACCCCAAACTGGAGCCGGCGCTGCGCGAACTGGGCCGCATGCTGTCCAATATCGGCGTTTAAAGCTTGCCGCCGCCCGCCCGGGCGGTGTCGAAGCGCCAGCGTTTATCGACCGATAATACTGGCGCTTTCGTCACAAGTTGTTGAATACTAAAAGAATTTTCCGCGCCCCGTGAGCGGAGGGATGGCATTTCCGGTACAATGCTGTCCGATATGATCTCCCCTACCAATTTATTTGCGACCGTCCCGAAGCGGTCTGCCCGCGCTGCCGCCGCGCCTTTCCTGCCGATGTCCCGCGCCGAGATGGACGCGCTCGGCTGGGACGAGTGCGACGTGATCCTGGTCACCGGCGACGCCTACATCGACCATCCGAGCTTCGGCATGGCGCTGGTCGGCCGTCTGTTGGAGGCGCAAGGCTTCCGCGTCGGCATCATCAGCCAGCCCGACTGGACCTCGGCCGAGGCCTTCCGCGCGCTCGGCAAGCCGCGCCTGTACTACGGCATCACCGCCGGCAATATGGATTCGATGGTTAACCGCTACACGGCCGACCGCAAGATCCGCTCCGACGACGCCTACACCGCCAACGGCGAGCCGAACAAGCGGCCCGACCGCGCCGTCACCGTCTACGCCCAGCGCGTGCGCGAAGCCTTCCCCGGCACGCCGGTCGTCATCGGCTCGATCGAGGCGTCGCTGCGCCGCATCGCCCACTACGATTATTGGTCCGACAAGGTGCGCCGTTCGGTGCTGACCGATTCCAAGGCCGATCTGCTGATCTTCGGCAACGCCGAGCGCGCGCTAGTCGACCTGACCCACCGCATGGCCGCGGGCGAGGACATCAAGGCCATCCGCGACCTGCGCGGCACCGCCTTCATGGTGCCGGCCGGCTGGCTGCCGAGCGAGGAATGGGGCGTCAACAACAGCACCCGCATGGATACGCCGGGCAAGGTCGATCCGCACGTCGATCCGTACATGATGGTGCAGCAGAACACCTCGTCGTGCGCCACCGAAAACGGCGGCGCCAAGGCTGCGGCCGGCGGTGAGGCCGAGGTCAACGAAGCCATGGTCGAGCCCAAGCCTCAGCCGGTCGCCCCTGTCGAAGTCGTCAAAACCATCCGCATCATGAGCCGCGAAGAGCGCCAGGCGATGGAAAAGGAAAAGCACCACAAGACCGTGGTGCGGCTGCCGTCGTACGAGACCGTCAGCGAAGACCCGGTGATGTACGCGCACGCCTCGCGCGTTTTCCACCTGGAATCGAATCCCGGCAACGCCCGCGCCATGGTGCAGGCGCACGGCGAGCGCGACGTGTGGATCAATCCGCCGCCGCTGCCGCTGCGCATGGACGAGATGGACGGCGTCTACGACATGAACTACGCGCGCGCGCCGCATCCGTCGTACGGCAAGGCCCGCATCCCGGCGTGGGAAATGATCCGTTTTTCGGTCAACATCATGCGCGGCTGCTTCGGCGGCTGCACCTTCTGCTCGATCACCGAGCACGAAGGCCGCATCATCCAGAGCCGCTCGGAGCCGTCCATCCTGCGCGAGATCGAGCACATCCGCGACAAGACCAAGGGCTTTACCGGCACCATTTCCGACCTGGGCGGGCCGACCGCCAATATGTACCGCCTGGCCTGCAAGGACCCGAAGATCGAGGAATCGTGCCGCCGCCTGTCGTGCGTGTACCCGTCGATCTGCGTCAACCTCGGCACCGACCACAGCAAGCTGATCTCGCTGTACCGCAAGGCGCGCGCCATTCCGGGCGTGAAGAAGATCCTGATCTCGTCGGGCCTGCGCTACGACATCGCCGTGCGTTCGCCCGAGTACGTCAAGGAGCTGGTCACGCACCACGTCGGCGGCCTGCTCAAGATCGCGCCCGAGCACACCGAAGAGAACACGCTGTCGAAGATGATGAAGCCGGGCATCGGCGCCTACGACGAGTTTAAGGAAATGTTCGACCGCTTCTCGCTGGAAGCCGGCAAGAAGCAGTACCTGATCCCGTACTTCATCGCCGCCCACCCGGGCACGACCGACCTGGACATGCTGAACCTGGCGCTGTGGCTGAAGAAGAACAACTTCAAGCTCGACCAGGTGCAGACCTTCATGCCGACGCCGATGGCGATGGCCACCACCATGTACCACACGCGCAAGAATCCGCTGCGCAAGGTGACGGCCGATTCGGAAACCGTCGAGACGGCCCGCAGCGGCAAGATACGCCGCACGCACAAGGCTTTCCTGCGCTACCAGGACCCGGAGAACTGGCCGATCCTGCGCGAGGCGCTGGCGGCCATGGGCCGTGGCGATTTGATCGGCAACGGCGACAAGCATTTGATCCCGAGCTGGTCGGCGGGCGAAGCGACCAGCAATCCGAGCACCGACGGCCGCCGTGGCCCGGCCTCGGCGCTGCCGCTGCCGGGTGCCGCCCCCAGGAAGGGCGCCAAGTCCGGCATCGTGGCGTCGGCTCAGCCTCAACAACGTGGCCAGGGCCAGCGCGCCAACGCGTTGACCGGTTCGCTCACGGCGCGCCAGTCGCTCGAGACCAAGGTGCGCGCGTCCATCCTCGACACCATCAAGGTCAAGAAGCCGGCCGCATCGGCCCCGGCCAAGGGCGGCAAACCGGCGCGCGCGCCGGCCGCCGCGCCGCGCGGCCGCAAGTAAGGCCGCACCGCCGGCGCCCTGCCGAAAAGCAGGTACACAAAAAGCAGATGCAGCGATGTATCTGCTTTTTTTTCGTACATCCACTCTGGAAATGTTGCTAAATAGTTGCATCGGTCAAATTGCACGGCTAATTCGGTCCTGCTCCAGCGATGCGGGCGTGGCCCTTCCGACTACACTGGTCGAGGATGGCTGTCATCTCCGGCGGCCGGCAACGCAGACTTTCACTGTGAAACTGGATCATCATGAAAAACTTTAAATTCTCGTCCCTGCTGCACGTGCCGATGGTGGCCCTGCTGGCGGTGTTGGCCGCCTGCGGCGGTGGCGGCGGCGGCGATTCGGCGGCGACGCCTCCCGCCGCCACGGCGCCGACCTTGCGCAGCATCGCCATCACCGTGCCCGGCAACGCCACCACGATCGCGGTCGGCACGGCGCCCAAGGTATTGGTCGCCACCGGCAGCTATTCGGACGGCAGCACCAAGGCGCTGACGGCCGCCACCGGCCTGATCTGGGCGCCGACCAACGGCAAGGTGCTGGCGGTGGCCACCAACGGCTCGCTCACGGCCAGGGCCGTCGGCACCGAGAACGTCACCGCCACGGTCGACAGCGTGGTCGGCACCTTGCCCATCACGGTCACGGCGCCATGGATGGGCGTGACCGCCGGCGGCTACCAGACCATCGCGCGCAAGGCCGACGGCAATCTCTATAGCTGGGGCTCGAACATCAAGTCGCAGTTGGGCGACAGCACCACCATCGACCGCAACGCGCCGGTGCTGGTGGCCGGCGCGAGCCCGACCTGGAAACAGGTGGCCGTCGGCGACCAGTTCGCCGTGGCGATCCGCAACGACGGCACCATGTGGGCATGGGGCTACAACCAGGACGGCCAGCTGGGTGACGGCACCCAGGTCAACCGCGCCGTGCCGACCCAGGTCGGTACCGCCAAGGACTGGGCCGTGGTGGCCGCGGGCAAGGCCCACGTGCTGGCGCTGAAGGTCAACGGCAACCTGTACGCGTGGGGCCGCAACGACAAGGGCCAGCTCGGCGACGTCGCCCTGACCGGCAACCGCACGGCGCCGGCCAAGATCGGCGTGCTGCTGTGGGCCTCGATTGCCGCCGGCGACACCCATTCGCTGGCGATCCAGCGCGACACCAACGATCTGTATGGCTGGGGCGGCAACGTGAACGGCCAGGTCGGCAACGCCAGCCGCACCGATGTGACGGCGCCGGCCAAGATCGGCACGCTCAAGTACACCTCGGTGGCGGCCGGCGCCTTCCACTCGACCGCGATCACCACCTCCGGCACCTTGTATGCATGGGGCCAGAACACCTATGGCCAGCTGGGCACCGGCACCTTGACCGACGTCACCGCGCCGGTGCAGATCGGCACCGACGGCAACTGGTCGCAGTTGTCGGCGGGCGCGCAGCACACCGTCGGCCTGCGCAACGACGGCACCTTGTGGAGCTGGGGCGCCAACACCGAGGGCCAACTGGGCACCGGCGGCACCGATTCCCCGGTGCCGCTGCAGCTCGGGACCGGCGCCAACTGGAAATCCGTCACCTCCGGCATGTCGCACAGCTTCGGCCTGAAAGCGGATGACACGCTGTGGGGCTGGGGCCGCAATGTGGAAGGCCAGCTGGGCAATGGCGCCAACGCCCCGTACGCGCCGGTGCCGGTCAACGTGCCGAACTAGCGCACCAGGCCACAAAGCGCGGCGCCGCCACCGGTTGGCGCCGGCGGGAGGCGGACGGACGGCGCGCGCCGGTCCGTCCGTTGCTTTTTGTACCGATGACATGTCATAAAGCACCGGCAAACGCTGTGGAGCGGCTACAATTTGCCTAGCTCTTTCGCTCCAGGACCACTAGTGCCATCCCGCATACGCGTCATCCTCTCCCTCCTTGTGCTGTTGCTGGTCGCCGCGCCGACCGTCGCGCAGGACAAAGTCACGCTGCGGCTCAAGCATCTGCATCAATTCCAGTTCGCCGGCTACTACGCCGCGATCGAACAGGGCTATTACCGCGACGCCGGGCTCGACGTGCGCATCCTCGAGGGCGCGGACGGCAACGAGGCCGAGCGCGACGTGTTGTCCGGCAAGGCCGAGTACGGCGTGGCCGGCAGCAGCCTGTTGCTGGCGCGGCTGGCCGGCAAGCCGGTGGTGGTGCTGGGCGTGATCTTCCAGCATTCGCCGTACGGGCTGGCGATGCGCCAGTCCGGCGGCGAGCCCGACATCCGCCGCGTGATCGGCAAGCGGGCGATGATCGGCTCGCTTTCCGACGAGGCCGGCAACGCCGACGAATTGCTGGCCTACCTGGCCAAGGAGGGCGTGCCGGTCGGCAGCATCCAGCGCGTGGCGCCCAGTTTCGATCCGCACGACCTGATCGAGGGCCGGGTCGACGCCATGGCCGTCTACACGACCAACGAGCCCGACCTGTTCGACCGGGTCGGCTTTCCGTACGATATCTACAGCCCGCGCGCGGTCGGCATCGACTTCTACGGCGACAACCTGTTCACCAGCGAGCGCGAGATCGCCAGCCATCCGGAGCGGGTGCGCGCCTTCCGCGCCGCCACCATGCGCGGCTGGCAATGGGCGATGAGCCACCAGGAAGAGACCGTCGACCTGATCCTGAACAAGTACTCGCGCCGCAACGACCGCCGGCACCTGCTGTACGAGGCGCGCCAGATGGTGGGGCTGGTGCAGCCGGTGCTCGTCGAGGTCGGCTACATGAACCCGGAGCGCTGGCGCCACATCGCCGACGTCTACGCCGGGCTGGGCATGCTGCCCAAGGCGGTCAGCTTCGACGGCTTCCTGTACGACGGCGACGACAAGCGCGCCAGCCTGGTGTGGCTGTACCGGGTGCTGGGCGCGGTCGCGCTGGCGCTGGTGCTGGCGGCGACGGTCCACTTCAGCCTGCTGGCGCGCGAACGCAAGCGCGCGCTCGACGCCATCCGCAAGGGCGAACAGCGCTTTCGCACCATGTTCGAGGCCTCGCCGCTGGGCATCGCGCTGGTCGACTCGGTCAGCTACGAATACCGCGACCTGAACCTGCGCTACCTCGACATCGTCGGCCGCTCGCAGCAGGAGCTGCGCGCCGGCAAGTGGCTCGACATCGCCCATCCGGACGACGCCGCCCAGATCAAGGCGCAGATGGCCATGTTGACGGCGCAGGGTTCGACCGGCTTCAAGGCCACCAGCCGCATGTACCTTCCGAACGGCGACATGGCCTGGATCGACATGTCGATCACCGTGCTCGACACCGAGGCCGCCAGCCAGCCGCACCACCTGTGCATGATCGAGGACGTCACGGCCAAGAAGCAGAGCGAGACCCTGATCTGGCAGCAGGCCAACTTCGACACCCTGACGCAGCTGCCCAACCGGCGCATGTTCCACGACCGGCTGGCGCACGACATCGTCGTCTGCCAGCGCGAGCGCTCCAGCCTGGCCGTGCTGTTTATCGACCTGGACCACTTCAAGGAGGTCAACGACACGCTCGGCCACCACCAGGGCGACATCCTGCTGGTGGACGCGGCGCGCCGCATCAGCGCCTGCGTGCGCAAATCCGACACCGTCGCGCGGCTCGGCGGCGACGAGTTCACCGTGATCCTGTCGACGCTGGGCCAGACCGACCGCGTCGAGCGCATCGCGCAGCAGATCATCGACAGCCTGCGCGCGCCGTTCGCGCTGGGGCAGGAGCAGGCGTTCGTGTCGGCCAGCATCGGCATCACCCTGTACCCGGACGACGCGCTCGACATCGGCGACCTGCTCAAGCACGCCGACCAGGCCATGTACGCGGCCAAGGGCGCCGGGCGCAACCGCTACAGCTTCTTCACGCCGACCCTGCAGGTGGCCGCGCTCAACCGCATGCGCCTGACCAACGACCTGCGCGGCGCGCTCGCCGGCGAGCAGTTCGCGCTGTACTTCCAGCCCATCGTCGACCTGGCGAGCGGGCGCATCCACAAGGCCGAGGCGCTGATCCGCTGGAACCACCCGCAGCGCGGCGTCGTCAGCCCGCTGGAGTTCATCCCGTTGGCCGAGGCGAGCGGGCTGATCTCCGGCATCGGCGAATGGGTGTTCCGCGAATCGGCGCAGTGGGTGCGGCGCTGGCGCAGCGAGCACCATCCGGATTTCCAGGTCAGCATCAACCAGTCGCCGCTGGAGTTCCAGCGCGAGGACGGCTGTTATGTGGCCTGGCTCGACCATTTGCGGGCGCTGGATTTGCCGGGCCAATCGGTGGTGGTGGAAATCACCGAAGGATTGCTGCTCGACGCCAACACGGCCGTCAGCAACAAGCTGCTGCAGCTGCGCGACGCCGGCATCCAGGTCGCGCTGGACGACTTCGGCACCGGCTACTCGTCGCTGTCGTACCTGAAGAAATTCGACATCGACTATTTAAAGATCGACCGCTCGTTCACGCGCAACCTGGCGGCCGACTCGAGCGACATGGCCTTGTCGGGCGCGATCATCGTCATGGCGCACAAGCTGGGGCTGAAAGTGATCGCCGAGGGCGTCGAAACGCCCGAGCAGCGCGAGCTGCTGGCCGCCGCCGGCTGCGACTACGGGCAGGGCTACCTGTTCGCCAAGCCGATGCCGGCCGACGATTTCGACGCCTTCCTCAAGTCCGCCGCCGCCGAATGAGCCCGCATAGACGAGAATATTACTCATTCGTAATGTTATTGAAATCGCAACCTCAGTCATAATGGTGCTCTTTGTCGATAAGGTTAAATGGGTACGATCATGCCACCGCTTTTGGAAAGTTTGACCCAGGATAACCGCGTCATGCGGCTGAGCACGCCCTTGGGCGCGGACAAGCTGGTGGCCGAGTGGCTGCGCGGCGAGGAGGCGCTCAGCGCGCCCTATAAGCTGACCGTGACGGCGTTGTCCAGCGACGCGGCGATCCCGCTGAAGTCGCTGCTGGGCCAGCCGGTGCTGCTCGAGCTGCAGACGGCCGCCGGCCGCGATGCGCCGCGCCCCTTCCACGGCCATGTGACCGCGCTGCGCATGCTAGGCGCCGATGGCGGCCTGGCCCGCTATGAGCTGACCATCGGGCCGTGGTATGCCTTCCTGGCGGTCGGGCGCGACAGCCGGGTGTTCCAGGACCGCACCGTGTTCGACATCCTCGACGCCGTCTTCAACGGCTGGCAGGCCCCCGGCAAGCTGGCGCCGCAGTGGCGTTACGACATCGTCGAGCGCGAGGTCTACCCGAAGCGCTCGCTGACCTGCCAGTACCAGGAATCGAGCCTGGCCTTCGCCGAGCGCCTGATGCGCGAGGAAGGCCTGTTTTATTACTTCGAGCACAGCGGCGACGCGGCCGGTCCCGGCCTGGGCGGCCACATGATGGTGATCGCCGATCACAACGGCAGCTTCCAGCCCAATGCCCAGGCCACGGCGCGCTTCACGCAGCCGGGCGCGGTGATGAAGGAGGATGTGATCGACCGCTGGCGCAGCGTGTCGCGCTGGACCCCCGGCGGGCTGGAGATCGCCAGCTGGGACTATCGCGTCAACGGCACGCGGCCGGCGTCGGCCGCCAGTTTCGGCGCCGAACCCGGCGCCCCGTTCAGCCGCGACGCGCCGGGCGCCTACGCCTACAGCTCGCCGCGCTGCCAGTGGAACTGTACTTTGATACGGTGATCGCGGTCGGTATGGATGGCCGCGCCGGCCGGTCCCACGACGATGGCGGTCTGCTGCCCGCGCACGGTCGGCTTGGGATGCAGCAGCAGGCCGTGGCCGTCCACATCGCTGCTGCGGTAAGGCACCTTGCTGCGGATGGCGTCGATGCGGTTGCGGTATAGCGGCCGTTCGCCCTTGCCGGCGCCGACCGCGTGCAGGCCGCCGGCCATTTCGCGCGCGATGGTTTGTTCCAGCGCGCTGGCGCCCAACGCCCGCTCGGCCGCGTCGCGGATTCCGGCGACCAGGTTGTTGTGCGCCAGGTGCAGCACGCGCGTAATGGCGAAGTTGCGCCCGTCGGCATCGCCGGCGTCCAGCGATGCCTGGCCGTCCAGCGTGAACGTGGTGCCGGGGCTGAGCGTGCGCACGGTGCCCGCGCCGGTGAAGATTTCGCGGCTGGCCTCGAGCGCCTCGACCTGCCGCGCGACGATGCGCTCGCCGTGTGCGCGCGAGGTGTACCACAGCCGCCTGACGCATCCCGCGCCGAACGGCCACAGCGACGCCTCGGCCGACGACGCCGTCGGTACCTGGGTGCGCATCGCCACGCCGATGGCGCCGGTGGCCGGCGCCAACTGGGGCGCGGTGGCGGTGCCGCGCGTGGGCAGCGAAGTGCTGATCGACTTCATCGACGGCGACATCGACCGGCCGGTGGTGATCGGCAGCGTCTACAACGGCAGGGGCGCGCCCGACGCGCAGCACAACGAGGTCGGCCAAGGCGCCGGCGTAGCGACCGGCAACGCGCCGGCCTGGTTCCCCGGCGAGCGCGGCGCGCATGCGCACCCGGCGGCGCTGTCGGGCCTCAAGTCGCAGGTTATGCAGGCCAGCCAGAGCGGCGCCGGCGCCTACAGTCAACTGGTGTTCGACGATCACCCGGGCGAAGCGCGCGTGGCCCTGCAGCGGCACGCGTCGGCGCACGCGGGAACGGACGAGTTGAACCTGGGCCACCTGCGCCACCAGAGCGACAACCAGCGCTTGGGGCCGGCCGGCTTCGGCGCCGAGCTCAAGACGGAGCATAGCGTCGCGCTGCGCGCCGGCCAGGGCTTGTTGCTGTCGACCGATGCGCGCGGCGCCGGCACTGGCACCCAGCTCGACTCGCGCGAGGCGCAGGCGCAGATCGTGCAAAGCCACACGTTGCAGGTGTCGCTGGCAGAGACCGCGCAAAAGCACAACGCCAAGCTCAAGGACGAAGCCGAGCCGGCCAAGCTGGCCGCGCTGGCGCGGATGGAAGGCAGCGGCGCGGTGGTGGGGGCCACCGCCGCTGGCGCGGGCGGCGATGTCACGGCATACAGCGAGCCGCATTTGCAGCTGTCCAGTCCGGCCGGCATCGCGGCCGTGACGCCAGCCGGCGCGGTCCTGGCGGCCGGCGGCACGGCCAGCCTGAGTGCCGGGCAGGATGTCAATGTCGCCGCCCAGGGCAACATCCACCATCTGGTCATGGCCGGCATCGGTCTGTTCACCTATGGCAAAGCCAGCAGCGCAGACAAACCCAACCAGGAAACCGGCATCAAGCTGCATGCGGCCAGCGGCAAGGTCAGCGTGCAGAGCCAGTCGGACGTCACCAAGGTCGCGGCCGACAAACAGGTCACCGTGGCCAGCGTCGGCAAGAGCGTTACGGTCGGCGCCAAGGCGCACGTGATGTTGACGGCGCAGGGTGCCGGGTTGAAGCTCGAGGGCGGCAACATCATGCTCCACGGGCCGGGCGCTGTGACGTTCAAGGCGTCGCTGAAGGAGCTGAGCGGACCTGCATCGAGCACGCCGAAACTGCCTTTGCTACCGCGTTCGGAAGGTGAGCCGGCCGACCAGCATTTTGTCCTCAAGGGCCATAGCGGCAAGCCGGTCGCGAACCGTCGTTATCGCGCGGCCACCGGCAACCAGACCATCGAGGGTTTTACCGATGCGGCGGGGCGCAGCGCGATATTGGACGGTTATCTTGGTCAGCTTGCGCGGTTCGAGCTGGTCGATACCAGCCATGATGAACACTTCATCATCCGCGACCCGCTGGGCGAACCCGTGGCCAATATGCGTTATAAGATCCGTTCGGCCGATGGTGTCGAGGTGGAGGGACAGACCGACGATGAAGGCCGCACCATGCTGTTTGCCGGCGACAAAATCGAGAAAATTGAATTGTTATATATCGCGGTCGACATGCCCGCCGACGAGGGGGTAAACTGATGGCCGATGTTGATGTCAAGTTGGATCAGTCCTCCACTAGCGAGCGCGCCAACACACAGGGCAAGGATTGTGTGTTGGGTAAATTTATCACCGAGGCGGACGGTTGGAAGATCATTGAGGCGGCCAGGGGTTGGGAAGGCACGCCTTACAGCCTGGTCGGCGCCAACTCGGTCAAACAGGTTGGCGGCGACTGCTCCGGCACCACCAACAAAAGTTTTACGGAAGCGGGCTTTCCCTATCCTTATCAATCCACCGCCAACTTCGCGGCTTATGCGCGGACCAGCAACCGCTTTCGCAAGATCGATCCCGCGAAACAACCCCTGCAGGCAGGCGACGTGCTGTTGTGGCCGGGCCACATGGCGATATATGCGCCGTTCCCCGAAGGCGATCCCCGGCGCGACACCGGCGTGGTCCTGCGCGGCAAAAAGATGGCGAACAATATGTACACGGCCTTCAATAGCCGAACCAATACGCCTTACGGGCCCTACAATATCGCCACGTTCCGTGGCGACGCCTATACCGTCTATCGCTACCTCATCCTGCCCGGCCCGGAGAATTGTCCGCCATGACACAGACCACGTTAAAACTATCAGCGTTGCTTGCCGCCCTGACCGTGGGCGCGAACGTTGCCGCCTATGAGAGTGAGAACGCGGTACCGTTGACGCTCGGACTGGAGGCGGGCAAGGCCATCGTTGAGCAAATCGCCGTCAAGCTCGACGGCCGCGAGGTTTCGGTGCTGACCACGCTGCGAAACGACGACGCGCGCGCCCGGCAAATCGGCTGGTATGCCAGCACGCCGCAATTCATCTTGCTCGGCGAGGGCGAAGAGCATCTGGACAAGTCGTTTTCCGATGTCGGCGCGAGGTTCGATGGCCGGGCGATGACGCCGGCCGTTTATCGGCGGGGCTACTTCATGGGACGCGACATCACTGCGGAGTTGTCGAGGGCGGGCCTGGCGCCGTTGCCGGACCTTCAGGCCGACGCCAAAAAGCTGGGCAGACTGCCCAAGATTGGTGGACTGCGCTTTGACCAGTGGCAGGGGTATGTCGCCTACTCATGGAACGCGCCGGTCGCGCCGCACGCGTCCTCGGTGGTCGAGGTGCGCTATCGGGCTTTGCCGCAATTTGCTCTGACGGAACTTGATTCGGCGGCGTTCGACCAGGCGGTGTTGCAGCATTGCGGCAATCCCGACGCGGTACGTCGCCGCTTGCGGCAAGCGTCTTCCGGGCCGGCTCAAGTGATGGTCGAGCGCTATGAGATTCCGCTGACCTTCATGCTCATGCGCGATGTGCGGCTGGCGATCACCCAGCCACAGGCCAACTGGCAGCAAGCGCATCCGGCTGTCTCGCTGGCGTGCGGACTGGACAATTCTGGACTGACGGCCAGCGTCTCCGGCACCGTGCCCAATGCCAATCTGGGCTTGTCGGTGCTGGTGGTGTCATCGTTGGCAGGGCAGGCCGTCGTCGAGGGCGCGCGCGATGGCAGATAACGGTGTTGTCACGCTCAGCCGGGATGCCGAGCTGACGCCGGTGTCCGACAAGAAGGGGCACGACATCCTCATTTGCGATCCCGAATGGTTCGACGAGCGCAAGCAGTACAAGATCGCCAACGCACCGGGGCGCACCGCCGCGCTGAGCTTTTCCGGCGTCGACTTGAATTATCTCGTGCGCGTGCTGTATGCCGAGGCGTCCGGATCGATGCAATTGACCGACAAGGCCGAGCGGGACAAGGAAAAGTCCGCCATCATGAACGTCAATCATTTCAGGTTAAATCGTAAAGGCTACCCCAATAACCGCTACGTCGCCGAGACGTTCCGTGAAGTGTGCGACGCGCCGGGCCAGTTCGAATCGGTGTTTAAAGGCACGGCCAAGTTTTCGCAGGCGGACAAGGCGTCGGCGCAGAGGCTGGGCAAGCGGGAGTGTGGCGACCTGATCGAAGCGATCGACGCGGTCAACGCCTTCCTGGCCGCCGGGCCCGATGCCAACTATCAGTACGATAATTTTCGCGGCTACAATCCGACCGGCGCGGGCACCCATATCGGCCGCTCGCGCTTTTGGCTGTCCGCCGTCGGCGCGGACTTGCTTAAAAAAACGCCTTAAGGAGTATCGATGAGATTGCTGTGCATAGTATTGACGGCGGGCCTGGGCTTGGCGCAGGCCGCGCTGGCCGGCGTGGCAGCCTTCGACTACCAGCTTGGCGCAACCAGGGTGAGCGAGGACCAGCATCAAATCGTGATCCATGCGCAGCCTGCCGTCACCGTGGCGATTCTGCCCGGGGGCAAGACCTGGCCGGCATTGTCGCTTGACGAGGCCGGGCGCATCTACGCCGGCGGCACGGTCATCGATGGCGCCACCGGGCGCGTGATGGCGCGCGCGGACGCCACGCTGGCGCTGCCGCACGGTGTCGAGGTGGCGGTGCTCGATGAGGGCTATCGTTTCCGTCGCGGCGGCAAGGAGTGCCGCCTGTCGCCGCGGCAGCTCCATCTCGATGCAAACAAGAGCGCGCTCGACGCGCTGAAAGACGCGAATCTTGTCCTGGTGAGCGCGAGCGATACCTTGCTGGCGCTGGCGACGCGCTTCGGTCCCGACGGCGCGGTGGCCGACTATCTGGTCGAGCGCATCGACATCGGCCGGTGTCAGGTGGTGGCGCAGCAGCGCTTGGGCAACCCGGATTTGCTGGTCGAGCTGGCGCATTCCGAGCGCGGCGGCTGGTGGATCACCGGTTCGGTCGAGCAAACGCTGCTGCGCTCGCGCGATGGACGCCGCTGGAGCAAGGTGAGCCTGCCGGCGGGCTTGTCGTCGCTGGTCAGCAGCTACGTGGTCAACGATCGCGAGATCTGGCTGGCGGCGGCGTGGCCGGAAGGCGATGGCCCCAGTCCTTATCTGCTGGTGTATTCGGGCGACGGCGGCAAGCGCTGGCGCAACCTGCTGGCCGACGACCCCTTGTTTGCGAAGCTACCGGCCGCCTGGCTGGAGGGCCAGAAACGTCGGACACCCTGATCAGTCGTCGGCGCCCTGTGTAAGATGGTTGAGCCGTCCGGACGCATGAACGGGCGGTTCTGCCCGTTCCGACACGCCTTCCTCCCTACCGCTTCCCCTACCGTTCGGCCGCTCAGGCGACCGTCATGCCAAAAAGTAAGGCGCGCGCGGCGCCTGGCCGGAACGGCGATAATAGCTATCCCATATGCATGCGTCATAGTTAAAACAAATTGAAACTATTGGAACAATCAATTTTGCATATGGACTAAAAAGCCGTACACTGGCGTCTCAATGATTCACAACCCCAACGAGGAAACCACAATGTCTCTGATCAATACCCAAGTAAAACCATTCAAGGCAACCGCATACGCTAACGGTAAGTTCATCGACGTGAGCGACGAATCCCTGAAGGGCAAGTGGTCCGTTCTGATGTTCTACCCAGCCGACTTCACCTTCGTTTGCCCAACCGAACTGGAAGACCTGGCCGATCACCAGCCTGAATTCGCCAAACTGGGCGTGGAAGTGTACGGCGTGTCGACCGACACCCACTTCGCGCACAAAGCATGGCACGACACCTCGGACGCGATCAAGAAAGTGAACTACCCGCTGATCGGCGACCCAACCGGCACCCTGTCGCGCAACTTCGAAGTCATGATCGAAGAAGAAGGCCTGGCACTGCGCGGTACCTTCGTCATCAATCCAGAAGGCCAGATCAAAGTGATGGAAGTGCACGACAACGGCATCGGCCGCGACGCGTCGGAACTGCTGCGCAAAGTAAAAGCCGCCCTGTACGTCGCTTCCCACCCAGGCGAAGTGTGCCCAGCTAAATGGACCGAAGGCGCAGCGACCCTGACCCCATCGCTGGACCTGGTCGGCAAGATCTAAGTTGTAAAGCTGAGCGCTTGAAGCACGCAGCACACAAGTAGTTACCGCGATGCCGGACCGGGCGTCCGGCCCGGCATACGCCTAAATATTTGTAAAAAAGGAATAAAATCATGTTGGATGCAAATCTCAAAGCCCAGTTGAAAACCTACCTGGAAAAAGTGGTGCAACCGATTGAGATCGTCGCATCGCTCGACGACAGCGCCAAGGCCCGCGAGATGGAAGAACTGCTCCAGGAAATCGTCCTGTTGAGCGACAAGATCACCCTCGTCAAGCGCACCGACGACGCCGAGCGCAAGCCGTCGTTCAGCATCAACCGCCCCGGCACCGATATCGGCGTACGCTTCGCCGGCATCCCGATGGGCCACGAATTCACCTCGCTGGTGCTGGCATTGCTGCAGGTCGGCGGCCACACCATCAAGTTCGACGACGCCGTCATCGAACAGATCCGCAACCTCGACGGCGATTACGCCTTCGAAACCTTCATCTCGCTGACTTGCCACAATTGCCCGGAAGTGGTGCAGGCGCTCAACGCGATGTCGGTGATTAACCCACGCATCAAGGTCACCACCATCGACGGCGGCGTGTTCCCGAAAGAAGTCGAAGCGCGCCAGATCATGGCGGTACCGATGATGTTCCTGAACGGCGAGCATTTCGGCCAGGGCCGCACCAACGTTGAAGAGATCCTGGCGAAGCTGGACACCAACGCCGGCGCCCGCCAGGCCGCCGAGCTGAGCAAGAAGGACGTGTTCGACGTGCTGATCGTCGGCGGCGGTCCCGCCGGCGCGGCAGCGGCCGTCTACGCCGCCCGCAAAGGCATCAAGACCGGCGTGCTGGCCGAGCGTTTCGGCGGCCAGGTGCTCGACACCCTGGCGATCGAGAACTTCATCTCGGTCAAGGAAACCGACGGTCCGAAATTCGCCGTGGCGCTGGAGCAGCACGTCAAGGAATACGAAGTCGACATCATGAACACGCAGCGCGCCGCCAAGCTGGTGCCGGGCAAGCTGATCGAGATCACCACCGCCACCGGCGCGACCTTGAAGGCCAAATCGGTGATCCTGGCGACGGGCGCCCGCTGGCGCGAGATCAACGTGCCGGGCGAGAAGGAATACCGCAACCACGGTGTCGCCTACTGCCCGCACTGCGACGGCCCGCTGTTCAAGGGCAAGCGCGTGGCGGTCATCGGCGGCGGCAACTCCGGCGTCGAAGCGGCGATCGACCTGGCCGGCCTGGTCAAGCATGTGACCCTGATCGAGTTCGGCGCCGAGCTGCGCGCCGACGCGGTCCTGCAACGCAAGCTGCGCAGTCTCGCCAACGTCACCGTGATCACCTCGGCGCAAACCACCGAGATCCACGGCGACGGCAAGATCGTCAACGGCCTGAGCTACAACGACCGCGTGTCGGGCGAAGCTAGGAAGGTCGAGCTGGAAGGCGTGTTCGTGCAGATCGGCCTGGTGCCGAACACCGAGTGGCTCAAGGGCACGCTGGCGCTGTCGCGCCACGGCGAGATCGAAGTCGACGCCCGTGGCCAGACCTCGATTCCGGGTGTGTTCGCCGCCGGCGACGTCACCACGGTGCCGTACAAGCAGATCATCATCGCCACCGGTGAAGGCGCGAAGGCGGCGCTGTCGGCCTTCGATCACCTGATCCGCTCGGACGACGAGGAAGTGGTCGAGGAATCGGCCGAGAAGCACGCGATGACCGCGTAAGCAACCGCCGCATCAAATGAAAACCGGGAGCAAGCTCCCGGTTTTTTTTCGCCCCTGCAAAATCTATTCGGTAACCAGGACGTTGCGCTGGCGCTTTTGCGCCACCGTCACGCGCGAGGCGCGCTTGCGCCACCAGATGATGACGCCAGTGACGCTGAGCATGGCGACGACCACGCCCATGAACGAGATCAGGATGCGTCCCGGCAGGCCGAGGATGCGGCCCGAATGCAGCGGGAACTGCGCCTGCAGGAAGATGTCGGCGGCCGTGCCTTTCCACGGCTGACGGTCGCCCAGCAGGCGGCCGTCCGCGCCGTCGTAGTACAGCGCGGCCGTGCCGACGCCGCCGGTGCCGTGGTCATTGCCGGGCGTGAAGAAGCTGACGCCGTAGATGCCGAATTCCTGCGAGTAGAACACGGCACCGGCCGGCTCGGCCCACTTGCGGTTGATCGCTTCGTTGCTGGCGCGCTGGATCACCTCGGCGTAGCCCAGGCGCGGCTCGATCGGGTGATGCTTGTCGGCCATCGGACGGGTGTCGAACGGCGTCGGCGTGACCTGCGAGAACGTCTTCATCACCGGCGCGAACACTTCGTTGTACAGATTGAGCGAGAACGCGGTGAAGGCGAGAATGAACAGCAGCGCCCACGTCCACAGGCTGAAGGCGCGGTGCAGGTCGAAGTTGAGCTTGTTGCTGCCGCCGTTCCAGCGCACCTTCCATGCCGGCTGCCAGCGCTGCCACCACGATTTGCCGGCCGGTGCCGGCAGGTCGCCGGCGATGTCGTCGCGGGCGACAACACGTGCCGTGTTGTTACCAGCAGCGTCGGCCTTCTTGCGACGCACCGGCAGCGTCAGGTAGAAGCCGACGAAGCAGTCCAAGGTCCAGATGATGGCGATGCCGCCCAGCAGCCAGATGCCCCAGCGGTCGATGCCCCACATTTCCGGAATGTGCAGGGTGTAGTGCAGACGGTACAGGAAGGAAACGAAGGTTTCCTTGGTGATCGGCCAGACGGCGCCCCATTCGCGCTTGCCCAGCTCGGCGCCGCTGACGGGGTCGACGAAGACCTGGTTGAAGCCCGGCTCGGCCAGTTTTTTGGTGGCCGGATCGACGCGCGGACTGACGCCGAGCGCGATCGATTCGCCCTTTTCCGCGTGCAGCGGAATGTACGACACGCGCACGTCCGGGTAGCGCGCCTCGACCTGCCGCGCCAGCCCCAGCGACGCTTGCGCCGGGCCGGCCGTGTGGGCTTCCATCAGGTGCGGATTGAGCACGTCATCGAGCTCGTGGTCCCACGAAATGATGGCGCCGGTGACGCCGCTGATAAACAAAAAGCCAGCCATGAGCAGGCCGGCGTAGCGATGAACCAAAGTCCAGAAGGCGCGCATCTCTGAGCTCCTATAAAAAAAATTAAGGGCGAACCCCGATTGCTTTTAGCGATACGCTCGCTTTACCTCTTAGGGGTCGGACCCGTCGGGTCCGACCCCGCTTGGCCGTGCGGGTCAGCGTCCCTGTCGATCAGAAGCGGTACTTGAGCGACACCGACGCCGTGCGCGGCGCGGCGTAGGTGATGGCGCCGTAGGCGGAGAACATACCGAAGTGTTTCTTGTCGAGCGCGTTGTTGATGTTGAACTGCGCCGACAGCTGCTTGGTGATGTCATAACGCGCCATCAGGTTGACCAGGCTGAACGAATCCTGCTCGATCAAGCCGTTGGTGTTGGCCGGCGCGCCCGGGACGACCGTGTAGGTGCGGCCTTCCCAGTTGACGCCGCCACCCACCGTCAGGCCGCTCAGTTGGCCGGGAAGCTGGTAGGTGGTGTACACGCGGAACAACTTGCGTGGATAGATGCTGTTGAAGTCGGCGCCGCTGGCCTCCTCCGCCTTGAATTGCGTGTAGCCGACGGTGGCGTTCCAGCCGCGCGCCAGTTCGCCCGACGCTTCCAGCTCGAAGCCGGTGCTGGTGGCGCCCTCGGCGCCGCGGTAGTAGACTTCCGGCGCCGCAGGACCGCTGCCGTCGCGGTCGACCAGGCCGGCTTCCTGCGCCAGGTTGTTCTGCTTGATGCGGAACACGGCAAGAGAGGTGTTCAGGCGGCCGCCGAAATGCTCGCCCTTGATGCCGCCCTCGTAGCTCTTGCCGATCACCGGTTCGAGCGAGCCGCCGCCGAAGTTCTTCTGGCTCTGCGGCTGGAAGATGTCGGTGTAGCTGACGTAGGTCGAGTAGGTGTCGTTGAGGTCGTAGACCAGGCCGGCGTACGGCGTCACTTCCTTGTCGTACTTCATCGTGTACGGGGCGCTATAGCTGAGCGTGACGTCCTTCTCGTAGTTGGTCACGCGCGCGCCGAGGATCAGCTTGAGCGGATCGGCCAGCGACAAGCGCGCCACGCCGTACAAGCCTTCCTGCTTGGTGACGCCACCTTCGTAGAACGTCTGCGGTCCCCAGGTCGGGGTCGGGTAGGCGTCCGCGTTCCAGTTGTTGAAGTTGCCCACGTCCGACGATTGGCCGCCAAAATCGGCGGCGCGGCTGTTGGCGTTGAACCTTTGCTTCGAGTGCATGTAGCCGAAGGCCGCCTCGTGCTTGCGCCCGCCCAGCTCGAATGGACCGCTGGCGTGCAGGCCGGCGTCGTCCTGCTTGGTATTGGTGACGTAGGAGCCGGGGAAGGCCGACACGCCCAATCCGGTCGCGCGGTCGGGCAAGCCGGACAGGTACAGCAGGTGCGAGTCGCCCTTGCGGTCGCCGCGGGTGTAGGTGGCGCGGACTTTCCAGCCGTTGTCGAAGGTGTGCTCGAGATTGGTGAAGTAGTTTTCGTACGACGAACCCCAGGTGGTCCAGCCGGCGGCCGACGTCTTCGACACCGGATAGTTGGTGCGCACGCCGTCCCTGTACCAGAACGGCAGGCCGCCCCACATCGCGCCTTTCGGATCGGTCTCCTGACGGCTGAAGCCGGCCGACAGCAAGGTCTTCGGCGTCAGGTCCGCCTCGACGGTGCCGTAGATGGTCTTGTTTTGATTGCTGGCGGAGTCGATCCAGCTGTCCGCTTCCTGGTACTCGCCGACCACGCGCGCGCGCACGTTGCCGGCCTGGGTCAGCGGGGTCGACACGTCGACCAGCGCGCGGCGCTCGCTGAAGCGGCCGAAGCCGATTTCGGCCGAGCCGGTCAGTTCCTTGCTGGTGGCGCGCTTGCGCACCAGGTTGATGGCGGCCGACGGGTTGCCGGCGCCGGTCATCAGGCCGGTGGCGCCGCGTACCACTTCCACGCGGTCGTAGATGGCCAGGCTGCCGGCCACTTCGCCCGAGCTCCATGGCTGCTCCCAGGTGGTCGGGATGCCGTCGATTTGCAGATTGGTGATGTCGAAGCCGCGCGCGGTGAAGCCGGCGCGGTTGGTTTCGTATTGGTTGACGGAGACCCCGGTGACGTTGTTGATGACGTCGGTGATCGATACCAGGCCCTGGTCTTCGATGCGCTGCTGGGTGACCACGGAGACCGATTGCGGCGTGTCGCGCAGCGACAGGCCCAGCGGCAAAGCGGTGCGGGTGCGGCCGGTCGTGTACGAACCGGTGCCTTCGGTGGTGTCGCCCATCTTGTCGGCGGTGACTTCTACCTGCGGCAGCACGGTGCTGTTCTGGTCGGCGATCTGTGCCTGGGCGATGAAGGGCATCGCCAGTCCCACGCAGATGGCGAGTTTATTCAGTTTGAGACGCTGGTGGGCGCGGGCGTGCGTATTCATTGATTCCTGTTGTTAGTTTGGCGAAACGTGGGGGCGGGAGGATTGTAATTACTGGTATTTCGACCGGAACAGGAATGATAACGATTCTCATTCAAAAGTCAATGGAAATTAGCGGACGCGGAGCGTGAAAGGCGCCGATTGGCGCCTAAGGTGGGGGCAAGTCTGGCTTTCGCGCCTAGGGCGGAATCATAGGGCGGGGTCAGGTCCGACATTCGGACACGTCCTGATCGGTAACTATCTGGTACCGCAGCTGGGGTCGTGTCCGAATGTCGGACCTGACCCCCGCAGTTTTACGTGACGAGGCCGACGCTGGCTTGCTTGTTGCGCAGGTGGATGGCGTTGCGGTGGCGCGCGCGCAGGCGCGCATCGGTGATCAGACGCCCCAGCGTTTCGCCGACGACCATGACCACGCCGAGCAGCGGCAGCACCAGCATCAACCCGGCCACGCCGGCCACGTAGCCGCCGATGAAGATCATCAGCACCGTGATCAGCGGGTGGATGTGCAGGCTGCGTCCCAAGGTCAACGGCATGAAGACGAAGTCGTCCAGCAGCCGCACCAGGATGAACACGCCGATGGCCAGGTAGGCCACCGACGGATCGCCGGGCGCGTCGGTCGAGGCGACCATCACCACCAGCACGCAGCCGAGGATGGAGCCGACATACGGCACCCACGCCAGCACCGCCGCAATCAGCCCCAGCACCAGCGGCGAGGATACGCCGATCGCCCACAGGCCCAGCGCCAGCACCGCCGTGTCGAGCAGGGTCAGCTTGACCAGGCCCTGGAAGTAGCGGTGCGCGGTCTGGTCGACCTCGTGCAGCAGGCACAGGGTCTTTTCAAAGAAGGCGTTCGGCACCGCGCGCGCCAGGAATTTCTTGAAGCGCAGGCCGTCGCGCAGGAAGAAGAAGGTCAGGAACGGCGCCAGCAGCAGCGACGGCAGCCACGCCGCCACCGACACCAGGATCTCGGTCAGGTGCTTTTGCACGAAGGTGCCGGTGAACGAGTTGACGCGGCTGTTGACGGTACGCGCCAGCTTGACCTGCTTGAGGATGGGGAACTCGCGCTCGAGCGACAGCATCGTCTGGCGCACGAATTCCAGTCCGCCGTTGATGTATTTGCCCAGCATGTCCTGCCACGACACGGACGGGCCGGAATCCCACTGCACGGCGATCACGATGGCGATCAGCAATACCAGCAGGAATACCGAGCCGACCGTCATGGTGGCCGCGTTGAGGCTCACGCCCATGCGGATCAGGCGCTGCATCGGCGGTTGCAGGATGTAGTACAGCACGATGCCGAACAAGAAGGGGATGGCCAGGAACAGCATCTGCTGCAACAGGAACAGCAATGCGCAGGTGGCGGCGATGATGCCGCTCCAGACGACCGGGCCGGCGCGCTGTTGGGTGGGGATGAACGTCATAGCGCCTCGAAGTGCGGCGCGGCGCCCATCCATTCGCGCAGGCGGGTGCCGATGTGGCGCGCCAGGGCCAGCGCGATCTTGTAGCCGATCACGGCGTCCGTTTCCATCAGCCCCATGAAGTCGGCGCGGAAGAACACCGCCAACTCGCAGTTTTCCAGCGCGCGCGTCTGGGCGTTGCGCGGCGAGTCGTCCAGCAGCGCCATGTCGCCGAAGAAGGCGCCGGCCGACAGCTCGGCCACCACTTCGCGCCCGGCGCCGACCTCGCGGCTGACCAGCACCCGGCCCGACATCACCACATACAACGCCTGGCCTTCCTCGCCCTCGTCGAAGATGATTTCGTCGGCAAGGTAGCGGCGCTCATGCATCAGGCCGTCGACGATTTTCAGTTCGAGGGGTGTGAGCGTGGCGAACAACGCCGAATCCTTCAGACGCAACAAGCGCGGCGATAAAGTGGGGGACCTGAAAAAGCCGAACATCGAGAAAAAACTCCAAAGAGGGTAAACAGCCGCAATCACGCGTTATCGCTGCACATAGACAGACATTGTCGCCTGTTTTACCCCATTAAATCCTTCCGCTGCGGAAATTTTTGTAAATTAAACACATCTCGTACATTTCAGGCATGAACCCGGGGCCGGATCGCATCGCCACGCCACCGTTATAACTGAACGGTCTGCGCCAGCGGCAGCGCCGGATCGAGATGGCTGGTCAGCACGATGCATTGGCGCGCCAAGCGCTCCGGCGCCGACAGCTGCGCGCGCAGGTAGGCGACGGCATCCGCATCCAAGCCGTTGAACGGCTCGTCGATCAGCAGCAGGCGCACCGGCAGCGCCAGCGCCAAAGCCAGCTGCATCTTCTTGTGCTGCCCGAGCGACAGCGTGGTCACCGGCTGGTCCAATGTCGGCAGCAGGTGGAAGGCACGCAGCTCCGCGGTGAGCAGCGCCGCGTCGGTGGCGGGGTAGAGCGACAGATGCAGATCGAGTATCTCGCGCACGGTCAGCCAGGGCAGTTGCGGGGTGTCGCCGCCGCAGTAGTGGCATTGCAGCCGATACGCCAACGGTTGCGCGTGGATCTCGATGCCGTCGAGGCGGATGGTGCCGCCGTGCGGCGTCAGCGCGCCGCCGGCCAGCTTGAGCAGGGTGGTCTTGCCAGCGCCGTTTTCGCCGCGCAGCCAGGTGATGCCAGCGCCCAGCCGCAGCGAGAATTGGCGGAACAGCGGATGGCTGGCGAACTCGAAGTTCAATTGGTCGATGTGCAGCACGGTGTTCAACTCCATAGTTCACTTCCAATCGCGGTCAGGATAAGGATGGCGCCGATCACCAGCGCGGTGCGGCCGCGCGCGCTCAGGCCGCGCAACGCGACGACGGCGATCTGCGCGATGGCGGCAAAGCACAGCCAGACGATGGCGACGGTGGTGCTGTAGCCGACGGCGGCACGGCCTAAGGTCAGCGCGGCGAACCACGCCAGCACGCACAGTCCGGGCAGCAGCGACAGCACGATCGCGGCGCGGAACAGGCGTTCCGCATCGGCAGGCCACGCGGCGCTGATGGGACGCAGCCGGGCGATCTGCTCGGCCACCGCCTTGTCGCCGCGATCGGTCAGCAGCATCAGCGCCAGCGCGGTGCACGCGCCCCACAGCGCCGGCGGCACCAGCGGCGGATGCCACATCCAGACCGTGACGCCGAGCGCCGCGCCGAGCAACAGCACGGTCTGCTGGATGCCGACGACATCGTCGGCGCGCCAGAACGGCAGCCAGAACAGTTGACGCCATTGGTACAGCGGCTTCGGCACGCGCGATGCGCGGGGCGCATAGCTGGTCGGCGCGGGCCGGGCGCGGCCGGGCTTGCGCGCCGCCGGCATGCGGACGCGTCGCGCGAGGATGAACGTCGACAGCAGCCACGCCAGCAGCAGCGACAGCGCCGTCAGCGCCAGCGCCTGTGGCGCGACCGGGCGCAGCCAGTCGGGCCATTGATAAAACCAGATCGCGGTGGAGATCGCAAAGACCACCGCCACCGGGCCGACGATGATACCGGCCACCATCGCATCGGCGCTCCATCGCAACCGTGGACCGATCGGCAGCGTGCGGCTCCACAGCGTGACTTCGACCGGATGCAGATGTTTGCGCATCAGCCAGACCGGCGCGGTGGCCACCAGCATTTGCGCAAGCACGAGCGCCAGCACCTGCGGCCATGGAAGCGTGGCGGCGAACAATCCCGGCAAGGCGATGCAGGCGAGCAGTCCGATCACCACCGGGGAGAAGCCGAGCAGAATGATTTCCAGTGAGCTGGACAGGCCGGGGATGATGCGCAGCAGCGCTTGCCGCGCCATGCGGGCGCGGAAGCGCAGATAGGGATGGAGGTTGGGAGTCATCGCGCATGAGCATACGCAATATTTCTGAAGCAGAAATGAATAAGGGCCCGATCAAGATCGGGCCCTTAAGGAATGTTGGCGGAGTGGACGGGACTCGAACCCGCGACCCCCGGCGTGACAGGCCGGTATTCTAACCAACTGAACTACCACTCCTAATTCGTTTTATCGTTTTCTCTGGTGGGTGCTGAGAGGGTCGAACTCCCGACCTACGCCTTGTAAGGGCGCCGCTCTACCAACTGAGCTAAGCACCCAGAAAACTTATCAGTCGTTGTTTCATTTTATTGTCACAACTGCTGAACGAGGCCGTATTCTACAAGCTGGTTTATCGGTTCCGCAAGGGGTTTTGTAAATAATTTAGAAAAATTGCTCGCAAGCTCGTTTAGGGGGTGTCAAGATATGGCCGCGACGAACCCATAAGAAAGAGACCCCATGCGGCGCAACGACACCAGCAGCGATCCCCTCGACAGCCTGTACCGCCGCGTCAGCTGGCGGTTGATGCCCTTCCTTTTCCTGTGCTACGTGGCCGCCTACCTGGACCGCGTCAACGTCGGCTTCGCCAAATTGCAGATGCTGTCCGACCTGCGCTTCAGCGACACCATGTACGGCATCGGCGCCGGCATCTTCTTCGTCGGCTACTTCCTGTTCGAGGTGCCGTCCAATCTTTTGATGACGCGCACCGGCGCCCGCATCTGGATCGCCCGCATCATGATCAGCTGGGGCGTGATTTCGTCGGCGATGATGTTCGTCGACAGCGTCGCCACTTTCTACGTGCTGCGCTTTTTGCTCGGCGCGGCCGAGGCGGGCTTCTTCCCCGGTATCATCCTCTACCTGACCTACTGGTATCCGGCGCACCGCCGCGCGCGCATGGTGGCGCTGTTCATGAGCGGCGTGGCCGTGGCCGGCGTGGTGGGCGGTCCGCTGTCGGGTTGGATCATGAAAACCTTCGCCGGCCTTCATGGCCTGAGCGGATGGCAGTGGCTGTTCCTGCTCGAAGGCGTGCCGTCGGTGCTGCTTGGCGTGTGGACGCTGTTCTATCTGGACGACGGCATCCGCGCCGCCAAGTGGCTGAGCGAGGACGATAAGCAAAGGCTCGAGCAAGCCGTCGCCGAAGACGGCAAACAGCAACAGCACATGCCGCTCGCGCAGATGTTCAGCAACGGTAAGGTGTGGCTGCTGGCGCTGGTTTACTTCCTGTTCGTGATGGGCTTATATGGCGTCAGTTTCTGGCTGCCGCAGCTGGTCAAGAACAGCGGCATCGACGATGTCTTCACGATCGGCCTGCTGACGGCGATCCCGTATTTCGTCGCGGCGGTCGTCATGGTGCTGGCCGCGCGCCATTCGGACCGCAGCGGCGAGCGGCGCTGGCACGCGGCGGTGGCCGCGCTGGCCGGCGCGCTGGGCCTGATCGTTGCCACCGTCTACAGCGACAACACCGTCATCGCGATGGCGGCGCTGAGCGTGGCCACGGCCGGCATCCTGAGCACCTTCCCGATCTTCTGGAGCCTGCCGACGGCCATGCTGGGCGGCGCTGCGGCGGCGGCCGGCATCGCGCTGATCAACTCGGTCGGCAACTTGGCCGGCTTCGTCAGCCCGTATCTGGTCGGCGCGATCAAGGACGCCACGCACAGCACGGCCAATGGCATCTATTTGCTGGCCGCCAGCCTGGTGATCGGCGCGGTGCTGGTGGTGGCGGCCGTGCGCCGGACTTGATTCCGTTCCGATTACCTGGGAGGTAATCGCCGCGCCATGCCGATTTCCGGAGAATGGGTTCTGTCGATTCGACACAACTACTCAAGGAGATCATCATGACCCATACCGCTACCCCCGCTGACATCGCCACCCAATACCTGGCCGTCTGGAACGAACGCGATGCCGCCGCCCGCCGCGCCCTCGTGGCGCGCGCCTTCAGCGTCGACGCCAGCTATGTCGATCCAATGATGCGCGGCGCCGGCCACGACGGCATCGACGCCATGATCGCCGGCGCGCAGGGCCAGTTCCCCGGCTACCGCTTCGAACTGGACGGCACGCCGGACGGCCACAACGACGTGGTACGCTTTTCGTGGACCCTTGGCCTGCCGGGCGCCGCGCCGGTGGCGCACGGGACCGATGTGGCCCAAGTGGCCGGGGACGGGCGCCTGGCCAGCGTGACGGGCTTCCTCAACGCGGTACCGGCCTGAGCTACATTATCGACTTGCCCACACGATGGAGACGCCATGAACACAGCGGCCGCCCCGGACCAGTATTTCAGCGATTTCGCGGCGGCGCTGCGTTACTGGCGCGGCAAGCGCGGCTACAGCCAGCTGCGCCTGTCGACCGAGGGCGAGATTTCGCAGCGTCACATCAGCTTTCTCGAAAGCGGCCGATCCCAGCCCAGCAAGGAGTTGATCCTCAAGCTGGGCATGGTGCTGGAGATCCCTTTGCGACAACGAAACGTCATGCTGCTGTCGGCCGGTTTCGCGCCCGCCTACCAGGAGCGCAAGCTGTCCGATCCGGAGCTCGACGCGGTGCGCCAGGCGCTCGATTTCATGCTGGCGCAACAGGCGCCGTATCCGGCGCTGGTGGTGGACCGGTTGTGGAACCTGGCCATGGCCAACGCTCCGGCCGCCGGCCTGATGCGCTGGCTGCTGGGCCTGCCGGCGGACGCCGCCCTGCCCACCGACGGCTCGGTCAACGTGCTCAAGCTGATGCTCGACCCCGGCGGCGTGCGCCAGTACCTGCATAACTGGCAGGACGTCGCGGCCGACCTGCTGCACTGGATACAGCGCGAAGCCATGAGCGACGGCCCCGGCAGCGAGGCCACGACGCTGTTGAGCGAGTTGCTGGCGCTGCCGGGCATCGGCGGCGTGGCGGGCAGGGGAGCGGCGCCCAACCTCGACCGCCGCGCGCTGCCGTTTTTGCCGGTGACGATACGCAAGGACGGCGTTGAGCTCAATCTGTTCACCACCATCGCCACCTTGGGCACGCCGCACGACGTGACGGTGCACGAATTGCGGGTCGAATCGTTTTTCCCGGCGGACGCGGCCAGCGCGGAGTGGTTCCGGGCACGTTACGGCCAGCCCGGACTTGCAGCCTGAGCAATTTCAGAGGATACTGTATGGATTCACAGTAATTTGTTGAATTGGGCGGGGCTTGGCGATCGATATGCCAACGGTTCGCATGCATGTCGGATTACGCTGCGCTAATCCGCCCTACGTGTCTCCCATAACTATCGTCTTCAACTCGACCGCAGAGACACGTAGGGCGGATCAGGCGGAACGCCGTAATCCGCCATTTATGAGCCGCCGATGACGCAAGCAAGTCGGACCACGTGATTCGAATGAATGTTTTAACGTAGTGGCTTTAGCATATGACTGACGACACCCGGCGCATCGCCCACCTCGACATGGATGCGTTCTACGCCTCCGTGGAGCTGTTGCGCTACCCGGACCTGCGCGGCCAGCCGGTGGTGATCGGCGGCGGCCGCGACGCCCAGCCGGTGTTGCAGGAGGACGGTACGCACCGCTACGCCCGCCTGCGCGACTATGTCGGGCGCGGCGTCATCACTACCGCCACCTACGAGGCGCGCGCGCTGGGCGTGGGCTCGGCCATGGGCATGATGAAGGCCGCCAAGCTGGCGCCCGACGCCATCCTGTTGCCGGTCAACTTCGACGCCTACCGGCATTTTTCCCGTCTATTTAAAGCCGCCGTGGCGTCGATCGCGCCGGATTTCGAGGACCGGGGCATCGACGAGATCTATATCGATCTGACCCGCGTGGAAGGCGAAACGCTCGAACTGGCGCAGCGCATCAAGCAGGCCGTGCGCGACGCCACCGGCCTATCTTGCTCGATCGGCATCACGCCCAACAAATTGCTGTCGAAAATCTGCTCCGACCTGGAAAAGCCCAACGGCCTGACCATCCTCGGCTACGACGACATCCCCGCGCGCATCTGGCCGCTGGGCGTGCGCAAGATCAACGGCATCGGCCCCAAGGCCACCGAAAAACTGGCGGCGCTGGGCATCGAGACCATCGGCCAGCTGGCCGCCGCCGACGCCGGCCTGTTGCAGGACCACTTCGGCGCCCACTACGCCGGCTGGCTGTCCACGGCCGCGCGCGGCATCGACCACCGCGAAATCTCCACCAGCTCCGAGAGCAAATCGATCAGCCGCGAAACCACCTTCGAGCGCGACCTGCACGCGCGCCAGGACCGGGGCGCCTTGTCCGGCATCCTGACGTCGCTGTGCGACCGTCTGGCGGACGACCTCAAGCGCAAGGGTTACGTCAGCCGCACCATCAGCATCAAGCTGCGCTTCGACGATTTCCAGATCGTCAGCCGCAACGTCACCCTGCCGCAGCCGGTGGCGGACCCGACCGCCATCCTGCACGCGGCACGCGAATGCCTCAAGCGCGTGCCGCTGGAACGGCGCCTGCGGCTGCTGGGCGTACGGGCCAGCACGCTCGAACCGCCGCCGCCGGAAGGCGCAACGCACGCCCGGCGCGGCGTGCAGGGCGACCTGTTCGCATAGTTTCAATCCCACCACAATCGGTCGGGGGCGGCCGCCACCGTGTAAAATGGCGCTCCCCTGGCATTACTGAACAAGGCACTCACTCATGTGGTTTAAGAATCTTCAGATTTACCGTCTGCCGGCCCCATGGGCCTACACCCCCGAACAACTGGAAGCCGCCCTCGCTCCCCACTCCTTCGTACCAGCCAGCAGCAACGAGTTGCTGCGCCAGGGTTGGGACACGCCGCGCCCGAACGGCGGCCTGGTGCACGTGGTGAACAAGCAAATGCTGATTCTGCTGGGCACGGAGAAAAAACTGCTGCCGTCGACCGTCATCAACCAGGTCGCCAAGGCCCGCGCCGCCGAGATGGAAGAAGCGCAAGGTTTCGCTCCTGGCAAGAAAGCCATGAAAGAGCTGAAAGAGCGCGTCGCCGACGAACTGCTGCCGCGCGCGTTCTCGATCCGCAGCAACGTCTGGACCTGGATCGATCCGGTCAACGGTTGGCTGGTGGTCGACGCGGCGAGCCCGGCCAAGGCCGACGAAGTGATCAAGCTGCTGCTCAAGGCCGTCGATAAACTGCCGCTGGAAAGCCTGCGCGTGCAGCGCTCGCCGGTCGGCGTGATGACCGAATGGCTGCAGGCGGACGACGCCCCGGCCGGTTTCACGGTCGACATGGACACCGAGCTGCGCGCCACCGGCGAGAGCAAGGCCGCCGTGCGCTATGTGCGCCACACCCTGGAAGCGGACGAGGTGCGCCGCCACATCGCCGCCGGCAAGCAGTGCACGCGTCTGGCGATGACGTGGGACAGCAAGATTTCCTTCGTGCTGACCGAATCGCTGGCGATCAAGGGCATCAAGCCGCTGGACGTGATCAGCGAAAAGGAATCGAGCACCAAGAACGATGAAGAGCGTTTCGACGGCGACTTCATGCTGATGACGGGCGAGCTGGCCAAGCTGATGGCCGATGTCGTCGAAGCATTGGGCGGCGAAGCGAAAGCCTAAGTTTTTTGGTAAAAAAAAGCCGCGACATCGCAGGATGTCGCGGCTTTTTTTCGTCTGGATAAACCCGATGCGCTTTCGCCTAAGCGCGTGCGCCGCCACTTAAGGGTCGGACCCCGTACGGGGTCCGACCCTGGTTTGCCGTGCGGGTTTACAGCGGCTGGAACACGCCGGCCGCTTTGTTCTTCTGCACGTTATCCCAAGCGAAGATCTTGCCGTTCATCGCCACGTACACGCCGGGCGGCAAGGTTTGCGCCACGCCACAGGCGAAGCCCAGGTTGAACAGCGCGTCCGAATTGGCGATCTCGTAGGGGATCATGGCGCCGGTCAGCACGATCGTCTGGCCGAGTTCGGCTGGTCCCAGCACCATGGCCGTTTGCGGCATCGTGTCGGTGCCGTGGATGATCACGATCGCCTTCTCCGGCGCGGCGCGGCACGAGGCCAGGATGCGCTCGCGGTCGGCGTCGACCATGTCGAGCGAATCCATCAGCGGCAATGTTTCAAGCGCCACATCGACGGTCAGACGGCAGCGTTCCAGCAGCGCCGGCACGTGGCTCTCGGCGAAGCCCAGGGTGCCGTTCAATTCGTTGTAATGTTTGTCGAAGGTGCCGCCGGTGGCGAGGATGCGCAAAGTCATAATAAAAGCTCAAGCTGAGGAAAATGACCTGCATCATAACCCAAACCCCCGGACACACCGCAGCGCAAAAAAAGAGGGCGCGGCGGGCTGGAAAGTTGGGCATACTATGTCTACACTGGTTTCTTTTGTCCGTCTCCACACCATGAAAGCCGTCGCTCCCGGAACTGTTATTTTTCATCGCCATCGCGGCTACGGCGTCATCACGTCGGTCAATCTGCTGACCGGCTGGATCTCCGCCCGCTTCGGCAGCGAGTCGCGCACGCTCGACCTGAATCTGTCCACCGACGAGGTGCAGTTCGCCGATGGCGAGGCGATCCTGTTCCGCCGCGCGCCGCCCGACCGCATGCCCCACGCGCGGCTGATGGCGGTGGTGCGCGCGTTGCACAAGGCGGGTTATCAAAGACTCTATTTGTATTCCTGGCCCAAGCCGTCCGGCTTGCACTGGCGCTGGCATCTGTTCACCGGCCAGCGCGACTGGATGCAGCGTTCGTGGCGCGAGGGCTGGTATGGCTCAGGGGCCGACTACAACGTCAATCCGGTGATGGGCTGGGGCGACTCGCCCGGCGCCACCACGGAGGAACTGATCCATGCGCTGGCCAAGTTCGATCCGCAGGGACTGGCGCAGGCGCTCGGGCGCGACGAGGACCACACCGCATGGTTCGACAGCGTGTGCGAGGCGTTGTTGCCAGGGTATATGTACAGTCTGGACATGCAGCGTGCCGATGGCGGGCCGCTGACGGACATGCCGGCGGTGCCGGTGATCCCGGTGCGCGCGACGTTGCCGCCGTACGCGGGGCCGGAGATCGGCTGGCCGCCCGGCTGGGCCGGACTGTGGAACAAGGTGCACGTGATGCCGACGCCGCGCATCAACCTGACCGGTTTGCCCGAAGTGCCGGAACAGACCGACTAGCACGCAAACATCGCCCTCCTCTTTCGAGTATCTGGAAAAAAGTAAACTGGACTTTCAATGGGTATCAATCGCTGAGAACGTGATTAGAATGGCTGTAGCAATTCGGCGCGGTGGACCTTAACAGCGAAGGTAAGCGACTATGAACATCCATTTCAGCAATCGAAAAGTGTTGGTGACCGGTTCCACCAACGGTATCGGCTTTGCCGCCGCCAGGGGCTTCCTTGCCGCCGGCGGGGAAGTCGTCATCAATGGCCGCAGCGAGGCCAGCGTCGCAAAAGCATTGCAGCGCTTGGGCAACATAGAGGGCGGCGGCAAGGCGATCGGCTTCGCCGGCGACTTGGCAACCGAGGCCGATGGCGCGCGCCTGCTTGCCGAGCATCCACACTTCGATATCGTCATCAACAACCTGGGCATCTACGAGCCGCGTGATTATTTCGACACGCCCGATAGCGACTGGGACCGCATCTTCCAGACCAACGTAATGTCCGGCGTGCGTTTGTCGCGGTATTACGCGTTGGGGATGGCGGAGCGTGGCTGGGGACGCATCGTGTTTATTTCGTCCGAATCAGGGGTTAACATTCCTGCCGACATGATCCATTACGGCGTGACCAAGGCCGCGCAGTTGGCCGTCTCGCGCGGCCTGGCCAAACGCCTGGCCGGCACCGGCGTTACGGTCAACTCGGTGCTGCCCGGCCCGACCTTGTCGGAAGGCGTCGCCGAGATGCTCAAGGAACAGGTCGAGCAGTCGGGCGAAAGCCTGGAGAAGGTGGCGGCCGATTTCGTCGTCGCCCATCGCAGCTCGTCCATCATCCGGCGCGCGGCGTCGGTGGACGAGGTGGCCAACATGATCATCTACGTCAGTTCCGAACAAGCGTCAGCCACCACCGGCGCCGCGTTGCGGGTCGATGGCGGCGTGGTCGATACCATTATCTAAGCCACCGGCTGAAACCTGGCGTTGGCCTTGTAGTCGGGATTGTTGATTTTGTCGCAGCTGCCTGCGACAAAATCGACGATGTTCTGGAACGCGTGGCGGAAGTACAGCTCATAGCTGTCCTGCTCCACATACCCCAGGTGCGGCGTCGCCAGCACGGTGGGGATGCGCAACAGTGGCGAGTCCGCCACCAGCGGCTCGGTCTCGAACACATCGATCGCCGCGTAACCCGGCCGGCCCTTGTTCAGTGCGTGCTCCAGCGCGTCGGGCGCCACCAGCTCGGCGCGGCTGGTGTTGACGAAAAGCGCCGTCGGTTTCATGCGCGCCAGATCGTCCGCCGTGACGATGCCGCGCGTATCCGGATGCAGCCGCAGATGCAGACTCAGCACATCCGCCTCGCCGAAGAACGCCTCGCGCGACGCCGCCGCCGCATGGCCATCGGCCACCGCCTTGTCGCGGCTGGCCTGGCTGCCCCACACCACCACTTTCATGCCGAATGCCCGGCCGTAACCGGCGATCATCTGGCCGATCTTGCCGTAGCCCCAAATCCCAAGCGTGCGGCCCTTGAGCACCACGCCGAGGCCGTTCAACTGCGGGTTGACCGAGGCGGTCTGCCACAGCCCATCCTTCAGATTGGTCGCGTAGGGCACGATCTTGCGCGCGGCGGCCATAATCAGCGCCCATGTCAGCTCTGCCGGCGCGGTCGGCGAGCCGACGCCCTCGGCGATTGCGATGCCCAGCTCGGTCGCGGCGGTCACATCGACGTGGCCGGCCAGCTTGCCGGTCTGGGAAATCAGCTTCAGGTTAGGCAGCCTGTTCAAGAGCGCCCGATTCAATGTAGTACGTTCGCGTATCAGCACCAGCGCATCGAACGGCGCCAGCCGAATTGCCAGCTGACCCAGCCCTTTTGTTGTGTTGTTGAACACTTTAACCTCGTGCTCGCGCAATAAATCATAGCAATCGAGCGTGGCGGTTGCGTTCTGGTAATCGTCGAGAATAGCGATTTTCATGGAAGTTAGCCGATCTTGTGATGGAATCCGTAGCGAAATAACAGTGTCAGAAAGAACCTGAATAGCTTACTACTTTAGTCAACCAATTCTCCTACATTTTTGATCGAATCGCCTATTGACGGGTGTACAATCGCTCAAAAAATGAACAACTCCCTACCAAAAAGAGTTGCGCGCCAATGCACACACTTGGCGCTTTCGACAAGACCGCCGTGATCCGCCGACCCATTTCGAATGGGGTTCCGAGCGCAAGCCACAAGCTGACGACGATCCTGCCGCGTAGAGACCAAAGAATTCTTAATTGTATTGGAGGTACTATGAATCAGCCCGTCATGGGTGGCGTTGCCACATTGAACGTCCCAGCTTACATCAAACAACAAAAACTGATCAATTGGGTGGCGGAGATCGCCGCGTTGACCAAACCGGACCGCATCTACTGGTGCGACGGCTCGCAGGAAGAGTACGACCGCCTGTGCGCCGAAATGGTCGCCGCCGGCACCATGAAAAAGCTGAACGAGGAAAAGCGTCCGAATTCCTACCTCGCCTGCTCGGACCCGACCGACGTCGCCCGTGTCGAAGACCGCACCTACATCTGCTCCAACACCAAAGAGCAGGCCGGCCCGACCAACAACTGGATGGCGCCCGCCGAAATGCGCGCGACCCTGAACCCGCTGTTCGACGGTTGCATGGTTGGCCGCACGATGTACGTCGTGCCGTTCTCGATGGGCCCGCTGGGCTCGCCGATCGCGCACATCGGCGTCGAATTGTCCGACTCGCCTTACGTCGCCGTCAACATGCGCATCATGACGCGCATGGGCAAGGCCGTCTATGACGTGCTGGGCACCGACGGCGAATTCGTGCCGTGCGTGCACACCGTCGGCGCGCCGCTCACCGCCGGTCAAAAAGACGTGGCATGGCCATGCAACCCGACCAAATACATTGTCCACTACCCGGAGACCCGCGAAATCTGGTCCTACGGTTCGGGCTACGGCGGCAACGCGCTGCTGGGCAAGAAGTGCTTCGCGCTGCGCATCGCCGCCAACATGGGCCACCAGGACGCGGCCAAGGACGGCATGGGCTGGCTGGCCGAACACATGCTGATCCTCGGCGTCGAATCGCCTGAAGGCAAGAAGCACTACGTCGCGGCGGCCTTCCCATCGGCTTGCGGCAAGACCAACTTCGCCATGCTGATCCCGCCGGCGAGCTTCGACGGCTGGAAAGTGACCACCATCGGCGACGACATCGCCTGGATCAAGCCGGGCGCCGACGGCCGCCTGTACGCGATCAATCCGGAAGCGGGTTACTTCGGCGTTGCCCCTGGCACCAACGAAAAGACCAACTTCAACTGCATGGCTTCGATGCGTGAAAACACCATCTTCACCAACGTCGCGCTGACCGACGACGGCGACGTCTGGTGGGAAGGCTTGACCAAGGAAGCGCCGTCGCACCTGATCGACTGGCAGGGCAAGGACTGGACGCCGGACTCCGGCACCAAGGCTGCGCACCCGAACGCCCGCTTCACCGTCGCCGCCACGCAGAACCCGGTGATCGACGCCGCCTGGGACGATCCGGCCGGGGTGCCGATCTCGGCCTTCATCTTCGGCGGCCGCCGCTCGACCACCGTGCCGCTCGTCACCGAAGCGCGCAACTGGGTCGAAGGCGTCTACATGGCCGCGACGATGGGTTCGGAAACGACCGCCGCCGCCGCCGGCCAGATGGGCATCGTGCGCCGCGACCCGTTCGCGATGCTGCCGTTCATGGGCTACAACATGAGCGACTATTTCCAGCACTGGCTGAACCTGGGCGAAAAGCTGGGCAAGGTCAACGCCGCCACCCTGCCGAAGATCTACTGCGTCAACTGGTTCCGCACCGACGACCAGGGCCACTTCGTCTGGCCTGGTTTCGGCGACAACATGCGCGTGCTGAAGTGGATGCTGGAACGCATCGAAGGCTCGGCCGGCGGTATCGAAAACATCTTCGGCACCACCCCGCGCTTTGGCGACTTGAAGTGGGACGGCATCCCGTTCTCGCCGGAGGAGTTCGAAACGATCACCTCGATCGACAAGGACGCATGGCGTGAAGAGTTGAAACTGCACGAAGAACTGTTCACCAAGCTGGCTTACCACCTGCCGAAGGAACTGACGGCAGTGAAAGCCGAGCTGGAACAGCGCTTAGCGTAATCGATGTAACACGTAGGGCGGATTAGGCGGAACGCCGTAATCGGCCACGTATGAGCTGTTGACGGCTCATGCATGGCCGATTACGCTACGCTAATCCGCCCTACGTGTTTCGTATGTCCAGCAAGCTCATCATCTTCGATTTCGACGGCACGCTGGCAGATACCTTTCCCAGCTTCGTGCGCGTGTTCGACCAGGCCGCAGACAAGTACGGCTTCAAACGCCTAGACCGCGAGCACCAAGGCGTCCTGCGCGGCCTCGACGCCCGCCAGATCATGGCGCATCACGACATCCCTCTCTGGAAAGTGCCGGCCATCGCGCGCTTCATGCGCGCACGCATGGCGGACGACATCTCCAACATAAAACTGTTCGCAGGCATCGACCACGTGCTGCGCGCCTTGCACGCGCAAGGTACGGTGCTCACCATCGTCACCTCCAACTCGCCGGCCAACGTGCGCGCCATCCTCGGGCCGGAACTGCTTGCCCTGTTCAGCCATGTGGAATGCGGCGCGGCGCTGTTCGGCAAGCCGTCCAAGATACGCAAGGTGCTCGCCGCCACTGGTATCGCACCGCAGGATGCGATGTTGATAGGCGACGAGATCCGCGACGCCAAAGCGGCCGCCGATGCCGGCATCGACTTCGGCGCTGTGGCATGGGGCTTCAACCACGTCGACGCGCTGGCGGCCCAACGTCCGCAGCGGATTTTCCGCGACGTCGACGACCTGCTCGATCTCAGTCCGGATACTGCGCTGCTTCGCCAAGGATAACCTTCGGCTCCAGATATGCGTCCAATCCGTAGGGACCGAACTCGCGGCCGATGCCCGACTGCTTGAAGCCGCCGAACGGCGCGATCAAGTCATCGTGCACGCCGTTGATATGCACCCGTCCCGCGATCAACCGTTCGGCCACTTGATTCGCGCGCGCCAGGTCGGTCGAGCTGACATAGGCCTGCAAGCCATAAGGCGTATCGTTGGCGATGGCCACCGCCTGGTCCTCGGTTTCATAGGTGAGGATCGACAGCACCGGTCCGAAAATCTCTTCCCTGGCGATGGTCATCGACGGCGTGACGTTGGCGAAGACCGTCGGCCTGACGAAGTAGCCCGCCTCCAGCCCTTCCGGCTTGCCGGGCCCGCCCGTGAGCAGCTCCGCGCCTTCCTCGATGCCGGTGCGGATATAGTGCTGCACGCGCTCATACTGCTTGCTGGTGACGATAGGTCCCAGCGCCACACCCTCGTCGCGTGGATCGCCGACGGTGAACGCCTCCGCTGCCGCTTTGGCCAGCCGCTTGACCTGTTCCAGCCGGTGGGCTGGCACCAGCAGGCGCGTGCCGGCGAGGCACGCCTGGCCATTGTTCAGGAAGCAGGCCTGGATCGCCATCGGTATCGCCTTGTCGAAGTCGGCGTCGTCGAGCAGCACGTTGGCGCTCTTGCCGCCCAATTCCAGCGTCACGCGTTTCATCGTATCGACAGCCGCCCGGGCGATGGTCTTGCCGACCAGGGTGGAGCCGGTGAAGGAGATCTTGTCGATGCCGGGATGGGCGCTGATCTCGGCACCGACCACGTCGCCGCGTCCATTGACGATGTTGATCACACCCGGCGGCAGTCCGGCCGCGTGGAGGCATTCGGTGAGGATCTGGTTCTGCACCGCGCTCAATTCGCTCGGCTTTACCACCACCGTGCAGCCGGCCGCGATGGCGGTGGCGACCTTGTTGGCGATGAACCAGGCGCTCGAATTCCACGGCGTGATGATGCCGACCACGCCCACCGGTTCCAGCATCACCTTCGAGACGCCGACGGTTTTGACGAAGTCGTGATCCTCCATCACCTTTTTCACGTCCAAAAACATCTTGGCCGTGTAGCGCGACCGTCCAACGCTGGTCTTGAGCGGACCGCCGTATTCCTCGACCAGCGCCCGCGCCGCGTCGTCCGCGCGCGCGGCCACGGCATCGTGCAGCTTTTGCAGGTACGCGCCGCGTTCCGCCTTGGTGGTGCGGGAAAAGGCCGGGAAGGCCGCCTTGGCGGCGGCGATGGCGAGGCGGGTGTCCTCGACATCGCCCAGGCGTACCTGGCCGGTCAGCTGCCCGGTGGTGGGGTCGACGAGATCGGCCATCTCCGTCCCGTGCGGGGTGACGAATTGTCCGTTGATGTAGATATGTTCGATGTTACGCATGGCTAGGCTCCTGTTTCGACTTGGTGGAATAGGTGCGTCCATTCTAGGAAGCGGGGCGCCTGCGCGTTAGTGGGGTTCCTGCACGATCTTTGCCTGATTCTGCCTGTCGCGTGAAAATGCGCTTTGCTCCCGCCTTTTGGCTATTCGTCACAAAACCCCGCCGCCGCTCGGTCGCTTCCTTTACAGTTCATGCTCGACCCTTTTTATGGATAGTCCTGACATGAAGCTGACCACCACTCGCCTCGGCGTCGCCAGCGCGCTGCTGTTTTCCCTGCTGCTTGGCCCGGCCCACGCGCAGTCCGCCGCGCCTGACCTGGAAGCCCGCCGCGCCGCGCTCAATAGCCTGATCAAGGAGCAGTGGGAGTACGCGATGCGCAACAGCCCCGAATGGGCGTCGCTGCTGGGCGATAAGCGCTACAACGACAAGTGGTCGGACTTCTCGCAGGCGAACATCGAGGCGGACATCAAGGTCAGTGCCGACTTCCTCAAACGCTTCGAGGCGGTCGATACCAGCGGCTTCCCGCTGCAGGAACAACTGAACCGCGAACTGATGGTGCGCCAGCTACGCCAGAACGTCGACGGCGCGCGCTTCAAGGACTGGGAGATGCCGCTGGCGCAGAACTCCGGCATCCACATCGACACGCCGATGATCGTCTCGGCGCTGCCGTTCGATACCGTCAAGGACTACGAGGACTACATCAAGCGCCTGCAATCGCTACCCAAGCTGTTCGACGAAACGCGGGTACAGATGGAGAAGGGCGTCAACGACAAGCTGATGCCGCCGCAATTCCTGATCCCGAAGATCGTCAAGCAGTGCGAGGATGTGGCGGCGATGGCGCCGGCCAAGTCGCCGTACGCCGAGCCGCTGAAGAAGTTCCCGAAGGACTTCTCGTCCGCCGACAAGGCGCGCCTGAGCAAGGAGGTGCTGGCCGCTGTGCGCACCCACGTCAATCCCGCGTATAAAAAGCTGGCTGTCTACACCAAGACCAAATACCTGCCGCACGGCCGCAAGGAAGTGGGCATGTGGTCGCTGCCGGACGGCGCGGCGCGCTACGCCTTCAAGGCAAAAAATTCGACCACGACCGACATGTCGCCGGAGGAGATCCATCAACTCGGCCTTTCCGAGGTGGCGCGCATCGAAGGGCAGATGCTGGAGACGGCGCAAAAGCTGGGCTTCAAAGATCTGAAGACCTTCAACAAGGCGCTGGCCGCCAACCCTGCCACGCACCCGAAATCGCGCCAGGAGATCATCGACCTCTATCAGAAATACACCGACCAGATGTACGCGCAGTTGCCACAGCAGTTCGGCGTGCTGCCGAAGGCGAAGGTGGAGATCATCAAGGTCGAGGAATTCCGCGAGAAGGGCGCTTCCGCCGCCGCCTACATGCCAGGTTCGCCCGATGGCAAGCGTCCCGGCCGCGTGATGGTCAACACCGGCGAATTCAAGGACCGCTCCACCATCAGCATCGAAACGACAGCGCTGCACGAGGGCGTGCCGGGCCACCACATGCAGCTGTCGATCGCGCAGGAGATCGAGGGCATGCCGATGTTCCGCCAGCAGGGAGGCTACACCGCCTATGTCGAGGGTTGGGCGCTGTACTCGGAGCGTTTGGGCGAGGAGCTGGGCTTCTTCAAGGACCCCTACAGCTACTACGGCCACCTGCAGGATGAAATGCTGCGCGCGATCCGCCTGGTGGTGGACACGGGCCTGCACTACAAGCAGTGGAGTCGCCAGCAGGTGGTGGACTTCTTCCACGACCATTCCGGCATCGAGGAAGTCGACGTGCAAAGCGAGACGGACCGATACATCGTCTGGCCGGGCCAGGCGCTGGGCTACAAGATCGGTCAGTTGAAGATCCTCGAACTGCGCGACTACGCGCGCAAGGAGCTGGGTGCAGGTTTCGACATCCGCAAGTTCCACGACCAGGTGCTGGGTGCGGGGGCGCTGCCGATGGACGTGCTGGAAAAGCACATCAAGGATTGGGTGGCGGACGAGAAGCGGACGGTGACGGCCAGCTAAGCCCGTAGCTTTTTCACATCCTGCATCGGCGGGGCGCCGAACAGGCGCCGGTACTCGCGGCTGAACTGGGACTGGCTCTCGTAGCCAACCTTGTAGGCGGCCGTGCCGGCGTCGATATCGCCATTCAGCAGCAAGGTGCGCGCCGCCTGGAGGCGCAGCTGCTTCTGATATTGCATCGGCCCCATCGTCGTCACCGCCTTGAAGCGATGGTGCAGGCTGGAGACGCTCATATTGGTGGCCTGCGCCAGATCCTCCACCTTGACCGGCTGGTCGAAACGATCCTTGAGCCACGCGATCGCCTTGCTGATGCCGCGATCCTGCTGGTCAAGCACAACGTTCTGATACAGCTGCCGTCCGTACTCGCCTGTCAGCAGGCGGTAGATGATTTCCCGCTTCAATCCCACCGCCAGAAATGCCGCTTCCGCCGCCGGCGCATCAAGCAGGTGAACCAGCTTGTTCAACGCTTCCAGCAGACCGGCGTCGGATGTGCCGACGAACGCGCCGCGCACCGGTTGCACGTCGTCGGCCATCGTGATGCGCGCCTCGGACACGATGGCGGCGATTTCCTGCGGATCGAATTCGATGTTCAGCAGCAGATAGGGTTGTCCAGGCGTGGCGTTGAGCACCTGTCCGGAGGCCGGTAGGTCGACAGAGACAACAAGGTATTCACCGGGACCGTAATCGAGAACGTCGGCACCGAGGTGCACGCGCTTGCCGCCTTGAAGAATCACGCAGCACGAGGGCTTGAGCACCCCGCGCGTGACGGCCGTCGGCCGCGAGGACCGCAGCAACGACAGAAACGGGATCACCGTCTCGTACCGCTCGTCGTCGCGCGCCAATCGGCCGACGACGTCGATCATCTGATCGAGCGGTGAGAGAGGGAGCTCCCGTTTCATGGTTTAGTACTGATTACTTCAGCAGCGGCACCAGATACTTGCCGGTGACGCTGGCCGGGTTCTTGGCCACATCCTCCGGCGTGCCGGCGGCGATGATCTTGCCGCCGCCCGCGCCACCCTCCGGTCCCAGATCGACCACCCAGTCGGCCGTCTTGATCACATCCAGATTGTGCTCGATGATGACCAGGGTGTTGCCCTGGTCGCGCAGACGATGGATCACCTTCATCAGCAGATCGATATCGTGGAAGTGCAGGCCGGTGGTGGGCTCGTCCAGGATGTACAAGGTGCGGCCGGTGTCGCGCTTGGACAGCTCCAGCGACAGCTTGACGCGCTGCGCCTCGCCGCCCGACAAGGTGGTCGCGCTCTGACCGAGCTTAATGTAGCCCAAGCCCACGTCCAGCAGCGTATGCAGCTTGCGCGCGATCAGCGGCACCGGCTTGAAGAACTCGTGCGCGTCCTCCACCGTCATGTCGAGGATCTCGGTGATGTTCTTGCCCTTGTACTGGACTTCCAGCGTTTCGCGGTTATAGCGCTTGCCGTGGCAAACGTCGCACGGCACGTAGACGTCCGGCAGGAAGTGCATCTCCACCTTGATCACGCCATCGCCTTGGCACGCTTCGCAGCGGCCGCCCTTGACGTTGAACGAGAATCGGCCGGCGCTGTAACCGCGTTCCTTGGCCACCGGCACCGTCGAGAACAGATCGCGGATCGGCGTGAACAAACCGGTGTACGTCGCCGGGTTCGAACGCGGCGTGCGGCCGATCGGCGCCTGGTCGACGGCGATGACCTTGTCGAAGTGTTCCAGGCCGCTGATGCTGTCGTGCGGCGACGGCTCGGTTTGCGAACCATACAAGTGGCGCGACAGCGCCGGATACAGCGTATCGTTGATCAGCGACGATTTGCCGGAACCGGAAACGCCGGTCACGCACGTCATCAGGCCGACCGGCAGGTGCAGGTTGACCTTCTTCAGATTGTTCCCGGTGGCGCCGGTGATGACCAGCTGCTTGTCCGGATCGGCGACGTGGCGCTTCTTCGGCACAGCGATCTTCAGCGTGCCGTTCAAATACTGCGCCGTCAGCGACTGCTTGTTCTTCAGGATGTCCTTCAGCGTGCCCTGGGCGATGATGTCGCCGCCATGCACGCCGGCGCCCTTGCCCATGTCGACGATGAAGTCGGCGGTGCGGATCGCGTCCTCGTCGTGCTCCACCACCAGCACGCTGTTGCCGATGTCGCGCAGGTGCTTGAGCGTCTCGATCAGGCGGTCGTTGTCGCGCTGGTGCAGGCCGATCGACGGCTCATCGAGCACGTACATCACGCCCGTCAGGCCGGAGCCGATCTGCGACGCCAGGCGGATACGCTGCGCCTCGCCGCCAGACAGCGTATCGGCGCTGCGGTCCAGCGACAGGTAATCCAGGCCGACGTTGTTGAGGAACTTCAGGCGCGAGATGATCTCCTTGACCACGCGGTCGGCGATCTCCTTCTTCGCGCCCTTGAGCTTCAGCTGCTCGAAGAACGACAGCGTCTCGCGCAGCGGCTTCTCGGCAATCTCGTAGATGGCTTTTTCCTGCTTGCCGGTGCCGACTTTCACGTAGCGCGCCTCGATGCGCAAACGCGCGCCCTCGCACGCCGGGCACTTCTTCTCGTTGATGAACTTCGCCAGTTCCTCCTTGACGGCCATCGAATCGGTCTCGCGGTAGCGGCGCGCCAGATTGGTCACCACGCCTTCGAACGCGTGCTCCTTGACGACGGTGCGGCCGCGCTCATTCACATACGTGAACGGGATATGCGTCTTGCCCGAGCCGTGCAGGATCACTTCCTGCGCGGTCTTCGGCAGCTGTTCGTACGGCAGGTCCAGATCGAACTCGTAGTACGCCGCCAGATTGGACAGCATCTGGAAGTAGAACTGGTTGCGGCGGTCCCACCCCTTGACCGCGCCGGAAGCCAGCGACAGGTTGGGGAAGGCGACGATGCGCTTCGGATCGAAGAACTCGATGTGACCGAGGCCGTCGCATTCCGGGCACGCACCCATCGGGTTATTGAACGAAAACAGGCGCGGCTCCAGCTCCTGCAGCGAATAGCCGCAGGTGTTGCAGGCGAACTTGTTGGAGTAGACGTGCTCCGTGCCGTTGTCCATTTCCAGCGCGACGGCGCGGCCGTCGGCCAGGCGCAACGCGGTCTCGAAGCTCTCGGCCAGGCGCTGCTTGATGTCGGCGGTCACCTTCACTCGGTCGATCACCACGTCGATGGTGTGCTTCTCGGTCTTTTTCAGCTTGGGCAGGTCGTCGACTTCATAGATCTTCGCGGCGGCGGTGCCGCTCTGCACGCGGAAGCGCACGAAGCCCTGCGCCTGCATTTGCTCGAACAGGTCGGAATGCTCGCCCTTGCGGTTGGCCACCACCGGCGCCAGGATCATCAACTTGGTATCGTCGGGCATGGCCAGCACCGCGTCGACCATCTGCGACACCGTCTGCGCGGCCAGCGCCTGGTCCGGATGGTTGATGCAATAAGGCGTGCCGACGCGCGCATACAGCAGGCGCAGATAATCGTGGATCTCGGTCACGGTGCCGACCGTCGAACGAGGATTGTGCGACGTCGCTTTCTGCTCGATCGAAATGGCCGGCGACAGGCCTTCGATCAGATCGACGTCCGGCTTCTCCATCAGCTGCAGGAACTGGCGGGCGTAGGCCGACAGCGACTCCACATAGCGGCGCTGGCCCTCGGCGTACAGCGTATCGAAGGCGAGCGACGACTTGCCGGAGCCGGACAGGCCGGTGATCACGATCAACTTGTTGCGCGGGAGGTCGAGATTGATGTTTTTGAGGTTGTGCGTGCGTGCGCCGCGGATGCGGATCTGTTCCATTGATTTGGCCTTTAGAGTCAACCCGTAACTATAGCCGGGTTTGGATATACATGCGCCGGGCTTGATGTGCATCGAACGTGCCGGCCTTGACACTGTATATAATACCAGTATTTTCTTGCGCTGTTTCAACGTGCAGTCAGAATTCACCGACCGCATCGTGCGAGGGTTCGTTGAACCACGTAGGGCGGATTAGCGGGCGATGCCCGCTAACCGCCCGGGGGCACATCGAAGGAGCGTCCTCCTTCCGGAGGACTTAAGAGGCGGCACGCCGTACTCGGCCACGAGCCGCCACGGACGCCGGATTTTGCCCACCGCGCGATGCTATAATCCGCGTTTAGCATTCCCTAAACAGCCCGCAAAGCGCGGCCGTCGTTACTCAGGAGTTTTATAAATGGCATCAGTCAACAAAGTCATCATCGTCGGCAATCTGGGTCGCGATCCGGAAATTCGCTACATGCCTAGCGGTGACGCGATCGCCAACATTGCCGTGGCGACATCGTACAAATCGAAGGACCGCAACACCGGCGAGCAGAAAGAGCAAACCGAGTGGCACCGCATCTCGTTCTTCGGCCGCCTGGCGGAAATCGTCGGCCAGTATCTGAAGAAGGGTTCGTCGGTCTACGTTGAAGGCCGCCTGCAGACCCGCAAATATACCGACAAGGACGGCGTAGAGAAATACGCGACCGACATCATCGCCGAGCAGATGCAAATGCTGGGAGGCCGTCAAGGCATGGGCGATGGCGGCGGCATGGATGATGGCGGCGGCTACGAATCGGCTCCGCCGCAGCGTCAGGCTCCGGCTCCGCGTCCGCAAATGGCCCCTCCGGCGCCACGTCCGGCACCGAAGCCGGCGCCGAACTTCTCGGATATGGATGACGACATTCCGTTCTAAAGCCCGACCTTGGCAATAAGCACCGACGCCCTGCAAGTCTTTGATTTGCGGGGCGTTTTTACGCGCGTATCACAAGTGAAAACAGAAATAATCGGTCTATAGTTCCTCTATAATTGTCTATAAAGGAGGGATGCCATCATGCCATGGTAACCGCCCTGCCGCTAGATCGAGGGATTGTGATCCGGCCCCGCGCCGCTCATGTGGTTTTCCTCGCCTTTCTGCATCATCAGCGTGGTCATCAGGATAGCGGTAAGAAGCTCCGCGTGGGGCGAGCCATCCAACAGTTCGATGCTGTGCCTTGTCCTCAGCGTGAGTATCTTGGCCTCGGCCCTGGCCAGTGCCTGCCCGCGCCAGGAAAGTTCGAAATTCATATCGAACAGACCGCCTTTTAGCTCCGCCCCGTCGAACCGGCCGCCTTGAACGGTGATATGACGCCGCCAGCTCCAGAACTTGCCCCGCAGTCGGAAGCTCTCCTCGCCAGTTTCGACCGTCCACTTCGGCACCAACGACCACAGCTTTTGCGTGACGACGGCCACTTCGACGCCGTTCCGCGTGAGGCGCCACGGACGCCTGAGCCATCCCCATTGCGCGCTGCACTCATAGAGGATGTTGTCGTCGTCATCGGTGATCTGGAACTTACCGAGTAGCGACATCAGCTTTTTTGCGATGTGCAGCGTCCTGCGGGGAGCGATATCGTTCATGGATCGGGAGTGTACCTTTCAGGATGCCGTGGCTGATTTGAATATCGGCGACAGTTACATTGCTTTTATTCTAACCCGCCTGCATCCCTGTCCCGTACTCCAGATCGGCGACACCCGCCGCTGCGCCGCAGGATGGCTCAAAGCGCGCGCTTATTTGATCGCGGCGTTGAGCTTTTTGGCCATCTCGCCATGATGCGCAACGGTCGGCTCAAGCTTCGTCGCCAGAGCCTTCACGTCCGCGTCCTGGGCCTTGGCGATGTCCTGTTTCAGCGCGGCGTGCACCTTCGCATGGTCGGCAACGCCGGCCTTGGTCACGTATTCCTTGTCGAAGGCGGCGCCGGACAGGGTTTTGAGTTTTTCGGCCATCTTTTTATGCTCGGCATCGGGCTCCGTCGGCAAGGTCAGCTTCTTAGCGGCGGCCACCTTCTTGGTTTCCTCGAGGCCTTTGGTGTGGTCGTCGATCATTGCCTGCGCGAATTGCTTGACGTCGGCATTGGTGGACTTTTCCAGCGCGATCTTGCCCGTTTCGATTTCGGCGATATTGGCTTGCGCGATGGCGTTCAAGCGGTCGGTGTCGGCTTTCGATACCGTCTGGGCGGAGGCGGAATGGGCGAAGGCGATGCCCAGGGTCAATGCGGTCAGAAATTGCGTAGTTTTCATGGTGTCTCCTGTCAGTGGGGGGGTTACTTCGGTGGTTGTTGCGACTGTGCATAGCGGCCTACCACTTCGCCCTTGGCCAGAACGTGGCCCTGGATCGCTTGCAGCAGTTGGTCGCGATCCGCGCCGAACGGCAGCGTCAGCGTCGTATCGAGCGCGAATATCTGGAAGTGATAGTGGTGCGCCGGATCGCCGACCGGCGGACGGGGCCCGTAGTAGCCGAGCGAACCGCGCGTGTTCCTGCCCTGGAGCACGCCTTCCGGCGCGGTCAGGCGGGGCTGCTCCTGCAACCCTTCCGGCAGGGTGGTGACCGACGCCGGAATATTCCATGCCAGCCAATGCACGAACGGTTTTTGCGGCGCGTCGGGGTCTTCGGCGATGACGACGTAGGACTTGGCGCCCTCGACGGCGGCCCACGTCAGCGGCGGCGACACGCCGTCGGCGTATTCGCTGTACTTGGCGGCCATCGGCGCGCCGCCGGCGAATGCGGGGCTGCGCACCGAAAGTTTCGCGTCGCCCTTGGATGGCGCGCGTGTCAGCGCGAGGGGTACATTGTTCCCCTTCTGCGCCTGCTGTTGCATCGGACCGGCCGGCGGCGGCGGAAGCGGGGCCGATCCCTTATCCTGGCCCGAGTAGGCAATGCGATAGAGCACACCGTTGGCGTCGTCGGCCATCAGCAAGGAACCATCCTTGGCCATAGCCAAGCCGACCGGACGCGCGATGTGGGTCTTTCCGCCGTCCGTCAGGAAGCCGGTCACAAACGGTTCGATCGACTTGGGCTGACTGTCGGCAAACCTGATCCGGACCACTTCGTAGCCGGAAGGGGCGCTGCGGTTCCATGAGCCGCGCATGGTGACGAAGGCGTCCCCCTGGTACTCGGACGGGAAATTGCTGCCGCGATAGAACAGCATTTGCATCGGCGCCGCATGGGCGGTGTAGCCGAGCACCATCGGCTCGCTGCGCGCCTTCCACTCTGGCTTGGTGATATCGCCAACAGGCGTGCTTTGCGGGTAGATCTTGCCGTCGGCATAGACGTGCGGCCAGCCGTACTGTTTGCCCAGTTCCAGCTTGTTCAGCTCTTCGGGCTGGTCGTCGTCGCCGAGGAAGTCGATGCCGTGGTCGGGACCCCACAGTTCGCCGGTGCGCGGGTGCCAGTCGAAGCCGATGGTGTTGCGTAGCCCCGAAGCGAAGATGGTGCGCTGCTTGCCGTCCGGGCTGGCGCGCAGCAGGGTGGCGTTTTCCGGATTGCTCTCGTTGCAGACGTTACAGGTCGAGCCCGCGCTGATATACAACATGCCGTCCGGCCCGAAGGCCAGCGTGCGGTTGGGATGCTGGCCCGAGTCCGGCAGATCGCCGATGATCAACTTCAACGGAGAAAGCTTGCCGTCGGCGAGGATGTCGGCGACGAAGACCTCCTTCACGGTGGCCAGGTAGAGCTTGCCGTCGCGGATCGCCAGACCGTGCGCGCCGGCGCGGTTGGCCACGGTGACCGGCGGGCCGTCGGCTTTTCCGTCGCCGTTGGCGTCCTTGAGCATTAATACGTCGCCCTGGTCGCGCCGGCTGACGTAGATGGTGCCGTCGGGGGCAACGGCGACGATGCGGATATTTTTCAGCCCGGTGGCGAAGGCCGTCACCGTAAAGCCCGCCGGCGCCTTGATGGCGGCGATGCGCTCGGGCGTCGCCTCGACCTTGTCGGGTTTGACGATGGCGGCGGCGATCGCAACGCGCGTGCCGTCGCCTTGTTGAGCATGGGAAAAGCCGGAGTAGGCCATTAGCAGGCCGCCGACGATGGCAGGTGCCGCGCCGGCAAACTTGTGTCGCATGTTTCGCCTCTTGTGGTGAGTTTGAGGTCGAGTTTGCAACGTCGCGGCGAGCTGTTCTGTACGCTATATCACCGTGTGCGCGGGTGCCTTGTGTTGGCAATGTGTGGAGGAATGCCTTGTGGAATCAGGCGGTCTTGCCGCGTGACACGGCCAGCGCCGCGACTAGCGTGGCAAGGGAGAGCCAGGCGAACCAGTCGCCCCAGCGCGCGTACAAGGTGTGGGAATCATGCAACGCTACCTCGCCAATCAAGGTCGCATCGCCAAGCTCATCCGAGGTTTCGGCGACGATACGGCCACGGTCGTCCGACAAGGTCAGGTTGCCGCGCAGAGCGGCGCGCGCGATGGCGAATCCATTCTCGATGCCGCGCATGACGGCCATGCGGCTGTGCATGCGTCCGTCCGCCGCGAAGTCCCACGCCGGCACCAGCAACAAGTTGGCGCCCCGGTCCGAGTAGGCGCGGGCGGTGTCGTGGAAGTCCATGTCCTTGCACACCGCCAGCCCGGTACGCGTACCAGGGAGCATGGCGTAGTCCGTGCCCGGCTGGTATTGGTCCTCAAACCCTGGAATGAGATGGTGCTTGGCGTAGCCGACCGGCCCCGCCGCACCGGGTACGAAGGCCAGCGCGCTATTGCGCTGCCCCCGGGCGGTATCCTTGAGGGCGACGCCGGCGTTGATCGTCAGCTTGTTGCGCGCCGCGCTGGCCGCAAATTCCGGAATCGTCGCCTTGTCCGTGGCGAGCACGGTTTCCGGCAGCACCACCACTTGCGCGCCCTGCGCCGCCAGGGTATCGATGGCGGCCAGATAGCGCCCGAGCATGGCTTGCCCCTCAGCCGAATCGACGGCCGGACGCAGTTTTCCCGGCATCGAGACGAGTCCGATGCGCATGCTGCCGGTCGCCGGCGCCTGCAGGCGGGCGAAGCCGAATGCGAACACCGCCGCCAGCAGCAGGAACGCCGCGCCTGTTACCAGCAGCCGCTGGCGCTGGTCCGGCCCCGGCATCAGTCCGATGGCGAGCGCCGCAGGTCCAAGCAGCAGGAAAAAGGAAACGCCCCAAATACCGGCCAAGCTGGCCACCTGCACGAACGGCAGCACGTCCAACTGGCTATACGCCAGGCTGCCGAAGGTGCCGTGCGGCGAACCACGAAACGACACGTAGTCCACCGCCACCCACAGCGAAGGAAACGCCACCGCCGCAGCCACGTACCGTCGCAACAGCCACAGCCGGCGAAACAGCAGCAAGGCCAGCGCCAACGTCACGGCCGGCCCGAGGGCGGCGATCACGCCCACCGGCAGGGGCAGTCCGATGACATTGATCAGGTAGTGCCACAGGTTGAGACCGGCGCAAGCGCCCGCGCATAGTGCGGCCAGCGCCGCCTCCTGCCAGCGCATGCGCGGCGCGAGCAGCAACAGCGGCAATGGCGCAAGCCAGGTCAGCCACGCTTGCGGATGCAGCCCCGTGCCAAACCACCAGGCGGCGCCGGACAGGATGGTCGCGGCGGCGCCCGCCCACACGACAGAGCGGTTAGCGGACGATGCCATCAAACACTACTCCTATGGATTGCAGATAGAAGGCGCGGAACCGTTCCTCGTCGTAGCTGAAGCGGCCTGCGCGGTACAGGGCGATCAGGCCGTGCGCCTGCGCCCACAAGGTCATGGCGATGTCCCACGGATCGTTTTCGCGCAGCAGTCCCTGCCGCATCGCGTCGGTCAGCATGTCCGCCACCACATTGAGCGTGGGCGAACAGCGGGCGCGGAAGTCTTCCGGGAAGCGGCGCGCGTCGTCGCGCGCCACCGAGAAGTTGTAGTCGAACATATGCGGGTGCCGCAGCGCATAGTCGAGGTAGTTTTCCATGGAGTGCCGCAACGCGTGCATCAGATCCGGGTGCCGGGCGCGTGTGGACCATTCCTGTGCCACCTCCAGAAAGGCCGCGTCGGCGACGGCCTTCAACAGCGCCTCGCGATTGGCGAAGTGGCGATAGATCGCCATGGGCGTGATGCCGACAGCGTCGGCGACGCGGCGCATGCTGACCTCGTCGGCGCCGTCCCGTTCCAGCAGCTCGCGGGCGGCGGCCAGGATCTTGTTTGATGTGTTTTGCTCAGCCATGTATACAGCGTATACATGTGTTGGGCCGCTGTCAATCGGTGCATGCCGACACGAAATGCATAGGACCTACCCGATCCGATGGGAGGTCAAATTCGCATGCCCCTTGCGTATAGTGAATCTGCAGTAGTCGCGCCAGCGCGCCACTGCCGATACCTGAATCCCGGCCCGGTCGATGCCGACAGCGCCGCTTTCCCGTGGTCGGACCGCCCCGGTCCGTCGCTATTTTTCGGAGCCTCACATGACAACGCATTCCATCCGCACCCGCATTGCTTCGTACGCCATGGCCCTCTCGTTGGCGCTGCCGGCGCTGGCCATGGCCGCGCCGGACGTCGCCGTCGCGCCGCAGTACGACACCACCCACGTGTACGTGCAAAACGCCGACATCGACGCCTTCGTCACCAGCTTCGTCAACACCTTCGGCGGCAAGGCCTCGCCGCGCGCGGTGTTCACCGTCACGCCGACGCCGAGCAAGACCGCGTCGCAGTACGTGCAAACGCCTGTGGGCATGCTGTCGGTGTTCGCCTTCCAGACGCCGATCCCGTACGGCTTCGGCACCGAGCGCACCGGCTACCTGGTCACCGACATCAACGACGCCACCAAGGCGGCCGTGGAGGCGGGCGCCGACGTCACCGTCGAACCGTTCGACGACCCGATCGGCAAGGATGTGCTGATTCAATGGGCCGGCGGCGTCAATATGCAGTTGTACTGGCACACCAAGGCGCCGTCGTACGCGCCGCTGCATTCGGTACCGGACAACCGCGTGTACATCTCGCGCGTGTCGGCCGACAAATTCATCGGCCAGTTCAAGCAGTTCGCGCACGCCAAAGTCGCCAGCGACGAGCAGGTCGACGGCGGCGAGATCGGCCGCGCCGGCGAGCGGATTCGCCGCGTGCACTTGACGTCGAAGTTCGGCAAGATGACGGTGTTCGTCAGCGACGGCAAGCTGCCATTCCCATTCGGCCGTGAGACCACCGGCTATCAAGTCGACGACATGGCGGCCACCCTGACCAAGGCGGCCGCCAATGGCGTGACTGTTTTATCGCCGCCGTACAAGACCAGCAAGGGTAACGTCAGCGCGATGCTGCAGTTCCCCGGTGGCTATATCAGCGAGATCCACGATGCCGCGCCCTAGTCTGGCGTTGCGCCGCTGCGGCGGCGTGCTGGCGCTGGTCGTCGGCGGCGCAGTCGGCGCGCAGACGTTGGCGCCAGCGGCGGATGCCTCGGCGCCGGTGGCATGCGCCGTCAAACGCCCGTCGCTCAACTTCAACCGCTGGAACGAAAACTGGGGTGTGCTGGCCGAGCCATGTCTGCCGCGCCAGCCGTTCGACGGCCTGAAATACATTCCGCTCGGCGCGGATGGCCTGTCCTACCTGTCGCTCGGTGGCGGCCTGCGTGAGCGGTATGAGCACATTGCTACGCCGCTGTTCGGCGCCGGCAGCGCGCCATCCGACGGCTACGTGATTCAGCGCGCCAATGTGCACGCGGACCTGAGGCTCGGCAGCTATGTGCAGGTGTTCGGCCAACTGGTCGACGCGCGCGCCTATCAAAAGCAGTCGATCGCACCGCCGGACAAGAACAAGCTCGATGTCGAGCAGCTGTTCGTGGCCGTGGTGGTGCCCACCGCCGATGGCGCCATCAAGGTGCGCGCGGGACGGCAGGAAATGGCCTTCGACCTGCAGCGTTTCATCGCCGTGCGCGACGGCCCGAATATGCGACAGGCGTTCGATGGCCTCTGGGCCAACTGGGAGCATGGTCCGTGGCGATTGATCGGCTACGTCACGCAGCCGGTGCAGAACCGCAGCGTCGACAGCTTCGACGACTACTCCAACGGCCATCTCACGTTGAACGGCATACGCCTGGAGCGGCAGGGACTGGGGCCGGGTGACCTGTCCGGCTACTATTCGCGCTACCGGCGTGATGGCGCCCGCTTCCTCGACGCGCAAGGCGACGAGCGCCGGGATGTCTACGACGTGCGCTACAACGGTAAGACCGGCAACGCCGACTGGGACGTGGAGGGGATGCTGCAAAACGGCCAGGTGGGCGCGAAGCGCGTGTCGTCGTGGGCGATCGGTTCGATCGCCGGCTACACCTTCGCCACGTCGCCCTGGACGCCGCGCGTGGGCGTGCAGTTCGACATGGCCTCCGGCGACAAGCACGCCGGCGACGGCAAGCTGGGGACCTTCAATCCGCTGTTCGCCAACGGCTACTACTTCTCGCTGGCCGGCCTTACCGGCTACAGCAACCTGATTCACCTGAAACCATCGGTCACGGTCAAGCCGGTGAAGGCGCTCAGCGTAACGACGGCCGTCGGCCTGCAATGGCGCCAGACCACCGGCGACGCGGTGTACGTGCAAAGCATGGCGGGCGTGCCGCGCACGGCGGGGCAGGGCGGCCGCTGGACCGGCGCCTACGCGCAGCTGCGCACCGACTGGGTGGTCAGCCCGAACGTGACGGCGTCGCTGGAAGCGGTACATTTCCAGGCCGGCGACAGCCTGCGCGCGGCCGGAGGCGGCAGCGCCAACTACCTGGGCATGGAGCTCAAGTTCGGCTGGTGAACGCCATGACTCCGGGGATCACGTATGGCGGATTAGGCGGAACGCCGTAATCGGCCAATGCGTGCGCCGTCGAAACGCAAGCATTGGCGGATTACGCTTCGCTAATCCGCCCTACGTGTTTTAGACGTGTTTTGGATGCACGCGTGGTCTGGCGTGCAATAACCCTGTCATATTTGGTGGCTATGATCTTGCGATCGGCACGTCTTGGCCGTGCAATAGAGAGCCTTCGATGTCCATCAGCCGCCGCAAATTCCTTCGCCTCGCCGCCGCCGGCGCGGGCGTGACCGCCGCCTCCACATTCCCCGACCTGATCCGCCAGGCGCTGGCGGTCCCCGCCAACAACGCCACCGGCACCCTGGCGGACGTCGAACACGTGGTCATCTTCATGCAGGAGAACCGCTCCTTCGACCATTACTTCGGTACCTTGTCGGGCGTGCGCGGGTTTAACGATCCGCGCGCCATCGCGCTGCCCGATGGTCGTCCGGTGTGGTATCAACCCGACGGCAAGGGCGGCCACGTGCTGCCCTTCCACTTCGACGCCAACAACACCAGCGCGCTGTCGCTCGGCACCGATCATTCGTGGAAAGGGTCGCAAAGCACCTGGCAGGGCTGGGACGCGTGGGTCCAGAAAAAGACGCCGCAGTCGATGGGCTATTTCGACCGGGGCGACCTGCCGTTCTACTACGCGCTGGCCGACGCCTTCACCATCTGCGACGCCTACCATTGCTCGGTGTTCGGCGCCACCGATCCAAACCGCCTGTACTCGCTCACCGGCAGCAATCAGGGCTGGATCGACAATATGGGCAAGCTGTATAACGTCGACAAGGCGGAGCGCTTCAACGGCGATCCGGCGCTGGACGACATCTCGGCCGGCGTCATCGCCGGTGCGCCCAACTGGCGCACCTACGCCGAGGTGCTGGAGGCGAACCAGGTCAGTTGGAAGGTCTACCAGGAGTGGGACAACTACGGCGACAACTACCTGGCCTACTTCAGGAACTTCCGCGTCAACGCCGACGGCACCCGCCTCGATGCGGACTCGCCGCTGTACCGCAAGGGCCGCGCGTTGGCGCCGGGTTCCACCGCCGCCAACGCCGCCGGCACCACTGGCGACTGGCTGGTCGACGCCTTCGCCGACGACGTCCGCAACAACCGCCTGCCGCAGGTGTCGTGGATATGCTCCCCCAACGACTACACCGAGCATTCGCCCAACTCGCCCAACGCCGGCGAGAACATCACCGCGCGCCTGCTGGCCGCTCTGGTGGCCAATCCGGATGTCTGGTCCAAGACGGTGTTCCTGCTGATGTACGACGAAAACGACGGCTTCTTCGACCACGTTCCGTCGGACCTGGCGCCGCTCAACGCCGTCATGGGCAAGACCACCTTGCCCGCCATCGGCGTCCACGAGACCTATCGCGGCGAGCCGGTGGGACTGGGCCCGCGCGTGCCGATGCTGGTGATTTCACCTTGGAGCAAAGGCGGGCGCGTATGCTCGCAGCTGTTCGACCACACCTCCAAGCTGCGCTTCCTGGAGGAGTGGCTGGTGGCGCGCGGTCAGGCGCGTGACAAGGTGCGGTGCGACTTGATCTCGCCGTGGCGCCGTGTGGTCTGCGGCGACCTCACGTCGGCCTTCGACTTCCGCACGCCGAACAGCATCTGGCCCGCCAGCGTGCCCAAGACGGCCGCCGACCGGCGCGTCGCAGGCAAGCCGTATCCGATGCCGCCGGTCGAGCAAACCTTGCCCCGGCAGGAGCCTGGCGGGCCGCGCAGCGCCTGCGCGCTGCCGTATGAATTGTCAGTGCAGGGACGTCTGGCCGGCACCGGCCAGTTCGAGCTAAGCTTCGCCAACAGCGGCCAGGCCGGGGCGGCATTCATCGTGTACTCCAGCGTGCGCAAGGACGGCCCCTGGTATTACACGGTCGAAGCGGGAAAGGAAATCAACCACGAAATGTGGAACTGGACCGGCAACGCTTATGACCTCAGTGCGCACGGCGTCAATGGCTACCTGCGTCAGTTCAAAGGCCGCTTCGCCATCGCTGGCGGCGCGCGTCCGGAACTGCTGACGCGCTATGACAGGAGCAACGGCGACATCAGCCTGGTGCTGTCCAATCTGGAAGGCCGCAAGGCCTGCCGCTTCACCATCACCGACAACGCCTATGGCGCGCCGGCCGCCAGCCACCGCGTGGTGGCCGGCCAAACCTTGCTGGTGCCGTGCGGGCTGTCGGGTAGCTTCGGCTGGTACGACTTCAGCGTCACCTGCGACGCCGATCCCACATGGCTGCGCCGTGTCGCCGGTCACGTCGAAACGGGGCGGGACAGCCGCACCGATCCGATGATCGGCTGAAAGCGTCAATACTCCTGCTTGATAATCTCGGTGATCTGCTTTAGTTCCTGGATCACCAGCGGAACGAAAGTCAGGAGATGGTTTTCCTCCATCCATTTCCGGGCGTCGGCGCTGTCCGGCGCGATGCTGCCGCGCGCGCGCAGGGTTTCTGCCTGGCGGATCGCTGCAAGCGTGCGGATCTGAATGGCGATGCTGAGGTCCGAGTATTCCATGGGTGTCCTTTGTTATAGCTGGCGCTGAACCACTATCGTAGCGAACCATACGGAACAGCTCGGTACGATTCTTGTTGGAAATCAAAGTGTTGAATGCAAGTCACACGTTGACGGAAAGGCGCGCCTGCGCACAGACGCCGCCGCCGATCCTCCCGTCAAACGAAAGCAATAAACGGATAGTGCGCCGCGCGCGGTCCTCCTATGCTGGCCATTCTTATCAACTCAAAAAGGGTGTCGACATGGATCAGTTATCGGGCAAGGTGGCGATCGTTACCGGTGCCAGCTCGGGCATCGGCCGCGCGGCGGCGAAGCTGTTCGCGCAGCACGGCGCGCGGGTGGTGGTGACGGGGCGCAGAAAAGCTGAACTCGACACGCTGGTGGATGAGATCGGACACAGCGGCGGCGCGGCGGTGGCCGTGGCCGGCGATATCCGCGACGAGCGGCTGGCGCGGGAGCTGGTGGAGACGGCGGTCGGCCGCTTCGGCGGACTCGATATCGCCTTCAATAATGCCGGCGTCCTGGGCGAGGCCCTGCCGCTGGCGGAGATGTCTGCCGGCGCGTGGAGCGAGGTGCTAGACACCAACCTGACCAGCGCCTTCCTGGGCGCCAAGCAGCAGATCCCGGCGATGCTGGCGCGCGGCGGCGGCTCCCTCATCTTCACCTCGACGTTTGTCGGCCACAGCGTCGGATTTCCCGGCATGGCAGCGTACGCAGCCAGCAAGGCCGGCTTGATCGGCCTGACGCGGGTGATCGCGGTCGAATACGGGGCGCGCGGCATCCGCGCCAACGCGCTGCTGCCCGGCGGGACCGATACGCCGCTGGGACGAACAGTCAGCAACACGCCGGAGGCGCTGGCCTTTGTCGAAGGGCTGCATGCGCTAAAGCGCTTGGCGCGGCCCGAGGAGATCGCACAGTCGGCGCTCTATCTCGCTTCCGACGCGTCCAGCTTCACCACGGGGTCCTGCCTGATGGCCGACGGCGGCGTTTCCATCAATCGCACCTAGGCCGCCCGCGCTATCGGCGCGCGACCAGCTGGGCGTGCAGCAGTTCGCGCTCGGCCGGGTCGGGCGTTTGCAGGTAACGGAATTTGCCGGCGACGATGGCGGCCACCGGCAGGCCGTCGCGGAACAGCACGCGGTTGCCAGCCAGCGCCGGCACCTTGTCACCCGGCAGCAAGGTGCCGCACAGGTTCAGCGGGTCGACCCCGGAGATGCCGACGAAGCCGCCGTCGTGCGGCCGTCGGCGCATCTCGCGCAGCAGCGGAATCGCCTCGGGCAGCGCAAACTGCTCGCCCGACAGGCCGGCGACGAAACGGCCGCCGCGAATCTCGCCGCGCGCCTCGAGCCGATGGTACACCGGCAGCAGTTCCCGCCATGGCGGCAACCACGCGGCCTCGCGCTCGAGCAGGCGCCAAAACATCACGCCGTAGCGGCGCAGCAGCGTCATGGCGATGTGCTCCAGCGTTTGCGGATCGGTGCGCGGCCTGCGCGGCGCCGCTGACGTTACTGGCTTGCGCGCCGGCGCCGCCGGCCCGGGCGCGGCCACCGCATCGCTGTCGTCGTCGCCGCCGTTGCCGTCCACGGTCAACCCGGTGAACCGCTCGGTGATGGTGACGCCGTCTGCGCGCCGCACCAGCGCCCAGCGGCCCGCCTCCTCCATGGTCGGACCGGCGCCACGGCGGCGCCGCTTGTCCATGGTGGCGCGCTTGGCAGCCGGCAGCAGCATGGCGCGCAGGCCGGCGTAGCTGTCGGCGTTGACCAGCCCTGTCGCCACCAGCTCGCCCAGCGTGGTTTCCAGTTCGACCGGCAGCAGCCGGGCGTCGCGCGACAGCTCGTCGAAAAACATGGCGCCCTCGCGCCGCAGCGCCTCGAGCACGCGCGCCGCGCGCGGCGACACCTCCACCTCGGCGGCGACGGCCGGCAGCGCGTGCCACAGGCCGAGCTGCCGGCGCGGCAGCAGCACCAGCGGCGTGCCGCGCACCGGGCCGCCGGCGGCGCTGGCGGGCGCGCCGACCCGCGTCCAGACCACCTTGCCGGCACGGCACAAGTCATCGAGCCACAGCATCGAGTAGTCCTGCATGCGCAGCGCCAGCAACTCGCTTTCCCAGGCGCCGGCCGCCGCCTCGTAGCCCTCCAGTTGCGCCAGTATTTTGGGTAGCGCTTCGCTGCCGCGCAGCCGCGCGTCCTCGGCCAGGTGCTGCCACTCGAACAGGAAGCGCATGAAATCCTGGCGTTCGACCGGTTCGATTTCGCGCCGCAGGCTCTTGATGGTGTAGCGGTGGATGCGCGCCAGCAGGTGCCGTTCGCACCATTCCTCGCCGGTGGCGCCGGGGGTGAAGCGCCCGCGCATCACATAGCCCTCGCTTTCGAGCCGGGCCAGGGCGATGCTGGTGTCGCCCTCCGACAGGCCGAGCGGGGTGGCGATGGAGGCCAGCGGTTGCGGGCCGAAGCCGCTCAGGCGCGCGCGCAGGATCTCGACCAGCGCGTCGTCGCGCGTCCACGGCTCGTCGGCGTTGCCGTCGTGGGCCGCGAGGCGCTCCGGTATCGTCAGCGCCGGCGTGGCCACGGCGTCCGGGTAGGCTGCCCGCAGGCACGCCAGGCGCTCCAGCGCCACCCACAGGTCGGCGCCGCCGCCGTGCAGACGGGTGGCCCGGCCGCCGGCTGCCAGCCCCGCCAGCAACGCGCGCCAGCCGTCGCCGGCCCGCGCCTCGTCCTCGGTGACGCAGGCCAGCGACATCAGCGCCTCATGCATCTCGTCGCCGTTGCGCGGGCCGGGCCAGGCCTCGGCGGCCACCGCCTCGATGGCGCCGGCGTCGAGCGCGCCCAGGTCGTCGCCGGATGCCGGATCGGTCCAGCGGCGGTTGACGACCGCCTGCGTGCGGCGCTCCTCCAGCGGGGCGTCGTCGAGGAAGGCGTAGGGCCGGGCGTTGAGGATTTCCATCGCCAGCGGCGACGGCGCAGGCAGGTCGCGCGACAGCAGCCGCACCTCGCCCGCCTCCATGCGGCGCAGCAGGGCCAGCCACCCCTCGCTGTCCATCGCCTCGTGCAGGCAGTCGTCGAGCGTCTGGTCGACCAGCGGATGACTGGGCAGCTCGCGCTCGCCGACGATGTTCTCCAGGCACGCCGCCTGGTCGGGGAAGACGGCGGCCAGCAGGTCGTCGCTCTTCATGCGTTGCAGCTGCGGCGCGACCTTGCGTCCGCCCGCGTAGCGCGGCAGGGCCAGCGCGGTGGTGGCGTTCCAGCGCCACCGCACGTTGAACAGCGGCGCGTCGAGCAGCGCCTGGATCAGCACATGCTCGGCGCTGCCCGAGCGCAGATAGCGCCACACCTCGTCGAGCGGAAAGCTGTGGGTGTCCGACAGCGACAGTACGATGGCGTCCTCGGTGGCGGCAGCCTGCAGCTCGAAGTTGAAGGTGCGGCAGAAGCGCTTGCGCAGCGCCAGTCCCCAGGCGCGGTTGATGCGGCTGCCGTACGGCGAATGCAGCACCAGCTGCATGCCGCCCGAGGCGTCGAAGAAACGCTCCATCACCAGGGTGTCGCGGGTCGGCAGCGCGCCGAGCGCGGAGCGCGCGCGGGCCAGGTAATCGACGATCTGGCTGGCGGAATCTTCGTTCAGGCCAAGATGCTCGAACAGCCAGTCGACGGCGTGGTCGATGGCGGCGGCGCCTTCCTTTTCGCCCAGCAGGCGGTCGATCTCGCCGCGCAGGCGCGCCACGCCGGCCGACAGCTCGTCGCTGCGGCCGGGCGCCTCGCCCAGCCAGAACGGGATGTTGGGGGCGGCGCCGTGGGCGTCCTCGACCCGCACCTTGCCCGCCTCCACGCGCTGGATGCGGTAGGAGGTGTTCCCGAGCTGGAAAACGTCGCCGGCCAGGCTCTCGACGGCGAAGTCCTCGTGCACGGTGCCGATGTTGTGGCCCTGCGGCTCGAGCACCACGGTGAAGTCGGCGTTGTCGGGGATGGTGCCGCCGGAGGTGACGGCGGTCAGCTTGCCGCCGCGCCGCGCGCGCACGGTGCCGCTGACGGCGTCGCGGTGCAGGTAGGCGCCGCGCACGCCCTGGCGCCCGGTGTAGCCTTCGGTGAGCATGCGCAGCACGGCGTCGAAGCGCGCCCGTTCCAGCGACGCGTACGGCGCGGCGCCGCGCACCAGGTCGAACAGTTCGTCCTCGCGCCATTCGCGCCCGCCCACTTCGGCGACGATCTGCTGCGCCAGCACGTCGAGCGGCGCAACCGGGATGCGCAGCGCGTCGAGTTCATCGCGGCGCACGCAGTCGAGCAGCGCCGCGCATTCGATCAAGTCGTCGCGCGAGGTGGGGAACAGGCGGCCCTTGGGCAGGCCGCCGACGTGGTGGCCGGAGCGGCCGACCCGCTGCAAGAACGAGGCGATGCCGCGCGGGGAGCCGATCTGGCATACCAGGTCGACGTCGCCGATGTCGATGCCCAGCTCCAGCGAGGCGGTGGCGATCAGCACTTGCAGGTCGCCGCGCTTGAGGCGCTGCTCGGCGTCGAGCCGGTACTCCTTGGCCAGGCTGCCGTGGTGCGCGGCCACGTGTTCGGCGCCAAGGCGCTCGCCCAGGTGGCGCGCCATGCGCTCGGCCATGCGCCGGGTGTTGACGAACACCAAGGTGGTGCGGTGCAGGACGGTCAATTCGGCCAGCCGGTCGTAGACGCGTTCCCACACCTCGTTGGGCATGACCGCCTCCAGCGGCACCGGCGGCAGTTCCAGCCCCAGGTCGCGCGCGCGCACGTGGCCGACGTCGACCACCGCGCAGTCGCGGAACGCGCCATCCTCGGTGCCGGCGCCGGCCAGGAAGCGCGCCACCGCCGACAACGGCTTTTGCGTGGCCGACAGGCCGATGCGCACCGGCTTGCGCTGGCCCGCCGCCGCGCACAGGGCGTCGAGCCGTTCGAGGCTGAGCGACAGATGGCTGCCGCGCTTGCCGCCGGCGACGGCGTGGATCTCGTCGACGATCACGGTGCGCACGCCGGCCAGCATGGCGCGTCCGCTGTCGGAGCCGAGCAGCACGTACAGCGACTCCGGCGTCGAGACCAGGATGTGCGGCGGCCGCCGGCGCATGGCGTTGCGCTCGGCCTGGGTGGTGTCGCCGGTGCGCACGGCGGCGCGGATGCCGTGCGGCGGCAGCCCCATCGCGGCCAGCTCGCGGTCGATGCCTTCCAGCGGCGCCAGCAGGTTGACGCGGATATCGTTCGACAACGCCTTGAGCGGCGACACGTACAGCACCCGCGTCTGGTCCGGCAGGGGCGTGTCGCCGCTCTCGCGCACCAGCGCGTCGATGGCGGCCAGGAAGGCCGTCAGGGTCTTGCCGGAACCGGTCGGCGCGGCGATCAGCGTCGGCGAGCCGCTCTGGATCAGCGGCCACGCGCGCCGCTGCGCCTCGGTGGCGGCGGGAAAGCTGGCGCGGAACCACGCCGCCACGGCGGGATGGAAATCGTGCCAGATATCAATATTTTCACGCGGTTTCATTGGCGATGATGACGCAAGGAAAGGTCGGGCGGGAGCGCCGGTCTTTCATTCTACCCGGCACGCCGGGCGAGGTGTAGCGGGGTGGGAGTTGATTGGCGACTATTGTGTCCAAGCGAACATACAGCTCAACAGTGCCGCAGCATGATGAGGTCGCCTCCAACAACGTCTCCAATGGAAAGTCATGCCGGCCCTGTTATCGATCACTGCGGCCCCGTCCGCTCCCTCCCCGCCGCTCGCGGCGGGCAGCAACATGCCCGCCGCGCTGCGCCGCTTGCTGCTGCCCGAGCGCGGCGGCGCGGCCACCGCCGGAGAGCTGCTGCGGCGCATCGTGGCCGGGGGATTGGACCGCTTGCCGCCGCCAGGAAACGGCGACACGGCGCAGCGCTGGCGCGCGCTGGCGGAGGTGGCGGGCCACGATCTGAGTTTGCTCAAGCTCTATGAAGGCCATACCGACGCCTTGGCCATTCTGGCCGAGCTGGGGGCGTCGGCCGCGCCGGACACGCTGTGGGGCGTCTGGTGCGCCGAACCGCCCGACGGCAGGGTGGTGCTGCATCGTTCCAAGGATGGCGCGGTGCGCCTGTCCGGCCGCAAGCTTTGGTGCTCGGGCGCCGCGACGGTGGACCACGCGCTGGTCAGTTGCTGGGACGGGGAGGGCCTGCCCTGGCTGGCCGCCGTCGCCCTCGACCAACCCGGCGTGACGGTGACCGCCGACGGCTGGCATGCCGTCGGCATGGCCGGCAGCGCCAGCGTCGATGTGGTGTTCGACAACGCCGCGGCTTGCCTGGTAGGCGCGTCCGGGTCGTATGTGCGGCGTCCGGGATTTTGGCACGGCGGCGCCGGCATCGCCGCCTGCTGGTACGGGGCGGCGCAAGCCATCGCCGATTCCCTGCTCGCGTCAGTGCGCGCCGGCGCCGCGCGCCAGGCGGCCGACCCGCACCGGCTGGCGCAGCTTGGCCTGGCCGATATCGCGCTGGCCGGCGCGGCCGCCGTGCTGCGCGAATCGGCCGCCGCCATCGATGCCGATCCGGATGCCGACGCCGGCGTGCTGGCGCTGCGCGCGCGCCTGGCCGTCGAGGCGGCCGCCACGCTGGTGCTGCAGCACACCACGCGCTCGCTGGGCGCCACGCCGCTGTGCCGCGATCCGCACTTCGCCCGCCTGGCGGCCGATCTGCCGGTGTTTCTGCGCCAGAGCCACGCCGAGCGCGATCTGGCGGCGCTCGGACGCCTGTTGTCCGAGTCGGAGGAGTCGCCATGGGCGCTATGAGCGGCCACGGCGCCGCTGCGCGCCACATCGAAGGCGAAGGCACGCCCGACGCCAGCTGGCAAGCTTGGGGCGGACTGCAGGATATGCCGCCGGTGTCCGCCGCCACGCTGGTGCCGCCGGGACGCCGCGCCGTCATCGTCGCGCCGCATCCGGACGACGAAGTGCTGGCCTGCGGCGGGCTGCTGCAACTGCTGGCGGCGCAAGGTAGCCCCACGGTGGTGGTGGCCGTGACCGACGGCACGGGCAGCCATCCGGGTTCGACGACAATCACGCCGGAACAACTGGCGCGCCTGCGCCCCCGCGAAACCGACGCCGCCCTGGGCGCGTTGGGATTGGGCGCGTCGGCCGGCAAACCGGCGCCGCAGGTGCTGCGCGCCCGGCTGCCCGACGGCGCGGTCGCCGCATCGCTGGACCAGTTGCACACGCTGCTGCGGCAAATGCTGCGGCCCGACGACGTGGTCTTCGTCACTTGGCGGAAGGACGGCCATCCTGACCACGAGGCGTGCGGGCTGGCCGCCGCCATGGCCGCCGGCGCCTGCCGCGCGACCTTGATCGAGATGCCCGTGTGGAGCTGGCACTGGGCCGCGCCGGGCGACGCGCGCCTGCCGTGGCGACGCGCGCGCCGCCTGGCGCTGGGCGAGGATGTACTAAAGCGCAAACGCGAGGCTGTTGGCTGTTTCACCAGCCAGCTGCACGACGATCCCTCCACCGGCCAGCCGGCCATCCTGCCGCCGCATGTGCTGGCGCGCTTGCTGCATCCCTACGAAATCTACTTCACATGACGACCTCACTCCCTTCCGACTTCGATCCGCTCGCGCACTTCCAGCAGCTGTACCAGCAGGACGCCGATCCGTGGAAAGTGCGCCAGCGCTGGTACGAGCAGCGCAAGCGCGACATCCTGCTGGCGTGCCTGCCGCGCCAGCGCTATCGCAGCGCGTTCGAGCCGGCGTGCGGCAACGGCGAGTTGACGGCGGCGCTGGCCCATCGCGCCGAGCGTCTGCTGGCGAGCGACCTGTCGGCCGAGGCGGTGGTGCTGACGCGCCGGCGCATGCTGCGCGAGGCGCCCAGCGACGCCGCGCGCGTGACGATCCGCCAGCAGCATATGCCGCAGGATTGGCCGGTCGAGGCGGTGTTCGACCTGATCGTCATCAGCGAGATGGCCTACTACCTCGACGAACAGGCCTTGCTGCGGCTGCGCCAGTGCTGCGTCGACGGCCTGGCCGAAGGCGGCACCCTGGTCATGTGCCACTGGCGTCGGCCGTTCGCCGACCGCCGGCTTAACACCGACAGCGTGCACACCGTGTTCGACGCGACGCCGGGGCTGCATCGCCTGCTGCGCCACAGCGAGGACGACTTCCTGCTCGACGTCTGGTCCGGCAGCGCCGATTCGGTGGCGCAGCAGGAGGGACTGGCCTGATGATCGGCGTGATCATCCCGGCCCACAACGAGGAAGGCGAACTGGAACAGTGCCTGGCGGCGATCCGCGTCGCCGCCGGCGATGCCGCACTGTGCGGCGAGCCGGTGCATGTCATGGTGGTGCTCGACAGCTGCAGCGACGGCTCGCGCGTGATCGTCGAGCGCCATGCGCGCCATAGCGTGCAGGGTTGCTGCGTGGTGGGCGGCCTCTTGGTCGCATCGCGCAACGTCGGCGCGGCGCGCGCGGCCGGCGCCGCGTGTCTATTGGCGCTCGGCGCCCGCTGGCTGGCCTTCACCGACGCCGACACGCGCGTCTCGCCGGCGTGGCTGGCGGTGCAACTGGGGCTGGACGTCGATGTGGTCTGCGGCACCATCGCGGTCGACGACTGGTCGCCGCACCTGGACGACGCCGAGGCGTTGCGCCGGCACTTCCACCTCGGTTACACCGACGCCGACGGCCACCGTCACATCCACGGCGCCAATCTTGGCGTGTCGGCGGCCGCCTATCTGCGCGCCGGCGGCTTCGAGGCGCTGGCCTGCGGCGAAGACGTGGCGCTGGTGTCGGCGTTGGAGCGCTGCGGCGCACGCTTCGCCTGGAGCTCGGCGCCGCGCGTGGTGACCAGCGCCCGCCGCGATCCGAAGGCGAGCGGCGGCTTCGGCGACACCTTGCTGCATTATGCGGCCAGCGCCCGCGCCGCCCTGCCGGCGGATTTGCCCGTTTTGTTGAGTAGTTCACATAACGCAGCTTGATCGAGGCGTAGCATGAACCGCATGAGAAGATCGCGCCCCCTCACCATTCTTTACTATTTCCTTGCCGCACTGCTGGTGCTGCTGGTGGCACTCGTCATCTTCGTGCTGACGTTCGACTGGAACCGCGCCCGTCCCTACATCAACGACAAGGTGTCGCAGACCATCGGGCGGGAGTTCGCCATCAAGGGCGACCTGGACGTGCGCTTCCGCCAGGGCGACCCGGCCGAACAGGGGTGGCGCCGCTACGTGCCGCGCCCTGAAATCAGCGCCAACGATGTATATGTCGTCAATCCTTCGTGGACCACCACCGGCCCGCGCCTGGCCAGCGTGGGCAATATCGTCGTCGCCATGCATACGCTGCCGCTGCTGCACAAGGAGGTGGTGATCACCAACCTGGAACTGGACAAGCTGGAGGTGGCGGCGCAGCGCCGCGCCGACGGCAGCAATACCTGGACTTTCAAGGACAACGGCCCGTCGGAGTGGGAGGTTGATATCCGGCGCCTGGCGTTCCGCGAAGGCAGCCTGCGCTACCTGGACGACGGTATCAAACTGGACCTGCGCGCCAAGGCGACCACGATCAATGCGGACGACGCCGATGCCCTGGCCGACGACAAAGCAAATGAAAAACCGGCCGACCGGCCGGGCGGCAAGGCGACCGGGCAGGCCGTCGGCAACCGCACCGCCAACAACTACGGGTTGCGCTTCGAACTGGGCGGGACGTATCACGGCGCGCCGGTCACCGGCGGCGGCAAGACCGGCGCGGTGCTGTCGCTGCAGGACGAACACAACACCTTCCCGGTGCAGGCCAACGCCATGGCGGGCAAGAACAAGATCGCCATCGAGGGCACGTTGACCGATCCGCGCTCGCTGTCCGGCATCGATCTGAAACTGTCGCTGGCCGGCGCCAGCATGGCCGACCTGTATCCGCTGACCGGCGTGCTGCTGCCGGAGACGCCGCCCTACGCCACCACCGGCCGGCTGGGCGGCAAGAAGGATGGCGCGGTGTGGAACTGGACCTACCGCAACTTCACCGGCACCGTCGGCGGCAGCGACCTGCACGGCACCTTGAGCTACAGCCCGCGCAAGCCGCGTCCGCTGCTGACCGGCACCCTGACCTCCAACCAGCTGCGGCTGGCGGACCTGGGACCGACCATCGGCGCCGAGAGCAATGCCGACAAGGCGGCGCGCGACAAGAAGCCCAATCAGCCGGCGGGCAAGGCGCTGCCGGTCGAACAATTCAACACCGCCAAGTGGGATGCGCTCGACGCCGACGTCAAATTCACCGGCAAGAAGCTGGTGCGCACGCACGATATCCCGCTGGAGAATGTCGAAACCCATATCCGCATGAAGAACAAGGTGCTGACCCTGACGCCGCTGAACTTCGGCATGGCTGGCGGCGCCGTCACCTCCAACATCACGCTCGACGGCGGCAAGAATCCCATCCAGGCGCAGATCAAGATGGCCGCGCGCCATCTGAAGATCCGTCAGCTGTTCCCTAAACTGCAGGCGATGCAGGCGAGCGTGGGCGAGGTCAACGGCGACGCCGCGCTGGCCGGCACCGGCAACTCGGTATCGGCGATGCTGGCGACCGCCAGCGGCGAACTGGGCGCGACCGTCAGCGAAGGCTCGGTCAGCAAGTTCGTGCTGGAGGCGGCCGGACTGAACATCGCCAACGCCGTCTTCGTCAAACTGTTCGGCGACAAGCAGGTGCAGCTGAACTGCGTGGCCAGCGATTTCGTCGTCGAGAAGGGGCAGGCGCAAACCCGGCGCTTCGTCGTCGACACCGACGAAGCCGTCATTGACGTCACCGGCAGCATCGACCTGGCCAACGAGCGCCTGAACCTGGACGTCAAGCCGAAAACCAAGGGCGTGCGCATCATTTCGCTGCGCACGCCGCTGTACGCCCGGGGCACCTTCGCCAATCCGGACGTCGGCGTGGCCAAGGGGCCGCTGGCGCTCAAGGCCGGCGCGGCGGTGGCGCTGGGCATCATCAACCCGCTGGCGGCGGTGGTGCCGCTGATCAATCCCGGCAATGTGGAAGCGGTCGATTGCGCCGCCGCGCTCAAGCAGGCGACGCAGGTACGGTTTGGCTCCAAGCCCGAGCCGGTAAAAAAACAGGAAAAGTGATTGCGAAGTTTGCGCGGGCGCAAGAAGAGGGCATGTAGGCTTGCGGGATGGCCGTAATCGTCCAGCCCGGTTTGCTGGTTGAGGTTGTCGCTTGGTATGATTAGGAAAACCAAGGACTTCCAATGCTGCTTTCCGCAAAAAAACTTTCGCCGGCCCTGCGCTATGTCGTAGGCGTGGGCTTGTCACTGTTTGCGTTGATGTTGCAGATTGGCGTCTCCGTCTTCGTCGGCAACCGTGTTCCCTTTCTGCTGTTCATTCCGCTGGTGGCGCTGGCTGCGGCCGTGCTGGGCAGCGGTCCGGCGGCGATCGTGCTGCTCACCGGCTTCCTTTACGGCTGCTCGATTTTTCTTCCGCTTGGCACCTTCTATGTCGGCAGCATGCGCGACCAGATTTCATTGGCGCTGTTTGTGGTGGTCGGCATCTTTTTCATTTATGTGGGCAAAAAGGTGCGCGGAGTGGTCAATCGCGCGGTCGATGCCGAACTGGCGCTGCTGAACGAGAAGCTGACCCGCGAGCGCGCCGACGATGACCATCTGCGCCAGTTGTACCAGCAGGTGCGCAGCAGCGAGGAGCGCTACCGCAACCTGTTCGATTCGATGGACCAGGGCTTTTGCGTGATCGACGTGATCTTCGACGACGCCGGCGAGGCGGTCGATTACAAGGTGCTGGAGATGAACCCTGCGGGCATCGCGATCTACGGCCTGGGCGATGTCGTCGGCAAGACCATCAAGGAGGTGGTCCCGCATATCGGATCGTACTGGATCGACACCTATGCGCAAGTGGCGCTGACCGGGCAACCGGTGCGCTTCGAGAACCAGGCGCAGTCGAGCGGGCGCTGGTTCGAAGGCTACGCCAGCCGCGTCGGCGGCGCCGACAGCCGCAAGGTGGCGCTGCTGTTCACCGACGTCAGCGTGCGCAAGGAGAACGAGGCGCGCCTGCGCCGGCTGGCGGCCGACCTGTCCGAGGTGGACCGGCGCAAGACCGAGTTCCTGGCGGTGCTCGCGCACGAGTTGCGCAATCCGCTGGCGCCGATCCGCAGCGGGCTCGATATCCTCAAGCTAAGCGGCGGCAATCCGCAGATGGTCGAGCGCATGCGCGACATGATGGACCGGCAGGTCACGCACATGGTGCGGCTGGTCGACGACCTTCTGGATATCGCCCGCATCAACGGCGGCAAGATCGATCTGAAGAAGGAACGCGTGTCCCTGCAAAGCATCGTCGCGTCGGCGGTGGAGGCCAACGCGCCGATGATCGAGAACGCCCGCCATCGCCTGTATGTCGCCATGCCCGACGAGGACATCGAGGTGCTGGTCGACCCGACCCGCATGGTGCAGGTGCTGGGCAATCTGCTTAATAACGCGGCCAAGTACACGCCGCCCGGCGGCCGCATCGATTTGAGCGCGGCGCGGGAGGGCGGGCAGATCGTCATCTCGGTCGAGGACAACGGCGTCGGTATCCCGGAGGCGTCGCAGCCGTTCATTTTCGATATGTTCAACCAGGTTGGCAGGAATATGGATCTGTCGCACGGCGGCCTGGGGATAGGCCTGTCGCTGGTCAAGCGGCTGCTGGAGATGCATGACGGTAGTATCAGCGTCGCCAGCGGCGGGACGCATAGCGGTGGCACCACGTTCACGATTCGTTTGCCGTTGAGCGTGGCGGTGGAGACGGAGCATGCGGCGGCCGATCACCTGGCGGCGCCGCTGCGCACCGATATGTTGAGGATACTGGTGGTGGACGACAACGCCGACGCGGCGCAAACCCTGGCGAGTTTGCTGGAGTTCAAGGGGCACAGCATTCGCGTCGCCAACGACGGCATCGAGGCGCTGGAGGTGGTGGAGGATTGGATACCGGAGGTCGGGTTGATCGACATCGGCATGCCGAATTTGAACGGCTACGAGCTGGCGCAGGCGCTGCGCAAGAATCCCGCGCTCGATAGCATGGCGCTGATTGCGCTGACCGGGTGGGGCGCCGAGAACGACCGCACGATGTCCAGGGAAGCCGGCTTTGTCGAACATTTGACCAAGCCGGTGGATTTCGATGCGATCGAGGTGGTGCTGGGCAGCTTGCGCAAAACACCGTGATCGAGGTCGGATGCGCCATTCCGGAGACACGTAGGGCGGATTAGGCGGAACGCCGTAATCGGCCATCGACGAGCCGTCGGCGGCGCAACCATGGCCGATTACGCTGCGCTAATCCGCCCTACGTGTTTCCGAGGTTACGCATGTGCGGCGGTGCGCCGCACGCTTCCGCTTACACCACGCTGTCCCACGGTGCCGACAGGCGCATCGCGCAGTTGATCAGGCCCACCATCGAATACGTCTGCGGGAAATTGCCCCACATTTCGCCTGTGACCGGGTGCGTGTCTTCGGACAGCAGCCCCAGATGATTCCTCGCCTTCAGCATGGTCTCGAAGATCTCGCGCGCCTCGTCCTTGCGGCCGATCCGCGCCAGCGCGTCGATGCGCCAGAACGTGCAGATGTTGAACGCCGTCTCCGGCTTGCCGAAATCGTCCGGCGCCTCGTAGCGGCGCATGTACGGGCCGTCGCACAGCGACTTCTCCAGCGCCTCCACCGTCTTGACGAAGCGCGGGTCCTTCGGATCGATGAAGTTCACCTCGGCCATCAGCAGCACGCTGGCGTCCAGATCCTCGCCGCCCAGGCTTTCGCAGAACGCCTGGCGCTTCTCGCTCCACGAATCGCGCAGCAGCGGTTCGCGGATCTTGTCGGCGCGCGCCTGCCAGTGCGCGGCACGCTCCGGCAATTCCAGCACGTTGGCGATCTTGGCCAGACGGTCGCATGCCGCCCAGCTCATCAGCATCGACGAAGTGTGCACCCGGGCCCGGGTGCGCAATTCCCACATGCCGGCGTCCGGCTGGTCGTGGACGCGGAAGGCTTGCTCGCCGACCGCCTCCAGATGCGCGAACTCGGCCACGCCGGCGCGGTTCAGCAAACGGTGGTCGAGGAAGGCCTGCGCCGCCCCCAGCACCACGTTACCGTAGACGTCATGCTGGAAGTGTTCCTGCGCCTGGTTGCCGACCCGCACCGGCTGGTGCCCGCGATAGCCAGGCAAATGATCCACCGTCGACTCGGGCAGGAATTCCTCCAGCCCGATGCCGTACAGCGGCTGGATATGGCCGCCCTTGGAGCTGGCGACAATATTGCTCAGCCAGCGCAGGTACTCCTCCATCGTGCCGACCTCGGAAATGCTGTTAAGCGCGCGCACCACGAAGAAGGCGTCGCGCAGCCAGCAGAAGCGGTAGTCCCAGTTGCGCGCGCTGCCGGGCGCCTCCGGAATACTGGTGGTCATGGCGGCGATGATGGCGCCGGTGTCCTCGTACAGCGACATTTTCAAGGTGATGGCCGCGCGGATCACCACGTCCTGCCACTCGTACGGCAGCGCCAGGCGGCGGCTCCAGTTACGCCAGTAGTTGATGGTTTCCTTCTCGAAGCGGCGGCAGACGTCCTCGATGCCGTCGTTGAGCGTCTCATCCGGTCCCAGCATGAAGTTCAGCGAGCTGTTGGCCAGGAACCAGGTCTCCGACAGCAGGTGGCTGAGCGAGGCGTCGGTGTTCAGGCGCAAGGTCTGGTCCGAGCCGACGTAGCGGATGTGGTGGCTGCCGCGCGTGATCTCGGGCGCCTCGCGGCCCCAGTCGAAGCGCGGACGCAGCCGCACGCGGATGCGCACGGCGCTGTTGAGGATGCGGATGCGGCGGATCAGCATCAGCGGCCGGAACATGCGGTCGCGGCTGGTGAAGCGCGGCGCGAAGTCGGTGATTTCGATGCCGTGGTTGTCGGCGTCCATCAGGCGGGTGCGCAGCACGGCGGTGTTGGGATCGTAGAACTGCTCGGTCTTGACGCAATTTTCCAGCTCGATGCTCCAGACGCTGCCGTTCTCGGAGTTGTCCAGCAGGGCGTTGAACACCGGGTCGCCGTCGAAGCGCGGCAGGCAGCACCAGACGATGTTGCCGCTGCGGTCGACCAGCGCGTTGTACGAGCAGTTGCCGATGACGCCGCAGTTCAGCGACGCCTCGGGCGTCACCGGTTTGCCGGGCGCGGCCTCGTTGGGGTTGGTGTGTGCGGCGGAATTGGTATCGGTTGCAGTGCTGGTCATTGTTTGTCTCCATGAGGCAGGGTGGTGGCCGCTTGCACCAGCTGCGCGCGCAATTCTTGCGGCGAGGCGAGGCGGCGCAGCGCGGCGCTCGGACCGGGGCCGATCTTCACGCCCATGCCGCCCGTTTGCTGGGCGTAGGCGATGCCGGCTTCGTCGGTGGTGTCGTCGCCGGCAAACACCGGCTTGTGACCCTTGAAGGGCGCTTCCTGCATGAACGCGGCCAGGGCGCTGCCCTTGGTGCTCGATCCGGGCTTGAGCTCCAGCACCATTTTGCCATGTAACAGTACCATGCCGGGGCTGGCGTCGAGCGCTTCCTGCATGGCCTGCTCGCACAGCGCCTTCAGTTCCGGCGCCAGACGGTAGTGCAGGGCCAGCGCGCCGCGTTTTTCCTCCAGCAGCAGGTCGGGATATTGCGCCACCAGCGGTTGCAGGCGCGACTTGGCGTTGTCGAGCGGCAGTACCGTGATGTAGTGCAGCTCGCCGTCGGCGGCGCGCCGTTCGGCGCCGTGCACGCCGGCCGCCGGCAGCTTGAGCGGCGCCAGCATGGCGTCGATCTGCTCGATCGGGCGGCCGCTGACAATGGCCAGGCGCCCGCCCAGCTTGTCGCGCAGGGTGGCCAGCGCCTCGACCAGGCCGGGCACGACCACGACCGTGTCGGGCGTTTCGGCCAGGTCGACCAGGGTGCCGTCGAAGTCCAGGAACAGGCTGCAATCGGGCCAGTCGGTCAGCAGGAAAGTTTGGTTGTCGGCGGACGTGGTTTCGTCCGCCGGGGTCGGTTCGAGTTTCATCATGTTTACTTTAACCTACTCGGCGCAGGTTGCCGCGGCTGTGGGAACGGATCTTCTGCATCACTTTTTCGCGTTTGCGCAGACGGGCGGCGTCGAGCAGCATGTGGCCGGCCCAACGGTAGACGTTGAAGCGGCGCACGCGGTCGCGCATGCTGCGCATCCGCTCGCGCTGCTCCACAGGCGGCATCGTCAGGCCGCGGTACAGCGCCTCGGCGCCCTGCTCGATGTGGTACGGATTGATGATCAAGGCCTCGTGCAGCTCGCGGGCGGCGCCGGTGAACTGACTCAGCACCAGCGCGCCGCGTTCGTCGTCGCGGGCGGCGATGAATTCCTTGGCCACCAGATTCATACCGTCGTGCAAGCTGGTCACCATGCAGACCTCGCTGGCGCGGAAGTAGCGTTGCAGCTCGGCTTGCTCGTGGTGCTCGATCTTCAGGATGATCGGCAGGTAGCCGTCGCTGCCGAAACGGTCGTTGACCCGCGCGGCCAGCTTGCGCACGCGCTGCTCGAAGTTCATGTACTCCTCCAGGTCCGAGCGGCTCGGCGCGGCGATCTGCACGAAGCTGAACTTGCCGATCATCGACGGATGGCGCTCCAGCATGCTCTCGACCGCCTGGAAGCGCTCCAGGATGCCCTTGGTGTAGTCGAGGCGGTCGACGCCGAAGGCCAGCAGGTGGTCTTCCGGCACGCCCAGGATCTGGCGGATCTCGGTGCGGCACTGTTCCACAGGCTGCGTGTCCGGATAGTCGGGCCAGGCGATCGAGATCGGATAGTCCTCGACCTGGGTCAGCTCGTTGCCGTACGAAATGGTCGACGCTTCCGGCTCGATACGGGTTTCCAGGTAACGGTCGACCGTGTCGAGGAAGTTCTTGCGGTGGAACGGCGTGTGGAAACCCAGGATGGTGCTGCCCAACATACCTTCCAGAATTTCTTCGCGCCACGGGCAAATACCGAACGACTCCGAGTTAGGCCATGGGATGTGCCAGAACGTAATAATGGTCGCTTTCGGCAGCGCCTCGCGCACCATGCGCGGCAGCAGGGCGAAGTGGTAATCCTGCACCAGCACCACCGGGTTGTCGGTGCGCGCTTCCTTGATGACGGCGTCGGCGAAGCGGCGGTTGACCTTGACGTACTCGTCCCAGTCGGACGAGCGGAACACCGGACGCACGTGGGCGATATGGCACAGCGGCCACAGGCCTTCGTTGGCGAAGCCGTAGTAGTAGCCTTTTTCCTCTTCTTCCGTCAGCCACACGCGGCGCAGCGTGTAGCTCGGATTTTTCGGCGGCACCGGCACGTGGTCGTTGCGGTCGACCGTCTCGCGGTCGGCGCTGCCGGCGCCATGGGCGATCCAGGTACCGGAGCAGGCGCGCATCACCGCCTCAACGGCCGTCACCAGGCCGCTGGCCGGACGGCGCACGCGGATCGTGCCGTCCTTGTTTTTCTCGTGGATGTAGGGCTCGCGGTTGGACACCACCAGCACCTGGTCGCCGGCCAGATCCTGTTGCAGCAGGGCCTTGAGTTTTTCCGGCGCCCACTCGGCACTGTTGTTGCTGCTGCTACTCTGGCGTTCCTCGTGGTATTCCTCGAGCAGGCTGCGCAACTCGCCGATCAGCGGTTCCATCTCCGGCGGTGGCGGCGGTGGCGGCGTCGCGCCGGGCACGGTCGATTTGTCGTCGCGCGGCAGCAGTTGGCCGCGCAGCACGTCGTTGAGGCTGGCCAGCCAGCCGCGCCAGCTCAGGTGCGACACCAGCAGGGTCAGGAAGGCGATCGCCACGCCCAGCAGCGCGAAGAAAATCAGCACGTACTTGGTGGTCTCGGCGCTGCGGCGTTCGATGAAGCTCATGTCGTGCACCAGGATCAGACGGCCCAGGCCGGTGCCGTTGTCTTCGATCGCCGTGTCGGCCACGTGGACCGGGCCGCGTGGCAATTGCACCAGCGACTTTTGCTTGCTGCCGTCGGTCGGCTTTTCCCAGCAGCCCAGCGATTGCGGGTAGGTGGAGGTTTTGTACAGCAGTTTGCCCGAAGGATCGCAGAAGCCCAGCGCGAACAGGCGCTCGTCTTCGATGGCGCCGTCGAACAGCTTCTTGATGTGCGCCTTGTCGTTGAGCAGCACATCCTCGCGCAGCGGCACCTGCAAGGTGGCGGCAAGAAGTTGCGAGCGGTTATCCAGATCGCGCACCGACCAGCGCAGGGTCAGGTTGTCCATCAGCGGGACGACGATGTAGGCGAACAGTCCCAGCAGGATCGCCAGGGGGAGCATGAAACGTAATGATAGTTTTACAGAGCGTGAAAGCATTGGAGGAGTCCTCAGGTGTGATTGCAGGATAGAAAAACAACCGCTGCATCAATTTTTTTGGGATGCGTGGCAATCGACCTCAGCTCCTCTATTGTTTCATTCATAGCGGAAAAACCTTTGTTCGCTAGCGCACGCATGCGGGCAAATGGCGCGCCGCAACATTGCAGAGTCCCCTAGAATCAGGCCCATGGAACTAGACTATTTCTCAGATATGCACGAGGGGCCATGGCGCGCCGCAGCAGTGGTGGGCGTCAGCGCCTTGGTTTTTGTTGCTGTGGCTCTACTGTTGCATCGGGCGGGCATTATGCTGCTGCGCCGCATCGCGCGAAACCGCCCTTACACCACCAATGCGCTCAAGTACGGCTATCGGCCGAGCCAGCTGTGCATGGTGCTGTTCGCGCTGCGGGTGGTGCTGACCGGCGCGCCGGAAAACATGCCGTTGCTGGTGCCCATATCGCGCATCAACAATGTGCTGCTGATCATTTGCCTGACCTGGCTGGCCATCGCCTGCGTCAATTCCATCAAGCGCACGATCACCGACGTCAATCCGGTCGATGCCGCCGACAACCTGCGCGCGCGCCGGTTGCTGACACAGACGGCCGTGCTGACCCGCAGCGCCAACTTCATCATTGGCCTGGTGGGACTGGGTTTTGTGTTGTTGACGTTGCCGGGGGCGCGGCAGGTCGGCGCCAGTCTGCTGGCCTCGGCCGGCGTGGCGGGTCTGGTGGCCGGTATCGCGGCGCGGCCGGTGCTGGGCAATTTTATCGCGGGACTGCAAATCGCCTTCTCGCAGCCGATCCGCCTGGACGACGTGCTGATCGTCAAAGGCGAATGGGGACGCGTTGAACGCATCACCGGCACCTATGTCGTGGTGCGGATCTGGGACGAGCGGCGCTTGATCGTGCCGCTGCAATGGTTTATTGAGAATCCGTTCGAGAACTGGACGCACACTTCTTCGTCGATCCTCGGCACGGTGTTTTTGTGGCTGGACTTCAGCGTGCCGGTGCCGGCGATACGGGCCGAGTTCGAGCGCATCACGCATGCGTCGTCGCGCTGGGACCAGCGGGTGTGCGTGCTGCACGTGACGGACGCCGACGACCGGGGCATGCAATTGCGGCTGCTGATCAGCGCGCAGGATTCCGGCACCGCATTCGATCTGCGCTGCGAGATCCGCGAAGCGATCATCGCCTTCGTGGCGGCCAACTATCCGGATTCGCTGCCGCGCCTGCGTCCCGTGCTGGACGCGCCTGGGCCGCAAGAGGAAAGCCTGGGCAAACGCGCCGTGCACGTAGCGGACAGCCCTGCGCCCTAACCAGGATACGGTCCTGTAGTGTTCTTCTAAACCACGTAGGGCGGATTAGTGAAGCGTAATCCGCCATGTAAGCACCGCCAGCGGCTCATGCGGTACCGCTGGCGACTAATTCGGCACGGTCGCCGACTGCGGATAATCCCGCTCCTGATACATCAACTTGCACTGCGCGGCGCGCAAACCCTTGCGTGCCTCGACACCGGTGGGCGCGATATCCAGATACGCCGCCGCCTCCCAGGACTTTTGCCCCACCGCCGGCCAGCGCGGCAAGCCGGCGCCGTTCGGATCGCCGTTGCGGATGAAATTGGCCCAGTAGCGCAGCACCGGCGGCCATTCGGCCGGCAGCGCCTTGGCCGGCGGTGCGCGATAAACATAATCCATTTCCGACGTGTGCTCCGGCGGCTTGCCCGAACCCGGCGCCCCCAGCCCGAACTCATAGCGCCATACGTGCCCCGGATCGGCCATATGCTGCGACACCCAACTGGCCGGACAACGGAACCACATGTCCGTGATCAACTGCGTCGACACGCTGCCCAGCACGGCATCATCGCGGTACAGCGCGTTGGCCGCCTGCGCATGCTTGCCGAACGCCGCCGCCAGCACCGCCGGCACGGTTTCCGGCTTGCGGTCCGAGCCCAGCTCCTGGCTGTTGCTGCCGATGATGACGCGAATATCCTTGCCAGCGCCCTTGGCATACGCTTCGGCGTAGGGCAGCCGCACCACGTGGCCGTCGATGATTTGCTGTTCCCAGATGAAGCTCGGATCGACGCCGTCCGGCGTCGGCAGGTTGGCGGCGGCCGCGTCGACGGTCGCCGCCGGCAGCTTCCGCAGCCTGGCCAGACCTTCGGCGCCATGTGGCAGCTTCAGGCGATCCAGCAGCACGTTGCCGATTGCCTCGTTCTGCTGCGCGGTGCGGGGCGCGCCGGGGGCGGGCGCCTGCAGGATCGCTTTCTTGAACAACCCTTGCGACAGCGGCGACATGGTCAGCAGCAGCGCATCGAACGCGCCGGCCGAGTTGCCGGTGATGGTGACGTTGCCGGCGTCGCCGCCGAACGTGGCGATGTTCGCCTGTATCCATTTCAGCGCGGCGAGCTGGTCGAGCAGCGCGTAGTTGCCGGACGCGCGCTGCGGGCTTTCTTCACGCAGGGCGTCGAGGCCAAGGAAGCCCCAGGCGCCGAGCCGGTATTGCACCTTGACCAGGACGATGCCTTCGCGGTGCAGGGCGTCTTCCGCCATGTCACCGGCGCCGGCGTAGGCGTTGGAACCGCCGTGCAGGTAGACCAGCACCGGCAGCCGGGCCTTGCTTTCCGTAGTTTTCGTGGGCATCGCCGGCGTGCGGATCGACACCGTCAGGCAATCCTCGCGCATGGTGGTCATGAAGCTTTTGTTCCAGCCGGTGTCGCCCTGGACGCAGGCGGGGGCGATCTTGGTGGCGTCCAGCACGCCGGACCATGCGGCGCGCGGCGCGGGCGGTTTCCAGCGCAGCTCGCCGGTTGGCGCGGCGGCGTAAGGGATGCCGTAAAAAAGGGTGCTGCCGTCAGCCATGGGCTGGCCGGCGACTTTGCCGCCGGCCACTTCCACTTGCTGCGCGTGAGCGGACGCGCAACCGATTGCCGTGATCAGCACGGCGCTAAAGAGTGTTTTCATGACAGCGAGTCTGCCGTGAACGCTCGGGCGATGCAATTCTGATAATCACCAGGCGGGGGAACGATATTAATTGGCTGCGGGGGGCAGGGTTGGCGGTTGTGCGTAAATGACGATAGGTGCCGGGTTAATGGTTGGCGCCGGAGTTCTCGTAAAATTGGTCACCAAGAAAAATAGTCCCCCAAAACCCAAGAAGAGACTAATCACCGTTGCGATCATCCAACGGGCAATGTCCGCGCTAGCCTTATGCATGTCAGCGCGGATATCGGCGATGTCCGTTTTCGTGGCGGTTTGTTCGAGACGCAACTCAATTTTCGCGAGACGCTCCCGCGTTTCGACGGCGAATTCTTCGAGCTTGATCAGGCGCGCTTCCATACCTCCAATCATAATCAGGGCGGCCGCAGTGGTCAAATATCCTACCTGTATCTAACGCTACTTGGATTTCGGTTTGCGGGCGATGATCTCGTTGATCAGCTTGCGTTCCTTGTCGGTTGCCTTGCGCAGCAAGGTCTCGTGCTTTTCGCCCAGCGCGATCGACTCGGTGATTTCAGGGGTGATCGCCGATGACTTGGCGATGCGTTGCGTAATCCACGCCGTCAGCAGGCACATCACCAAGGTGCAGGCGACATAAAACGCGATCCACAAGCCCGTCTGGCCACGGCTGCGGTTGATCGCCTGGACGACCTGTTCGGCCTCCTTGGTCACGGCCGCCATCTTGCCCATCATGTCGGCCACCGCGATGCTGGCCGATTCGGCCGCCACCCGTCCTGCCTCTTTGGCGGTGGCGTCGACAATCGCGGCCGCCTTGGCCTCGATCTTGGCCGCCTCGGCGATGCGCGCGTCGATCTGGTTCAGGCTGATATTCGCCATGCGCACCAGTTTGTCGCAGCCGGCGATCTGCTTGGAGAAATTCTGCAGGTCGTTGTGAAAGCGGTCGGCGTTGAAAAAATCGCCTTGGGGGTGCGATGTCGGGTCGTTGTCGTTCATCGGGTTTCCGCGTTATCCAATAAAAAAAGGGCATGATCGCATCATGCCCCATGATACCGGTAGAGCGGAAGAGTTAGCTACCGACCGTCAACGTCAGCGTTGTCGCGCTGTACACCGGATCGACCTTGGCGAAGCCGTCGACGACGATGCTGGTGAAGCGGCCTTTGAGACTGCCCGCGCTCAGCACGATGATGCTTTCGCCCGCCTTCGGCTTGTAGCTGCCGGGGAACTTGACGCGCAAGGCGCCGCCGACGATGGTGGCGGTGCCGGCCACCGTCATGGTGCCCTTGGCGCCGCCCAGCGCGTTCAGCTCCAGGGTGGTGGCGCCGGCCAGCTGCGTGTAAGCGCGAGCCAGTTTCAAGCCGGCCGGCGCGTTGGCGACCAGGGTGCCGCCGCTGACGTAGACGTCGCCTGCGCCGAATGCCGTCGGCGACGCGCCTTCGAGCGCGCCGGCGGTCAGTTCGGTGCCGCCGGTCCAGGTGTTGTTACCGGCCAGTTTCAGCGCGCCGCTACCTTGCTTGACCAGCTTGCCGCTGCCGCCGATGTCGTTGCGCCAGCGGTCGGCAGCGTTGAAGCCGCCTTTGGACGCGTCCATGACCAGCACCACGTTGCCGGTGAAGGCGCCGTAGCCGTCGGCCGCCGAGAACAGGTTAAGGCGGCCCCAGCCTTCAGGATCGTCCATGACCGGATAGCCGGAAGCGACGGCCGTGGTTTTCAGCACCACGCGGCGCTGGGCGTCGCTCAGGTAAGGCAGGCGCGTTTCCAGCAACACTTCGGCGCCCTTCGGCACCGAGGCCGGCGCGTTGGTCGGCGCGATCGGCGCGAAACCGTAGGTCATGCGGCGCAGGTAGTTGGCCTTGTTGGTGGCGTAGTCCGAGAAGCGGTCGCTGCCCGATTGGGCGAACGCGGTGAAGGTGGTCGGCGTGGTCGCGGTCGCGGCCATCAGGGCGCTGTGCGCCTGGGCGTAGCCGGCCGTCTTCTTGGCGGCGTTGGCCGGGTCGACCATGGCGGCGGCGACCACCGCTTGCGCGTGGATGCGGCCGCTCAGCACGTCCAGCGGCGAATGCATGCCGGCCAGGATGCGCGACTCGCCCAATTCCAGGCCGCGGCTGATGATTTCCTGATAGCGCTCCGGCACCGCGTAGGCCATGGCCAGCGCGTTGCGCACCGACTCGGCCGAGTGGCCGCTGGTGAAGCCGCCATCGGTGGTCGGGGTCGGGCTCTTGGCCGGGTTCAGCGCCGGCAACACCTGCACCGCGCTGCTCCAGCGGTAAGGGCGGGCATATTTATAAAAGCGCTTGGCCGGCTCGGTCGAACCGTTGGCCCCGACCATGTTGACCAGATCGACGACGGCGCCGAAGGTGGGGTTGGCGCTGCCGCCGACGCCGTTGTTGTTGCCGCCGTCGTTGTACAGCACGGTAGTGGCGTCGGGCGCGATCGCGTTGATGGTGGTGGTCTGCTGGGCGGCGGCGCGCCAGGCGTTGGTCAGCGGGCCCATGCCGTCGCTGACGCTGTAGCCCTTGTTGCGGCGGTCGTCCAGATACGCGGCCAGCGCCTGTTCCGGCGTGCGGTTGGCGGTGGCTTTGACGACGTAGTCGATGTTGGCGTTGTGGACGGCCTGGTTGAGGATGGTGCCGCCGTTGGTGCCGTCGTTCGGCACGCCGGTCCAGGCGGAGGCGGCCACGGCCGGGAAGTTGCCGACGCCCGGTGCGGTCACGCCCGCGTCGACGATCTCCGTCAACGGTTTCCAGATCTGCAGCATCCCGGCGAGCACGCGCACGCCGGCGTTGGTGTCGAGGGTCGCGTAGCGGGCGTCGCCGCGCTGGTTGCTGAAGGCGGTATCGACGAAGGCGGTGACGGTCGGCACCGGGGCCACGTCTGCCGCGCCCTGGTCGGCCGGTGCCGCCGGAACGGCCGTGACCTGATCGTCATTGCTGGAACCGCCGCAGGCGCTCAGGGCGACGGCGATGCTGATGGCGAGGATAAGGGGGCGCGACGGAACGAGATGCATGTGGGGATCCAATGGTCAGAAGTAAAAAGGCCATAGAGTAATGACGGCATATGACATAGTTGTTACGCAACCGCAATGGAACCGCTCCCACTCGAAAATATACTCCGGGGTCAGGTCCGCCATTGCTACACGGGCTGGTCCGTAGGGGCTCTAACCGCCGTTTCGCCCGGTTAGTGTTCAGTTCGTGTAGCAATGGAGGACCTGACCCCGGATCTGGTTTGCAACTTGGATGTATCACCTTTGGGGAGTATTGTTGGGAGGACATATCTGCCTATAGTGTGGCTTTATCCGTTCGGGAGCCGCACATGGTCAAGTTGGAAATCAATGGCAAGAGCCGGGAGTTCGATGTGGCGGGCGATATGCCGCTGTTGTGGGTGCTGCGCGACGAGGCGCATATGATGGGCACCAAATTCGGCTGCGGCATGGCGCTGTGCGGCGCCTGCACCGTGCACGTCGACGGCGAGGCCACCCGGTCTTGCGTGCTGCCAGTGTCGGCGGTCGCGGGCAAGAAAATCACCACCATCGAGGGCGTGTCCGCTACGCCGGCCGGCAAGGCCGCGCAGCAGGCCTGGATCGCCGCCGAGGTGGTGCAGTGCGGCTACTGTCAGTCGGGCCAGATCATGTCCGCCGCCGCGCTGCTGGCCAGGAACAAGCAGCCGACCGATGCCGATATCGACGATGCCATGGCCGGTAATATCTGCCGCTGCGGCACCTATACCCGCATCCGCGCGGCGATCAAGGATGCCGCCAAGTCGCCACTGTTGAAGGGGGCTTGAGATGAACGCTCCCTTTAATCCGCCGTCCATCGAACAATCGCGCCGTGGCTTCCTTAAAATCGCGGCCGCCGCCGGCGGTGGCCTGATGGTCGGCTTCTGGTCGCTGCCGGGCGAGGCGTTCGCCGCCACCGCCGCGGCCAGCCCTGTCGCCGCGTCGGCCGATCTGAACGCTTTCATCGCCATCGGCGCCGACGACACCATCACCCTCACCATGCCCAAGGTGGAGATGGGGCAGGGTACCTATACCTCGATCCCGATGCTGATCGCCGAGGAGCTGGAAGTCGACATGGACAAGATCGCGCTGCGCCACGCGCCGCCCAACGCGAAAGTTTACGGCGCGCCCTTTGGCGACCAGTTCACCGGCGGCTCGACCTCCATTCGCCTGATGTGGGAGCCGATGCGCCAGACCGGCGCCGCCGCCCGCATGGTGCTGATCCAGGCCGCCGCCGACCAGTGGAAGGTGGCCCCGGACAGCTGCCGCGCCGAACACGGGGAAGTGGTGCACGCGGCCAGTGGCCGCCGCATCAAGTACGGTCAACTGGTGCAAGCGGCCGCCAAGCTGCCGGTGCCCGGGAAAATCGCGCTGAAGGATCCGAAAGACTTCAAGTTGATCGGCAAGCCGCTCAAGCGCCTCGACGCCAAGGGCAAGACCGACGGCACCGCGTTGTTCGGCATCGATACCGTGGTGCCGGGCATGAAGGTGGCCGTGGTGGCGGCCAGCCCGGTCGTCGGCGGCAGGCTCAAATCCGTCAAGGACGCCAAGGCGCGCAAGCTGCGCGGCGTGCGCAGCGTCATCAAGCTTGAGAACGCGGTGGCCGTGGTGGCCGACAATTATTGGTATGCCAAACAGGGACTTGCCGCGCTGGATATCACCTGGGACGACGGCCAATACGCGAAGCTGTCCACCGACGACGTCCGCGCCATCATGGTCGATGCGCTGAAAAAGCCCGGCAAGGTGGCGCGCAACGACGGCGACGCGCTCAAGGCCATCGCCGCCGACAACAAGCGCGTGGAGGCGGTCTACATCAATCCGATGCTGGCCCACGCGACCATGGAGCCGATGAACTGCACCGTCCATTACAACGCGAAGCAGGGCAGCGCCGAGATCTGGGTCGGCTCGCAGGTGCCGGCCCGCGCGCGCGACGACGCCGCCAAGGTGCTGGGACTGGCGCCGGAAAAGGTCACGCTGCACAACCACCTGATCGGCGGCGGTTTCGGACGCCGCCTCTACACCGATTATGTGGTGCAGGCGGCCGCCCTGGCAAAACAGGTCAAGGCGCCGCTGAAGGTGGTGTGGAGCCGCGAGGAGGATATCCAGCACGATCTGGTGCGCGGCCTGTACGCGCATTCGGTCTCCGCCTCGCTCGACGCCAAGGGCATGCCGGTGGCGTTCTCGCACAAGATCGCCGGGCCGTCGAACCTGGCCACGTTCGCGCCGTCGTTCCTGCAAAATGGCCTGGACACCGACAACGTCGAGGGTTCGGACACCTTCTCCTACGATATCCCCAACATGCGCGTGGAGTACACGCGCGAGGACGGCCCGGTGCCGAGCGGTTTCTGGCGCGGTGTCGGCCCGACCCGCAACATGGCGGTGCTGGAGAGCTTCATCGACGAACTGGCGGAGAAAACCGGCCAGGACCCGCTGGCCTACCGCCTGGCGATGCTGGATAAGCAGCCGCGCGCGGCCAACGTGCTGAAACTGGCGGCGCAGCGCGCCGGCTGGGGCGAAACGCCGCCGGCGCGCTCCGGCCGGGGCATCGCGCTGATGCGGGCCTGGGGCACCTATCTGGCGCAGGTGGTCGACGTCAGCGTCAACGACGACGGCGAGGTGGCGGTCAAGCGCGTCGTGTGCGTGGTCGATTGCGGCCATGTCGTCAACCCGGACACCGTGGTGGCGCAGATCCAGAGTGGTATCAACTACGGCCTGACGGCGGGACTGTTCGGCGCCATCACCTTCAAGGACGGGCGCGTCGAGCAGAGTAACTTCCACGATTACCGCATCCTGCGCCTGAGCGAGGCACCGGTGATCGAGGTCGAAATCGTCTCGAGCACCGAGGCGCCGGGCGGCATCGGCGAGCCGGGAACGGCCGGCGTGGGCGCGGCGCTGGCCAACGCGGTGTTCGCGGCGACCGGCAAGCGGGTACGCGAGATGCCGTTGCGTCCGGAGATACTAAAAAAGGCCTGATGGGCCGCAGGCGGCGGCAGGCTGCTACAATAGTCCGGTGAAAAAGCTATTGCTCATCCTGCTGCTGACCATACTGCCGATCCAGTACGCCTGGTCGATGGCGGCCGTCTATTGCCAGCACGAGCCGGCCAAGGTGAGCCACTTCGGCCACCACGGCCATGAGCACCAGGCCCAGTCCGACGAAGATCCGGCTCACGGCAAACCTGTCAAAGTCCATAGCGACTGCGAAGTCTGCCACCATGCGGTGCAGGCTTCCGTACTGGAGGACAGCGGCGCGGCCGTCCAGCCGCTGACGCAATCGCATGCGGAGCCGCCGCTCGCGAATTATCATTCTCACATCTCCGATGGGCCCCAGCGACCCAATTGGCTGCTCGTCGTCTAGCGCGACGAGACTCCCCTCCTCATATTTCTATCGGAAGACGGTGACGTCTCGTCGAATTCTTTTCCATTTATTCGGAGAATTCGATGTTCAAGTATGTTTTGTCGCTATATATAGCGGCATGGCCGGCGTTCACGCTGGCCGGCGCACCCCTTCCCGCGTCGGAACCCACCGGGCCACTGACCCTGGAGGCGGCGCTGGCGCTGGCCGCCGGCGCCAACGCCGACCTGTCGGCCGCGCGCCACGAGCTGCTGGCGGTTGACGGTGCGGTGCAGCAGGCCGGTTTGCTGCCCAATCCCTCGCTGTCGGTGGAGCGGGTGGACACGCGCCGCAGCAATAGCAGCGATACGCGCGAGACCACCTTTCTATTAAGCCAACCGCTGGAGCTGGGCGGCAAACGGCGGGCGCGCATGCAGGCCGCGCAGCGCGAACGCGATAGCGCCTCGGCGCAGTTGGGCGCGCGGCAGGCCGATATCCGCGCCGATGTCATCGATGGCTGGTTCGCCGTGCTGGCCGCGCAGGAGCAATTGCGGCTGGCGCAGGAGGCGTCCGAACTGGCGCAGCGCGCCGCCGCCGCCACCGGACGGCGCGTGGTCGCCGGCAAGGTATCGCCGGTGGAGGAGACGCGCGCGCGGGTCGCCGCGTCGACCGTGCAACTGGATCTGCTGCGCGCGCGCAGCACCCTGGCGATCGCGCGCAAGCGGCTGGCGGCGATGTGGGGCAACCCGGCGCCGCGCTTCGAGAAGGCCGACGGCGATCTCGATACACTGCCATCGCTGCCCGATCAGGCCTTGTTGCACCACCGGCTGGCGCAGGCGCCGGGGATGGCGCTGGCGCGCTCGGAGTTGGATAAGCGCCAGGCGCTGGCCAAGGTGGAGCTGACCCGCCGCGTGCCCGATGTCACGCTCAACGTCGGCAGCAAGCGCTCCGAGGAGCTGGGGCGCTCGCAGGCGGTATTCGGCATCTCGGTGCCGCTGCCTTTCTTCGACCGCAACCAGGGCAATGTGCTGGAGACGGCGCGCCGCGTCGACAAGGCGCGCGACGAGTTGAGCTCCACCGCGCTGCGGCTGGACGCCGAACTGGCGCAGGCGCGCGAGGATTTCGACGTCGCCCGCCAACAGGCGCTGGCGCTGCGCAGCGAAATCGTACCCGGCGCGCAAAGCGCGTACGAGGCGGCCAGCACCGGCTTCGATTACGGCAAATTCGGCTTCCTCGACGTGCTCGACGCCCAGCGCACTTTGCTGCAGGCGAAATCCCAATACCTGAACGCCCTGGCGGAGGCGCATCGCGCCAAGTCCGCCATCGGCCGCATCCTCGGAGAGGAACAATAAAATGAGTAGCCTGACCAAGAAACAGAACATCACGATCGCCGTCATGGCGGTGATCGGCGTGCTGCTGGCCGCATGGATGCTGATGCCCAAGCACGGCGAAGAAAACCGTGAAAATCACGATGGCCATGGTTCGGAAGCGGTAGTGCTACGTAAAGACGACCACGGCGCGGAGGAAAAGTCCGAAAAAATCGCGCTCGACGACGCGCAGATCAAGGCGGCCGGCATCGCCGTCGCCGCCGCCGCGCCGGCCGACATCAGCATCGCCATCACGCTGCCCGGCGAAATCCGCTTCAACGAGGACCGCACCGCCCACGTGGTGCCCAAGCTGTCCGGCGTGGTCACCGCCGTGATGGCGGACCTGGGCCAGGTCGTCAAACAGGGGCAGGTGCTGGCGGTGGTCGCCAGCAGCGGCTTGTCCGAGCAGCGCAGCGAGCTGCTGTCGGCGCAGCGCCGGCTGGCGCTGGCCGCCACCACGCTCGATCGCGAACGCCGGCTGTGGCAGGACAAGATCTCCGCCGAGCAGGATTATCTGCAGGCCAAGCAGGCGATGAGCGAAGCGGAGATCGCGGTGCAGAACGCGCGCCAGAAGTTGAGCGCCTTCGGCACCGGCGCCGCCTCCGGCGCGGACTTGAACCGGCTGGAGCTGCGCGCGCCCTTCGACGGCATCGTCATGGAAAAACACCTGGCGCTGGGCGAGGCGGTGAAGGAGGACGCCAATGTGTTCACCATCTCCGACCTGTCGACCGTGTGGGCGGAAATCGCCGTGCCGCCCAAGGATCTTAACCTGGTGCGCGTGGGCGAGACGGTGACCGTCAAGGCGTCCGCGTTCGATGCCCAGGCCACCGGCAAGATCACCTACGTCGGCTCGCTGCTCGGCGAGCAGACCCGCACCGCCAAGGCCCGCGTGGCGCTGGCCAATCCCGATCGCGCCTGGCGTCCGGGCCTGTTCGTCAACGTCGATGTGCTGTCCGGCCAGACCGGCGCCGCCGCCGTCACCGTCGGCACCGAGGCGATCCAGACCCTGGAGGACAGGCCGGTGGTGTTCGTCAAGGTGGCCGGCGGCTTCCAGCCGCAGGCCGTGGTGACGGGCCGCAGCGATGGCAGGGTCACCGAGATCCTGCAAGGCCTGACGGCGGGCACGCAGTACGCCGCCGCCGGCAGTTTCGTCCTCAAGGCGGAACTGGGCAAGGGCAGCGCCGAGCACGCGCACTGAGGCGGGGGACGACATCATGTTCGAACGTCTTATACGATTTGCCATCGTCCAGCGCTGGCTGGTCATGCTGGCGGTGGCGGGGATGGCCGGTTTCGGCATCTATAGCTATCAAAAACTGCCCATCGACGCGGTACCCGACATCACCAATGTTCAGGTGCAGATCAACACGGCCGCGCCGGGCTACTCGCCGCTCGAGACCGAGCAGCGCGTGACGTTCCCGATCGAGACCGTCATGTCCGGCCTGCCCAACCTGGAGCAGACACGCTCGCTGTCGCGCTACGGGCTGTCGCAGATCACCGTTATCTTCAAGGACGGCACCGACATCTTCTTCGCGCGCCAGATGGTCAACGAGCGGATACAGGAGGCGAGGGCGCAGCTGCCGGCCGGGATCGCGCCGGCCATGGGGCCGATCTCCACCGGCCTGGGGGAGATCTACCTGTGGACGGTGGAGGCCAAGCCGGGGGCGAAGAAGGCCGACGGCACGCCCTACACGCCGACCGACCTGCGCGAGATCCAGGACTGGATCATCAAGCCGCAGCTGCGCAACGTCGCCGGCGTCACCGAGATCAATTCGATCGGCGGCTACGCCAAGGAATACCAGGTCGCGCCCAATCCGCAGCGCCTCGCCTCCTACGGCCTGACCTTGCAGGATGTGGTGACGGCGCTGGACCGCAACAACGCCAACGCCAGCGCCGGCTACATCGAAAAACGCGGAGAACAGCTGCTGGTGCGCGCGCCGGGGCAGGTGCAGTCGCTGGAGGATATCCGCAACATCATCCTCAGTAACGTCGACAGTGTGCCGGTGCGGGTGCGCGACGTGGCCGAGGTGCAGATCGGCCGCGAACTGCGCACCGGCGCCGCCACCGACAACGGCCGCGAGGTGGTGCTGGGCACCGTCTTCATGCTGATCGGCCAGAACAGCCGCGCCGTCTCGCAGGCGGTCGACAAGAAGATGGTCGACATCAACCGCAGCCTGCCGGCCGGCGTGCAGGCCATCACCGTCTACGACCGCACGGTGTTGGTCGACAAGGCCATCGCCACGGTGAAGAAAAACCTGCTCGAAGGCGCGGTCCTGGTGATCGCGGTGCTGTTCCTGTTCCTCGGGAATATGCGCGCGGCGCTGATCACGGCGATGGTGATACCGCTGTCGATGCTGTTTACCTTTACCGGCATGGTCACCTACAAGGTCAGCGCCAATTTGCTGAGCCTCGGCGCGCTGGACTTCGGCATCATCGTCGACGGCGCGGTGGTCATCGTCGAGAACTGCGTGCGCAGGCTGGCGCACGCGCAGAAGCATCTAGGCCGCACGCTGACCCTTGCCGAGCGCTTCGACGAAGTCCACGCGGCGGCGAAGGAGTCGCGCCGCCCGCTGCTGTTCGGCCAGTTGATCATCATGGTGGTCTACCTGCCGATCTTCGCGCTGACCGGCGTCGAGGGCCGCATGTTCCATCCGATGGCGCTGACGGTGGTCATCGCTCTGCTGGGCGCGATGCTGTTGTCGATCACCTTCATCCCGGCCGCGGTTGCGCTGTTCATCGGCGACAACGTGGTCGAGAAGGAGCACCGCAAAATCACCGCGTGGTACAGCGGAATTTTGGAGCGCGTACTGGCCAACACCCCGGTCGTGCTGACGTTCGCCGGGATATCGGTGGTGTTGTCGCTGCTGTTGGCGACGCGCCTGGGCAGCGAGTTCGTGCCGAACCTGAACGAGGGCGACTTCGCCATCCAGGCCTTGCGCATCCCCGGCACCAGCCTGACGCAGTCGGTGGAGATGCAAAAGCAGATCGAGCTGACCCTGAAGCAGAAATTCCCCGAGATCGAACGCATCTTCGCGCGCACCGGCACGGCGGAAATCGCCTCCGATCCGATGCCGCCGAATATCTCGGACGGCTACATCATGCTCAAGCCGGAAGCCGATTGGCCCAAGCCGCGCAAGTCGCGCGACGAGCTGCTGGCGGCGATCCGGGAGACGGTGGAAAAGCTGCCCGGGAATGCGTTCGAGTTCTCCCAGCCTATCCAGCTGCGCTTCAACGAGCTGATATCGGGCGTGCGCAGCGACGTCGCCGTCAAGCTGTTCGGCGACGACACGGCGGTGCTCAACGACACCGCCGCGACGATCGCCGCCGCGCTGGGCAAGGTGCAAGGCGCGACCGAGGTCAAGATCGAACAGACCACCGGCCTGCCGATGCTGACGGTGGAAATCGACCGCAGCAAGACCGCGCGCTACGGCCTCAATGTGGGCGAAGTGCAGGAGACCATCGCCACCGCCATCGGCGGCAAGGAGGCCGGCACCATGTTCGAGGGCGACCGCCGCTTCGATATCGTGGTGCGGCTGCCGGACGCGCTGCGCGACGACCTCGATGTGATGCGACGCCTGCCGGTGCCGCTGCCACGGGGCGTTGGCGGAAGCGGCGGCGCCAACTTCATCCCGCTGGGAGAGGTGGCCAGCTTCAGCGTGGCGCCGGGACCGAACCAGATCAGCCGCGAGGACGGCAAGCGCCGCGTCGTTATCAGCGCCAATGTGCGCGGACGCGATATCGGCTCCTTCGTTTCCGAGGCGGAGCAGGCCTTGCAAAGCCAGGTCAAGGTGCCTGCCGGGTACTGGACCGCGTGGGGTGGGCAGTTCGAGCAGCTGCAGTCGGCCACGCGCCGCCTGCAGATCGTGGTGCCGGTGGCGCTGCTGCTGGTGATGGTGCTGCTGCTGGCGATGTTCGGCAACCTGCGCGACGGGCTGCTGGTGTTCAGCGGGATTCCGTTCGCGCTGACCGGCGGCATCGCCGCGCTGGCGCTGCGCGGCATACCGTTGTCGATATCGGCGGCGGTGGGCTTCATCGCGCTGTCCGGGGTGGCGGTGCTCAATGGACTGGTGCTGATCTCGTACATCCGCTCCTTGCGCGAGCAGGGACGCACGGTGGAGGAGGCGATACGCGAGGGGGCGCTGGGTCGACTGCGTCCGGTGCTGATGACGGCGCTGGTGGCGTCGCTGGGCTTCATTCCGATGGCGATCGCCACCGGCACCGGCGCCGAGGTCCAGCGTCCTTTGGCGACGGTGGTCATCGGTGGGATCTTGTCGTCGACCGCGCTGACGTTGCTGGTGCTGCCGCTGCTATACCGGCTGGCACACCGCGACAGGAAAATGCCAACGCCAACGCCAACGCCAACGCCGGGTTAGACGCTGCCGGCGCGCTCGATGACCAGGATGCGCGCCTGTCCCACCGGATGGGCGCAGTGGGCGTCGCCCCCGGCGGCGTGGAAGACGTCACCGGCGCGCAGGTGGGCCACCAGTTCGTGGCCGTCCTCGCGGTAGTGCATCGCCACCTCGCCATCGAGCACGGCGAACACCTCGTCGCCGTCGTTGACGTGCCACTGGTAGGGTTGGTCGGTCCAGTGCAGCCGCACGGTGGCGTTGTCAATCGCGGTGATCGGTAGCGCCTCCCAGGCGCGCGCGCCGGTGTAGTCGCTTGCTCGGACGATTTTCATGGTCAACTCCAGTCGTAGTCCATTTGCCGAGCGGTGGCCAGCGCCAACTCGCGTCCCGCCAACCGCTCGACCAGATGCAGCGACAGGTCGATGCCGGTGGTGACGCCGCCGGAGGCGACGATGGCGCCATTGCCGGTCCAGCGGCGCTTACCTTGCACCCGCAATTCGGGAAACGCGGCGCCGGCCGCTGTTTTGGCCGCCGGGTTGTCCGCGGCCAGTTGCTGGCCGTCGAGCAGCCCGCCCTGGGTTAGCAGAAAGGCGCCGGTGCGCACCGAGGCAACCAGTTCGCTGTCGCGCGCGGTCTCGGCGATCCAGGCGATGACGTCCGGCCTGGCCAGTTCGGCGTCGATCGCGCCGCCGGGCACGATCAGCACGTCGAGGTGGCCGCAGCCGAAATCCGCTTCCGGAAAAACCGTCAAGCCGGCGCGCGCGCGCAGCAGCGCGGAGGTGCGGCCGATGGTGCGGACCCGGAACGGCGGCGGCGCCTCCGGTGTCGTTTTTTGGCTGACACGCGTGGCGCAGGTGAACACGTCGTATGGTCCGGCGAAGTCGGGGACCTCGACGTCGTCGTAAACATAGATGCCGATGGTGCGGGTCATGGGTGCCTCCTGAAGCGAAAGCCGCGATCATCCCACTTCCGCGCTTGACACAAATGACATCGATGGTGGAATATCTGCCAATGTCTATGGATACCAACCCCGCCACCTCGGCCATCGCCACCCCGGCCATCGACGTCTGGATACTAGTGCTGCCGCGCTTCGCGCTGCTCGACGCCACTGGCCCCGCCCAGGTGTTCTCCACCGCCAACGACGAGGCGCGCGACGCCGGCCGCCCCCCGCCCTACCGTATACATATGGTGTCGCCCGACGGCGGCCTGGTCACGGCAGCCGCCGGGGTGACGGTGCTGACCGAGCCGCTGCCCACCGCCGGCCTGCCCGGATCGACGCTGATCATGGTGGGCGGGCGCGGCGTGGAGGACGGGTCGCATCCAGCGTTGACACCGGACCTGGTGCGTTGGGTGGCGCAGGCCGGCGGCGGCGCGGACGCCGTCGCGCGTTGCTGCTCGGTCTGCACCGGGGCCTTCCTGCTGGCGCGCACCGGATTGCTGGACGGGCGCCGCGCCGTCACCCATTGGCAGGACGCGGCCCAGCTGCAGGTCCAGTTCCCGGCCATCACCGTGCAGGACGACGCCATCTATATCAAGGACGGCACGTTCTATAGCTCGGCCGGCATCGCCGCCGGCATCGATCTGGCGCTCAGCTTGGTCGGCGAGGACCAGGGCCGCGACTTCGCGCTGGGCGTGGCCAAGCGGCTGGTGGTGTTCTTCAAACGCCCCGGCGGTCAGCGCCAGTTCAGCTCCGAATTGCTGGCCCAGGCCGACCCGCAAGGCTTGCACGGCCAGCTGACGGCGTGGCTGCGTCCGCGCCTGAAGCAGCCGATCGATGTCGACCAGATGGCGGCGGCGTTCGCGCTGTCGGTGCGCTCGCTGCACCGCAAGCTGCAACAGGAGGCGGGCGTGTCGCCGGCACAACTATTGCTGCGGCTGCGGATGGAATGCGCCTGCGCGCTGCTCGAGCAACCCGGCATGACCGTCAAGCGCGCCGCCGTCCAGAGCGGCTTTAGCAGCGAGTACAATCTGCGCCGCGCCTTCGCCGCGCAGCTGGGCGTGGTGCCGAGCGAGTACCAGGCGCGCTTCGGCTAAAATTCGCCAACTTCGGCCAACAGCGGCCGAAAACTGAACAAAGGGACGGCATGCGGGGATTTGAAACATGGGTGGCGCGGGTGCTGCTGCTGAACAGCGCGCTGACCCTGGGCGTGAGCCTGGGCCTGCTCGGCGCGCCGCAGGAGGCGGACGCGTTGCCGATCCTGTTCGGTGTCGGGCTGTTCGGGTTCCTGGCCGCAGTGCTGTCGCTCAAACGCTGGAAGAGCGGCCTGTGGGGCGGCATGCTCTATTACGCGGTGCAGCTGGTCAGCTATTTCCCGCACGACGGCGGCTGGCAATATAGTGTCAAGGCCGGCGTCAGCATCGGCCTGGTCATGCAGTTTTCGAACGCGACGCTGGTGCTCAACATGGTCGCTCTGGCGTTGATGGCGGCCACCGTGGCCGTGCTCGCCTGGCGCATGCGCGCCGTCCCCGCCCGCTGAACCCGGCGTCATTCTCCTTCCTTCCTGGCACCCCGCCCGCCGCCTCCGGCGATGCGGCGGCGGCCGTGCGGTAGCCGCCGTTGTTTTGACTCTTGGTTATCTGGGACGTCACGCTCCCGTCACGAAATCACAGTAACATCTTTAACAAAATTTCCTTCGCGAATTAATATCGCACACTATTTTGTTGCACGGTGTCAACGCGCAATATATCTTTTCAGCAAGCCAACATGATTGAAAGAACATGATTGGCGCCGCCGGAATATTGCTTTGCGGCAGGTTGCGAGCAAGCTACATTCGCCGAAATAAATTCTTGTTGGAAATTAAGTCGGATATACTTGCTCTTAATACGCTCGGTTCAGGTGCTCCCCAAGCCCTGTTCAGGGGCTAAAAAAGTCAATGATTTCAAGTGCTTGGGGCGCTTTTAATACATGGCCGAGAACGTCGAGATTTTTTATTCCCCGTAGCAACAAGTTTGTTTAGTGAAAGATTCACTCCGGTCGCCTTGTACTCGAGTGGAGCAGAATCGCCGTCCGCCCAGTTCGCCTAACGGTGTCGCGGATGATGCACGAAACAATTTGTGACGAAATTTAAGTTGAAATGCGGCAAATCGCCACCGTTTGCTAAAGTTGACACTTTTGTTGACGTTAAGAATGTGTGAGCGGGATTTTTTGCGCCTGTAGCAACGGATTAGCAGCAAATACATAGTTATAAAACGGCAAATGTGCCACTGACGGAAGCTAAGGATTCGACGGGTAGGGCCGTCGATCCCGCTTTTTCGGACAGATCGAATGAGCGCCCTTTAGGAGAAATGCAATGAGCGTCGTAACCAGTTTGACCACGGAACAGATCGCAAGTCTGACTACCCAGCAGATCAGCACGATCTCAACAGCCGATTTTGCAGGGCTCAATTCCGACCAGATCGGTGCGCTGACCACTGTCCAGGCTTCCGTCCTCAGTTCGTCGCAACTGGGCGCCATTGCCACCAATGCCGTGGCCTCGCTGGTGACGGCCGACATCGCCGCGCTGAGCACCAACGCGCTCGCCGGCCTGAGCACCGCGCAAATCAAGGTGCTGGCCACCGACCAGATCGTCGCGCTGACGACCAACCAGGCGTCGGCGCTGTCGACGACGCAAGTGGCCTCGCTGTCGACCGACGGCATCGTCGCCCTCGAAACGGCTGATTTCGCCGCACTGAAGACCGCCGCCGTCGCTTCGCTGACGAGCGTCCAGATCAAGGCCCTGACCACCGACCAGATCGTCGCGCTGACGACCGCCGGCGCCAACGCGCTGACCACCGCGCAAGTATCCAATTTCAGCACCGACGCCATCGCCGCGCTGCAAACGGTCGACGTCGCCGCCCTCAAGACCAGTGTGATCGCCTCGCTGTCCTCGGTCCAGGTCGGCGCGCTGACCACCGACCAGGTCCAGGCCCTGGCCACCGCCACCCTGGTGGCGCTGAGCACCTCCAATATCGCCAACGGCCTGACGACCGACCAGATCGTCGCCATGACGTCGGCCCAGTTCGCCAGCCTGAGCACCGCCCAGATCGGCGCGTTGTCGAGCAACAGCATCGCCGCCATCCAGACCGCCGACATCGTCGGCATCAGCACCGCCGGCATCGCCGCGCTGAAATCGAACCAGGTCGCCGGCCTGAGCACCGACCAGGTCGCTACGCTGTCGAGCAACCAGATCGTCGCCATGACCACGGCCACCATCAAGGCCCTGAGCACCGACCAGATCGTCGCGCTGACCAGCAACCAGGCCGCCGCGCTGACCACCCAGCAAGTCGCCTCGCTCGGCACGGACGCCACCGCCGCGCTGGAAACGGCCGATTTCGCCGCGCTGAAGACCGCCGCCATCGCCGGCCTGTCGACCAACCAGATCCGCGCCCTGACGACCGACCAGATCGTCGCGCTGACCACCGCCGAAGCGAACGCGCTGACCAGCGCCCAAGTTGCTGCCCTGAGCACCGACGCCGTGGCCGCCATGCAGACGGCCGATCTGGCCGCCCTGAAGACCGCCTCGTTCGGCGCGCTGAACTCGAGCCAGGTCGCCGCCATGACGACCGACCAGGTCAAGGGCCTGTCGAGCGCCCAGTTCGCCGCGATGAGCACCGCCAACATCGCCAACGGCCTGACGACCGACCAGATCGTCGCCATGACGTCGGCCCAGTTCTCCGGCCTGAGCACCGCCCAGATCGGCGCGTTGTCGACCAACAGCATCGCCGCGATTGAAACGGCCGACATCGTCGGTATCAGCACCGCCGGTATCGCCGCGCTGAAATCGAACCAGATCGCCGCCCTGGTCACCGACCAGATCGCTACCTTGTCGAGCAACCAGATCGTCGCCCTGACCACCGCCGGCGTGCGTGGCTTGACCACCGACCAGGTCGTCGCGCTGACCACGGCCCAAGCCGCCGCGCTGACCACCCAGCAAGTCGCCGCCTTCAGCACCGACGCCATCGTCGCGATCGAAACGGCCGACTTCGCAGCGCTGAAGACCGCCGCCATCGCCGGCCTGTCGACCAACCAGATCCGCGCCCTGACGACCGACCAGATCGTCGCGCTGACGACCGCCGAAGCCAACGCCCTGAGCAGCGCGCAAGTGGCCGCCCTGAGCACCGATTCGGTCGCCGCCATGCAGACCGCCGACCTGGCGGCCTTGAAGACCGCTTCGTTCGCCGGCTTGAATTCGAGCCAGGTGTCGGCCCTGACGACCGACCAGGTCAGAGGCCTGGCCACCGCCCAGCTGTCCGCGCTGAGCACCGCCAACATCGCCAACGGCCTGACGACCGACCAGATCGTCGCCATGACCTCGGCCCAGTTCGCCAGCCTGAGCACCGCGCAGATCAACGCGCTGTCGACCAGCAGCATCGCCGCGATTGAAACGGCCGACATCGGCGGTATCAGCACCGCCGGCATCGCCGCGCTGAAATCGTCGCAGATCGCCGCCCTGGTCACCGACCAGATCGCGACCCTGTCGACCAACCAGATCGTCGCGCTGACCACCGCCGGCGTCCGTGGCCTGACCACCGACCAGGTCGTCGCGCTGACCACCGCCCAAGCGGCCGCCCTGAGCACCCAGCAGGTCGCCGCCTTCGGCACCGACGCCGTCGCCGCGCTGGAAACGGCCGACTTCGCCGCGCTGAAGACCGCCGCCATCGCCGGCATGACCACCAGCCAGATCCGCGCCCTGACGACCGACCAGGTTGTCGCGCTGACGACCGCTGAAGCGAACGCCCTGAGCAGCGCGCAAGTCGCCGCCCTGAGCACCGATTCGGTCGCCGCCCTGCAGACCGCCGACCTGGCGGCCCTGAAAACCGCCTCGTTCGCCGGCCTGACCTCGAGCCAGGTCGCCGCGCTGACGACCGACCAGGTCAACGGCCTGGCCACCGCCCAGTTCGCAGCGATGAGCACCACCAACATCGCCGCCGGCTTGACGACCGACCAGATCGTCGCCATGACGTCGGCCCAGTTCGCCAGCCTGAGCACCGTGCAGATCGGCGCGCTGTCGACCAACAGCGTGGCCGCCATCCAGACCGCCGACATCGTCGGTATCAGCACCGCCGGTATCGCCGCGCTGAAATCGTCGCAGATCGCCGCCCTGGTCACCGACCAGATCGCCACGTTGTCGACCAACCAGATCGTCGCGCTGACCACCGCCGGTGTCGCCGGCCTGACCACCGACCAGGTTGTCGCGCTGACCACCGCGCAAGCCGCAGCGCTGAGCACCCAGCAAGTTGTCGCGATGAGCACCAACGCGATTGCCGCGCTGGAAACGTCCGACTTCGCCGCACTGAAGACCGCCGCCATCGCCGGCCTGACCACCAACCAGGTCCGCGCCCTGACGACCGACCAGGTCGTCGCGCTGACGACCGCCGAAGCCGGCGCGCTGAGCAGCCAGCAAGTGGCCGCCCTGAGCACCGACGCCGTCGCCGCCCTGCAGACCGTCGATCTGGCAGCCTTGAAGACCGCCTCGTTCGCCGGCCTGACCTCGAGCCAGGTCGCCGCACTGACGACCGATCAGGTCAACGGCCTGGCCACCGCCCAGTTCGCAGCGATGAGCACCGCCAACATGGCCAACGGCTTGACGACCGACCAGATCGTCGCCATGCGCTCGGCGCAGTTCGCCAGCCTGAGCACCGCCCAGATCGCCGCGCTGTCGAGCAACAGCATCGCCGCGATTGAAACGGCCGACATCGTCGGTATCAGCACCGCCGGCATCGCCGCGCTGAAATCGTCGCAAATCGCCGCCCTGGTCACCGACCAGATCGCCACGTTGTCGACCAACCAGATCGTCGCCCTGACCACCGCCGGTGTCGCCGGCCTGACCACCGACCAGGTCGTCGCGCTGACCACCGCGCAAGCCGCCGCGCTGAGCACCCAGCAAGTCGTTGCGATGAGCACCAACGCCATCGCCGCGCTGGAAACGTCCGACTTCGCCGCGCTGAAGACCGCCGCCGTCGCCGGCCTGACCACCAACCAGGTCCGCGCCCTGACGACCGACCAGGTTGTCGCGCTGACGACCGCCGAAGCGAACGCCCTGAGCAGCGCCCAAGTGGCCGCCCTGAGCACCGATTCGGTGGCCGCCCTGCAAACGGCCGACCTGGCCGCCTTGAAGACGGCTTCGTTCGCCGGCCTGACCTCGAGCCAGGTCGCCGCGCTGACGACCGACCAGGTCAACGGCCTGGCAACGGCCCAGTTCGCAGCGATGAGCACCGCCAACATCGCCAACGGCTTGACCACCGACCAGATCGTCGCCATGCGCTCGGCGCAGTTCGCCAGCCTGAGCACCGCCCAGATCGGCGCTCTGTCGAGCAACAGCATCGCCGCGATTGAAACGGCCGACATCGTCGGTATCAGCACCGCCGGCATCGCCGCGCTGAAATCGTCGCAGATCGCCGCCCTGGTCACCGACCAGATCGCTACCCTGTCGACCAACCAGGTCGCCGCGCTGACCACCGCCGGCGTATCGGGCCTGACCACCGACCAGGTTGTCGCGCTGACCACTGCCCAAGCCGCCGCGCTGAGCACCCAGCAAGTTGTTGCGATGACGACCAACGCCATCGCCGCGCTGGAAACGGCCGACTTCGCCGCGCTGAAGACCGCCGCCGTCGCCGGCCTGACCACCAACCAGATCCGCGCCCTGACGACCGACCAGGTTGTCGCGCTGACGACCGCCGAAGCGAACGCCCTGAGCAGCGCGCAAGTCGCCGCCCTGAGCACCGATTCGGTGGCCGCCCTGCAAACGGCCGATCTGGCCGCGCTGAAGACCGCCTCGTTCGCCGGCTTGAATTCGAGCCAGGTCGCCGCGCTGACGACCGACCAGGTCAACGGCCTGGCCACCGCCCAGTTCGCCGCGATGAGCACCGCCAACATCGCCAACGGCTTGACGACCGACCAGATCGTCGCCATGACGTCGGCCCAGTTCGCCAGCCTGAGCACCGCCCAGATCGGCGCTCTGTCGAGCAACAGCGTCGCCGCCATCCAGACGGCCGACATCGTCGGTATCAGCACCGCCGGCATCGCCGCGCTGAAATCGTCGCAGATCGCCGCCCTGGTCACCGACCAGATCGCTACCCTGTCGACCAACCAGATCGTCGCGCTGACCACCGCCGGCGTATCGGGCCTGACCACCGACCAGGTTGTCGCGCTGACCACCGCGCAAGCCGCCGCGCTGAGCACCCAGCAAGTTGTTGCGATGAGCACCAACGCCATCGCCGCGCTGGAAACGGCCGACTTCGCCGCGCTGAAGACCGCCGCCGTCGCCGGCCTGACCACCAACCAGATCCGCGCCCTGACGACCGACCAGGTTGTCGCGCTGACGACCGCCGAAGCGAACGCCCTGAGCAGCGCCCAAGTGGCCGCCCTGAGCACCGATTCGGTCGCCGCCCTGCAAACGGCCGACCTGGCCGCCTTGAAGACCGCCTCATTCGCCGGCCTGACTTCGAGCCAGGTCGCCGCGCTGACGACCGACCAGGTCAACGGCCTGGCCACCGCCCAGTTCGCAGCGATGAGCACCGCCAACATGGCCAACGGCCTGACGACCGACCAGATCGTCGCCATGCGCTCGGCGCAGTTCGCCAGCCTGAGCACCGCCCAGATCGGCGCTCTGTCGAGCAACAGCATCGCCGCGATTGAAACGGCCGACATCGTCGGTATCAGCACCGCCGGTATCGCCGCGCTGAAATCGTCGCAGATCGCCGCCCTGGTCACCGACCAGATCGCGACCTTGTCGACCAACCAGGTCGTCGCGCTGACCACCGCCGGTGTCGCCGGCCTGACCACCGACCAGGTTGTCGCGCTGACCACCGCGCAAGCGGCCGCCCTGAGCACCCAGCAGGTCGCCGCCTTCAGCACCAACGCCATCGCCGCGATTGAAACGGCCGACTTCGCCGCGCTGAAGACCGCCGCCGTCGCCGCGCTGTCGACCAACCAGATCCGCGCCCTGACGACCGACCAGATCGTCGCGCTGAGCACCGCTGAAGCGAACGCCCTGAGCAGCGCCCAAGTGGCCGCCCTGAGCACCGATTCCGTGGCCGCCCTGCAAACCGCCGATCTGGCCGCCTTGAAGACGGCTTCGTTCGCCGGCTTGAATTCGAGCCAGGTCGCCGCGCTGACGACCGACCAGGTCAACGGCCTGGCCACCGCGCAGTTCGCAGCGATGAGCACCGCCAACATCGCCAACGGCCTGACCACCGACCAGATCGTCGCCATGACGTCGGCCCAGTTCGCCAGCCTGAGCACCGCCCAGATCGGCGCTCTGTCGAGCAACAGCGTCGCCGCCATCCAGACGGCCGACATCGTCGGTATCAGCACCGCCGGCATCGCCGCGCTGAAATCGTCGCAGATCGCCGCCCTGGTCACCGACCAGATCGCTACCCTGTCGACCAACCAGGTCGCCGCGCTGACCACCGCCGGTGTCGCCGGCCTGACCACCGACCAGGTTGTCGCGCTGACCACCGCGCAAGCGGCCGCCCTGAGCACCCAGCAGGTCGCCGCCTTCAGCACCAACGCGATTGCCGCGCTGGAAACGTCCGACTTCGCGGCATTGAAGACCGCCGCCGTCGCCGCGCTGTCGACCAACCAGATCCGTGCCCTGACGACCGACCAGGTTGTCGCGCTGAGCACCGCCGAAGCGAACGCCCTGAGCAGCGCGCAAGTTGCCGCCCTGAGCACCGATTCGGTCGCCGCCCTGCAAACCGCCGACCTGGCCGCCTTGAAGACGGCTTCGTTCGCCGGCCTGAACTCGAGCCAGGTCGCCGCGCTGACGACCGACCAGGTCAACGGCCTGGCCACCGCCCAGTTCGCAGCGATGAGCACCGCCAACATGGCCAACGGCCTGACGACCGACCAGATCGTCGCCATGCGCTCGGCGCAGTTCGCCAGCCTGAGCACCGCCCAGATCGGCGCTCTGTCGAGCAACAGCATCGCCGCGATCGAAACGGCCGATATCGTCGGTATCAGCACCGCCGGTATCGCCGCGCTGAAATCGTCGCAGATCGCCGCCCTGGTCACCGACCAGATCGCTACCCTGTCGACCAACCAGGTTGCCGCGCTGACCACCGCCGGTGTCGCCGGCCTGACGACCGACCAGGTCGTCGCGCTGACCACCGCGCAAGCGGCCGCCCTGAGCACCCAGCAGGTCGCCGCCTTCAGCACCAACGCGATTGCCGCGATTGAAACGGCCGACTTCGCCGCGCTGAAGACCGCCGCCGTCGCCGCGCTGTCGACCAACCAGATCCGCGCCCTGACGACCGACCAGATCGTCGCGCTGAGCACCGCCGAAGCGAACGCCCTGAGCAGCGCGCAAGTGGCCGCCCTGAGCACCGATTCGGTGGCCGCCCTGCAAACGGCCGATCTGGCCGCGCTGAAAACCGCTTCGTTCGCCGGCTTGAACTCGAACCAGGTGGCCGCGCTGACGACCGACCAGGTCAACGGCCTGGCAACGGCCCAGTTCGCAGCGATGAGCACCGCCAACATCGCCAACGGCCTGACCACCGACCAGATCGTCGCCATGACGTCGGCGCAGTTCGCCAGCCTGAGCACCGCCCAGATCGGCGCTCTGTCGAGCAACAGCGTCGCCGCCATCCAGACGGCCGACATCGTCGGTATCAGCACCGCCGGCATCGCCGCGCTGAAATCGTCGCAGATCGCCGCCCTGGTCACCGACCAGATCGCCACGTTGTCGACCAACCAGGTCGCCGCGCTGACCACCGCCGGTGTCGCCGGCCTGACCACCGACCAGGTTGTCGCGCTGACCACGTCGCAAGCGGCCGCCCTGAGCACCCAGCAGGTCGCCGCCTTCAGCACCAACGCGATCGCCGCGCTGGAAACGGCCGACTTCGCCGCGCTGAAGACCGCCGCCGTCGCCGGTCTGTCGACCAACCAGATCCGTGCCCTGACGACCGACCAGATCGTCGCGCTGAGCACTGCCGAGGCGAACGCCCTGAGCAGCGCCCAAGTGGCCGCCCTGAGCACCGACGCCGTCGCCGCCATGCAGACCGCCGACATCGCCGCGCTGAAAACGGCTTCGTTCGCCGGCTTGAACTCGAGCCAGGTCGCCGCCCTGACGACGGATCAGATCAAAGGTCTGGGCTCGGCGCAGTTCGCCGCGATGAGCACCGCCAACATCGCCAACGGCTTGACCACCGACCAGATCGTCGCCATGACGTCGGCGCAGTTCTCCGGCCTGAGCACCGCCCAGATCGGCGCGCTGTCGACCAGTAGCGTCGCCGCGATTGAAACGGCCGACATCGTCGGTATCAGCACCGCCGGTATCGCCGCGCTGAAATCGAACCAGATCGCCGCCTTGGTCACCGACCAGATCGCGACCTTGTCGAGCAACCAGGTTGTGGCCCTGACCACCGCCGCCGTCCGTGGCCTGACCACCGACCAGGTGGTGGCCCTGACCACGGCCCAGGCTTCGGCCCTGAGCACCCAGCAGGTCGCCGCCTTCAGCACCGACGCCATCGCCGCGCTGGAAACGTCCGACTTCGCCGCGCTGAAGACCGCCGCCGTCGCCGCGCTGTCGACCAACCAGATCCGCGCCCTGACGACCGACCAGATCGTTGCGCTGAGCACCGCCGAAGCGAACGCCCTGAGCAGCGCCCAAGTGGCCGCCCTGAGCACCGATTCCGTGGCCGCCCTGCAGACCGCCGATCTGGCCGCCTTGAAGACGGCGTCGTTCGCCGGCTTGAATTCGAGCCAGGTCGCCGCGCTGACGACCGACCAGGTCAACGGCCTGGCAACGGCCCAGTTCGCAGCGATGAGCACCGCCAACGTCGCCAACGGCCTGACGACCGACCAGATCGTCGCCATGACCTCGGCCCAGTTCGCCAGCCTGAGCACCGCCCAGATCAGCGCGCTGTCGACCAACAGCCTGGCCGCCATCCAGACGGCCGACATCGTCGGTATCAGCACCGCCGGTATCGCCGCGCTGAAATCGAACCAGATCGCCGCCCTGGTCACCGACCAGATCGCGACCTTGTCGAGCAACCAGGTTGTCGCCCTGACCACCGCCGGCGTCCGTGGCCTGACCACCGACCAGGTCGTCGCGCTGACCACGGCCCAAGCAGCCGCCCTGAGCACCCAGCAGGTCGCCGCCTTCAGCACCGACGCGGTCGCCGCGCTGGAAACGGCCGACTTCGCCGCGCTGAAGACCGCCGCCGTCGCCGGTCTGTCGACCAACCAGATCCGCGCCCTGACGACCGACCAGGTCGTGGCGCTGACCACCGCCGAAGCGAACGCCCTGAGCAGCGCGCAAGTGGCCGCCCTGAGCACCGATTCGGTCGCCGCCCTGCAAACGGTCGATCTGGCAGCCCTGAAAACGGCCTCGTTCGCCGGCTTGAATTCGAGCCAGGTGGCCGCGCTGACGACCGACCAGGTCAACGGCCTGGCAACGGCCCAGCTCGTCGCGATGAGCACCGCCAACATCGCCAACGGCCTGACGACCGATCAGATCGTCGCCATGACGTCGGCCCAGTTCGCTAGCCTGAGCACCGTCCAGATCGCCGCGCTGTCGACCAACAGCGTCGCCGCCATCCAGACGGCCGACATCGTCGGTATCAGCACCGCCGGTATCGCCGCGCTGAAATCGAACCAGATCGCCGCCCTGGTCACCGACCAGATCGCGACCTTGTCGACCAACCAGGCTGTCGCGCTGACCACCGCCGGCATCCGCGCCCTGACCACCGACCAGGTCGTCGCGCTGACCACCGCCCAAGCGGCCGCCCTGAGCACCCAGCAGGTCGCCGCCCTGACCACCGACGCGGTCGCCGCGCTGGAGACGTCCGACTTCGCCGCGCTGAAGACCGCCGCCGTCGCCGGTCTGTCGACCAACCAGATCCGCGCCCTGACGACCGACCAGGTCGTCGCGCTGACCACCGCCGAAGCCGGCGCCCTGAGCAGCCAGCAAGTGGCCGCCCTGAGCACCGACGCCGTCGCCGCCCTGCAAACGGTCGATCTGGCCGCGCTCAAGACCGCCTCGTTCGGCGCGTTGAACTCGGCGCAAGTGGCCGCGCTGACGACCGACCAGGTCACCAGCCTGGCAACGGCCCAGCTCGGTGCACTGAGCACCGCCAACTTCGCCGTCGGCCTGACGACCGACCAGATCGTCGCGATGACGTCCGCCCAGTTCGGCAGCCTGCGCAGCGCCCAGGTCAACGCGCTGTCGAGCAACAGCATCGCCGCGATTGAAACGGCCGATATCGCCGCCATCAGCACCGCCAGCATCGCCGGCCTGCGTTCGGCGCAGATCGCCGGGCTGACCACCGCCCAGGTGGCCACCCTGACGACCGCGCAGATCGTGGCGCTGAGCACCGCGGCGTTCCGCGCCCTCGGTTCCGACCAGGTCGCCGCGCTGACCACGGCCCAAGCCGCTTCGCTGAACACCCAGCAAGTGGTGGCCCTGACCGTCGAGGCGATCGCCGCCATCGAAACGGCCGACCTGGCCGCTCTGAAGTCGAGCGCCATCACCGGCCTGTCGAGCGCCCAGATCCGCGCGCTGACCACCGACCAGGTGAGCAGCCTGTCGACCGCCGGCATCACGGCGCTGACCACCTCGCAGGTGGGCAACGCCCTGACGACCGACCAGATCGTGGCGTTGACGTCCAACCAGGTTGGCGCGCTGAGCTCGTCGCAAGCGACGGCGCTGAGCACCAGCAACCTGGCCGCGCTGGAAACCCAGGACATCGTCGGTCTGAAATCGTCGGCGATGGCCGCGCTGCGCACCGTCCAGGTCGCCGCGTTGACCACCGACCAGATCACCGCGCTGAGCACCGCGCAAGTGTCGGCCCTGAGCACGGCGGCGTTCGGCTTCGGTCTGACCACCGACCAGGCCGTGGCGCTGTCGAGCAACCAGCTCAACTCGCTGAGCACCGCGCAGATCCGGGCGTTGTCGACCAACAACCTCCAGGCGCTGGAAACGGCCGACATCGCCGCCCTGAAAACCTCGTCGATGGCAGCGCTGAGCACCGCCCAGTACATGCGCATCACGACCGATCAGATCAAGGCGATGACGACGACCCAGTTCGCCGCGATCACCACCGCCCAGATCCACGTGCTCACCAGCGCGCAGGTCCAGGCGATGAGCACCGACCAGATCAAGGCGCTGCCGACCTTCACGCCGATCGTGCTCGATCTGAACGGCAACGGTATCGACACCCTGAACGTGTCGGCCGGCGTCCAGTTCGACATGCTGGCCAACGGTCAGAAAGTGAGCACCGGCTGGGTTGGCGGCGGCGATGGCCTGCTGGCACTCGATCGCAACGGCGACGGCGCGATCGACAGCGGCGCCGAGCTGTTCGGCTCGGGCACCACCTTGGCCAACGGTCAGAAAGCGGCCACCGGCTACCAGGCCATGGACGAGCTCGACACCAACGGCGACGGCACCATCGACGCCAAGGATGCGCAGTTCTCCAACCTGCGTGTCTGGGTGGACGGCAACGCCGACGGCGTCAGCCAGGCCGGTGAACTCAAGTCGCTCGCCGACCTGAACATCACCAAGCTGAACCTCGACGCCAAGCAGGACGTGTCGCTCAACAACGGCAACTTCGTCGGTATCACCTCGACCTACGAAACCGCCGACGGCGCCACCCATGTCGCGGCCGACGTCTGGTTCGCGGCCGGCGCGGCCAGCACCAACCTGACCAGCTCGGTCAGCGGCCTGGCTTCGGCGATGTCGAGCTTTGGCGCGGCGACCGCGTCCACCACCGTGACCAAGCTGGAAATGCCTTCCAGCACGAACACGGCGGTGGCGGCGATGGCCAGCGCGATCAGCAACTACGACACCAAGCTGAGCGCCGTGAGCAACTCGGTCTCGACCGAAGAGACCTTGCGACTGAAGGCCCTGCAGGGCGGGCATCACCAGGGCATCCTGGCCGCCAAGTAAGCCTAAGTAGTCTCAACGCCAAGACGGCAAGCCCTGCGGGGCTTGCCGTTTTTTTTGGTTAGCCCGCACGGCCAACCAGGGTCGGACCCCGATGGGTCCGACCCTTAAGTGGTGACGCTGGCGTATCGCTAAAAGGAGGTTGGGGTTGATCCGGCTTTTGATGCGCCGAACAGCGGGGTAAACCTGCTTGTGCTTCTAAACAACAAAAGGCGTTTGCGGGCTCTGCGCTGGGTTAGAATCCGAAGGCTGGAACGATAGTGCGCGAAGGCAAGCTTCGCCCGCCCAACCGGCCCAGTTCTTTCCCATACATCAGGCCTATGCACGATAAATTTCCCCATACCGCGATCCAGTGTCTGACCGCCATCGCGCAGCATCATGGTCTGCAAATCAATCCCGAGCGGCTGATCGACGACTATGCGCTGCGCGCGGAGGAACCGGGCGACGGCGCGCTGCTGCGCATCGCCTCGGATATCGGTTTGAAAGCCAAGGCGGACAAGCTCACCTGGTCGCGGCTGATGGCGCAGGGCGGCGTGTTCCCGCTGATGGCGCGCCTGATCGACGGCAATATGATCATCGTGGTCGGCGTCAAGCCGGCCGACGTGGTGGGCCATCCGGGCGCCGAGGACCAGGTCGCCGTGCTCAATCCCGCCAACGCCAACGCCACCGTGGTCATGGTCGCGCGCGGCGAGTTCGAGAAGCGCTGGGCCGGCGAAGTGCTGTTCATCAAACGCCAGCACAAGCTGACTGACCCGAACCAGCCGTTCGGGCTGCGCTGGTTCATTCCCGAAATCCTCAAGCAGAAGGCCGCCTTCCGCGACATCTTCATCGCCGCCATCGCCATGCAGTTGCTGGCGCTGGCCTCGCCGATCTTCTTCCAGCTGGTGATCGACAAGGTGCTCACGCACCAGAGCGTGACGACGCTGCAGGTGCTGGCCGTGGGCATCATCATGGCGCTGACGTTCGACGCCACCTTCGGCTTCCTGCGCCAGACCTTGACCCTGGCCGCGTCCAACAAGATCGACATGCGCCTGACGCGGCGCGTGTTCGCCCACCTGCTGTCGCTGCCGATCGACTTCTTCGAAACCACCAGCGCCGGCGTGGTCACGCGCCACATGCAGCAGCTGGAAAAGATCCGCAGCTTCCTGACCGGGCGCCTGTTCTTCACCGCGCTCGACCTGATCGCGCTGCTGGTGTTCGTGCCGATCCTGTTTAGCTATTCCTTCAAGCTGGCGATGATCGTGCTGCTGTTCGCGGCCATGATCGGCGGCATCGTGCTGGCCATGGTGCCGACCTTCCAGCGCCGCCTCAACGCGCTGTACTCGGCCGAGGGCCAGCGCCAGGGCATGCTGGTCGAGACCATCCACGGCATGCGCACGGTGAAAGCGCTGGCGATCGAGCCGTCGCAGCGCCGCATCTGGGACCAGCGCTCGGCCGAGGCCATCACCATGCACTTCCGCGTCGGCCAGATCTCGATCGCCGGCAACGCCGTCACCGATTTCCTCGGCAAGCTGCTGCCGGTCACGCTGATCGTCGTCGGCGCCGCCGACGTGTTCGACCAGACCTTGTCGGTCGGCGGCCTGATCGCCTTCCAGATGCTGGCCGGGCGCGTGACCGGCCCGCTGATTTCGCTGGTCGGCCTGGTCAACGAGTACCAGGAGACGGCGCTGTCGGTCAAGATGCTGGGCGAGGTGATGAACCGCGCGCCGGAGGGCCGCGCCGGCGCCAACGGCCTGCGTCCCGTGCTCGAAGGCGAGATCAAGTTCGACGCCGTCACCTTCCGCTATCCGGGCGCGCAAGCCATGGCGCTCAACAAGGCCAGCTTCACGATCGAGCAGGGCACCGTGGTCGGCATCGTCGGCCGCAGCGGCTCGGGCAAGACCACCCTGACCAAGTTGATCCAGGGCTTGTATCCGGTACAGGAGGGCATCGTCCGCTTCGACGGCATCGACGCCCGCGAGATCGAGCTGTCGCACCTGCGCCGCCAGATCGGCGTGGTGTTGCAGGAGAACTTCCTGTTCCGCGGCACCGTGCGCGAGAACCTGTCCGTCACCAAGCCCGACGCCACGTTCGAGGAACTGGTCGCGGCGGCGGCGGCGGCCGGCGCCGACGAATTCATCGAACGCCTGCCGATGGGCTACGACACCGTACTGGAAGAGAACGCCTCCAACCTGTCGGGCGGCCAGAAGCAGCGCCTGTCGATCGCCCGCACCCTGGTGGCGCGGCCGCGCATCCTGATCCTCGACGAGGCGGCCAGCGCGCTGGACCCGGAAAGCGAGGCCATTTTCATCGGCAACCTGTCGAAGATCGCCGTCGGCCGCACGGTGGTGATGATTTCGCACCGCCTGTCGACCCTGGTCAACGCCGACAAAATCATGGTCATGCAGCAGGGCAGCCTGATGGATGCGGGCCGTCACGAAGAACTGCTTACACGTAGCGAAACTTACCAGCACCTATGGAACCAGCAAACAAGTCACCTTTAAGCTTCAAGCGCCGCAAGGACGAGACCGAGATCGAGTTCCTGCCGGACGCCGACGCCATCGAGCGCGGTCCGCTACCGCGTTCCGTGCGGCTCACCCTGCACGTGCTGCTGTTGGCGTTCATCGCGTTCATCCTGTGGGCCTGCTTCTCGCCGGTGGAGAAGATCGTCATCGCCCACGGCCGGCTGGTCAACCCGCTGCCCAACATCATCGTGCAGCCGCTCGAGACGTCCATCATCCAGAGCATCGACGTGCGCGTCGGCCAGATCGTCAAGAAGGGCCAGGTGCTGGCCACGCTCGACCCGACCTTCACCGCCGCCGACGAGTCGCAGCTGCGCATCCGCCTGCAAAGCCTGGACACCCAGGCCGCCGGCCTGCGCGCCGAATTGTCGGGCAAGGCCGGCGCCGCCGTGACCAGCGGCTCGAGCGCCGACGCCCAGCTGCAGTCGCAGCTGTCGAGCGAGCGCAAGGCCAACTTCGAGGCGCAGAAAACCAAGATGGACCAGAACATCGCGCGTCTGCGCGCCGGCCTGGAGACCAACAAGCACGACCAGGTGATCCTGGCCCAGCGCGTCAAGGCGCTGCGCGAGGTCGAGGCCATGCAGGAGCAGCTGATGGCCGAGCAGTTCGGCGCCAAGATGCACCTGCTGGAGGCGCGCGACCGCCGCTTGGGCGTCGAGCGCGACATGGACATGCAGCGCAACAAGGCGATCGAGATGGCCAGCGAGCTGGCCTCGGCCGAGGCCGAGCGCTCGGCCTTCGACAAGAGCTGGCGCCAGAAGGCGATGGAGGATTTGCTGACCGCCTCGCGCGACCGCGACGGCATCAACGAGCAGCTGGCCAAGGCCGACAAGCGCCTGAAGATGATCCAGATGGTGGCGCCGGCCGACGGCGTGGTGCTGGAGATCGGCAAGCTGTCGGTGGGCTCCATCGTGCGCGAGGCCGAGGCGCTGTTCACGCTGGTGCCGCTGGGCGCCGAGCTGGAGGCCGAAGTGCAGATCGATTCGCTCGACATCGGCTATATCAAGACCGGCGCCGTCACGCACCTGAAGGTGGACGCCTTCTCGTTCATGAAGCACGGCATGTTGGAAGGCAAGGTGCGCACGATCAGCCAGGATTCGTTCAAGCGCGACGCCGCCGACAAGAACGGTGGCGGCATGGACGCCTATTACCTGAGCCGCATCCAGTACACCGGCGAATTGAAGAAAATGAACGAGGGTACGCGCCTGCTGCCCGGCATGACCGTCTCGGCCGAGATCGTGGTCGGCCACCGCACGGTGATGTCCTACCTGCTGTATCCGCTCACGCGCGCGCTCGACGAATCGATCCGCGAACCCTGACGCCGGGGCTTTCCCGTTTTTCCCTTCCCCAAAAAAAACGGGCGGCACGCGCCGCCCGTTTTCACTTCCCTCTGCTACATCAGAAGCGGTAACCGACACCCGCGCCCAGCAACAGCGGGTCGGCCTTGACGCGGCTGGCCTTGGCGCCGCCGACGTAGACATCGCTGCGGATCTGTACCTGCTTGATGTCGAAGTTGAGCGACCAGTTCTTGTCGATGGCGTAGTCGACACCCGCCTGCAGCGCCAGGCCGACGCTGTCGTGCTCCAGGCTGGCGCCGCCGTCCAGCAGCTTGACCTTGGAGAACACGGTGTAGTTCAAGCCGGCGCCGACATACGGCTTGACCGGCGAATCCAGCGCGAAGTGGTACTGCAGCAGCAGGGTGGGCGGCAGGTGCTTGAAGGTGCCGATGTTCTGGCCGTCGAGCATGACGTCGTGCTTTTGCGGATAGGTCAGCACCAGCTCCGCCGCCCAGTTCTTGGTGAAGAAATAGGAGACGTCGAATTCCGCGATGGTCTTGTCGCTGATGGTCAGGCGGTCCGACGCGCCGACGCCGCCGACGGCATCGGACTTGTTGGCCATGTCCAGATTGACGGCGCGCGCGCGCACCAGCCATGGCGTCTCCTGTGCCACGGCGTTGCCGGCGAGGGTGCTCAGGGTACCGATCGTTGCGAATATCAATGCTGCTAAAGGCTTGTTCATTTCACTTCCTTGGTTCGTCGTTGTGTCCCGGATGCTACGAATATTCTCGGCGTTGGGGCATGGCGCGAGCTGCGCAAGTGTGCCCGAGCGCGCTTGCGCTCGCCATCGGGATAGTTTGATTTTTTGGTAAGGCGATCCCTATTTGCCGGTGCGGAATGGGAGGGGGCGGAGGCGCGACGGGACCGGGCGCGCCGCGCCCGCATTGCCTACGGCACTTTCAGGATTTCCTTGGTGTTAACAGCAAGCTTTCCTGATGGTGCGGTTGATAACTAACCTCGATACTTCGTCTCCATCGCCAAGACCTCCTCCTGGCGTCTCACTTCCCTTTTGGACCACGCAATGAAAAAATTTCTGACTCTCGCGGCACTGGTAATCTGCCTGCCTATCACCGCCATGGCGGCCAATAAAACGAACGTCCACGGCACCGCCGCGACGGCCGCCGCGAACACCCGCGTCATCAAAGTGCTGCCGAAGACCAAGCACGTCAACGTCAACCAGGGTGACACCGTGAACTTCGTCGTCGGCGACAAATCGTTCGCATGGCATTTCGATACCCTGCGCGCCAGCACCAGCTTCCCGCTGTCGAAGATCGCCCCGAAAGAAATCGACACCCACCGCGTGCGCGTGTACGTCTCCCCGAACCCGCTGTACCACGGCGGCTAAGCAGCACCCCTCCGATTCATCCACTACTAAGGAATAACATGCGCTACTGGACCATCCTTCCATTCGCCTGCATTATGTTGGCGGGAAATACCCATGCCGCCGGCAGTGAAGCCTGCCATCCATCGTCGGAAAAGGAAATCGCCGGCCTGTTCGACCGTTGGAACGCCTCGCTGCAAACCGGCGATCCGGACAAGGTCGTGGCCAACTACTCGGAGAACTCCGTGCTGCTGCCGACCGTGTCGAACACGCCGCGCATGACGGTGGAAGAAAAGAAGGATTACTTCGAGCACTTCCTGAAGAACAAGCCGTTCGGCACCATCAACAGCCGCCGCATCAAGATCAAGTGCAACAGCGCGGTTGACGCCGGCCTGTACACCTTCAAATTCGCGGATGGCAAGGAAGTCAAGGCGCGCTACACCTACACCTACAAATGGTACGGTACGGAATGGCTGATCACCAGCCACCACTCGTCGGGCATGCCTGAAAAAGAATAAGCGCGGTTCGCTTGCTCCAAAGATCCGACCTGGGTGCCCAGGCCGGATTTTTTTTTGCCATCTTCAGCCGCCCATCAGGCTGGCGATGACGGCGTCGACGTTGTCGACCGTCAGCGGTTGGTACAGCACCTCGCGATGCCGCACGATGGCCTCGTCGGTGACCTTCGAATAATCGAGCTTCACCATCTTCTCCACCACCGCCGGCGCGTAGCGCTGTTTGATCACCTTGGCCGGATTGCCGCCGACGATGGTGTATGGCGCAACATTCTTGGTCACCACGCTGCCGGCCGCGATCACCGCGCCCTGGCCGATGGTGATGCCCGACATGATCAACACCTGCATGCCGATCCAGACATCGTCGCCGACCACGATCGCGCCCTTGGTGGTCGATTCCAGCCCCTCGCCGAAGAACTTGACCCGGAACGGGAAGGTGGACACGCCCTCGTAGGGATGGTTGCCGCCCAACATGAAGGTGACCTCGTCGGCCAGCGACACGAAGCTGCCGATGGTCAGGCTTTCGTCCGGATGGCCGTAGGCGATCACGCGCAGCGGACCGTAGCTGCGCCGTCCCACCGTCACCTTGCTGAAATCGAACGGCCCGGCCGACAGGGTCAGGTCGGTGTGGTTGTGCGGATTGAGCGCGCGCCAGTAGGCGCGTTTTTGGTCTTCATACGACGGTTGCGGGGCCGGTGGCGCGGCAGGCACGGGCGCGGGCGCCGGGGCCGCGCGCGGCGGCACGTCGTGCGGCAGGTCGCGGATCGCTTCGTAGAAGTAGTCGTCGTCGACGTAATCCTGCATGTGCTCGTAGAAGCCGGTCTTGTCGAAGGCGTTGTTCTGGTCGAAGTAGTAGGGAATGATGTGACGCAGCAGTATCACCTTCTTCTCCTGCTCGAACACGAGCCGGCTCAGCAAGCCGTTGTTCACGTATTCCTTCAGCAGTCCCAGGTAATTGCGGCCGAACACCTCGGCGATGTTGTAGCCGCTCTTCTTTGCCACAGGCTGGCCGATGAAATACACGTCGAACAGGACGATGGCGCGCTTGCCCTGGGCCAGCAGCCGGAACAGCACATCGGCATGGATCAGCTTGAGCTCCGGATAGCGCACGAAGTCCGGCATCACGCGGAACTCCTCGCGCCAGACGCCGAAGCCGCCCATCCACGTGGAAAAGTAGGACACCCGGCTGATGAACTGGTCGAAGCTGGTCATCACCTCGAGCGCGTTGCCGGCCTTCTGGTTGCCGTTGGTGAAGGTGATCACCGGCCGCTCGGCCGCCGTGGCGCGCACCACCTTGACGATCTCGGCCAGCGCGCCGTCGATCACCGCCAGGTTATCGTTGTGCAGCTTGAGGAACTGGCCGTTGCCCATCTTGAGCGCGGCCTCGAAGTTGAGGTCCGGCAGGATGGTCTCGGGGTGGCGGTGGTAGTGGATCTTGCCGGGGAAGGCGGCGGCGAACTCCGCCACCACCGCCCCGGTGTTGTCGGCCGAGGCGTTGTCGGAGATGATCAGCTCGATCTCATCGCCGTCGGCGAAGGCCGCCTGGCAGACGATGCTCTCCAGGGTCAGGCGCAGCATCTCGCCGCGATTGTAGGTGGGAATGCAGATCGACAGGACGACGTTGGAAGAATCCATGTGGGCGCGGCCTTTCGATCAAGCCGGCTGCGCGTAGCGGCGTATCAGTTCGGCGTGGCGTTCCGGATGCAGGAAGAAGAAGTTGTTGGCGACGGTGTTCTCGTCCATCGCGGCGAACGGCAGCAGGCGCCCGCCCTGGGCCGTGAACGACTGGTAGCCCAGGTTGCGGAACAAGGTGAAGATCTCGTTCGGATCGTAGTTGAACTTGGCGGACCACTTGCGCAGGATCTCGGCCAGCACGGCCGGCTTGTCGCGCGCGATGGTCGCGTGGCCGCCCTGGAACACCAGCAGCTCGGCGCCCTCGACGTCGCACTTGATGAAGTCGACGCGGGTGCCCGTTTCGGCGGTGAAGTCGTCCAAGGTGCGTACCTTGCACTGGGCGGTGGCGATGTCGTCGCGGCCCGTCAGGTTGACGGCCGAGGCGTTGCCCGAGCCTTCCGGGTAGTAGTAATAGGTGAATTCACCGGCCTGGCTGGACAGGCCGAAGTTGTGCGCCTTGACGTTGGCGCAGGCGTTCAGCGACAGGTTGGTGGTCAGCGAGGCGTAGGTGGTCGGAATCGGCTCGAACGCGTACACGTTGGTGCGGCGGCGCGAGGCGGCGATGTTGATCGAGTACCAGCCGATGTTGGCGCCGATGTCGAAGAAGTTGTCGCCGTCGGCCACCAGGTTTTCCATCATGCTCGATTCTTCTTTTTCGTAGTCGAAGAAGTTGAGCGTCTCCACCGGCGCGATGCGGAAATCGACCGGGCTGCAGGAGATGCGCACGCCACGGTCGCGCGAGGTCATGATGACGCGGCCGTCCTCGATCTCGATCTTCTTGACGTTGGTCTGCGCCAGATAGCCGGAGTAATCGAACAGCGCCGCGTGGTGCTCCTCGAACATGGTGCGGATATAGGTTGGCTTGTCGATGGCGCCGGCCTGGAATTGGGCCAAAGTGTCGTTCAGTTTGATCATCGCGTGCTCTTGATGGAGGGTTGAATTAGGTGGAAGCCTGCGGGGAGGCCGGCGTCTGGGACTGCAGGAAGGAATCGATGGTGCGGCGGAAGCCCTGCGCGACGCCGGTCGACGGCGACCAGCCCAGCGCCGCCACCTTCTCGATCGCGGGGCAGGAGCGGGCGATCGGACTGGCCAGGTAGGCGTTGCTGGCCGGCGCCACGTTGAAGCGCGTGCCGATGCCGCGTTCCGGATACAGGCCCGCCAGCAGGGTGGCCAGGTCGCGGATCGACAACTCGGCGTCCGGGTTGCCGACGTTGTAGGCCTCGGCGCTGGCGCCGCGCAGCAGCACCGTCAGGAAGCCGATGGTGGCGTCGGCGATGTAGCAGAACGGCCGCAGCGCGGCGCCGTCGCTATTGAGCACGATGTCGCGCCCGACTACGACGTCGGCGACGAAATCGGCGAACACGCGGCCGTCGTCGAGCGCCATGCCGGGACCATAAGTGTGGAAGGGCCGCACCACGCTGGCGTGCAGGCCGTATTGCTTGGCCCACGCGACGCACATGGCTTCGCCCATGCGCTTGCTTTCGCCGTAGCAGGCGCGCACGTTCATCGGATCGAGGTAGCCGTAGTCGGTTTCGGCGACGGCGCGCTGCGGTTCGCGCGGCACGCCATACACCTCGCCGCTGCTGAAGAACAGGAAGCGCGCCTGGTGGCGGCGCGCGTGCTCCAGCAGGTACTGGGTGCCGCTGGAATTGGCCAGCAGGGTGCCGACCGGATCGACGCCATAGAATTTGGGGCTGGCCTGGCTGGCGGCGTGGATGATCACGTCTGCGGCCGGGAAGTCGGCCGGCGGTGGCAGGCCTATGTCATGCTCGAACACGGAAAAATCCGGCGCGCCGATGCAGCCGCCCAGGCGAGTCGCCACGCCGGCGGCGCGGCGCACCACGCACACGACGCGCAGCTCCAGGCCGCGCAGGCGGCTGGCCGCCAGCAGTGCCTTGACCACATAGGCCGCCAGGAAGCCGGCGCCGCCGCTGACCATCACCGTCTTGCCGCGCAGGTCCTCCCACGGCAGATCGGCGGCGGCGATCGCCTCCAGGTCGGCGCGGATGATAGCATTGGCTTCGGGCAGGGATGACGTCATTGGCTTTGTCATCCGGTCAGGAACCTTGCTGGGTGCGCGGTTCGGCGAACCAGCGGTAGGCCTTGTCGACGGTTTCCTCCAGCGTGCGGCTTTCGCGCACGCCGAGCCGGCGTTCGGTGAAGCTCAGGTCCGGGTACAGGTCGTCGCCCTGGCGCTGGCGCTCGGTGAGGTTTTTCTGCGCGGTGTTGAGCGCCACGCGTGGACGCGGCGAGACGCGCTCGCCGATCAGGCGGACCAGCTCATTGTGGGTGACCGGGGTGGCGCTGCCGAGGTTATACACCTCGCCGTCGACGCCCTTGACCAGCGCCGCCAAGGTCCACCAGGCGGCGTCGCTGCCATACAGGTAGCTGCGGCGCGCGCTGCCGTCGCCGTGGATGCGGATCTCGCCGCCGGTCAACACGTCGCGCAGGAAGTTGTTGATCGCCCACGGGCGGTCCAGCTCTTGATAAGCGCCGGTCAGCGTGAAGGGGCGCACCGTCGATACGGGCAAGCGGTACTGGCTGCGGAAAATCGCCGCCGTCATTTCGGCGGCGCGCTTGGCGTCGGCGTAGACGGTGTGCAGCTGGCCGGCCGGCAGCGGGAAGCAGTCGCTCTCGCTCAATGGGCCGGGGCGCTGCGGCGGACCGGCCACCAGGCAGGAGCTGACGTTGACGAAGCGCAGCAGGCCGTCGAGCTGCGAGGCCGCCTCCAGCGCGTTGGCGATGCCGGACACGGTGGTCTGGAACACCCGCAGCGGGTCGGAGGCGTGCACCCGGTTGTTGGGAATGCCGGCCGCGTGGATCACGTAGCTGGTGCTGCGCGCGAATTCGAACGAGGAGCGCACGTCCTGCGAGCGCGCGCGGATATCCAGCCGTCCGGCCAGGTGCGGATAGCGCTGCTGCCATTCCGTGATGTTGCGGGCGTAGAGGTCGAGCGTGATGCCGAGCTGGTATTCGTCGTTGAGCGCGGCGACCACTTCGGCGATCCAGGTGCCGAGGAAGCCGGTGCCGCCGGTGACGGCGATGTGCTGGCGCGCCAGCGCGGCGCGGATTTCCGGCTGGTCGGCGCAGGCGGCCAGGGCGTCCTGGCGCATTTCGGCAAAGTGTGGGTCGGCCATGGTTTAACCTTTCAAAGCTGCTGCGTTTTTCTCGGCGAGGTCGCGCGCCACCTCGATGATCAGGCTTTCCTGCCCGGCCACCGCGTTGCGCTTGCCCAGGCCGAAGAAGATGTCGCGCGGGTCGACCTGGTAGTCCTTGGCCGCCTGCGCGACCGGCTTGGCGAAGCCCGAGAACACGCCGGCCAGGCCGGAGACGATCGACAGCGGCGAAATCGACGGCGCCACCGGATTGAATTCCTTCTCTGCGATGTCGGCCGCGTCGAGGATCTTGTACAAGTCGATGCCGGTCTCGAAGCCGAGGCGTTCGAACACCGCCACCAGCACTTCGAGCTGGGTGTTGCCGGCGCCGGCGCCGAAGCCGCGGATGGTGCCGTCGATGATGGTGGCGCCTTCGTTGACGGCGGCGACCGAGTTGATGACAGCCATGCCCAGGTTGTTATGGCCGTGGAAGCCGACCGGGATCGACAAGCCGTTGACCAGCGTGGAGATGCGTTCCTTGACGTCGTCCGGGAAGTAGGCCCCGGCCGAATCCATGATAACGATCGCCTCGGCGCCGTAGGACTCCATCTTCTTGGCTTCCTCCAGCAGGGTGGCCGGCGTCGCCATGTGGCTCATCATCAGGATGCCCCACGCTTCCTTGCCGGCCTGGCGCACGTAGTGGATGTGGCGGTCGGTGATGTCGGCCTCGGTGCAGTGCGAGGCGACGCGGAACAGGTCCACGCCCAGTTCGACGGCGCGCGACAAATCCTTCTTGATGGTGCAGAAGCCGGGGATCACGTGGATGCCCAGGCGGGTGTTCTTCAGGTGCTCGCGGGTGACCGTCAGGATCTCGTCGTCGGTCAGCCGGCATTCGCCGACCAGCATCGACGAGGCACCCAGGCCGTTGCCGTGGCCAACCTCGATGATCGGCACGCGCGCCGCTTCGGCGGCCTGGCAGTAGGCGATGAAGGCTTCGCGGCTCAACTGGTGGCGCACGGCGTGGTTGCCGTCGCGCAGGGTCGGATCGCTGATCAGGATTTTCTTAGCCATGCTTGCGCTCCTCGGTGTTTTTTTCATGACGGGCGGCGGCGATCATTTCCGCCATCGCGATGGCGGCGCAGTTGATGATATCCAGGTTGCCCGCGTATTGCGGCAGGTAGTCGCCGGCGCCGACCACCTTGATGGTGGTGACGACGCGCCCGCCCTCGACGGTGGGCGGCACCACCAGGGCGTAGCCCGGCACATAGGTCTTCAGTTGGGCGACCATGGCCTCGACCGAGGCGCGGATCGCCGGCAGGTCCGGATTGGCGATCTTGGCGTAGATCGTGGTCTGCATGTCAATCGGCGGATTGGCCGGGTTCAGGATCAGGATCGCCTTGGCGCGCTGGGCGCCGGAGAAGCGCTGCAGCGCGTCCTCGGTGGTCTCGATGTATTCGTCCAGGTTGGCGCGCGTGGCCGGGCCGGCCGAGCGCGAGGCGATGCTCGACGCCACTTCGACGTATTCGATATCGGCGTGCACCTGGCCGATGGCGGCGGCGATGGGAATCGACGACTGGCCGCCGCAGGTGATCATGTTGATATTGCGGCCGCCCGCGTCGAGCGTGCCCTGGGCGTTGATGGCCGGGATGCAGAATTCGCCCAGCTTGGCCGGGGTCATGTCGATCACGGTCTTGCCCAGTTTATCCAGCGCGGCCCAGTGGCCGATGTGGGCCTGGGCCGAGGTGGCGTCGAACACCACGTCGCAGATCGACGGATTGGCGAGGATGGCCTCGATGCCGCGGTCCGAGATGGGCACGCCCAGCTGGCTGGCGCGCTTCATGCCGGCCGAATTGAAATTGCGCCCGGCGAACAGCGTGCACACCAAATGCTTGGAGCGCATCACCTTGATCATCAGATCGGTGCCGATATTGCCGGACCCGATGATGGCTATTTTCAGTTTGTCGGAGCTTGTCATCTGCTTGTACCCATCTGTATTGATTACAGCGTCTTCGATTTTTCGTGCATGCCATCGATCATGGCCTGCTCCAGCACCTCGCGCGGCAGCAGCGGCGAAAGGTCTTCCAGCGGCGGCGACACCAAGGTGCCGTCGGCGCGCGCGACCACGCCCAACTTCGGCGAGAACACCTGCTGCGGATGCATGAACACTTCGCAGATCACCGGCCCGGTGGCCGCCTGCACCGCCGCCAGGGTGGCGTCGCACTCGTCCCAGCTGCGTATTTGGTACGACGGCATGCCGAAGGCGGTGGCCAGCTTGGAGAAGTCCGGACAGGAGACGCCGGACTTGCGGTCGGTGCCCACGTAGCCGCCCTTGAACAGCGACTTCTGCGTGTGCTTGATCATCAGGTAGCCGTCGTTGTTGAAGATGAACAGCTTGATCGGCAGGTTGTGGTGGACCACCGTTTGCAGCTCCTGCAAATTCATCATCATGCCGCCGTCGCAGTTCAGGCACATGACTTCCCCACGGTCGTTGGCGAAGGAGACGCCCAGCGCGGCCGGCAGGCCGTAGCCCATTTCACCGAGTCCGGTGGAGGTCATGAAGCGCTGGCCTTCCTTGAAGCGCAGCACCTGATGCCCGCTTAGCAGCGCGGTGCCCATGTCGGTCACCACCACCTGGTCGTCCTTGAAGAAGCCGTTCAGGCGCTCCATGAAGCGGTAGGAGTTGATGAACCCTTCCGGGTCGGCGTGTTCCTCGCCCACCCACGGGAACTGCTCCTCGTAGGCGCGGCACTTGGCGATCCATTCGGTCTTCGGCGCGACGGTGGTGGACTCCAAACGCGCCAGCAGCGCGTCGATGAAGACGCGGGCGTCGCAGACGACGACTTCCTGCGCGCGCTTGGCGTGCTTGGCCGCTTCGTCGCTGTCGATGTCGACCACGTCGATGCGGGCCAGGCGCGCCAGCTCATTGATGTCGTAGCCGATCTGCGGGATCGCCAGGCGGGTGCCGATGGCGAGCACGTAGTCGCTGTTTTGCAAAATGAAGTTGGCGGCGCGCTGGCCGTAGACGCCGGCGCGGCCGAACACCTGCGGGTGCGACGAATCGATCATGTCGATGCCCGCCCACGAGACCAGCGCCGGCGAGCCGGATTTGTCCAGCAGCGGCTTGATCTTCGCTTCGGCGCCGGCCAGGCGGATGCCGTTGCCGAGCCACAGCACCGGACGTTCGGCCTTTGCCAGCGCGGCGATCACGCTGTCGACCTGCGCGGCGACGGCGGCGGTCAGGTAGTCGACGGCCGGCGGCGCGACGAAGTGCTCCATCGTGGCGGGATCGATGCGGCCGGCCTGGATGTCCATCGGGATCTCGATCCAGGTCGGACCCGGACGGCCCTCGAGCGCGATATGCACGCCTTTTTCCAGTTCGTAGACGGCGCGTTCGAATTTGGTCACGCGCATCTGGTATTTGCTGACCTTTTCCACCATCTGGCACGAGTCGTAACCCTGCACGCCCCACATGCGCAGCGGATTCTCCGGGAAGCAGAACTTCGAGTTCTCGTTGCCGGCGATGACGACGCACGGGATCGAGTCGGCCCATGCCGATACCACGCCGGTGACGCCGTTGGTCGAACCTGCGCCGGTGGTCAGGAGCGCTGCGGCCAGCTTGCCGCTGGTGCGGTAGTAGGTCTGCACCGCCATGCAGGCGGCCTGCTCGTGGTGGACGCAGACGATCTCCGTGAAACCACGGCGCGAGATCGCTTCGAACAGATGCACATTGCCGGCGCCGATGATCCCGAAGGCGTGCTCGATGCCGAGGTTTTCCAGGGCTTCGGCCAGCAGTTCGGCGACCTTGATCTTGTTGTCGCTCATTAGAAGTTCACGCCAAAGAAGGCTTCCAGTTTTTCAATCGTAAAGTCCAGCATCTCGCGGGTCAGGCCAGGGAAGACGCCGATCCAGAAGGTGTCGTTCATCACGCGGTCGGTGTTGGTCAGGTCGCCGGAGACGCGGTAGTTACGGCCGATCATGTACGGCTGGCGCGTCAGGTTACCGGCGAACAGCAGGCGGGTGCCGATCTTGTGCTGGTCCAGGTAGGTGAGCAGGTCGACCCGAGCTACGTTCGCTTCCGGCTTGAGGGTCATCGGGAAACCGAACCACGACGGGTCGGAATTCTCGGTCGCCACCGGCAGGATCAGGAACTCGGCGCACGATTGCAGGCGTTCGGTCAGGTAGGCGAAGTTGTCCTTCCGGGCCTGGATGAAGCCTGCCGCGCGGTCGATCTGCGCCAGGCCGCAGGCGGCCTGCATGTCGGTGATCTTCAGGTTGTAGCCCAAATGGCTGTAGGTATACTTGTGGTCATAGCCGGCCGGCAGGGTGCCGAAGCACTGGCAGAAACGCTTGCCGCAGGTGTTGTCCTTGCCCGGTGGGCAGTAGCAATCGCGGCCCCAGTCGCGGAACGACTCGGCGATCATTTTCAGTTCGGCGTTGTTGGTGAAGACGGCGCCGCCTTCGCCCATCGTGATGTGGTGGGCCGGGTAGAACGACATGGTGCCGATGTCGCCGAAGGTGCCGACCATCTTGCCGTCGTAGGTGGAGCCCAGCGCGTCGCAGCAATCCTCGATCAGCCACAGGTTGTACTTTTTGCAGATCGCGACGATCACGTCCAGGTTGTACGGATTGCCCAGCGTGTGGGCCAGCATGATGGCCTTGGTTTTCGGCGAGATCGCCGCTTCCAGCTTGGTGACGTCGATGTTGTAGGTGCCCAGCTCCACGTCCACGAACACCGGAATCGCGCCGAACTGGATGATCGGGTTGACGGTGGTGGGGAAGCCGGCGGCCACGCCGATCACTTCATCGCCCGGCTGGATCGCGCGCGGTCCCAGCTTCGGCGAGGTCAGGGTATTGAACGCGACCAGGTTGGCCGACGAGCCGGAATTGACGGTGATGAGGAAGTCCACGCCGATCATCTTGGCCAGCTTGGCCTCGAACTGGTCGTTGAAGCGGCCGGTGGTCAGCCAGGCGTCGAGCGAAGCTTCGACCATCAGTTCCATTTCCGGCGCGCCGACCACTTTGCCGGCCGGCGGGATCACCGTCACGCCGGGCTCGAAGGCCTTCGGCACGCTGGCCAGCGCGCCGTATTCGGCCACCAGCTTGTTGATCTCCGCGCGGAGTTGTTCTTTGGTTTTTGCTTCGCTCATGGTTGCTGCCTTAGATGTGTGCGGTGTTTTGATAGGTGTCGATTTGCGCCAGGGTGAAGGCGCGCATGTCGGCCCTGGCGGCGTGCGCCTTGTGCCAGCCGACGATCATGTCGATGGTGTGGCCCAGGTGCCAGCGCGGCTGCCAGTGCAAACGGCCGCGCGCCTTGGAACAATCGAGCTTGAGGTAGTGCGCCTCGTGCGGTTGCGGCGCCTGGTCCAGCTCCCAGCCGGCGCCGTCGCCCCAGCTCTCGCACAGGCGCGAGATGATCCATTCGACCGGGCGGGCGTCGATGTCGTGCGGCCCGAAGTTGAAGCCTTCGGCGTACGCCGCGCCGTGCGTGTAAAGGTGCTCGGCCAGGGTCAGGTAGCCGGACAGCGGCTCCAGCACATGCTGCCACGGACGGATCGCGTGCGGGCTGCGGATGCGCACCGGCTTGCCGGCGGCGATGGCGCGCACCATGTCGGGAATCAAACGGTCTTCGGCCCAGTCGCCGCCGCCGATCACGTTGCCGGCGCGGCCCGAGGCGAGCGCCACGCCATGCTCGGCGTATTTTTCCGGATTGAAGAACGACGAGCGGTAGCCGGCCGTCACCAGTTCGGCGCAGGCCTTGCTGTTGCTATATGGGTCGTAGCCGCCGAAGGCTTCGTTCTCGCGGTAGCCCCAGGCCCACTCCTTGTTTTCGTAGCACTTGTCGCTGGTGACGTTGACCACCGCCTTGATGCCCGGCGTGTTGCGCACCGCTTCGAAGAAGTTCACCAGGCCCATGACGTTGGTGGCGTAGGTCTCGACCGGGTTGGCGTACGAGTAGCGCACCAGCGCCTGCGCCGCCATGTGGATGACGATCTCCGGCCGCGCCTCCAGCATGGCGTCGCGCAGCGCGGCGCCGTCGCGGATGTCGCCGATGATGGAGGTCATGCCGGCGCCCACTTGCGCGGTGTCGAACAGGCTCGGTTGGCTCGGCGCCAGCGCGAAGCCGGTGACGTGCGCGCCCAGTTGCTGCAGCCACAGGCTAAGCCAGCTGCCTTTGAAGCCGGTATGACCGGTCAGGAATACCCGTTTGCCCTGCCAGAAGGACGGGGTCATGGCCACCGCTTCCACGGCGCCTTACCGCTTTGCCACAGGTCTTCGAGCAGCACCTTGTCGCGCAGCGTGTCCATCGGCTGCCAGAAGCCGTGGTGGTGGAAGGCATCCAGCTGGCCTTCGCCGGCCAGCTGCTCCATCGGTTCCTTTTCCCACGTGGTGCTGTCGCCGTCGATGTAGTCGATCACCTTCGGCGAGAGCACGAAGTAGCCGCCGTTGATCCAGGCGCCGTCGCCTTGCGGCTTTTCCTTGAAGCTGACGATGCGCTGGCCGTCGATGTCGATGGCGCCGAAGCGGCCGGGCGGCTGCACCGCCGTCATGGTGGCGAGCTTGCCGTGTTTTTTGTGGAAGGCGATGGAGGCGCCGATGTCGATGTCGGACACGCCGTCACCGTAGGTGAAGCAGAACGCTTCGTCGTGTTCGACGTGCTGGCGCACGCGCTTCAGGCGGCCGCCGGTCAGGGTGTCGCTGCCGGTGTCGATCAGGGTGACCTTCCATGGCTCGGCGTGGCGCTCGTGCACTTCCATGCTGTTTTTTTGCAGATCGAAGGTGACGTCCGAGGTGTGCAGGAAGTAGTTGGCGAAGAACTCCTTGATCACGTAGCCGCGGTAGCCGCAGCAGATGACGAAGTCGTTGATGCCATGGGCGGAATAGCTTTTCAGGATGTGCCAGAGGATCGGTTTGCCGCCGACCTCGACCATCGGCTTCGGCTTGACAGTCGTCTCTTCGCTGAGCCGTGTGCCCAGCCCGCCCGCCAATATGACTGCTTTCATGCTATCCCCGGATTGTTATGTTGACGCAGATCATATTATCTATTGCGCCCGGGCTATTTTAAAGGAAAAGAACAGGCATTTTGCTGCCGCAGACTCAGCGATGGAGGATTTACCACACTATGGCGTGAGCAAAAGTTGGTAGCCGATTCGCATGGTGCGCTGCACCGTGTCGAGCCGGTGTGCGGCGCTTGCCGCGAGGTGCAGATGATGTGCGGAAATGAGTGTGTTCATTTCGGAAAGACGTGTCGACAACAGTTGTTTGAAGGCGCCGGGCGCGCCGAAGTTGTGACCCTGTTCGTGCGCTTGATACAGCAGCTGCAAGCCTTCGAGCGCGGCGTCCAGCGCGGCCGCCGGCGCGGCAGGCGGTGGAGGCGCGAGGCGGAAGCTGGACAGCGCGCGCGGCAGGTAGGCGTAGTGGCCCGCTTGCAGCGCGGTGAGGGCGGTGGCGACGTTGGCGCGTTCCGGGTAGGCGCGGTCGCGGTAGCGGCCGAAGGCGTTGCCCAGCGTGGCGCGCTTGAGCAGCAGCGCGCCGGGCGCGCACATCGCCGCCGCGCCGCCACCGTCGCCGCCCAGCAGCATGTTGGCCAGCGAGACGCCGTCGATCACGATGTCGGCGGCGAACAGCGGCGCCGCCGGCAGCGCCTGGCCGTCCGGCGCGAGCGGTTGGCGCCAGCAGGCCACCATGCCGATGTGCGGGTGGTCCACGAAGCAGGGCAGCATGACGGCGACTTTTTCCGGCGCCAGCGTGTCGCCGGGCGGGGCGACCGTTATGTATTCGCCCAGGGACAGCGCCAGGCAGTGATTGAGGTTGTCGAGCGCGCCGAGGCCCGGCGCGTGGCTGTAGCGCAGGCGCCGGTGCGCTTTCAGATAAGGCTTGAGCGGCGCGCGGCAGGCGCCGTGCGGGCTGCTGTCGCTGACGATCACTTCGCAGTTGGCGTGGGTTTGCGCCAGCGCGCTGGCCAGGGTGGCCTCCAGCGTCAGCGGATCGTCGGCCGGGATCAGGATGCTCACCAGCGGTGCGGCGGCGTCGGCGGCTTGTTGTGCCGCGTGCTGCGCGGCTTTGCGGCGACCGCGTTTCAGCGTGCCGCGCGCCACGCGCAGGTAAAGCTGTTCGAGGTCGCGCGCCAGCGCCGGGGTGTCGAACAACGGCGCGCCGGCGCGGTTTTTCCCGAGGCGGTTGCGCAGGCGTGCCAGTTCCTTCGGGTGGGTGGCGAGGCGGATCGCCCTGGTCGCGTACTGCTTTTCCGTGCGCGCGATCAGCTCCGGCAGGCCGGCCGCCTGCAGCAGGCTGCCGCACACGCGGCTGGCAAAGGTCTGGCCGGCGCGGGTCAGCAGCGGCAGGCCGGCCCACAGCACGTCGCCCGCGATGGCGCCGGCGTTATGCGGGCCGGTGTCGAGGAACAGGTCGGCCGCCTGGTAGCGGTCCATCGCCAATTCACCGGCGGCCGGCGCGGCGAAGCAAAGGCGGTCGCTGGAGATGTCGTGCCGCAGGGCGGCCAGGCGCAGGTTGTCGCGTACCTGTTCGCTGTCGGTTTGCAGCCACAGTACGCTGCCCGGCACCGCGTGCAAAATGCGCATCCAGGTGGCGAAGCGCTCCGGGACGATGTGCGCGGCGGCGCCGAAGCAGCAGAACACGAAGGCGTCGCCGGGCAGGCCGAAGCCGGCGCGCGCGCCGGACGCCGGCGGCGAGGGGAGGGCGCGCTGGCGGTCCTGCGGCTGGAAGCAGTGGGGAAGATACAGTGGTTTTTCGGTATGGTAGCCCGCCAGTTCGGGTGGCAGCACGAAACTGTCGGCCAAAACGTAGTCGACGCGGCTGTTGCCGCTGGTGCCGGCCTGTCCGAGCCAGCCGATTTGCACCGGCGCGGCACGGTGGCCCAGGATGCCCGGCCGTCCGCCCGGCAGCACGCCGTGCAGGTCGACCAGGATGTCGATTTCGTGGGCGCGGATCGCCTGCGCCGCCTGCATATCGCTCAAAGGGCCGATCGGCACATGCAGGTCGAAGGCGCGCAGCAGGCGTTGGCGCAGGGCCGAGTGATCCTCGCCACTCCAGCAGAAGCCATACAACTCCACCTGGTCGCGGTCGTGCAGCTCCAGCAGCTCGGCGATCATGCGTCCGGTCGGCTGCGCGCCGAAACCGCACGACAGGTAGCCGACGCGCAGCTTGCGGTGGGCATAGCCATCCTGATCGGACAGCGCCGTCGGTGGCGGCGGGAAGTGCAGCGCAGCCTCGCGCCGCGCGCAGGCCAGCTGCCGCGCCGGATCGTCGCCCAGGCTGAGCATCGCCAGCGCCGACGTGTGGTGCTGCAAGGCCGTCTCGCTGACGCCGGGCACGAAGCCGTGCACCGGCCACGCGCACAACTTCAGGCGCAGGTCCAGCCAGCGCGGCACGATCAGTTTTTGTTTGGGATCGAGTTGGAGGCTGCGCAGCAGCGCGTCCTCGGCTTGCGCCGGATCGCCTTGCGCCTCCGCCAGCCGGCCGATGTTATTGAGCAGGCGTACCTGCAGCGAGGCCGCCGCCGGCGGCGCGCCCGCTGGCACCGCCTCCAGCAGGTCGAGCGCCTCGCGCCACAGGGCCAGCGCCGCTTCCGGCTGGCGTTTGCGTTCCAGCAGCACGCCCAGACCGAGTTGGCTTTCGGTGAAGCCGGGGCGCAGCTTGAGCGATTTGCGGTAAGCGCGTTCGGCGCCGGCGTCGTCCTGCCCCTGCGCCTGCACCACGGCCAGGTTGTACCAGGCCACATATTCGAGCGGGGATTCGCTGTGCTTTAGCCAAAGCGTGTACAGAGCGATGGTTTGTTCGGTCCTGCCCTGCGCGGCCATCAGGCCGGCCACGCCGATCAGGTCCATGACGGACAGTTCGCCCAGTCCCGCCAGCGCCATCGCCAGGGTGCCCGCTTCCGACAGGTTACCGGCGGCCATGGCTGCGTGGAGTGGGCGGGTCATGGGCGTCCGTTCGGTGGTGGGCTAGGCCGAGGGAGCCGAGCCCCAGCCGTCGGTGATATCCGCCGGGTAGCCGCGCTTGAAGTGGGTGGTCCATGGATAGGCCGGGGCGCCGGTGCCGTCCTTGAGCCGGATCTTGCTGGCGTCGCACAGGAAGGTGGCCGGATTGCCGGCAACTACAGTGCCGGGAGCGACGTCGCGGTGCACCTTGCTGTGCGCCGCCACCAGCGCGCGCTCGCCGACCTTCACGCCGGGCAGGATCACCGACATGGCGGCGATGGCGGCGTAGTCGCCGATCTCGGCGCCCATCAACACGTTGCTGGGCGGGTGGGGATCGTTGGTCAGCACCACATACGGCAGCAGCCAGACGAAGTTGCCGACCTTGGACATTTTGCCGATGAAGACATTCGACTGGCAGCGCACGTAGTCGCCGATCTGGCAGTCGCCCTGGATGTCGTTCATGGTGCCGATCTGGAAGGCGATGCCGGCCACCGTTTTCTCGCGCACCACCACGCGGTGGCCCGTCACCAGCTTGTCGCCGAAGCGCGAGCCCTCGTAGAACACCGAGTGCGAGCGGATGCGCGCACCCTTGCCGATCACCAGCGGCTGGCCGTCTGCCAGCGGGGTCGGATAGCCGATCTCGCAGTAACCGTCGATGACCGAGCCGTCGCCGATGTCCACGTTGTCGTGAATGATGGTGAAGGGGCCGACGCTAACGTCGGCGCCCAGTCTGGCTTTCGGCGAAATGATGGCGCTGGGATGGATCATACGGTGCAGAATTTACGCACGGCGGCGGCCACTTCGAGCGCCTGCTCGTCGCTCATGGTCGGGCCGATCGGCAGGCTCAGCACTTCGCGGTGGATCGCCTCGGCCAGCGGGAACGCGCCTTCGGCGTATCCGAGATCGGCATACGCGGGCTGCAGGTGCGGCGGCACCGGATAGTGGACGATGGTGCCGATGCCCTGCTCGGCCAGCGCCTTGGCCAGCGCGTCGCGCTGCGCGTGGCGCACCACGTACAGGTGCCATACCGGCTCGGCCCACTCGGGCACGAACGGCAGCGCCAGGCCGGCGATGCCGGCCAGTTCGCGGTCGTAGATGGCGGCGATGGCGCGGCGGCGGGCGTTATCCGCGTTCAGCTTGGGCAGCTTGACGCTCAACAGCGCCGACTGCACCTCGTCCAGGCGCGAGTTATAGCCCGGCACCTCGTTGTAGTATTTGACCTTGGAGCCGTAGTTGCGCAAGGTGCGGATCTTGTCGGCCAGGTCGTCGTCGCTGGTGGTGACGGCGCCGCCATCGCCCAGCGCGCCCAGGTTTTTGCCCGGGTAGAAGCTGAAGGCCGCCGCGTCGCCCAGCTGGCCGGCCACGCCGCCGCGATACAGCGCACCGTGCGCCTGCGCGGCGTCCTCGATCAGTTTCAGATTGTGTCTGGCCGCCAGCGCCTTGAGCGGGTCCATGTCGGCGGTCTGGCCGTACAGGTGGACCGCCAGGATGGCCTTGGTGCGCGGCGTGACGGCCGCCTCCACCAGCGCCGGATCGATATTGAAGCCGTCGGCGGTCGGTTCGACCGGGATCGGCGTGGCGCCGCAGTCGCTGACCGCCAGCCAGGTGGCGATGAAGGTATTGGACGGCACGATCACCTCGTCGCCCGGGCCGATGCCGTAGGCCTTGAGGATCATGAAGATCGCATCGAGGCCGTTGGCCACGCCGATGGCGTGCTTGCTCTTGCAGTAGGTGGCGAAACTGGCTTCGAAGGCCGACGTTTCGGCGCCCAGCACATACCAGCCTGAGTGCAGCACGCGCTTGAAAGCCGCTTCCAGTTCGTCGGCTTGCGACAGGTTGATGGCTTTCAGGTCGAGGAAGGGGACGCTCATGGTGACACTCGCTTATGGTGATTTGCCGCGGCCACGAATTGGTCGTAGTCGTGATAGTAGTCTTTGGGGTCGTACAGGGTCGAGGCCATCACCACGCACACCGCGCCGGACGAGAAGTTCTCGACTTCGCGCCACATCATGCCGGGCACATAGAGACCGTAATACGAGCGGTTGAGCTGGAATTTCTTGCGCTCGAAGCCATCGTCGACGATGACGTCGAAGCTGCCCGACATGGCCACGAACAGCTGTTGCAGCTCGATGTGGCCATGGCCGGCGCGCGCCGATCCGCCCGGGACATCGTACAGGTAGTAGACGCGCTTGATGTCGAACGGGATATGCACGCCGCCCTCGATCACCGACAGGTTGCCGCGCACGTCGTGGTGCGGCGGCAGGTCGATCAGCCGGCACTGGTCCATCATGATGGCGCTCCCTCGCGGTTGGCCGCCACCACCGCGTGGAAGCGCTGCTGGGAGGCCGCCATCATCGGGAACACGCCGCCCAGGCGCGCGGCCACATCGTCGACGGTCGGCGCCATCGCCTCCAGCTCCTCCGGCGCGACGATGCCGATGTCGCACGATTCGATCAACAGGTCGATGTAGTCGGAGAAGCAGTAGCCGAAGTTGGGGTTGGCGTTGGGGTTGGAGTTCGACTCCAGCCGGCGGTCGTGGCGGAAGTAGGACAGCTCTTCGTCGATGTAGAACACCTTGCCGTCGCGCGCCAGGTTGAAATAGGCGGCGACGTCGGCCAGCCCCAGGGTGCAATCGTGCTTGTGGTACTTGAACAGGTGGCGGCCGATTTCCCACAGCCGCTCGCGGCGGAACATGATGGAGCTGAATTCGCCGACGAAGTTGCGCATGCCCAGCACCATGCTGCGCTGCATATCGCGCGCCGGCATGCTGCCGCTGGCCTCATACGGACGGCGCGTGTCGGTGCGTTCGTTGTCGACGTTGATCACCTGCGAGGCCGAGAACACCAGCTGGATCTCCGGGTCCATGTTCATGGTCGCGACCATGCGCTCGATGCAGAACGGATGCAGCACATCGTCGTCAAACAGGGGCTTGATCAACTGGCCCTTGGCCGCGAACAGCGCGGTCAGCACGTTCTGCTCGCGGATCGCCGAATTGCGCTGGTAGATCAGATGGCCGCTGTACTTGGCGCAGATCTCCTTGATCGCCTCGGTCGGGCAGTTGTCGCTGACGAGGATCTCGATGTTCGGATAGCTCTGGCCCAGCGCGGAGCGCAGGCATGTCTCGAAATGGCCGGTCTTGTACGAGGGGATAACGATGCTAACTAATGGCAAACTCATAGTGCTTTCCCTGCTCAGGCGGCGACTGCCGTTACGATGTACTGCCACGGCAGCGCGTCTTCGACCGCCACCACCGGATCGATGCCGCTGGCGCCGGCCATCAGGCGGATCGCCGGCAGGTATTTTTCACGCGCCGGTTCGTCGACGATGCGCGCGCTGCCGCCGCTGATCTGGAAGCCCGCCTGCTGGAACATCTCCAGCATGGCGCCGCGCGTGAAGATGCGCTTGCGCGATTTTTCCAGGCCCGCCGGGCCGTAGCGCAGGTCGCCGGCGTTCATGCGCGCCTGGATGCTCCAGTGCTGGAAGTTGCGGATGGTCGCCACGATCTTGCCGCCCGGGGCGATGCTGGTGCGGATTTTCTGCAGAAGCGTCCATGGATCGTCGATCATCTCCAGCGCCTCGTCGAGTACCCAGCAATCGGCGCCGCGCACGTGGTCCCACAGGTCCGGGCCGGCGTGTTCGATCTCCACGTTGAAGACGAAATCGCAGTGCGGGCGCGCGGCCTGCGCGGGCGCCGGATCGGCCTCGATGCCGGTATAGTCGACGATGGCGTTGCGGGCCTTGTAGGCCTTGGCGAAGGCGCCGTCGCGGCAATGCACCTCGACGATCTTGCGCGCCTCCGGCGGCATGAACTGCAGCAGGTCGGTATTGACCACGGTGGTGGCGCTGGGCAGGTCGTAGTGGTAGCCGCCGGTGCGGATCACGGTGCCCTGCCAGTCATGCTTGATGTAGTTGCGCTTGGGCGGCTTGGGCGCGAAGTCCTCGCGCACCCACTCGATGCTCTCGATCAGATCGTGGGCGCCGGCCTGGTGGATCGCCAGCATGGTGGAGATCATCGGCGCGCCGTGCTTGATCGGCATCGGCCACTGGCGCACCACCTCGATATTGGTCAGCATGCAGGCCGGATGCAGGTAGCGCACGGCGCCGTCGGCGCGGTCGTAGCCTTGCTCGTTGACCGGCTGGATGGTGCCCACGCCGTACATGCCGGGGCGCAGATGGCTGTGCAGCGATTCGATGAAACCACCCTTGAGGATCTCGACGTCGGAGTCGAGGAACAGCACCTCGCCCGACAGGCCCAGATGGTTGATCGCCCAGCGCAGGCCCGGACCGTGATGGATGTTGTAGCCGAACGGGATGAACTCGACGTTCTCGAAGCCGTCGGTGATGGCGCGGATCTTCTCGGCCACGTCCGGGTTGGAGCCGTCGATGATGTAGACGCGGTTGGTGTAGAACTGGCGCAGGGTGCGCAGCAGCGCCTCGATCAGGTCCGGCGAATTGTAGGACACGCTGACGATCGGGATCTGGTCGATGCGCACCGGTTCGGACGCGGCGTTTTGGGACGGATCGTCGGACGGGCGCACCGCATGCTGCGGCGCGGGCATGCGCGGCGCGGCCGGCTTGGCCACCTGCTGCAGCACCGTCTCCAGGTTGCGCACGAAGCGCGGCGTGTCGAACAGCGCGCAGGTCATGCGGTTGGCCACCAGCTGGCGCTTCATCGACGCGATGCGGTTAGGATCGTTGGCCAGCGCCACGGCCTTCTCTTCGTAGTCGGCGAAGTTATAGGTGATCAGCTGCGGCAGGTCGACCGCGCGCAGCAGACTGCCGGCCATGCGCGACGAGAAGGTGTGGCCGGCGCAGGTAAGCAGCGGCAGGCCGGCCCACAGCGCGTCGCTGGCGGTGGTGCCGGCATTGAACGGGAAGGTGTCGAGGAACAGGTCGGCCAGCTGGTAGCGCGCCAGGTACTCGGCCGGCACGGCGCGGGTATTGAAGATCAGGCGGTTGCGGTCGATGCCCGCCTCCTCGGCGTAGCGGTACAGGTTCTCGCGCACTTCCGGGTAGTCGGCCACCAGCCACAGGACGCTGTTCGGCACGCGGCGCAGGATGTTCATCCACGTCGTGAACATGTCCGGCGTGAATTTGAAGTTGTTGTTGAACGAGCAGAAGACGAAGGCGTCGTCCGGCAGGTTGACGCTGGCGCGGGTCGGCTTGGCGGCGATGGCGCGCTGGCGGTCGTTGATCTGGAAGGTGTCGGGCAGGTACAGCGGTTTCTCGGTGAAGTCCTTGGTCATCTCGGGCGTGATCAGGAATTCGTCGGCCAGCACGTAATCGACGCCGGGCAGGCCGGTGCTGCCCGGGAAACCGAGGTAGGTCAGCTGCACCGGCGCCGGGCGGAAGGCCAGGATGTTCGGGCGCGCGCCCAGGGTCAGGCCGTGGAGGTCGACCAGGATGTCGATTTCGTGGGCGCGGATGGTGCGCGCGGCCTGTTCGTCGGTCAGCGCGTCGATGCGGATGTAATGGTCCATCGCCTTGACCACGCGGGCGCGGATCGGCGAACCGTCCTCGCGGCTCCAGCTGAAGGCATAAACCTCGAACTTGCTGCGATCGTGCAGCTCATACAGTTCGGCGGTCAGGATCGAGACCGCGTGCGAGCAGAAGTCGGACGACAGGTAGCCGATGCGCAGGCGGCTGTGACCATAACCATGGGCGCCGGTCAGCGGCGCGACGGCGGCGTTGACCTTCTCGTTGACAAAGCGGCGCGCGGCGGCCAGCTGCTGGGCGGGATCGTCGGAGGCGCTGAGCATCGCGAGCGCCGAGGTGCCATCGATCATGGTAGTGACCGAGATGTGTTCCAGGCCGCTGTAGACGGGCCACTCGCACTGCTTCTGGCGCAGGTGGACCCAATGGGTCATCACGTTGGCCTGCTGCGGATCGACGCCCAGGCTCAGGGCCAGCATCTTCTCGGCCTCCGGGTAGCGCTTGCGGATCTCCAGCAGGCGACCGAGGTTGTTCAGTGTTTGCACGTGCAGGGTCGGATTGGTCTTGATATCCGGCTGGACGTCGGTCAGCACCGAGTTCCACATCGCCAGCGCCTCCTCGGGGCGGCCGACCCGTTCGAGCAGGGTGCCCAGATTCAGGCGGGCCTCGACGAAGTTCGGATTTTGCGCGATGGCCTGGCGCAGCACTTTCTCGGCGCCGGCATCGTCGCCGCTATTGGACAACACCACGGCCAGGTTGAAGCAGGCCGCGTAGACAAGCGGCGACGGCGTGTTCAGGATCCAGGTTTGATACAGGCCGATCGCCGCGGGCAGCTGGCCGCTTTCCTGCAGCACGGCGGCGGCGCCGAACAGATCGCCGATGGAAAGCGCCCCGCTGGCGGCCAGGGCCATCACATTGCCCAGCGGGCTGGTATCGGAGGGAGCGGGTGCGGCAGGAGCGTGAGCGGTCATGGCTGGGCTTAAAGTTGGATCGATCCGGCACGCGGCGAACGGCCCGCAGAGCCATAAAAGGTAGGCACTATCATACCTTTTGTCGCTGGATACGGGGCAACTTTTGGCTCAGGAGCAAGAATGTAAAACCACGTCTCCTCGACCGATCACAACCCTCGGGGTCAGGTCCGACATTCGGACACAAGCTCGGCCGTATCATGGAAATACGGTTGTGAGCGTGTCCGAATGTCGGACCTGACCCCGGGGTGGGGTTAGCGGTCGGGGACGCTAAACCAGCTGGTGGCGCTGTGGCCGCCCGGCTCGCGGCGGGTGTTGGTGAGCGCGCCGGCGGCGCCCTGCAGACCTTGCCCGGTGTGGTATTGCTTGAGCGCGTCCGTCAGCGCTTGCACGCTGTTTTCGGCGCCCGCCCCGGTGGCTTTCAATGCGGTCAGCTGTTGCGTTTGTGCCGCATTGTCGATACCGGTTGTTGCCGGATTGGCAGCGGTGAAGCTCGACAGCGCGCTGCTCAGGCCACTGACTTGCTGTTGCAAAGAGGCAGCTGGTGTTGCCGATTCTGCCTGTTTTTGCGCCAGGAACCAGACGTCGGCGCTGTCGTGCACCTTGCCGTCGGTGCCGGTGTAGCTCGATGTCAGGCCGATCACGTTGCCGTTTTGCTGCGTCAGCGCGTTGCTGGCGCCGGTGGCGATCGTGGCGATGCCCAACTGCCCCAAGGTCTTGAGCTCGCCGGCCTGGCTGACGCCGTCCGAGTTGCCGTCGACCCAGACGCGCAGCGCGCCGAAGGCCTCGTCGGTATCGCTGATATGGCCGTCGCCGTTACTGTCGAGCGCGGCCAGCGCGGCGTAGCCGTCGGCGGCTTTGGTGCCGTCGGCCAGGGCCGTGGCGCTGCCGAACAGCTCGCCGCCGTCGTTGATGACGCCGTCGCCGTTGCGGTCCAGGGCCAGCAGGCCGTCCTTGTTGTCGACCCAGCCGGTGTTGACGGCCTGGCCGTCGCCGCGGATGTCGAACTGGACGCCCGCCGCGATGCTCAGCGTGCGCACGCCGTTGCCATCCAGATCCAGCACCAGCGGCGTCGCGTAGTTGACCGACGCGGCGTTGAGCGCCATCGTTTGCGTGACCGACATGGCCGCCACCTGGGCGCCGGTGAGGGCGTCCGCCTGCGCGATGCTGAGCGCGGTCAGGTTGGCCGTGGTCAGCGACGGGATCTGCCCCGCCGTGAACGCGGCGATCTGGTCGGTGGTGAAGACTTGCAACTGGCTCGCTTTGAGGCCGGCCACCTGCGTGTTGGTCAGGCCGGCGATCTGCGTGGTCGACAGGTAGCCGATCTGCGTCACCGTCAGCGAGCCGAGCTGGCTCGTGGTCCAGGCCGCCAGTTGCGTCGGCGTGAAGGCGTTGATCTGGTCGATCGTCAGCGCGGCGATCTGGGTATTCTTCAGCGCGCCCATCTGCAAGGTCGTCAGCGCGGCCGCCTGGGTGCTGGTCAGCGCGTTCAGTTGCGTCGACGTCATCGTCTGGATTTGCGCCGTGGTCAGCGACTGCAACTGGTTGGTGTCGAAGGCGGCGACCTGGTCGACCGTCAGTGCGGTGACCTGGCTCAGCTTGATGCTGGCCACTTGCTCCGTGGTGAGGGCCTGGATCTGGCCGTTCGAGAGCGACGACAGCTGCGTGGTGTTGAGGTAGCCGATCTGTGCGGTACGCAAGGCGCTGATCTGGCTGGTGCTCATGGCGAACAGCTGGTCGGCCGTCATCGCACCGAGCTGGGCGCTGGTGAGCGCCTGCACCTGGGCCGTGTTCAGCCCCGGCAATTGCGTGACGTCGAGGCTGGCAACTTGCAAGGTGCCCAGCGCGGCGACGTTGGCCGTGGCGAGCGCGCCGATCTGGATGGTCGACAGCGCGATCACCGCATTGACGCTGAGCGAGGCCGCCTGCGCCGTGCTCAGCGCGCCGAGCTGGTCAGTGCTGAAGACGGTGATCTGCACGCCGTCGATGGCGGCGATCTGTGCCGTTTTCAGGCCGCGCACCTGGTTGGTGGTCAGCGCCACGGTCTGGTCGGTGCTAAGGCCGATAAATTGGCCGGCCGTCAATGCGGCGACGTCCTGCGTGTCGAGCGCTGCGACCTGATCGGTGCTCAGCGCGGCCAGTTGGTCGGCCGTCAGCCACTGCATCTGCGCGGTGGACAGGCCGGTCATTTGCGCCGTGGCCAGCGCGGCGATCTGATCGGTGCTCAAGTTGCTGGCCTGGGCGGTGGTCAGAGCGGCGATCTGGGTGGTGCCCAGCGCCCGGATCTGATCGGTGGTCAAGGCCAGCAGATTGTCGACGGTCAGGCCGTAAGCCAGCTGGGCGGTGCTCAGCGCGGCGATGTGGGCGACGTCGAGCGCGGCTACCTGTGCCGTTTGCAGGCCGTTGGCCAGTTGGCTGGTGTTGAAGGCGGCCAGTTGCGCCAGGGTCAGCGAATTGAGCTGTCCGACGGCCAGCGCGGCGACCTGCACCGTGTTGATGGCGGCGATCTGACGCGTGCTCAGGACGACCAGGTCGTCCGTTTCCAGAGCGACGATCTGATCCGTGGTCAACGCGGTCACTTGTTGCGTGGTCAAGGTCGACGCTTGCGCCGTGCTCAGCGCAACGATCTGGTCCGTGGTCAGCGCCTGCACCTGGCTGCTGTTCAGCACCGACGTCTGCGCGGTGCGCAACGCGGTGAGCTGGTCGGTCGTCAGGGCGGCGATGCTGTCGCTGCTCAGGCCGTACACCAGTTGCGCGGTGGTCAGCGAGCTGACGTGGTCGGCGTCCAGCGCGGCCAGTTGGGCCGTGCTCAGGCCGTTGCTGATCTGGCTGGTGGTCAAGGCGGCCAGTTCGGTCGTGGTCAGGCCGTTGAGCTGATCGCTGTTCAGTACACCGATCTGGTCGCTGGTCAGAGCAACCATTTGACGCGTGGTGAAAGAGGACAGATCGGCCGTTTCCAGCGCGACGACCTGGGCGGTCGTCAGCGCGGCCACTTGTTGCGTGGTCAGGGTCGACGCCTGCGCGGTGCTCAGCGCAACGATCTGGTCGGTGGTCAGCGCCTGCACCTGGCTGCTGTTCAGCACCGACGTTTGCGCGGTACGCAGTGCGGTGAGCTGGTCGGTCGTCAGGGCGGCGATGCTGTCGCTGCTCAGGCCGTACACCAGTTGCGCGGTGGTCAGGGAGGTGACATGGTCGGCATCCAGCGCGATCAGTTGGGCCGTGCTCAGGCCGTTGCTGATCTGGCTGGTGGTCAGCGCCGCCAGTTGGGTCGTGGCAAGGCTATTGAGCTGGTCGCTGTTCAATACGCCGATCTGGTCGCTGGTGAGCGAGACGATCTGGCGCGTCGTGAACGACGACAAATCAGCCGTTTCCAGCGCGACGACCTGGGCGGTCGTCAGCGCGGCCACTTGTTGCGTGGTCAGGGTCGACGCCTGCGCGGTGCTCAGCGCAACGATCTGGTCGGTGGTCAGCGCCTGCACCTGGCTGCTGTTCAGCACAGAGGTTTGCGCGGTGCGCAACGCCACAAGCTGGTCGGTTGTCAGGGCGGTTATGCTGTCGCTGCTCAGGCCGTACACGAGTTGCGCGGTGGTCAGGGAACTGACGTGGTCGGCATCCAGTGCGATCAGTTGGGCCGTGCTCAGGCCGCTGCTGATCTGGCTGGTGGTCAGCGCGGCCAGTTCGGTGGTGGTCAGGCCGTTGAGCTGATCGCTGTTCAGTACACCGATCTGGTCGCTGGTCAACGCAACCATCTGGCGGGTGGTGAAGGATGACAGGTCGGCCGTTTCCAGCGCGGCGACCTGCGCGGTCGTCAGCGCGGCGACTTGTTGCGTGGTCAGCGTTGATGCCTGCGCGGTGCTCAGCGCGACGATCTGGTCGGTGGCCAGTGCCTGCACCTGGCTGCTGTTCAGCACCGAGGTTTGCGCGGTACGCAATGCGGCGAGCTGGTCGGTCGTCAGCGCGGCGATGCTGTCGCTGCTGAGGCCGTACACCAGTTGCGCGGTGGTCAGGGAACTGACGTGGTCGGCGTCCAGGCCAGCCAGTTGTGTCGTGCTCAGGCCGTTGCTGATCTGGCTGGTGGTCAGCGCCGCCAGTTGGGCCGTGGCAAGGCTATTGAGCTGGTCGCTGTTCAATACGCCGATCTGGTCGCTGGTGAGCGAGACGAGCTGGCGCGTTGTGAACGAGGACAGGTCGGCCGTTTCCAGCGCCACGACCTGCGTCGTCGTCAGCGCGGCCACTTGTTGCGTGGTCAGCGTCGACGCTTGCGCGGTGCTCAGCGCGACGATCTGGTCGGTGGTCAGCGCCTGCACCTGGCTGCTGTTCAGCACAGAGGTTTGCGCGGTGCGCAGCGCCACAAGCTGGTCGGTGGTCAGGGCGGCGATGCTGCCGCTGCTCAGGCCATAGACCAGTTGCGCGGTGGTCAGGGAGCTGACGTGGTCAGCGTCCAGCGCGGCCAGTTGGGCGGTACTCAGGCCGTTGCTGATCTGGCTGGTGGTCAAGGCGGCCAGTTCGGTCGTGGTCAGGCCGTTGAGCTGGTCGCTGTTCAGTACACCGATCTGGTCGCTGGTCAACGCGACCATCTGGCGCGTCGTGAACGAGGACAGGTCGGCCGTTTCCAACGCGACGACCTGGGCGGTCGTCAGCGCGGCCACTTGTTGCGTGGTCAGGGTCGACGCCTGCGCGGTGCTCAGTGCCACGATCTGGTCGGTGGTCAGCGCCTGCACCTGGCTGCTGTTCAGCACCGAGGTTTGCGCGGTGCGCAGCGCCGCAAGCTGGTCGGTCGTCAGGGCGGCGATGCTGTCGCTGCTCAGGCCATACACCAGTTGCGCGGTGGTCAGGGAGCTGACGTGGTCGGCGTCCAAGGTCACCAGCTGGGCCGTGCTCAGGCCGCTGCTGATCTGGCTGGTGGTCAGCGCGGCCAGTTCGGTCGTGGTCATTCCGTTGAGCTGATCGCTGTTCAGTACGCGAATCTGGTCGCTGGTCAGGGCGACGATCTGGCGCGTGGTGAACGACGACAGGTCGGCCGTTTCCAGCGCGACGATCTGGGCCGTCGTTAGCGCCGCCACCTGTTTGGTGGCCAGCGATGCCGCCTGTTCGGTGGTCAACGCGGCGATCTGGTCGGTATTGAGGCCGGCGGCGATCTGGTCGGTGGTCAGCGCGGTGAGCTGCGCCGTGGCCAGCGAGGCCAACTGGTCGGTCAGCAGCGCCTGCAACTGGTCGGTGCCCAGCACCGTCACTTGCGCGGTGGACAACGCGGCCAGGTCGACTGTCTCCAGCGCGGCCACCTGGTCGCTGACCAGCGCGTTCAGCTGCGTGCTGCCCAGCGCGCGGACCTGGGCGGTGGTCAGGGCGACGATCTGGTCGGTGGTCAGCGCGGCGAACTGCACCGCCTGCAGATTCTTGATGGCGCCGGTGTTGATCGCGGCGAACTGGTCGGTGTTGAGCGCGGCCAGCTGGGCGGTGTTCAGCGACGGCAGTTGGACCGAGGTCAGCACCGCGACATGGGCGGTTTCGAGCTGGCTCAATTGCAAGGTCGTCAGCGCGCCCAGCAGCTGCGTGGTCAGGCCGGTGACAGCGCTGGTCGACAGCGCGTTGAGCTGTGCGGCGGTCAGCGCGCCGATCTGGTCGGTGTTGAAGGCGGCCAGCTGGTTGCTGTGCAGGGCGACGAAGTCCATCGTGCTCAGCGCGGCGATCTGATCGGTGCTGAGCACGCTGATCTGCGCGGTGCTCAGAACGCCGACCTGGGCCGTGCCCAGCGCCATGATCTGGTCGGTGTTCAAGGCGGCGATCTGAGCGGTGCTCAGGCCGCCGATTTGCGCGGTGCCCAGGGTACTAACCAGGTCGGTTGTCAGCGCGGCGACGTTGGCGGTGGTCAGGGCGGCGATTTGCGCCGTCTTGAGCACGGCGAAGTCGGCAGTCTCCAGCGCGTTGAGCTGGTCGCTGCCGAGCGCGGCGACTTGTGCGGTGCTCAGCGCGGCCGTCTGCACGCTGCTCAGCGCGACGATCTGGTCGGTCGTGATCGCGGCGAACTGGGCGCTGTTGAGTGCGCCCAGTTGTGCGCTGGACAGGGTGGCGAAGTTGTCGGTGCCGATGGCGGCGATCTGGTCGCTGCCGAGCACACCCAATTGGCGGGTGGCCAGGTTATCCACTTGCAAGGTGGTCAACGCCGCGATCTGGTCCGTGGTCAGCGAGACCGCCTGCGCCGACGTCAGCGCGTCGAGCTGGGCGGTGGTCAGGTTTTGCAGCTGGTCGATGGTCAGCGCGGTCAACTGGACGGTGGTCAGCGCTTGCACCTGCGACGTTTTGAGCGCTTGCAGGTCGTCGGTGGCGATCGCCCGCACCTGGTCGGTACCAAGCGCGACCAGCTGGTTGCTGGTCAGCGCGGCGACTTGCGCGGTGGTCAGGTTGTCGATCTGGGTCAGGCCGAGCTGGCTGACCTGCAAGGTGCCCAGCGCGGCGATCTGGTTGCTGACCAGCGCGGCCAGGTCTTCCAGTTCCATCGCGTTCAGCTGGGAAGTGTTCAGCGCGGCGATCTGGGCGGTCGCCAGCTGGGCGACTTGCCGCGTCGTCAGCTGGATGATCTGGTCGTTGCTCAGCGATTGGAACTGGTCCGTGGTCAGCGCGTTGAGCTGCGCCGAACCCAGGCTTTGCCACTGGTCGGCCAGCAGCGCGTTGAGCTGGTCGGTGGCCAGCGCGGCGATTTGGGCGGACTTTAGGGCCAGCAATTCGTCGGTGGTCAGCGCCTGGATTTGTGTCGTGGTCAGCGCCAGCAACTGGTTGGTGCTCAGCGCCTGGGTCTGCGCGGTGGTCAGCGCGGCGACGCGGTCGAGGGTCAGCGACTGGATTTGCTCGGTGCCCAGCGCGGCGATCTGCGCGGTCTTGAGCGCGGCCAGGTCTTCCAGTTCGATGGCGCCCAGTTGCTGCGTGCTGAGGGCGGCCACTTGCGCCGTGGCCAGCAGCGCGTACTGTTGCGTGGTCAGCTGAATGATCTGGTCGGCGGTCAGCGAGCGCAATTGCGTGCTGCTGAGTGCGTTGAGCTGGCCCGAGCTCAGGACCTGCACCTGGTCGATGACGAGGGCGGCGAGCTGGTCGCTGCTGAGCGCGGCGATTTGCACGGTTTTGAGCGATAGTACCTCGCCGGTGGTCAGCGCCTGCATTTGCGCGGTGGTCAGCGCGGCGATCTGGGCGGTCGCCAAGCTGCCGAGCTGCGCGGTGGTCAGCGACATGATCTGGTCGTTGGTCAGCTGGGCGATGCGTTCGGTGGTCAGCGCGGCCAGCTGCGGGACGTTCAACCGGGCCAGGTCTTCCAGCTCGATCGCGCGCAACTGGTCGCTGCTCAAGGCGGCGACGCCGGCGGTGCTGATGCTGCCGATCTGGCGCGTGGTCAGCGCCGCGATCTGGTCGGTGCTCAGCGCGGCGACTTGGTCCGTGGTCAGGCCGGCGATCTGGTTCTGGGTCAGGGCCTGGATCTGGTCGGTGCTCAGGTAGCTCAGGCCGCCGATGGCGGTCAATTGCGCGGCGCTCAGGGCGGCGAAATCTTCCGAGCTCAGCGCGTGGATCTGGTCCGAGCTCAGCGACGACAGCTGGCTGGTCGACATCGCGGCGACCTGGCCGCTGGTCAGCGCGGTGACCTGGTCGGTGCTCAGTTGCGCGACATGGGCGGTGCTGAACGCGGTGATCTGCGCGGTCTTGAGCGCGGTGATTTCCGCAGTGTTGAGCGCGGACAGTTGATTGCTGGTCAGGCTGGCGATCTGGCCGGTGGCCAGCGCGGCGACCTGCTGCGTGGTCAGCGACGTGATCTGCGCGGTCAACAGGCTCTGGAACTGAGAAGTGCTCAGCGACGCCAGCTGCGCGGCGGTCATGCCCTGCAGCTGGTCGGTGGAGATCGCGCCGAGCTGGGCGCTGTTAAACGCCTGCAGTTGTGCGGTCCGCAACGCGGCCAGGTCGCGCGTCTCCAGCGCGACGATCTGGTCGGTGATCAGGGCGGCAACTTGCTGGCTGGTCAGGTTGGCCACTTGCGTGACGGTCAGGCCGGCGATCTGGTCGCTGTTGAGCAGCACGAACTGGTCGGTGCTGAGCGCCGCCACTTGCTGGGTCTTGAACGCGGCCAGGTCTTGCGTTTCCAGCGCGGCCAGTTGGCCGGAGGTCAGCGCGTGCACCTGGTCGGTGGTCAAGTTGCCCGCTTGCAGGCTGCTCAGCGCGACGATCTGGTCGCTGCCGAGCGCGCGGATCTGGGCGCTGGTGAGCACCGCCATCTGGGCGGCGGTCATCGAGCGGAACTGGTCGCTGGTCAGCGCGCCGACCTGGCCGGTGGTCAGCGCCAGCACTTGTGCGGTTCTCAGCGCGGCGATGTCGCCGGTGGCGAAAGTTTGCAACTGGTCGGTGCCGAGCGCGACCAACTGGCCGGTGCCCAGGCCCGCGACCTGGATGCTGGTCAGGGCGGCCGCCTGCGCGGTGCTCAAATTGGCGAAAAGGCCCGTGCCCAGCGCGGCGATTTGCAACGTTCTCAGGGCGGCGAAGTCCTGGCTTTCCAGCGCGTTGAGTTGGTTGCTGCCGATTGCTGCAACTTGCTGCGTGGACAGACTGGTCACTTGCGCGGTGGTCAGCGCGATCAGCTGGTCGCTGTTGAGGGCGGCGATCTGCGCGGTTTTGACGGCCGCGATTTGCGCCGTCTTCATCAGTGCCAGCACGTCGGTGCCCAAGGCCAGCAATTGCTCGCTGCTCAGCAAAGCGACTTGCGCGGTGGACAGGCTGGTCACTTGCGCGGTGTTCAGCGCGGCGATTTGCGTGCTGTTCAGCGATTGCAACTGCGCGCTGCCCAAGCCGTTCAGCTGGAGGCTGGTCAGCGCCTGCATCTGGTCGGCGCTCAGCGCGTTCAGGTTGGCCGTGCTCAGGCCGGCCAGTTGCGCGGTCCTCAGCGCGGCCAGGTCGCGCGTTTCCATCGCGGCGATCTGCTCGCTCGTCAGCGCCTGCAACTGACGCGTGCCCAGGTGGGCGACCTGCAAGGTGGTCAGCGCGGCAATTTGGTCAGTGCTCAACAGGTTGATTTGATCGGTGTCCAGCGCGGCCAGTTGTGCCGTTTTCAGCGCGGCCAGATCGGCGGTCTCGAGCGCGAGCAATTGGTTGCTCGACAGGACGGCCATCTGCGCGGTGCCGAGGTTGCTCGCTTGCGCGGTGGTCAGCGCGGCGATCTGGTCGGTCGTCAGCGCGGCCATCTGCTTGCTGGTCAGCGCGGCGATCTGATGGGTTTTCAGCGCTTGCAGCTGATCGGTGGTCAGCGCCGCGACGCTGGACGTGCCGAGGCCGGTGATTTGTTGCGTCTTGAGCGCGACCAAATCCTGCGTTTCCATCGCGACCAACTGGTCGGTCGACAGCAGCGCCAGTTGCTGGGTGGACAGTGCGCCGGCCTGCGCCGTGGTCAGCGCGACGATCTGGTCGGTGGTGACGGCGGCGAGCTGGTTCGAGCTCAGCGCGTTCAACTGCGACGTTCTGAGCGCGGCCCAGTCCGCGGTGGTCAGCACGGCGATTTGCGCGGTCAGCAGGTAGCCGATCTGGGCGGTGCTGAAGGCATTGACTTGCGCGGTGGTCAGCGCGCCCAGCTGGGCCGAGTTCAACACGTGGATCTGGTCCGAGCTTAACTGCGCGATCTGTGCGGTTTGCAGTCCGGCGACCTGATTGGTGGTCAGGGTGGCGATGGCTTTGGTGCCCAGGCTAAGCAACTGGCTGGTTTTGAGCGCGGCGAAGTCCTGCGTTTCCATCGCGGTCAACTGGTCGGTGGTGAGCGCTTGCAACTGGGGGCCCGTCAGCGCGGCGGCCTGGGCGGTCGTCAGCGCGACGATCAGGTCGGTGTTCAGGGCGGCCACCTGGGCCGGCGTCAACGCGGCGATCTGCGCCGTTTTCAGGATGGCGAAGTCGATCGTTTGCAGCGCGTTGAGCTGGTCGGTCGACAGGGCGGCGATGGCGCGGGTGCCGAGCGCTGCGGTCTGGGCGGTCGTCATCGCGACGATTTGATCTGTCGTCAGCGCGGCGAGCTGGCCGTTGGTGAAGTTGCTCAACTGGGTGCTGGCCAGCGCGGCGAACTGGGTCGTCGTCAAGGCGGCGACCGCGTTGCTCGACAACGCGGCGGCTTGTTGCGTTTTGAGCGCGACCAGGTCCCGCGTTTCCATCGCGACCAACTGTTCGCTCGACAGGTGCGCCAGTTGTTGGGTGGACAGCGCGCCGGTTTGCGCCGTGGTCAGCGCGACGATCTGGTCGGTGGTGACGGCGGCGAGCTGGCTGGCGCTCAGCGCGTTCAACTGCGACGATTTGAGCGCAGCCCAGTCGGCGGTGGTCAGCACGGCGATTTGCGCGGTCAGCAGGTAGCCGATCTGGGCGGTGCTGAAGGCGTTGACCTGCGCGGTGGTCAGCGCGCCCAGCTGGGCCGAGTTCAAGACCTGGATCTGGTCCGAGCTCAACTGCGCGATTTGCGCGGTTTGCAGCCCGGCGACCTGGTTGGCGGTCAAGGTGGCGATGGCTTTGGTGCCCAGGCTGAGTAACTGGCTGGTTTTGAGCGCGGCGAAGTCCCGTGTTTCCATCGCCGCGAGCTGGTCGGTGGTGAGCGCTTGCAACTGGGGGCCGGTCAAGGCGGCGGCTTGTTGGGTCGTCAGCGCGACGATCAGGTCGGTGTTGAGCGCGGCCACCCGGGACGGGGTCAGGGCGGCGATCTGCGCCGTTTTCAGCGTGGCGAAGTCGACCGTTTGCAGCGCGTTGAGCTGATCGGTCGACAGGGCGGCGATGGCACGGGTGCCCAGCGCACCGGTCTGGGCGGTCGTCATCGCGACGATTTGGTCGGTCGTCAGCGCGGCCAGCTGGCCGTTGGTGAAGTTGCTCAGTTGGGTGCTGGCCAGCGCGGCGAGCTGGGTTGTCGTCAAGGCGGCGACGGCATTGCTCGACAAGGCGGCGGCTTGTTGCGACTTGAGCGCCACCAAGTCCTGGGTTTCCATCGCCACCAGCTGGTCGGTCGACAGCAGTGCCAGTTGTTGGGTGGACAGCGCGCCGGTTTGCGCCGTGGTCAGCGCGAAGATCTGGTCGGTGGTGACGGCGGCGAGCTGGTTCGCGCTCAGCGCGTTCAACTGCGACGATTTGAGCGTGGCCCAGTCGGCGGTGGTCAGCACGGCGATTTGCGCGGTCAGCAGGTAGCCGATCTGGGCGGTGCTGAAGGCGTTGACCTGCGCGGTGGTCAGCGCGCCCAGTTGGGCCGAGTTCAAGACCTGGATCTGGTCCGAGCTCAACTGCGCGATTTGCGCGGTTTGCAGTGCGGCGACCTGGTTGGCTGTCAAGGTGGCGATGGCTTTGGTGCCCAGACTGAGCAACTGGCTGGTCTTGAGCGCGGCGAAGTCCCGTGTTTCCATCGCCGCGAGCTGGTCGGTGGTGAGCGCCTGCAACTGGGCGCCGGTCAAAGCGGCGGCCTGTTGGGTCGTGAGCGCGACGATCAGGTCGGTGTTGAGTGCGGCCACCTGGGACGGAGTCAGGGCGGCGATCTGCGCGGTCTTCAGCGCGGCGAAGTCGACCGTTTGCAGCGCGTTAAGCTGGTCGGTCGACAGGGCGGCGATGGCGCGCGTGCTCAGCGCGGCGGTTTGGGCGGTCGTCATCGCGACGATCTGGTCGGTCGTGAGCGCGGCGAGCTGGCCGTTGGTGAAGTTGCTCAGCTGCGTGGTGGCCAGCGCGGCGAGCTGGGTTGTCGTCAAGGCGGCGACGGCGTTGCTCGACAGTGCGGCGGCTTGCTGCGACTTGAGCGCCACCAGGTCCCGGGTTTCCATCGCGGCGATCTGGTCGCTGTTGAGCGTGGCGATCTGCTGCGTCAGCAGCGATGCCGTTTGCAGCGAGGTCAGGCCCGCGACCTGGTCCGTGGTCAGCGCGCCGAACTGCGCGGTGCCCATGGCGGCGAGCTGGCTGGTTGTCATGACGGCCAGGTCGCGTGTTTCGATGGCGGCGACCTGGTCGCTGCCGAGGGCGCCGATCTGGCTGCTGGTCAGCGCGCCGGCCTGGCCGGTGGTCAGGCCGATGACCTGGTCGGTGCCGAGGACGGCGATTTGCCGGGACGACAGCGCGGCGACCTGGGCGGTGGTGAGCGCGGCGACCAGGGCGGCGTCCAGCGCGGCGATATTGGCGGTGCTCAGGCCGGCCAGTTGCTGCGTGCGCAACGCGGCCAGGTCTTGCGTTTCCATGGCGTTGAGCTGGTCGCTTGACAAGGCCGACAGCTGCAGCGAGCTCAGGGCGTTGGCTTGCGCGGTTTTCAACGCGACGATCTGGTCGGTGTCGAGCGCGGCGATCAGGCCGGTGCCCATCGCGGCGAGTTGCTGGGTCTTGAGCGAGGCCAGGTTGGCGGTGCTGAGCGCGCTCAGCTGCAAGGTCGACAATGCCGCCATGTTCTGCGTGCTCAGACCGTTGGCCTGGGCGGTACCCAGCGCGGCGATCTGGTCGGTGTCGAGCGCGGCCAGTTGCGCCGTTTTGAGCGCGGCGATCTGCGCCGTCGTCATCGCGGCCACCTGCTGGGTGCCGAGCGCGGCGATGCCTTGGGTCGAGATCGCGGCGATCTGATGGGTGCGTAGCGCGGCCAGGTCCTGTGTTTCCAACGCGGCAAGCAGCGCCGTGCCCAGCGACGCCACTTGCGCCGTGGTCAGGCCGGCCGCGTGCGCGGTGGTCAACGCGGCGATCTGGTCGGCGGTCAGCGCGTTGAGCTGCGCGGTCGAGAAGGCGGCGACCTGCGCCGTTTTCATGGCGGCGATGTCGCGTGTCTCGATCGCGGCGACTTGCTCCGAGGTCAGCACGATGATTTGCGCGGTGGTCAGCGCGGCCACTTGCTGGGTGCTCAGCGCGGCGATCTGGTCGGTGCTCAGGGCGCGCAGCTGGCCGCTGCGCATCGCGGCCACCTGGGCGGTCGTCAGCGCGGCGATCTGGTCGGTGCTGAGGACGCTGGTGGTGGCGGTGCCGAGCGCGTTCAGCTGCTGGCTCTTGAGCGTGGCGAAGTCCTGGGTTTCCATCGCGGCCAGCTGGGCGCTACTCATCTGGCCCAGTTGCAGCGTGGTCAGCGCGGCGGTTTGCGCGGTCGTCAGCGCGACGATCTGGTCGGTGCTGAGCGCGGCGAATTGCTTGGTGGTCAGCGCGGCGATCTGCGCGGTTTTGAGCGAGGCGAAGCCGGCGGTGCCGAGGGCGGCCAGTTGATCGCTGGCGAGGGCGCCGATCTGCACGGTCGACAGGTTGCTGCTTTGCGCGGTGCGCAGCGCGGCCATCTGGTCGGTGGTCAGCGCGCCCAGCGCGGCGGTGCCGAGCGAGACCAGCTGCTGCGTGGTCATGGCGCTGATGTCGTCGGTGTCGATGCTGGCCAGCTGGGCGGTGCTCAGCGCGGCCAGTTGACGGGTTTGCAGGGCGGCCGTCTGGCTGGAGGTCAACGCGACGATCTGGGCGGTGCCGAGCGCGCGCAGCTGCGCCGTGTTCAGCGCGACCACCTGGCGCGTTTGCAGCGCGGCGATGTCTTCGGCCTCGACCAGCGCGATTTGCGCGGTCGTCAGCGCGGCGACCTGGACCGTGGCCAGCGCGGCGAACTGTTCGGTGGTCAAGCCATGGACCAGCTGATCGTTCGTCAGGCTGATCATTTGCCCGGTCGTCAGCGCCTGGATTTGTTTGGTGGTGAAGCCTTGGCCGATCTGGTCGGTGCTGAGCACGCGCAGATTCTGGGTCGATAGCGCCCGTAGCTGGGTGGTCCCGATCGCGGCCAATTGCGAGGTCGACAACACGGTCATATGCGTAGTCGTGAGCAAGGCAATTTCCGCAGTCGTCAGCAGCGCCATTTGGCTCGGTTGCAGGCTGACGATTTGGTCGGTGGTGAATCCAGGTACTATCGATGGCATAATTTAATCTCCTGACGGAAATATATCTTACCGGCAATTGATCTCATTGAGGGAAAAGACGCCGAAAAGCCTTGTAAATCTTGGTCTAAAAACAAGGGCTTGGCGTTGCTTCTGTCATCAGCTTGTCAAGACGATGTGCCAGGCAAAAGAAGCAAATAAGAAACACTGTAAGATAAGGGTTCGCGCGTAACCTTTTTCCTTCCCTCTATGCTGCTCACGCCCGCCACTTTTATTCCGCTCATCAATCCCGAACAGCACGACCGTGCGCTCACTTTCGTGTTCCATCGCGGGGAGTTGCTATTGCACAACGCTACTTTGGGTTTGCCGGACCCTGATACGGTCGCTGCGCTCGATTTACCGGTCGAACGCGTACATTCGCTGGGGAAATGGGAAGGGCGTTACTATCAATTGGCATGGCTGGACCAGCCGCTGCCGGTGGATGCGGAGCACGGTTACCATGGGCTGCGCTCGCTGTTCGGCGCGGTCGACGATGGCTTTCTGGGGTTGGCGGGCAGGGCGTTCCAATTGGCCGAGTGGGCGCGCACGCATCGCTTTTGCGGCGCCTGCGGCACGCCGACGCAGCGGCTCACCGGCGAGCGCTGCTACAAATGCCTGAACTGCGGCATGACCGCGTATCCGCGCATCTCGCCGGCGATGATGGTGCTGATCCGCAAGGGCGACTCGGTGCTGCTGGCGATGCACACAAACTCGCCGGCCAAGCGTTACACGGCGCTGGCCGGATTCCTGGAGGCGGGCGAATCGATCGAGGAGGCCATCCACCGCGAAGTCTTCGAGGAGGTCGGGCTGCGCGTGCACAACCTGCGGTACTTCGGCAGCCAGTCGTGGCCGTTCCCGCACTCGCTGATGATCGCCTACACGGCCGACTATCTTGACGGCGAGATCCGCGTCGATCAAACGGAGATTTCCGACGCGCGCTGGTTCGGGCCGAACGATGTCTGGCCCGATTCGCCGGTGACCGTGTCGATCGCGGCCAAATTATTGAATGCCCACCGTCCAAAAGCATGAGCATAGAATGGAATGAAGTCCGGCAAGCCGGCGAACTGGAGGCCGCGTTCGCGCTGGCGCGCTCGCAACATCGTCCGCTGTTCCTGTACTGGGGCGCGGTGTGGTGCCCGCCGTGCAACCGCGTCAAATCCGAAATCTTCGCGCGCGACGAGTTCGTCCGGCGTTCGGCGTCGGTGTTGTGCTGCCACCTCGACGGCGACAGTCCCGGCGCGCAGGCGCTGGCCGCGCGTTACGGGCTGCGCAGCTATCCGACCCTGGTGCTGTTCGCGCCCGACGGGCCGAGATCACGCGCCTGCCGTGCGAGCTCGACGGCGAACTGTTCGTCAGTGCTTTCGACAAGGCGCTGGCCGTGCATGCGTCCGGTTCCAGCGCCGCCGTCGCGCTGGAGGCGGCGCTGTCCGGCGCGCGCAAGCTCGGCGCGAACGAGTGGTCGTTGCTGAGCCATTATTCCTGGGATACGGACGAAGGTCGTTTGCTGGGCGGACGTGATCTCGCCGCGACCTTGCTGGCGCTGGTGCGCGTGTGCGACGATGCCGATGCGGCCGCGCGCCTGGGCCTGCATGCGCAACTGGCCGCCGCAGGCAAGGGCGTTGACGCGGCGGCCAACGCCGATGCATTGATGGCGGTGTTTTCGGATGCGCGCCTGGCGCGCGCCAACATGGACATCATCACTAACAGCGGCGTCAACCTGATCAAGTTCGCCAGCCGGCGCGAGGAACTGGCCGCCGTGCTCAGCGGCGCGGCCGCGCAATGGGCCGACGATTTCTGGCTCGGCGCGCCGGACCGCCTGGCGGCAGTGCGGCTGCAAATGCGGTTGACGCGCTTGCTCACATCGACGCAGGGATTGCAGGAGCAAGTGCGCGATCGCGTGGAAGCCGCTCTGGCGGAATCGACCGATCCATATGAGCGGCACACCTTGCTCAACACTGCGGTCAGCGCGTTGAACGATGCCGGCTTGGGCGTGCAAGCGGAGCAGGTGTTGCTGGCGGAGTTGCCGCGTTCACACTCGCCCTACTATTTCATGCTGAGCCTGGCGACGGCCGCGAAGCGGCGCGGCGACATGGCGGCCGCGGTCGATTGGCATGAAAAGGCATGGAACGCGGCGACCGGTCCGGCGACGCGATTGCAGTGGGGCGTGACGTATCTAAATAGTCTGATCGAATTATCGCCGCAGGACACCACGCGCATCGATCAAGCCGAGCAAGGCTTGCGGGCCGATATCGCCGCAGCCGGCGCCGACGCCTTCGAGCAGCGCAACCTGGCGCAGCTACAAAAACTGCGCGATAAGAAATGGCTCGCAGGACAATAAACCGGTTGAATCACGGGAACCACGAAAACCACTGAAACACGTAGGGCGGATTAGCGAAGCGTAATCCGCCAATGCATGCGTTTCGACGGCTCACGCATTGGCGGATTACGGCGTTCCGCCTAATCCGCCCTACGTGGTTGCAAGGTTAATCGCGGTCATCGGCCCGACTTGCGACGGAATTCGGCATTCGGCTTCCATTGCGGTACGTCTCTGTTTTGGGCGATGTGGTAGCCGGTCTGGAATAACAGGGCGATGTCCTCCACCGTGCCGCGTGTGTCCCACTTGGGATCGATCACGTCGTTGACCGTGTGGTATTGCTGCGTGCTGTAGCGCATGAGCTTTTCGCGGCCGTACGCGGCCGGCTTGCCGATGAAGTCGAGACTGTCGCTGAGATACACCACCGGTACGCCGGCCTTGGCGAATTCGATCTGGTCGCCACGGTAGAAATTGCCGTATTCGCCGTTGCTGTCCGGACGCACGGCCCGGCCCTGGCCGCGCGCGACCTTGACGACCACGTCGTCCGCCGTCGATTGGCCCATGCCGCGCAATTCCACCGTGCGCGTGCGGCCCCAGACGTTCATGCCCTGCAGGTTGATGTTGACCAGCGTTTTGTCGATCGGATACAGCGGATTGCGCGTGTAGTATTTGGCGCCCAGCTGGCCACGCTCCTTGCCTGTGGTCGCCAGAAACACGATGGTGCGCTTGGGGGCGACCGGCAACGCTTTGTAGGCCTTGGCGATCTCCAGCAAGGTGGCGACGCCGGCGGCGTTGTCGAGCGCGCCGTGGAAGATCTGCTGCGTGCGCGGGCCCGGCAGGGTGTCGTCGATGCCGAAGTGGTCCCAGTGCGCGCTGTAGACAATGACTTCGTTCTTCAACTGCGGGTCGGACCCGGCGATCTTCGCCACGACATTGTGCGAGGTGATTTCGCGCCACGCGTTGAGCTCGCTCACATTGAGCTTGACGCCCAGCGGCACCGGCTTGAAGTCGCGCGATAGCGCCTGCTTTTTCAGCGCTTCGAAGTCGTAGCCGCCGGCCTTGAAGACGTCGCGCGCGCGGTCGATCTGCAGCCAACCGGGCACGGCCGGAAAGTCCGGGTCCGGCGCCTTGTCGAAGATGGCGAAGTTCTCCCGGCTCCAGCTGTTGCGCACGACCTCGTACGGGTAGGCGGCGGGCTTGGCTTCGTGCACGATCAGCGCGCCGGCCGCGCCCATCCTGGCGGCCATTTCATATTTGTAGGCCCAGCGGCCGTAGTAGGTCATAGCGGCGCCGCCGAACACGGCCGGGTCCAGCCGCTTGGGATGCTTGGGGTCCGGCAGCGGCGGGTCGTTGATCAGCATGACCAGGGTTTTGCCCTTCAGATCGGCGCCCTTGTAGTCGTCCCAACGATATTCCGGCGCCTGCACGCCGTAGCCGACGAACACCAGCTCGGAGTCGGTGACGTCGATTTGCCGCTCGGCACGCGCCGACCAGGCGACGTAGTCGTCGCCGAAAATGAGCTGCGTGACCGGTCCGTCCTTGGGGGTGTAGCTCATCGTCGGGTGGCTGGAGATGCCGACCGTGGGCACCTGCTGCAGATAGCTGCCGTCCGGATTGCCCGGCTCCAGGCCCAGCTTCCGGAACTGCTGCTGCAAATAGTCGATGGTGAGCTGCTCGCCGCGCGTGCCGGGCGCGCGGCCCTCGAAGTCGTCCGACGACAGCGCGGTGACGTGCTCAAGCCAGCTGGCGGCGTCGATCTGCTGCTGCGCGCTGTGCAGCATCCGGGCCGCCGACGGCGCGGCGGCAGCCTTGGCCGTGCCGGGCGCTTGGGGCGTGGCCGCAAGGCTGGCGCACGAAAAACCAGCCAGCAGCACCGTCGACAGGAGCAGTTTCATGAAAATAACTTTTGTTAAGGGACGATAGCCTCATTCTGACACATTTTGTTGCCCAATGACACTAATTAACCAATCTACAAACACCCGCACCCGTGGCGACAGGTGGCGGTTGTGCGAATAAACGATGTTGATGGGCATGGGCGCGGGCCGCCACGCCGGTAGCACTTCCTCCAGCGCACCCGATGCCAGCAGCGGCAAGATGGTCTGGCTGGGCACCTGGATCAGGCCCAGCCCGGCCACACAGGCGGCGATATACGCCTCGGTACCGCTGACGGAGACCTGGCTGCGCATCGCCAGCGTGCGCTCGGCGCCGTCGTTGTCGAGGTACTCCCAGTCCATGTCGCGACCGGTCTGGCTGGAGAAGAAATTGACGGCGTAGTGATGTTGTAAATCGTCCAGTGTTTGCGGCCGGCCGTGGCGTTCCAGATACGCCGGAGAGGCCAGGTTGACCTGTTGCAGGTTGCCGATGCGCCGCGCCACCAGGGTGGAGTCGCGCAGGGTGCCGCCGCGCACGGCGCAATCGATGCCTTCGCCGACCAGGTCGGCAAAGCGGTCGCCGGAGCCGAGCCGCACCTGGATGCCCGGATGGCGATCGAGGAAATCGGGCAGCGCCGGAATGACGATCAGGTGCGCCAGCCGCTCCGGCAGCTCGACCCGCACCGTGCCGCTGAGCAGGCGGCCGTCGCCGGCGAACAGGCCGTTCATGTCCTCCAGGTCGTTGAGCAGGGCGCTGCAGCGCTCCAGATATTGCGCGCCCTCGGCCGTGAGGCTGACCTTGCGTGTGGTGCGCTGGAGCAAGCGCACGCCGAGCTGCTGTTCGATGGCCTGCACGGCGTTGGTGACCGTCGGCTTGGGCAGATTGAGCCGCTCGGCCGCCTGCGTGAAACTCTTGCAGTCGGCCACCGCGCGGAAGATCTGCATCACCTTGAACTGGTCCATGATTGTTATGAATTTTCGAATGAAGTAATGGATGTGCGCATATTTATTACCTCAATCGATAATAGCATAATGATTTCTCCGCTTACCCTCTCTGGAGTTTCATTATGCAAACACGCAAACTTGGCCATACCGGCCCGCAAGTCTCGCAACTGGGCCTCGGACTGATGGGCATGTCCGACCTGTATGGCCCGGCCGACCGCGCCGAAAGCCTGGCCACCATCCGCGCCGCGCTGGATGCCGGCGTCACCCTGCTCGACACCGGCGATTTCTACGGCATGGGCCATAACGAGTTGCTGCTGAGCGAGGCGCTGCAAGCCGGCGGCCGCGACAACGTCAACATCAGCGTCAAGTTCGGCGCGATGCGCGATCCGGCCGGCAACTGGATCGGCTACGACGCCCGCCCGGCGGCCGTAAAAAACTTCGCCGCCTATAGCCTCAAACGGCTTGGCGTGGAGCATATCGATATCTACCGCCCGGCGCGGCTGGATTCTGCCGTGCCGATCGAGGAGACCGTCGGCGCCATCGCCGAACTGGTCAAGGCCGGCTACGTGCGCCACATCGGGCTGTCCGAGGTGGGCAGCGAGACCTTGCGCCGCGCCCACGCCGTGCATCCGATCTCCGATCTGCAGATCGAATATTCGATGATTTCGCGCGGCCTGGAGGACGGCATCCTGCAGACCTGCCGCGAACTGGGCATCGGCATCACCGCCTATGGCGTGCTGTCGCGCGGCCTGATCAGCGGCCACTGGAGCAAGCAGCGCGCCGGCGAGGCCGACTTCCGTGGCCTGGCCAGCCCGCGCTTCCAGGGCGAGAACCTGGACCACAACCTGCGGCTGGTGGAAAAAGTGCGCGCCATCGCCGACGAGCTGGGCGTGTCGGTGGCGCAGGTGGCGATCGCCTGGGTGGCGGCGCAGGGCGAGGACATCGTTCCGCTGGTGGGCGCCCGCACCCGCGCCCGCCTGACGGAGGCGCTGGGCGCGAACGGCGTGCGGCTGTCGGCTGACGACCTGGCGCGGCTGGAGCGGGCGGTACCGGCCGACGCGGCCGCCGGTGAGCGCTACAACTCCCACGCGGCTGTCGCGCTCGACAGCGAAAAGCGCTGATTCCCGCGATTAGATCGGATAATCGGATGGATTTGACCGGAAAATTGCACTTTTATATCTGAATATTTAATACTAAGATGGACTTATCGACAAACAACGCAGTAGCCCGCAACACAGCCGATACAGCGCTCTCCGGAGCATCGCTAATCAGATAAGGAGCAATAAAATGCACGTCAAATCCATCATCGCATCGGTTTCCCTGCTGGTTGCCGCCGGCGCCGCTTTCGCCCAGGCACCGTCGGGCCAGTTGACCCGCGAACAAGTCATCGCCGAGACCGTCGCCGCGCGCGCCGCCGGCCAGCTGGACCAAAACGAAGCCACCCTGAACGCGGCGCTGTTTAATACCCCGACGAGCACCCTGAGCCGTGACGACGTCAAAGCCCAGACCCTCGCCGCCCGCAACGCTGGCGAGCTGGACCGCAACGAAGCCTATGACGACGCCGCCTACATGGCGCCGCGCGCCAGGAACGCCAACGTGAAGGCGCAAATGGCCGCCAAAACCGCCAAAGGCAGTACGACGCAATAAGCACCGGTCAACCACCGGTCGCGCGCGGCCCCCGGCCGCCCGCGCACATAGTCAGCCAACGGGCGCGGCGATAGAGATCGCCGCGCCCGTTTTTTATTGTCGGGCTACTATTAGTCCATTCCCCAATAAACAACAAGGTAGCGTTATCACACCCGGCATTTAACATTTTTCGGTATAGTTTCCTGTAGAAAACAGGAGACCTCCATGAACAAATTGTCTTTCCAGCAGAAGCTGTGGGTGCCGTTGATTTGCAGCCTGCTCTGTATTACCGCGATTTTCCTGTATGAGACGATCCAGACCCGCACGCTGCGGATCGAGGAACGCAGCAACGAGTTGCGCCATATCGACGAGGCCGGTCTGAGCATCGTCAAGCAGTTCGGCGACAAGGCCGCCAACGGCACCATGAGCAAGGAAGAAGCGCAAAAGCAAGCCATGGCGCTGATCAAGGGTCTGCGCTACGGCAAGGACGGCTATATCACCATCACCAGCGGCACCGTGTCGCTGATGAATCCGTTCAAGGCTGAAAACGACGGCAAGGACATGGTCGATTTCAAGGACCCGAACGGCACCTATCTGTACCGCGACATCCAGGCCGCCGGCGCCTCGCCGGACGGCGCGGGCTTCGTGCGCTACTGGTGGATACGGCCGAACACGACCGTGCCGGTGCCCAAGCTGAGCCGTGTGGTGCACTACGCGCCGTGGAACTGGGACTTGACCACCGGCGTCTACATCGATGACGTCGACGCCGCCTTCCGCGCTTCGCTGCTCAAATCGGCCGGGCTGCTGGCCGGCGTGTGCCTGTTGCTGTGGACCATCGTCAGCCTGGTCAACAAGAGCCTGCGCCACACCATCGGCGGCGACCCCGACTACGTCAGCCAGGTGGCGCTGCAGATCGCAGGCGGCGACCTGAGCGCGCAGATCAAGACCCACGCCACCGACGACGCCAGCATCCTGTTCGCGATGAAGTCGATGCAGGCGCGGCTGGCCGAGACCATCGGCGAGATCCGCCGCAGCGCCGACACCATCGCCACCGCTTCGGGCGAGATCGCCTCGGGCAATATGGACTTGTCGGCACGCACCGAATCGCAGGCCAGCTCGCTGGAGGAGACGGCCGCGTCGATGGAGGAGTTGACCTCGACCGTGAACCAGAACGCCGACAACGCGGTGCAGGCCAACCAGCTGGTCATGTCGGCCTCGGCGGTTGCGGAAAAAGGCGGCAAGGTGGTGTCGCAGGTGGTGCAGACGATGGACACGATCAACGCCTCGGCGACGCGCATTGTCGACATCATCAGCGTCATCGACGGCATCGCTTTCCAGACCAACATCCTGGCGTTGAACGCGGCGGTCGAAGCGGCGCGCGCGGGCGAGCAGGGCCGTGGCTTCGCGGTGGTGGCGTCCGAGGTGCGCAACCTGGCGCAGCGCTCGGCCGGCGCGGCCAAGGAGATCAAGGAGCTGATCAACGCTTCGGTCGACAGCATCAGCGCCGGCAGCGCGCTGGTGGCCGAGGCCGGCACGACGATGGATCAGGTGGTCGCCAGCGTGTCGCGCGTGACGCAGATCATGTCGGCGATCACGGCCGCGTCGAGCGAGCAGAGCACGGGGATCGGGCATGTGAACACGGCGATCACGGAGATGGATTCGGTCACGCAGCAGAACGCGGCGCTGGTGGAGCAGGCGGCCGCTGCGGCGGGCAGCATGCAGGAGCAGGCCGGCAATCTGGCGGAGTTGGTGAGCCGGTTCAAGTTGAGCGGCGATCAGCAGCAGAGCGTGGCCAGCCATCAGCTGCGTCCGGCGGCCAAGCCGGCGCCGCGCCGGGTGGCGTTGTCGCGCTGAGGGGGAGAGGGATTTCGATTCCTCGAGGAGACACGTAGGGCGGATTAGGCGTAGCGTAATCCGCCATGCATGCGCCGTCGACGGCTTATAAATGGCGGATTACGGCGTTCCGCCTAATCCGCCCTACGTGGATCCGTTGATATTTTTATTGCGCGGGTCTACTGGGCAGGTTCCAGGACCGCCTCTTCAAACACCAGCTTGCCCCCATCGACGCGGAACACGCCGATCAATTCCCCGCCGTCGCCTTTGACATCCGGATACTGGGTGCAGGTTTTCGTCTCGATCTGCCACATCTCGCCGCCGGCGCGCAAGGTCCAGACATTATCCCCGCCCGACAGCAACTCGATCTCGACATCGTCGGCCGGCATGTCCGACAGCTCGATCCGGCGCAAACACTGCGGCAGATGCTGCATGATCAATTCCACGCTGCTCTCGCTGCTCCAAAAGTACTTCTGCGTCCGGTGCACGGTCATCACATGCTCGCTGTTGCCGCTCTCCGGGTAGTACGAGGCGCTATCGTCGACACACGCCGTCAGCATCAGGGACATCAGTACTATCAGTATCTTGCGCATGGGCGGGTTCCGGTCGGCGTGCTATCGAGTGTGCAACATTATAGCCGTCCCCGGCGCCGCCCCCCGCAATGCCGGCGCCGCAGCGCCCGTTTTGAAGAAACCGACCACCCGGGCCAGCGCCTCCGCCTGCTCCTGCATGCTTTGCGACGCGGCCGCCGCCTGCTCGACCAGCGCTGCGTTTTGCTGCGTGACCTCGTCCATTTGCGTGATGGCGACGTTGATCTGCTCGATACCCATAGTCTGCTCCTGGCTGGCCGAGGTGATCTCCCCCATGATGTCGGTCACGCGCTGGATGCTGTCGACGATGTCGCCCATGGTTTGCCCGGCCTCGTTGACCAGTTTGGAGCCGTCGTCGACATTGGCCACCGAGGCCGAGATCAGTTCCTTGATCTCCTTGGCCGCCGCCGCCGAGCGCTGCGCCAGGTTGCGCACCTCCGACGCCACGACCGCGAAGCCGCGACCCTGCTCGCCGGCGCGCGCCGCCTCCACCGCCGCGTTCAGCGCGAGGATGTTGGTCTGGAAGGCGATGCCGTCGATGACCGAGATGATGTCGACGATCTTGCGCGACGAGGCGTTGATGGAGCCCATCGTGTCGACCACCTGGGCGACGATGGCGCCGCCCTTGCTGGCCACCTCCGACGCGCTGCGCGCCAGGGTGTTGGCCTGGCGCGCGTTGTCGGCGTTCTGCTTGACGGTGGAGGTCAGCTCCTCCATCGACGACGCGGTTTCCTCCAGCGAGCTGGCTTGCTGCTCGGTGCGCGAGGACAGGTCCATGTTACCGGCGGCGATTTCGTTGGAGGCGACGGTGATGGTGTCCGTGCCTTGCCTTACCTGGCCGACGACGTTGAGCAGGCTGTCGTTCATGGCCTTGAGGGCGTTGAGCAGGCGTCCCGTTTCATCGGTGGCGGTCACTACGATCCGGGTCGACAAATCGCCGGCGGCCACCGTCTCGGCCAGGTCGACGGCGGCGTTGAGCGGCACCGTGATCGAGCGCGTGATGAACCAGGCCACCGCCGCACCCAACGCCACGGCCAGCAGGCCGAGGCCCACCAGCAGCAGCTTGGAGGAGCGCAGCACCGCCGCGACTTCTTCGCCGGCCTGCTTGGCCTCCGCGCTTTCATGGGCGACGATGTCGTTCAGTATTTTGAGCACGCCTTGCAGGCTTGGGCCGGCCGTCTGCGTCAGATAGGCCGTGGCGTCCTGGATCTCGCCATCCTTGCGTAGCTCGATGACCTTGTTGTTCTTGGCTGCGCCGTCGGCGATCAGCGCGTCCAGGGTGGCCAGCAAGGCCTTTTCCTTGGCGTCGGTGGCGCGCTCGGACAGGATTTTTTTCGCCTCGCCGTACTTCTTGCGCGCCTCGGCGATTTTCTGCAGCTCGGCGTTCACTTCCGGCGTGCTCGGGACCACGACGATATTGGTCAGGTGTAGCGTGACGTCGCGCAGGCTGTCGACCATGTGGTTGGCCGCTTCCATCTTGACGTTCTTGTCTTCGATGATGTCCTGGGTACGGCTGCCGATGCGGCTCATGGTGCTGAGTCCCAGTACCAGCACGGCCACCAGCAGCGCCAGGACGATGGCGAAGCCGGCGCCGAGGCGCGTTCCGATTTTTACTTGGTCGAGGGTCATGGCGGCATTCCTTTAATTCACAGAGGCAAGTATCTCAATATACCCGTCCGTGTCCGTTAAAGGAATGCGCCGTCGGAATGCGCTGTCGTGGTGCCGCAACGCTAGCCGAATTTGACCAGATTCAGCACCGGCAGCGGGCCGCCGGGGAACTGCGCCAGACGTCCGCCGCCATCGAGGGTGCCCAGATCGACGCCGGCGAATCCCAGTTGGTCGATCAGCTGGCCGACGGTTTTTTTGGCGTCGGCGTCGTCGCCTGAGTAAAACAGCACGCGGCGGCCGCCCTCCGTTTGCGGATCGCTTTGCAGCAGCGCCGCGCCCAGATGGTTGAAGGCCTTGACCACGCGGGCGCCGGGCAGCAGGTCGGCCAGCACCAGGCTCGATGCGCGGCCGCCCAGGTCCACCGCCTTGAACGACGGCGCTTCGAGCGCGTTGTTGGCGTCGACGACGATGCGGCCGTTCCATGCCGGCAGATTGCGTACCGCCTCGGGGATGCGGCTCCACTGCACGGCGAGGAAGACCACGTCGGCCTTTGCCGCTTCGTCGATGGTGACGGGGCGGATGTTCGGCAGTTCCGCGTGCAGCGCGGCCAGCGAATCGGGGCCACGGCTGTTGGCGATGGTGGCGGCGATGCCGGCTTTGGACAGGTTGCGTGCGATGGCGGAACCGATGGCGCCTGCGCCGATGATGGAGATGTTCATGATGTGTTTCCTTTCGTTGATTGGGTTTCGATGAGTTCAGTATGGCCGTCATCATTTGCTACGAGTAGTCATAGCTTGGTAGTATTAGCTTCAAGCAAACGTTGAAAGCCACGCTTTGGAAACCCTGTCCAACCTTGAATCCTTCGTCCGCAGCGCGGAATCGTCGAGCTTTTCGGCGGCGGCCCGGCGCCTGGCGCTGACGCCGGCTGCCGTCAGCCGCAACGTGGCGCAGCTGGAGCGCAACCTCGGCGTGCGGCTTTTCCAGCGCACCACGCGCGGTTTGACCCTCACCGAGGCCGGCGAGCGGTTTCTGAATTCCGTCGGCGCGGGGCTGGATGGCATCCAGGGCGCGATCGCGGAAGTGACGGCCAAAGCGGGCGAGCCGGCCGGGGTGCTGAAACTGAGCATGGCGCCGGGCTTCGGCCGTCGTCACGTGCTGCCGCTGATGCCGGCGTTTATGGCGCGCTATCCGGCGCTGACCTTGGACCTCAATGTGGAAAACCGGCGGGTGGATCTGGTGGCCGGCGGCTTCGATGCGGCGATCGGCGGCGGTTTCGAACTGTCGCCTGGTGTGGTGGCGCGGGAGCTGATGCCGGCGCACGGCGTGTTGGTGGCGTCGCCGGCGTATCTGAAGGGACGCAAGCTGCCGGTGACCCCAGCGGACCTGGCGGACCTCGACGCCATCGTCATGCGCTCGCCGCAGAGCGGCAGGGCCAAGTCGTGGGATATGCGCAATCGCGCGGGAGACGGCATGTCGGCGGTGCTGCGGCCACGCGTGTTTTTGAACGATCCCGATGCGATCCGCACGGCGGCTTTGGCGGGCATGGGTGTGGCCATGCTGGCGATGACCGACTTGGGGACGCATCTGGAAAGCGGCGAGCTGCAACGCGTGCTGCCCGACTGGTATCTTGATATCGGCGCGATCTCGCTGTACTTCACCAGCCAAAAACTGATGCCCGCGAAGACGCGGGCATTCGTGGATTTTATGACGGAAGCGTTCCGCGAACAGAAAATGGCGGAACGGTATTCGGCCGTTTAGAATCTGTACCCGATACCCACACCGATCATCAGCGGATCGACCTTGACGCGACTGGCCTTGGCGCCGCCGATCATGACATCGCTGCGGATCTGCGCTTTCTTGACGTCGAAATTGAGCGACCATTGCCTGTCGATCGCGTAGTCCAGGCCCGCCTGCAGCACCAGTCCGACGCTGTCGTGTTCCAGGCTGGCCTGGCCGTTGAGCAGGCGGACCTTGGACAAGGTGGTGTAGTTGATGCCGGCGCCGACGTAAGGTTTTAATGGCGCGTCCGGCGTGAAGTGGTACTGCAACAGCAGCGATGGCGGCAGGTGCTTGAAGGTGCCGATATTGGTTCCATCCAGATAGACGTCATGTTTTTGCGGATAGGTCAGCACCAGCTCCGCCGCCAGGTTGGCCGTGAAGAAATAGGAGACGTCGAATTCTGGAATGGTCTTGTCGCTGACGGTGAGACGGTTCGACGCGCCGACGCCGCCCACCGGGTCCGACTTGTCGGCCGTGTTCAGGTTTACGGCGCGCACGCGCACCAGCCACGGCGCTTTTTGCGATTCTTGCGCCACTGCGCTGCCCATTGCGACACCCGTCAGGCTCAGGGTGGCCAGTACTGCTGCTGCGATTGCCTTGGTCTTGCTCATTTCACTTCCTCTTTGATGTCGTCTTGGTTAGTCACTAAGTAACGCAATCAAGTCTATTGATCCGAAGCATGAAAAACTTTGATCCAAGTCAAAAACGGAAATATTTCGTTCACGCTGCAGAGTTAATCTAGTGGGTGTAGTATCACCAGCGGTGTATTCGGGCAACCAAAAATCCAGGGAGAAGTGCATGGCTAAATTGAACGTCAACGGCGTGGTACGCGAATTCGAGGCGGAGGAAGACACGCCGCTGTTGTGGGTCATACGCGAACAACTGGGGCTGACCGGCACCAAGTACGGCTGCGGCGTGGCGCAATGCGGCGCCTGCACCGTGCATATCGACGGCGAACCGACGCGCAGCTGCGTGCGGCCCGTCTCCACTGTCACCGCCGAACAAAAGATCACCACCATCGAGGGCTTGTCCAAGGACGGCTCGCACGCGATCCAGAAAGCCTGGGCAGCGCTGGACGTGCCGCAGTGCGGCTTCTGCCAGTCCGGCATGATCATGGCCGCCGCCGCGCTGATACGCGAGAAGCCGAAGGCCACCGACGCCGACATCGATATGGCGATGTCCAACATCTGTCGATGTGGCACTTACAACCGGGTTAGGGCGGCGATTCATGTGGTGGTCAAGGGCGGCGATCCGAAAAGCGCCGGCCTCAATATCCAGCACGTTGAAGGAGGCAAGGTATGAGTGGCGCTCCTGTAAGTTCGGCCTCGCGTCGGGGCTTCCTGAAGGGCGCGGCCGCCGGCAGCCTGGTGGTGGCGTTTCATATTCCGTTCGAGGCGGTGGCGCAGGGCGCGCCGGCGTCCAAGGGCACCCCCGAGGTCAACGCCTGGGTGGTCGTCAAGCCGGACGACACCATCGTCATCCGCATCGCCCGCTCCGAGATGGGCCAGGGCACCTTGACCGGTCTGGCGCAGCTGGTGGCCGAGGAACTGGACGCCGACTGGAGCAAAGTCACCACCGAATATCCGACCCCGGGGCAGAACCTGGCGCGCAAGCGCGTCTGGGGTAGCTTCTCCACCGGCGGTAGTCGTGGCATCCGCGAATCGCACGACCTGGTACGCAAGGGCGGCGCCACCGCGCGCACCTTGTTGGTGCAGGCGGCGGCCGATGCGTGGAAGGTGCCGTCGTCCGAATGCGTGGCCGCCGTCAGCGTGATCACGCACGAGGCCAGCGGACGCTCCATCAGCTATGGCAAGGTGGCGGAGGCGGCGTCCAAGCTGAGCCCTCCGGCGGAAGTCATGCTCAAGGACCCGAAGGACTGGAAACTGGTCGGCAAGCGCCTGGCGCGCCTGGATACCGTGGACAAGACCACCGGCGCGCAGATCTATGGCATGGACATCAAGATGCCCGGCCTGCTCAACGCGGCGATCAAGGATTGCCCGGTGTTCGGCGGCACGGTCAAGAGCTTCGACGCGACCGCGATCGAAAAGCGTCCCGGCGTGAAGAAAGTGTTCAAGGTCGGCGACAGCGCCGTGGCGGTGGTGGCGGACACCTGGTGGCGCGCCAAGTCGGCTTTGGATGCCTTGCCCATTGAATGGGACAAGGGGCCCAACGCGAATTTGTCGAGCAAGGACGTGGCGGCGACGTTGAAGGCGGCGCTGGACGCGCCGGATGCGGTGGTCGGCAACTCGAACGGCGACGCCAAGGCGGCGATCAAGTCGGCGGCGCGCACCATCGAGGCGGTGTATTCGTACCCGTGGCAGAACCACGCGACCATGGAAACCATGAACGCGACCGCGCTCTGGACCCCGGAGCGCTGCGAAGTGTGGACCCCGACGCAGAACGGCGAGGCGGCGCTGGCCGCGACGTCCGAGGCGGCCGGTCTGCCGGCGGCCAAGTGCGACGTCTACAAGATGCACCTGGGCGGCGGCTTTGGCCGGCGCGGCGCCTCGCACGACTGGGTGACGCAGGCGGTGAAAATCGCCAAGGAGATGCCGGGCACGCCGGTGAAGCTGATCTGGACGCGCGAAGAGGACATGCTGCACGGCCGCTACCATCCGATCACCCAGTGCAAGCTGACGGCCGGCCTGGATGCCAAGGGCAATATCACCGGCCTGCACATGCGCATCTCCGGCCAGTCGATCCTCGCGTCGCTGGGCATGGCGATTAAGGATGGCAAGGACCCCGTAGTGTTCCAGGGGCTTAACGCGCCGGGACCGGAGGCGTCGATCGGCTATTCGTTCCCGAACCTGCTGATCGATCACGCGATGCGCAATCCGCCGGTGCCGGCGGGCTTCTGGCGCGGCGTGAACCTGAACCAGAATACGATTTACCTGGAATGCTTCCTCGACGAGATAGCCTTCGCGACGAAGCAGGATCCGCTGGCGCTGCGCCGCAAGCTGATGGCCGAGCATCCCAAGCATCTGGCGGTGTTGAACGCGGTGGCCGAGAAGGCCGGCTGGGGCAAGCCGGCGAAGAAGGGCGTGTATCGCGGCCTGGCGCAGACGATGGGCTTCGGCAGCTACGTTGCCGCATGTGCCGAGGTATCGGTCGACCCAAAAACCGGCAAGGTCAGGATCTTGCGCATCATCGCGGCGACCGATCCGGGCTACGCGGTCAACCCGCAGCAGATCGAGGCGCAGATCGAAGGTTCGTTCGTGTATGGGCTGTCGGCGTCGTTGTACGGCGAGTGCACGTTGAAGGATGGGCAGATCGAGCAGTCCAACTTCGATACCTACCAGGTCCTGAAAATCGACGAGATGCCGAAGGTGGAGTCCATCATCATGCCGTCGGGCGGATTCTGGGGCGGCGTGGGCGAGCCGACCATCGCGGTGGCCGCGCCGGCCGTGCTGAACGCGATCTTCGCCGCCACCGGCAAGCGGATACGCGATCTGCCGCTGAAGAACCATAGTTTGAAGAAGGCGTAAGAAGGATGGCGGCGTGGCTGGCGCTGGCGGCCTCCATCGCCTTGGTGGCGCTTGTCATCGCGCCGCCTGCCGCCGCAGGTCCCGGCTACGTGATCTCCGGCGACGGCATTGCCGCGCCGTTGAAGGGCGCTGTCGCCGGTGACGCGGTGCGTGGCCGTGTGCTGGTGGCCAGCCGGCAGGCCAGCCTTTGCCTGTTGTGCCATACCGGTCCGATTCCCGAGGAGCGTTTTCAGGGCAATCTGGCGCCCGACCTGCAAGGCGCAGGCCTGCGCTGGAACGCGGCGCAGCTTCGCTTGCGCATCGTGGACGCAAGCCATTTCAACCCCGAGACGATCATGCCTTCCTATTACAAAACCGATGGCCTGAACCGCGTGGCGCCGGCTTTTCAGGACAAGACGATATTGACCGCGCAGCAGATCGAGGACGTTGTGGCCTGGCTGCTTACGCTGAAGGAGCAAACACCATGAAGCGTCGCGATATGCTGGCCGCCGCTGGAACCGGGCTGGCGATGCTGGCGCTGGTGCGCCCGGCTTTCGCCACCACCGAGGAGATGGCGACGGCGATCAATACCTTCACCGGTGGCGTCAAGCCGACCGAAGGCAAGGTGACCTTCGATATCGCACAGCTGATCGACAATGGCAACGCGGTGTCGGTGACGATTGCCGTCGATAGCGCGATGACTGCCGCCGACCATGTCAGCGCGATCGCTATCTTCAACGAGCGCAATCCGCAGACCGACGTGGCGGTGTTCACGCTTGGTCCACGCGCCGGCAAGGCGCAGGTGTCCACGCGCATACGGTTGGCTACTTCGCAGAAGCTGACGGCGGTGGCACGCATGGGCGACGGCAGTTACCGGTCCAAATCCGTGAGCGTGATCGTGGCGCTGGCGGCTTGCATAGAAGGGGAGGCTCCCTGATGGCGCGCGCATTGATTCATATGCCGGCGACGGCCAAGCGCGGCGAAGTGATCGAGATCCGCGCGTTGATCGGGCATCCGATGGAGACCGGTTATCGGCCCGGGGCCGACGGCAAGCTTATCCCGCGCGACATCATCCGCAAGTTTGTATGCCGCTACGACGGCGAGCAGGTCTTCGGTGCCGAGCTGCATCAGGCGGTGTCCGCCAATCCGTATATCAGCTTCTTCACCGTCGCCACGGAAACGGGGACGCTGGAGTTCACGTGGGAGGGCGATAACGGTTTCGCCCAGACGGAGAAGATGAATTTGACGGTGGGGCCGGCATGAGTCGGAAGGTGAACCGGGCGGTGGGCGGCGCATTGTGTTGCCTTGCGGTTGTGTTGATGCTGGGCGCGACCGCTGCCAACACCGGGGACGCGCGCCGCTCCGGCAGTGAGTTCATGAGCGCATCCACGCAGGCGATGCAGCGCGACGACACGCTCAATCCAGCGATGCTGTGGATCAGCGGCGGCGAGGCGCAGTGGGGCGCCGCCGCCGGCAAGAGCGGCAAGTCCTGCGCCAGCTGCCACGGCGAGGCGAATCAGAGCATGCGCGGCGTGGCGGCGCGGTATCCGGCTTTTCATGCCGGGAGCAAGATGACGATCAATCTGGGTCAGCGCATCAATGTATGCCGCGAGCAGAAGCAGCAGGCGTCGGCGCTGCGAGCGGAGAGCGAGGAGCTGCTTGGGCTGGAGGCGTATGTGGCGATGCAATCGCGCGGCATGCCGGTGGAGCCGCCGCAGGATGCGGGGACCAAGGCATCGGCCGCGCGGGGCAAGGAATTGTATGTGAAGCGCATCGGGCAGTTGAATTTGTCGTGCGCGCAGTGCCACGATCAGCGGGCGGGTGGACGTCTGGCCGGCAGCACGATACCGCAGGCGCATGCCGCCGCGTATCCGATCTACCGGCTGGAGTGGCAGGCGATGGGGTCGTTGCAGCGTCGCCTTCGTAATTGTATGAGCGGCGTGCGCGCCGAGGTTTCGGCGTTCGGCGCGCAGGAGCTGGTGGATCTGGAAGCCTGGCTGGCCGTGCGAGACAAGGGTATGAAGATGGAAACGCCAGGGGTAAGACCGTGATTTATGGATACACGTAGGGCGGATTAGGCGGAACGCCGTAATCGGCCATGCATGCGCCGTCGGCGGCTCATAAATGGCCGATTACGCGCTACGCGCTAATCCGCCCTACGTGTCTCCGTTGTCAGTTTATTTTTAGGGGAGTGCTGATGCTATTGAAGATTCTCACGGTGGCGGGGCTGTCGCTGGCTGTCGCCAACACCGGCGCGACGACCATCTCCCCCGGCGCGCGCCTTGCCGCCAACTGCGCCGCGTGCCACGGCACCAACGGCGACACCAAAAACGCGCCGAATTTCGCAACCCTACCCGCTCTGGCCGGGCAGCCCCGCGAAAATCTGGCCGCCAGCCTGCGGGCGTTCAAATCCGGCGCCCGCCCGTCGACCATCATGACGCAAATCGCCAAGGGCTACACCGACGAACAGATCGAACTGCTGGCGGCTTTCTTCGCCGCGCAGAAGAAAGCCACGCCATGAAGCGCCGTCAGTTCATCCAAGCTGCCGGCGCCAGCGCCTTGCTGGCATCGGCCACCGGCTGCGCCACCATCGGCGGCAAGGCCAGGCCGCAAGTGGTGGTGGTCGGCGGCGGTTACGGCGGCGCCACCGCCGCTCGTTACATACGCATGTGGAGCGAAGGGACAATCGACGTCACGCTGATCGAACCGGATGCCGGCTTCATCTCCTGCCCACTATCTAACCTGGTGCTGGGCGGGTCGCGGCGCATCGCCGACTTATCGCTGTCGTATGACGCGCTGACCAACAAGCACGGCGTGCGCATCCTGCGCGATACAGTGGCCAGCATCGACGCGGACAAACGCACGCTGGCGCTGGCCGGCGGGCAGACGCTGTCCTATGACCGCCTGATCGTTTCGCCGGGCGTGGAGTTCATGTGGGACCAGCTCCCCGGCATGCTGAAGCCGGGCGCGCGCGAGACGGTGCTGCATGCGTGGAAGGCTGGCGCGCAAACCGTCGCGCTGCGTGCGCAGTTGGAGGCGATGCCCGACGGCGGCGTGTTTGCGATGACCATTCCGCCGGCGCCGTATCGCTGTCCACCGGGGCCGTACGAGCGCGCGTCGCAGATCGCTTTCTACTTCAGCCGCCATAAACCGAAATCGAAGGTGCTGATCCTGGATGCCAATGACGATGTGGTGTCCAAAGGGCCGCTGTTCAAGAAGGTGTGGAAGGAGCGCTATGGCGGCATCATTGAATACCGTCCGTCGTTTAGAACCGCCGATATCGATGCGGGCACGCGCACGGCGGTGTCGGAGCTGGGGGATCAGGTGCGGGCGGATGTGCTCAATGTGATACCGCCGCAGCGGGCCGGGGCGATCGCGGTGCGGAGTGGTTTGGCCAATGCCAATGGCCGGTGGTGTGGGGTGGACTTCCTGAGTTTCGAGTCGACGCAGGCGAAGAATATCCACGTGCTGGGTGATGCGATTCAGGTGTCGCCGTTGATGCCCAAGTCGGCGCATATGGCCAATCAGCATGCGAAGGTGTGCGCGGCGGCGGTGGTGGATATGCTCAACGGCCGCGCGCCCGATCCGCATCCGATGCTGACCAATACCTGTTACAGCTTCGTGTCGGATACGGATGTGATCCATGTCGCCTCCGTTCACGCGTACAGCGCGGAGCAGAAGACGTTGCTGGTGGTGTCAGGCTCGGGAGGCGTATCGACGGGACCGAGCGCGCTGGAGGGCGACTATGCGATGAATTGGGCGCGGAATATCTGGGCCGATACCCTGGGCGCTTGAACACTTGTGCGCTGACGACACGGGACGCCGAAACACATCGGATCCACGTGGGATCACATGTCCGTGTTCACCGGTACCGTGCCAAAATCTGGTCGATACTGCCGTCCTTGAGCATGGTCTCTATGACACTATTGACTTGTTCGAACGGCACCTGCGACTTGCGCGAGAACGCGCATTGCGCTTTGAAGTTGATAAAAACCAGCTCCGGACGTAAATGCAGCGCCGGATAGTGGCGCTGCAGGTAGGACATCGTGATCTCTCCGATCACCGCGTACTGCGTCTTCCCGGCCAAAATCTGCTGGATATTCTGATCGATCGTGAGCGCATCGACACGAGTGAACCCCTTGCCCAGCACCTGCTCGATGCGCGGATAGCGGTACCCCCCCACCGTGCCGACCGGCTTGTTCCGCAGGGCCTTCAGCGAGCCGATCTGCGGCGCATCGCCGCGCGCGACCACCATTTCGGTGTCCGACAGCAGCGGCGTGCTCCAGTTGTAGTCGCCATCGATCCAGAACGGCATCACGTAGCACATGCCGTCGGCGCGGCCGCTGGTCAGCACTTGCTTGACCCCCGGCACATCCACGCTGATGTAGACCGCGCGCCGCCCCAGCCGCCTGGCCATGGCGTCGCCCAGGTCCTTGAGGATGCCGCCCGTCAGGATGCCGTTCTCGAAGCGCACGATCGGCATGGCCTGGTCCAGCGGCGCGATCATGATGTATTCCCCGGGCGCGGCGTGCACGGTGGTCGAGGCGCATAGCGGCAAGAACGTCAACAACGTGGCCGCTATGCGCTGGGCGGTTTTCAGCATGTCCGGTTATCCTGAATGAGGGTTTCCCCCCATTATAAGGCGGACACGGCCGCGTCAGGACGTCATGCGATCCCAGCCTTCGCGGACCGCCGCTTTGAACTTCTCCCATCCCGATTGCGGATAGCTGCTTTCCCAGTTGCTGCGCAGCTCGGGCTCGACGTCGTTCCACGGCCGGCCCCGGTAGGATTCGTGGGACGCCATCGACGAACCATAGCGGTAGGCCGGGTCGTAGTCCTCGTAGCTGCCGCCGCTGCTGGCGTAGTTGCTTTGCCAGTGCGTGTGGAAGTGGGTGTCGATGTCGGGCGCGATTTGTTCGACCTCGACGTCGGTGCTGCGCACGGTGTCGCTGATCTGCTCCTGCCGCTGCGACACTTCCTTGCCGACGACGACCTCCTCGACCACGCGCGCGCTCTTTTGCACCACCGCCTCCTCGGCGCTTTCGCGCAGCTCGAAGGATTTCTCCTGGAAGGCCGGCACCTGGTCCGGCGCGATGGCCTGGTCCACCGGATGGCGCTCGATTGTCACGTGCTCCTCGCGCAGGGTGATGTCTTCCTGCACCGGGGTTTCGATCACGCGCTGGTAGACGCGCACGCCGCCGCGCTGCACGGTGCGCTTGCCGACTTTGAGTTCCTCCTGGATGACGGGGATCGCCTGCTCCTCGGTGGTGGTGCGCTGCATCGAGCCCGCCTCAGCCGACGTCGTGCCGCCTTGCATCCCGCCCATGGCGCCGGCCGCCGTCGCTTGCGTGCCGCCTTGCATCGTCCCGGTCATTGTCGACTGCACGCCTTGCATGGAACCCGGGACGGCCGCCTGCGCGTCCTGCATCGACCCGGCGGCGCTCGCCATGCCCCCCTGGTGCGCGCCTTGGTAGGCTTGCGGTGGTGCTTGTCCCGACAGTCCCTGCTGCTCGTCGATGTCGAGCGGGCCGAAGCCTTCGATGATGTCGGCGGCGCGTTCGATCTCGTCTTCGGTGCTGGCGTCCACCGTCAGCACGGTATTGCCCCGGTTGATGGCGCTGCTGTAGGCCTGTTTGTCGGCATGCTCGTCGTTGCCGAATATGCTGCTGAAGAATTGCATGATGCTCCCGCCGATGCTGTCGTCGGTGCTCGCTGCGCTACTCGTTTGTGTGCTTGCTTGTGTCTGCGTGCCGGTGCCCGAGGCCAGCCGTACCGCGCTGCTGCTAAAACCTGCGTTGAGCAGCTCTGCCTTTGCGCGGTCGGCATCGCCGCGTTGTTCGAATACTGCCGCCAGTGTGTGTGCCATGGTTGCTTCCTTGGTGAGTGTGGTTGAGGGTTGCCCGCCGTTCCCGTCGTCGAAGCGCTCGACCGTTACGTGCTCCGCGCGCAGCGGCACCGTCTGCTGGTGCCGGCTGGCGTGACGCAGCCGCGTGATGTGCAGTTCCTCCTTGATCCGGTAGCGCTTTTCCACCACCAGCACTTCTTCCAGGACCGGAACGATGAAGGTGTCGCCCTCGTAGCGCGCGGCGGGAGGCGCGCTGACGACGCGGTTGACCGGCACATGCCGGACATCGAGTTCGTCGTACCACAAGGTTTGATCGAGCTGATGCGGATGGCTGCGCACATGCTTGTGCACGCGCACGCCACGGGCGGTGTCCGCCAGACGCGTGTCCACGTGCAGTTGCTCCTGATACACGGGCAGCGTGACCGTCTCGCCTTCGGCGGCGTGCTGCGGTGGAATGTTGGATTCGTTGGCCATTTGGAGGTGCGCCGGCGCGTGCAACGGGATAGCCAGTCTACGTCGGCGCCGCGCGGGCCAGCGCCCGTTTGCCCTTTAGAAAAAAGGGCGCTTGGTTTTCCTAGAGGCAAGCGGGCGCTGAGTTTGCCGCTTACCACGTAGACTAATTTTTCGTATCGACCCCATGCGTTTAACCGAGGAGCCCATCATGACCCACACACTGGCAGCCGTATTTGAAACCCGCGCCGAGGCCACCCAGGCTCAGGAAGAACTGATCTTGAATGGCTTCGATCGGGGCAGCATCCAGATCACCGATTCCGGCAGCGCCGCCGGCCGCGCGCGCATCGACGACGATGCGTCGATCCTGGGCAACATCAAGCAGATGTTCAGCGACCTGATCGGCCGCGAGCACGCCGACCGCCACGTCTACGCCGAAGCGTTGAATCGCGGACACACGGTGCTGACCGTCGAATCCGAAGACCTGGCCAAGGCCGACCTGGCCGCCGACATCGTCGAAGACTTCAATCCGATCGACATCGACGAGCATGAAACCATGTGGCGCGCCAGCGGCTGGACCGGCGCGGAAATCCTGCGCAGCGGCACCGGCATGCAGCAGACCACGGTGGGTGCGCTGCAACGCGCCCCGGAACCGGCGTTGCAAAGCGCGCCCGAGCCGCACGGCATCCGTCCGCGCGAGGAGGCGGTCGAGTTCGTCCGCTCCGAGCAGGGCATGCTGACGCAGGGCTCGCTGCAGCGCGGCGAGATGATTTCGCCGGACGGCCCGTTCGCCGGCGATCCGCTGGCCGAGGGGCAGCGCACGGTGCAGCGCAGCGGCATGCGCATCTATCCGCGCGATGTCGAGGCTGGCGTGAACGAGGACAGCCTGAACATCCTGCGCGGCGAGCGAGTGGATGAACTCGACAGCAAGGCTAATCAGGATAGTTTGAATATCCTGCGTGGCGACAGCGAAGGCGATGAATATTTCCGCTCGCACTGGGAGAAGACGTACACGGGCGGCACGTATCAGGAATACAACCCGGCGTATCAGTATGGCGAATCGATGGCCGGCAGCCCGGCATATCGGGACAAGCCGTGGGAGCACGCCGAGCCCGAGCTGCGTACGACCTGGGAGAATACTTATCCGCAATCGAACTGGGAAAAGTTCAAGGAGGCCGTGCGGGCCGGGTGGGAGCGTGTGACGCGATAATGGTGTGGCACGTGGTGCATCACGTGCCGTATCCGAACCGGTAGCCGCCGAGCAGGTAGGCCCGCCCTGAGCATGAATGGCCGTCGCGATGACGGCCATTTTTTTTCGTCCTTACAGATGCCTTTCGATGCAAAGAAAAATAGCAGCTGTGACAATTCGATGGACTTCCGAATGAGAATTCACCCATAATCGGCAGTGTTTCCATTTGGAAATCATCTACCGGGATTCGGCAATGGAAGATTCCAGCGTCACTAGAGCCTCGCTTTTCTGGGCCTTGCAACCCTGTGCAGCCTGCGTGGGCGGCCACTTTCCTTGTAATTGGCATAACAACAAATTTCACCTCGTACAAGTTACGACTGGCCGCGCGCAATCAGGCGTGTCTGACCGAGTACATCGTTGGCCTTGAAACCGTGAATTGCGGCGCGACCTGACTGAGCTTCATGTCAGGATCGCGCAGCGGCAACCAAATCTGGACAAGACTCACTCGCCGGGCGTGAGCGATCAGTGTTGTGAATGGGGAGGGGCGGTCAATGCGAAAACACTTTACATGGCTAGGATTGCTAGCGCTGGCTGGCACGGCTTTTTGTATCTACTTGTTTTTCTTTGGTTGGCATTCGCGCTACTTCGAGTTGCGGTGGGATGAGGAGGTGGAGTTGGCGGATGGCAGGATTATTGTCGTCCACGTGCTGCGGACTTTCGAACGCTTGCGCTTCAGGTTTGACCCATATTCAGGCGCCATCACGCGGGATACCGAACTCAGCTTCGATGCGGGAGGCACTACCGGGAGAGTTACCCAGCTTTTAAAAGGCTATACGCCGATTTTACTGGATGAGGAGCAGGGCCGGTGGTACTTGATGATCTATGGCGGATCCTATGGAAAGTCACGACTGGTTCCCGGACAGAACTTCGGTCTAGCGTGGTACGGCTGCGGTCCGGTGTTGCAATTGCAGGGCACAAGTTTTGTCCCGATTTCTGTCCATGATCTGCCAACCGCCTTCAAACAGCCCAATTTTTTGATGTTCCATGGGGAGATACGCGAGCACGCGCTCTTCGACGGCAGGTTGGTCACCATTTCGGAGAAGCGCGAGTGGCGCAGAACGCATCCGCCGCGCAACCATGAAGAGGCAGCTATTTGCCGCCCGCCAAAAAACACAGTCAAACCCCTTGATCTCTTCCACTACAACGCTGTTCAAAGCGAGAAGAAATGACGACCGAAGCGACCTATGCAATCGACCCCGGCAGGCTGCGCTCGCCGTCGTAGAGGTGGGTTTGCATCAGCGCCAACGCCGCCGGGCCGCTGGGCGCGGCCAAAAGCCGCCACAGCGGTTGCTGGCGCAGGCGGCGGTTGGTGGCGAGGGGGACGTCGGCTTTCATGGCGCTATTTTAAGGCAAGCGGGGGATGTCGCGCGGCCAGGCATGCCCACATTAGATTGTTGCGTCTGGTCAAGAGCATCCATCTTCAGCGTGAGAGCATCGTGTTTTAACCTGCCGGTAAGCTGACCATGCAAATCCCAACACTTGAGAATAGTTTGAAACGAGCGGCACCCGGGTCAGTCGTCGGCTACGGCTTAACTGCGATGCTGTCTTTTATTGCTCTCGATACCGCAGGCAGGCCAACCGGCCTCATCTTCGAATTCTTCGTCTCGGCAGCTATCATCTCAGCAATAGTTTATGCTGCCGGAGTATTTTTTATAGTGCGGAGAGTGAAGTTTTTTTATCTGATTTTGGGCGTCTTTGGATTTCTCCCGCTGCTGGTTTTATTCATCAGTCCCGCTGTATTGACCACAATGATAGTGGATGAGCCGTCAGCGTGGAAAGCCGCCTACTGGGCGAGCTACAGTTCTGTCGCTATCTTCTTAAGCTGGCGAAGCATACGAAAGACAAAGGCATTGGAGAGCCGATACAAGTACCTGGAGAGCGAAATCAAGCTTGATGGTAGTCAAGCCTATGTCGACAGGCGGGAAATGAAGTACCTGTGGGAGCTGGCTCCTCGCAAGGAACTCGGCTCAAGGTTGAACAAAATCCTTGGCACGGCACTTCTTTTTTTGCCGTCGCTGTATCCGCTTCAGATTATCCTGTTCAGGATGGACGAGAATCTGCATCTGCTAGTGCATTTGTCTGTTCTCTGTCTGCCACTTTCGCTATATGCAATAGTCCAGCTTTGCTCTGGGTACTACTTGTGGGTACATCTTGTAGGGCGCTTCGAAATGCGCGTTGGGCTACCGGTCGTGTTCCGTGGCTTACTTTAGATCGGGAGTTGGGCCGTTCGCCGGGATGAAACCCGGTCGAGTGTTGCGATTCCGCCGCCCAGTCCGCCACCTTGCGTCACCTCAAAAACCCCCTCCTCCCGCCATGACATGATCGACATCCTGTGCAGTCCGTTCGTTGCCTTCAGGCATCGAAGCTGCCCACTCTGCGATGGATGCCGCGATGGAAAAACTACTGCCGTACTTCGAACGGGAACTGAGCCAGCTGCGCCGCGCCGGCGCCGAGTTCGCCGGCCGGTATCCCCAACTGGCCGGCAGCCTGCAGATACGCGGCGAAACCTGCGCCGACCCCAATGTGGAACGCCTGATCCAGTCCTGCGCCTTCCTCAACGCCAGCGTCGCCAAGCGGCTGGACGACGGCCACTCCGGCTTCACCGAAGCACTGCTCGGCATGCTGTACCCGCACCATCTGCGGCCGATGCCATCGTGCTCGATCGCCCGCATCGACTACAGCGACGCCCCGAAAAACGCGGTCAGCAGCGTCACAGTGCTGCCGCGCGGCGCCGCCATGAAATCGCTGGCACCCAACACCGTCAGCTGCGGCTTCCGCACCGTCTATGACGCCACGGTCGCCCCTGTCGCCATTGGCGCGGCATGGTTCGAACCGCACATCCAGGTGCCGTCGACGATCGCGCTGCCGCCCGAAGCCGGCGCCGCGATCTGCATCACGATCGAAAGCACCGGCGTCGCGCGCGGCCTGGCGCTGCAGGGCCTTAGCACCATGCGCGTCTTCATCGACGCCGACGCCACGCTGCGCGCCACCTTGCGCGACGCGCTGTTCATACGCACCGCCTGCGCCTGCGTGGAGGCCGGCGGCCAATGGCGCATGCTGGCCAAGCCACCTATCGCACCGGTGGGCTTTGCCGACGACGAAGCGCTGCTGCCGGTCGCCCCGTCCGAACACGGCGCGTATCGCCTGCTCAGCGAATACTCCGCCTTCCCGGAAAAATTCGACTTCTTCGACATCGACCTCGGCGCGCTGATCGCCGCCAGTCCGGCCGACTGCACCCGGCTGACACTGCGCCTGGCGCTGGCCGATGTCCGTCCGAGCACACCTGCCGCGCGCGTGCTGCGCACGCTAACCGAAGCGAATCTGGTACTTGGCTGCACACCCATCATCAACCTGTTCGAAAAAGCGGCCAAGCCGATGTTGATCCGCGCGGCCACTGCCCGCCGCAGCTACCCGGTGGTGCTGGACGCGGTGCCGCCCAGCGACGGCGAGATTTACAGCGTCGACTCGGTGCAGCTGGTGAGAAAGCAACAGCAGGGCAGCAGCATCCAGGACTTCGCACCGTACTATTCACTGCGCCAGGGATCGTCCAGCGGGAAAGGCCACTACTGGCTCGAACACCGTGACGATCTTGGCGGCGGTACCGACCACGGTGTCTCGCTGACGCTGGTCGACCAGGAACTGGCGCCACTTCGGATGGAGGACGGCACTGCATCGGTACAAGTCACCTGCACCAACCGCAACCTGCCGCAGAACCTGCCGTACGGACGAACCGACGGCGACCTGCGCGCGGTCAAATCCACCGGTAACTTCCCGATCCGCATGCTGCGCCGGCCGACCATGTCGCACCCGCAGGCGTCGCACGGCAACAGACTATGGGGACTGATCGCCCATCTGGCACCGAACCACCGCACGCTCACGCAGGAAGGCCTGCCTGCGCTGGCGGCGACGCTGCGGCTGTACGCGCAGCGCGACAACGCCATCGCCCAGCGGCAGATCGACGGCATCACCGGCTTGTCGCACCGTCCGGCCACGGCATGGATACGGACGGCCAGCGACAGCGCCTATCTGCGCGGGATAGAAGTAACGGCCACCCTGGACGAAGCGGCGTACACCGACACCGGCGTCCACGTCTTCGCCCAGGTGCTGGATCACCTGTTTAGCCTGACCGTCCACTTGAACAGCTACACCCAACTGGTGATCGTCTCCCAAGCCAGTGGCAAGGAAGTGCTGCGATGCGCACCGCGCAGCGGCGCCTTGCCGCTGGCCTGACCTTCCGCCACATCCGCCGCATACCAGAGGAGCAAACGTGGGACTCGATAACGACTTTTTCAGCTTCATGAGCATGCCCAAGGAGCTGGTCACCTTCAACCGGCCGATCCGGCTCAAGCTCGATCTTCCCGGCGGCATCAACGACGACATGCTGCTGCCGCAGCGCGTGTTCGGCACCGAAACGCTGTGCGGCGGCATCGACTACCGCGTCCTGTGCATCTCGTCCAACGCCACGCTGCCCTTGAAGCAACTGATCGCCGTGCCGGCCGCGCTGCAATTCGTCACCGACCAGGGCGATTTGCGCAGCGTCTGCGGCATCGTCACCGAAGCCAGCTCCGGCGACAGCGACGGCGGCCTGGCCAGCTACCAGCTGGTGCTACGCGACGCCCTGGCGATCCTGGAAAAGCGCATCAACACGCGCGTGTTCCGCCAGATGGATGAAGTGGAGATCGTGCGGCAGATCCTGCTGGAATGGCGGCAAAAGAGCTCCACGCTCGGCGTCTGCTTCACGGACGAAGTGGGCGAGGCGTTCCATCTGCAGGAGTATCCCAAGCGCGAATTCACCATGCAGCACAACGAATCGGACGCCGCCTTCATCCGCCGCCTGCTCAAGCGCAGCGGCATTGGCTGGTACGTGCGCGCCGAGGCCAATGGCGAAGTGCCGACGCACACGCTGGTGCTGTTCAATAACGCCGACAGCCTGCGCCAGAACGTCGCCGGCACCATCCGCTACCACCGCGACGCCGGCACCGAGCAGCGCGACACGATCACCTCCTGGGGCGCGGTGCGCAGCCTGCAACCGGGCGTGGTGACGCGGCACAGCTGGGACTACCGCTCGCAAGGCCCGGACTACATGATGGCGCAGACCAGCAGCGGCGTCGACCAGGGCGTGAGCGGCAACGAGCTGGCCGCCAGCCTGGACGACTATCAGGTGATGATGCCGCACGCGGGCGACGACGTCGACGACTTGTGCCGCCTCGGCAAACTGCACATGTCGCGCCACGATTTCGAATCGAAGTGCTTCCACGGCGAAGGCAGCGTGCGCGACCTGTGCGCCGGCGAGTACTTCACCTTGAGCGGGCATCCGGAGGTGGACCAGCACCCGCGCGAGGAACGCGACTTCATCGTCACGGCCTTGCAGGTGAACGCGCAGAACAACCTGCCCAAGGCGCTGGCCGAACGGGTGGAGCGCCTGTTCTCGCGTAGCCGCTGGACGCAGGGCGCGCAGGAGCCGCAGACGCAAAAGGAGGTCGTGGACAGGATGGCGTCGGGCGCGCTGCGCATGCACATCCAGTTCACGGCGGTGCGGCGCGGCGTGAAGATCGTGCCGGCGTACGACGCGCGCACCGACCTGCCGCAGGCGCTAATGCAAAGCGCGATCGTCGTCGGGCCGAAGGGCGAGGAGGTGTATTGCGATCAGATGGGGAGGGTGAAGATTCGCTTTCCCGGTACGCGGGCGGCGGATCATGTGCATGCGGATGGTTCGGGTGCGGCGGGTGACGATGGCGACTCGGCGTGGGTGCGCGTGGCGTCGAATTGGGCGGGGAATGGGCCGGGAAGCGTGGATCAGTGCGGAACTATTGGCCTGCCGCGCGTAGGTACTGAGGTGCTGGTTAACTTCCTGGGGGGCGATCCGGACAAGCCGGTGATCGTAGGACAACTGTACAACCAGCAGGCGCAGCCGCCGGCCTTAAGTAACCTCGACGACTTGCCTGGCAATAGGTATTTGTCGGGTATCAAAAGCCGAGAAATTAAAGGAGGGCGAGCAAATCAGTTGCGCCTCGACGACACGAATGGTGAGATCAGTGCGCAGCTATCAAGTGACCACGCAAATAGCCAGGTGAATCTCGGATTCCTTACTGAATCTAAAACTCACGGCCATGGAAAACCTCGCGGTGAGGGAGCTGAGCTGCGCAGCGATATGCAATCCACGGTACGGGGTGGGCAGGGGGTATTGATTACTGCCGAGGCTACAGATGTCGACACCGGGGCGCATCTTGAACGCAACGGACTCAGCAATGTCTTACTGAGTCTGGAAAAGCTGGTTCAGGAGTTGAGTAAGGAGGCCACCAAGCACGCGAACGACAAGACTCATGGTCCGGAGCTGACCGCACTAGTTGAAAAACTCAAGAAGATGGATACCAACGGTGCTCCCATCGTTGCCATCAGCGCGCCAGCAGGCTTAGTGGCGGGCAGCAAGCAGAACATAGCGATTGGTGCTGATAAGACGATCGACATCGTTAGCCTTGGCGCCACCTGTCTTTCATCCGGTGAAACAACATCGTTACGTGCTGCACAAGGCATGAGTCTTTTCGCTAACGAAGGCGGTTTGAAGGCTACGGCAGCTAGCGGCCAAGTCATGATCAAAGCCCATGATGACCAGATGATGCTCTTAGCTAAAAAGGTTTTAGAGATCATCAGCACGGCTGACTGGATCACTATCAAGGCGAAGAAGGGCGTGCGAATAAACGGGGGCGGCACGGAGCTGGAATTAAGTGCTAGCGGTATTAAGGGATACACGGATGGCAAGCATGAAGTGTATGCCCAAGACCATCAGACTTTTGCCGCGAAAGCGCGCCCAACGGAATTTTCTGCGGACCCTCAACTCCACAAAATATGCATACCCTGTCTGCTGATTGCAGCCGAGGCGCATAGCCCATTCGCAATTTCAAAGTGAGGTGCTCATGCATTCGACTTACGTGCTTATCGATACGACCCTATTGGGCGATCTGCAAACCAAGCCGTGGTTGCAGAAAAATCGCCGGCCCAGTTGGATTGCCGCGATCTACGGCCGCTACGCTGTCGACGTCAGCCCAGTCGTAATTGATGTTGAGCGTGCGGTTCAGTGCTCACGGATCTCCTCTCTGATGGATATCGTGAACGCGCGACGACCACAGTTGGGGGTCTCGTTTATCGAGACGACTCTGACACTCGAAAAGTTAGTCGAGCACCTGCGGCAATTTATCTGTGTGCTCACTCGGGGCGATGGCGAACTTACGCTGCGATTTGCGGATGGGGTTGTTCTACCTAATCTTGCTTCTATTCTGACTCCTGAGCAGTGGACTCTAATTACCGCGCCTTTCACAAGTTGGAAGGTTCATGGTCGCGACGGGAAGCTATTTTCGCTACCGATCGGGAATGCGCGGGGCTCGACAATGCCTCCTTTGAGGCTGACCGGCGCCCAAATCCGTGCCCTGAAAGATTCCATGGGTGCAGATCAGTTATTGGTAAACCTTCGCATGTACCGCATCGCGCCTCCGTCCGCGTATCTAAGTGCGGAAGCTTTTGCATATGCCACCCAAGCGCGTCGCATGTGGCATGTTGCTGGTCATTCTGATGATCAAGATCTCGTCCTTTTTGCGGCTGGGGTATTTGATACCGACGGCAGGTTGCTGAGTGTGTCAGGACTTGAGGATGCATTAGCTGGATCAGATCGGATGAAGATCCGCGAGAGTTTGCAGCGGATGATCGAACTCAACAATACTGTTTGAACGAGTGAAATTTTGGGAGGGAGGCTAGATGAAAAATAGTAAAGGCTTAGGTGTCATTCGACTTGGCGATAAGACTTCTCATGGCGGAAAAGTCATCTCGGCACAGACTACCTTCAAAGCTCTGGGCAAAGCGGTGGCGGTGAATGGAGATTTGACCACCTGCCCTAAGTGCAAAGGAACATTTCCAATTCAGGTAGCTGCAAGTGATCGCATCCATCAAGGGAAAGCAGTGGCTTACCACGACGACAAGACCGCATGTGGCGCGAAATTGATCTCATCGATTTAAACATAGTGGAGCATCAAAATGAAAAATCAATTTCTTCGAAAGATGATTGTTTGGAGCTTAACGTCCGTCACGAGCATGTTGATCAGTCTTTGCGCAGCAGCTCACGAAACATCAGCTTCTAAAAGTGGGGGTAAGGATCTGCTAGCGGTGGGCATGATTGGAGTACAACACATTGGCGACAATTTCAACATCTCTGAATTCTATGTGGACGGGCAATGGGCAGGGAATGTCGGTAGAGAAGGGGGTGGGGGCGGCAATGTCTGTTGCGTAGTGCTTCCCGTGAAATGGCGACCTGGATTAATCGCTGAAATCCGGTGGTCTATTGCCGATTGGTCTAACGAAAAAGAAATTGAGACAAGGAAGGGGAATTATCAAAGTGTAGTTTGGAAAAATTACAAGGCAGTGGTGCCAATTGAGAAATACGAAAGCCCTGAGGATCTTTATATTCATTTTTTCGCTGGCGGTAAGGTGCGTGCTGTTTCGAGCATTTTCGGATCGGAAGGGGGCAAACATCCAATTCAGCGCGGGGATGCTAACGCAACGGTGAGGGCTACAACGGGGCATGTGGTGGCTTCGCTATTTACCGCAGCAGAACTTGCAGAAATGAAGAGAAAAAGCAGTGAGGAAGCCACTAAGGAAGGAAATTGGAAATGAACGAAATCCCGGCGGTAAAAATCGCAGCAACTCTGGTAGCGCCAACAAAGTTGGTGAATCTTGTAAAGCCCCGTCATTTGATAGATTCGTCAAAGTGCGAATGCTACGTCGACATTGGATTTTTCTTTGATGGAACAAATAATAATGGCAAGAACGATAAGCCCAAGCTTGGTCACAGCAATATTGTCAGATTGTATGACAGCTATCTCGCAAACCCTAAGAAACAAAAATTTGCGCATTATATGTATGGCGTAGGAACCGCTTTTCCGGAAATTAATGAAAGTGGACAAAGTAGTTTGGGGAACGGATTTGGAATTGGCTGTGAAGCAAGGGTTCTGTATGCCATGCTTCATTTGCTGGACACTATTCATCGAATTGTTTTTGATGAAGCTCTTTTTTCAAAAATTCAGGTGCGGGCTCTCTGTTCTGTCGGTATTAAAGCCGCTGCTTCTTCTGCGCATGCTGATGCCTTAGCTGAACTGGGTTTGGATTCTGGACTCCTCATGCCGGATTTCTTCGGTGCCGGAATTAGAGACACGTTCTTCAAAGCGAAGATAGAAGAGATGACTCTAAAATTCGCGTCGGCTAAGAAGCCGATAATTAAAGAGTGCTTTCTTGATGTTTTCGGCTTTTCTCGCGGAGCCGCCCAGGCCCGTGTCTTCTGCAGTTGGTTGGAGCAGCTGATGGATGGAGGGAGGTTCGCGGGCATTCCAGTAAGATTTAGGTTTCTAGGAATTATGGATACTGTTGCCTCTGGAGGATTTTGGTCAAGTGTTAATGCGGGTCTTCGTAACGTCCCTGGCGGCCACAGCGGATGGGCCGATGTGAAGTATTTGCGGATACCCAAGATTATTGAGAATTGTGTTCACATGGTGGCGATGCATGAGCTGCGTAAGAACTTCCCTTTGGATGAAGCAGGTGTAGATGGCGTGTTACCGCCGAATACACAAGAGTTCGCATACCCTGGAGCCCACAGTGACGTCGGTGGCGGCTATGATCCTGCCGAACTAGGGGTATCGGTTGGAACCGATTGGACCATCAGTGATTCGCTTAAGTTAGCCCAGATACCTTTAAACCATATGTACGACTGCGCCGTAGCTGCTGGTGTACCCCTGGATAAGAGGCGCGCTGTTGTGGGGAAGTGGTATGATCCTTTTGCGATGGCGCCTGCGCTTATCAAGGCCTATAACGATTTTCTCACTGTTTCAAGTTGTACTGCACGGCCGATGAATGCATGGTCGCAGCGGTACCTGAATTGGAGATGGCAAAATCGTTTGACATATTCCAGTTTGGAGCATGTAAAAAAATCCAATAAATCCGACCGAGTAAAACTTGAAAAGTTCAACAAGATACTTATAGATGATGCTGAGTTGATCGAGCACGCAGCGAGTCCGAAAACACAAAGCGGAATATTGTCTTTCATATCGAGTGCCGCGTCTGAGACGACTGATAAGGTGAGGACGTCCGTGCTGGATAAGGAGGCAGGAAAAGTGCTTTCGCTCGCGAAAGCTTCCGCAAAAGTAAACGCTACTGAAGCACATTTTTTCGACAATTACGTTCATGATTCGCTTGCAGGATTTGATCGTGCGAGTATCGAAATGACGGGATATTGGCGTTATCGCAAGGGCTTTATCGGAGGTGAGATGGGTGGGATCGTTATGAATGAGGCGAAACCGGATGATGCTCAAGCAGCGTAGATGTAGAATCTAGAGAGGTCAGCAACCCAACGCTGACCGAACTCTCGATTCCATCGAGCCAGACACCCAAGCGCAGGGCACCCGATGGCAGCAAACAAAAAGCAACCCTCCCCACCAACCTCTCTGCTCGCCGAGCTGCGCACGCTCACCGACCGCATCGCCGCCGCCGAAGCCGGCGAAGACTCCGCTCCGTCAAGAAACTGCGCCTCGGCCTTGAGCAATTCACCGCCCAGCTGAGAAACGTCACGCACAAGCTCGACCCGGTGCTGCGTCCCGAATCCATCTTCGATCCCACCGACCCCAACACCTCCGGCCGCGTTGTCGCGCTGACCCTGGTCGCCCAAACCAAGCACCCGCTATCGAAGATCCCAGAATTCTACGGCGCCGGCGTCTACGCCATCTACTACCGCGGCAACTTCGGCCCCTACGCGCCGCTGCAGGGCGTGGACCATCCGATCTACGTTGGCAAGGCCGATCCGACAACCAGGCCGCCGAGGGCGCGGTGAGCCAGGGCACCAGACTATCCGCACGCCTCAACTAGCACGCCAAGAACATCCGCAGCGCCGGCAGCACCATGGACACATCAACGACTTCGACGGTTGCTTCCTGATCGTGCAGACGGGCTTCCAGAAATCGCCCGAGGACCACCTGATCAACTTCTTCAAGCCGATCTGGAATTCGGAAACGAAAATATGCTTCGGTCCGGGCACGGCTACAGCTCGGAAACCCGGGTCAACAAGCGCTCCCGTGGGACACGCTGCCTCCCGGCCGCGAGTGGGGCGACGCGACGACGGACAACCAAAACCCGCCGGGGACGATTCATCGATCAGATCGGCGCCCACCCGGCGACGCACCGGCCTTATGCCAACATTTACAGATCTTCGGGGTGCTTCACCGGAGACGTGCACCAATTGAACCTGGGGAGCTTCTCCACGCCAGCGCGCGGGGCGTCGAACTGGAGTAGGCCAGCGACGCTAGTCCTGAGCAGCTCGCATGCGCGATCGGTGATCATCGACGCCGCTCCATTGGCACAGCGTTAGCATCCCCGTAGCAGGATGACCTGAAACAACACGGCGTCGTTTGCGGCCAGAGGCGTAAATGCAATTGCTGGGCCAGCTTGGTAAGCTTTTTTTCAAAACAAAAGATATTTTTAGTTGAAATAAGGTCTAACCGATTTTGCTCTGCAAGGTAAAAAGTTGCCGATGTGGGGGCGCTGTCTCGCGAATCGTTCGTCACTTAAGCCATGGTTGTCTGCGATAGCGCTGCTACGCCATGTACCTCCCTTGCCTGCTCGGCTCACACATGGACCAACCGATGACTAAGACCTATATGCCCAAGTTGGTGTTAAACCACGATGAATTGCTAGCCGTCGCTCTCTACGTCATGACGTCCCAAGCGGCAATCCAATGCGAGCGCTTGTCAGGTGGGCAACTGCGCATCACCATTGATCAAAATGATGTGACATTGTTAAAAGAAAGAACAACGCCATCGTATGTCTACGTCCAAGAAGGCGGTTCGGCGTCGGAGTTGTATTTGCACGAATATGAGACAAAGGCAGACGCGATGGCCGGTCGAGTTGAATGCGCGTCAGCTGGGGCATATAAAACGGGTGGGATTGTCGAAATATCCCCGTGTTTGCGGTTACTTGGTAACGTTTTTTTCGCTACAGCGGAAGCACTCGTCGGAACGGTCCCTGGCTTGGCTCTCTATGTAGACGAGGAGGTCGGCGGCATTTGATCTCGATGTCCTTGGGCCGGAGCGGCCGGTGGCGCTTGGCCACCTTGTGCCGCTCCCATCGGCGCTGTGCGTCTTGGCCGGCGGCGTCCACAGCTTGTCCTCGTCCGCGCGGAAGCCGACAAAGAACACGCGCATAGGGATCTGTCTATGCTGCAAGAGAGATTGAGACTATTCTTAAGACCGCCAATCAATGTCGTGAAGACTGGGCGGTATAGCCGTGAACTCGTCGCTGTATAACGCCGCTGGTGATTGTTACTTCAGCCTAGCGCCGTTTACGTTTGGATGCGCGCGCCTTCTCTTTGCGAAGCACAGTTTTTTCAAGCTTCACCTGTTCATTCCATTGCTCTGCCGCGCGAGAGGCCTCAGCGTAGATCCCACGGCTGAACGTTATGCTGGAAAACATGCTGAGCAAGACCGGCGACGGCTCAATTTTGCCCTGCTTGAGCATGTAGGGGATCTGCCGCGCAGAGAGCAGCACCGATAGGCCGCCGCAGAATATATTGATCTGGTACCACAGCGCTTCATACTCCGGCATCGATTTCGACTGCACGTTCAGCAAGATCAGAATCGTGATGGCATACATGCTTGCAAACAGAGCGCACAGGCTGATCCGTACGCGCAATGGAAGCTTGCGGCCGGCTACTTTGATGGTGGCGCATTCTAGAATGGCAAAGATCCCATACAGAAAGAACGGCGCACCCAGCAATGCCAGATCCAAGTTGTACCAGCTGTAACGCGCGGAGGACTGCGTCAGCACCAGAACAAGCGTCAGTCCCATAATGCAACACACATAGAGGTCCGTTTTGTTCTCCGCGTAAAATTTCTTCCAATATGGGGAACTGCGGCCTGCTAATGCCAACACAAAATCGCACAGATACGCCGTCGCCACACACCACATCAGCGAGCCGAAACTCCATTTGTACGTGGCCTGGAGCAATCCGTCCGACGGCAGGAGCACTCCCCATATCGTGCCGATTACACCAACGCTCAGTACTAGGTACTTTGGGACGTTAAATGGGAGTATTAGGTCGTGCAGGGTACGCTTAGCGGCATGAGGCACTAACCATAGCCAAATCATGTGTAGGCTCACTGCGAACAGGACGCCAAACGCCGCGCCACCAAAGACTAGATTGGCTAGTGCGACTTGTGTGCCTACCTCCTGGCGCCTAGCTAAGCGGGCGACGAATGTCCCGTCATGACTACTGTCCCACTGCGCGTATATGCCGAACGCTGCCGCAAACATCGCGCCAACGAGCAGCACCAGCATGAGTTGCGATGCAAATTTTTTCCTCATGGCCGGTGCATCCGCAGACCGGTAGGCGGTGATGGCTAGCACGCAGGAACAAATCAAGCCTATGACGAGTCCCAGCATTAGACCAAATTGTGCCGCCTGTGGCCAGCTCGCTGAGCTGTTCTTGCTGTTCGGGAAACCGCTGGAGATGAGTCGGCACGCCAATGCTGCCAGAGCAAAATACAAAGCACTCGCAGCTGTGCCGCAAATTGCGCACTGTAGCGCAGCGCCTATCTTGAGCAAAATTGGTTTCATTGACTCCTCCAAACGCTACGAATAGGCCGCATATTTCTTGAGGGTTCGCAAATTCTTCAGACTCCGATTTTCACAGGCGCTGCCAATCCATTGGGGCCGAAAGGGGCTGATTAAAAGAGAAAACGCTCGCGGTATGGGAATGCGAAGTAGCCGATCTGAATGTGTTGGAGAGCAGGCAGCGGTTTTCCTGGGAACGCCAGCCATCCTCGCGGAGAATGGCCCAAATGGTTGTGGTCTCGTCTCCTTGTCGATGCTCGCTGAAGTCTCGTTGGGGTTAGTCGGTTGCGAGACTAAAAACAACGCTCATAGGACTGCTGCCGGTGTGACTCTGGTAGCGCACCTTACCTTGATAGACGAACGGCGCGCCTTTGCCGTTTTCCATTTTAGACTCGCGCACAAACAAATGAATCGCGACGCCATTTTTCTCGTGCTCGACAATATCTTTCCCTTTCTTGCTGGTTGGAGATGTCGAGTTCTGGCTTTGCCAATGAAACGTTTTGTCATCGATCCAATGGTCCAGGTAGCGGTGATCTTTGGCTTTGCCCTGCTTGTTGATCGTGACCAAAAGCACTACCGCATTCTGGTTACTTAGTGATACGTGGCCGGCATTCCAATTCCCGATGCTGTACGTCGCGCCGAAGAGCGGCGCGATGTCCTCGCGCAGAAACGGTCGACCGATTGCGAGGTCCAGCGGATCGATGACGGATTTGAGGCGCGCGAGGGTATGCATTCCTTCGGTTGTATCCATGTCCTGATAGTTAGGATTGCTGGCGCGGAGAACATATCCTCCATCTGGCGACTTCAACACCGTCCGCAGAAGATATTGGAATCCATCGCCAGACTCGTCCTGACGTTCGATAGCCATTACTGTGCCGGTAATGGAGCCGGCGCTAGTCGGCGTGATATGCTCAAGTAGCAAATAATCGCCGTCCTGAATCGGATGCCTCCCACCGTTCATGGAATTGCCGGATGCGCGCGCGATGAAGTGTCGCTGCGGATCTAGACGACCGTACTTGGCCCCGAGGCGACGATACTCTTCCGCGTCTACCGTGCCTGTCTTGAAGTGGCCACATGCGATTTTCAAATTCGGGAAATACGGCAAGTCGGTGCCGTTGCGAGTCTTAGCGGTTCTATCAAACGGAAATACGTTGTCCGTCAAGTCAGTACCTGCACGCCTGATTTGATACGCGGCAAGGCGATAGTCGATTATCTCCTGGACCATCTGTTCAAATTTCTTTTGACGGGCGTCTGCCGGTGCGAAGTTTGCTTCAAACAGACCGTCCTGCAACTGGAAATAGGTGTTTTTACGAGCGGAGCTAGTGGCGCCAACCCAGGCGTTCACTGGGTTAGCCGCCCAATACCGCCGCCAGTTATCGCTAGTCCCATCCGCTAGCTTGCGTTGAGCCTCCGGAAGATCCGCGAGTAAAGCCCGTCGACGCTGGAGAACTTGCCACGATCGATCAGCGAGTGTGCCGACAGTTGGTGGATGTTCCCATCCGCCTAGCTCCTGAAATGCCTCAAGCAAGACCATCTTAAAGCTCTTCGTCATAGCCGTCGTCTCGACTTCGCGTAAGAAGCCGCGATGTTTGTCCGCGATTTCTTGCTCTTCTATATCAAGGTCATCCATCGCCTGGACCAGGGCAAACCAATCGCCGTAGTCATTGCGCATGGACAGCATGCTGGCACCAGACCGATAGAGCTCCGCAAGCGTTGGCCGCCTGCCCAGGCTGTCCTTCAGTGCCACATACTCGTTTTTGATGCCGTCGCTGTCCAGGGACTTGAGGAAATCGATCAACTGTAAGTCGTAATTGACGAAACAGCCGTCGGGCAAGTTGAGCGTCCTTGCTTCAACCTTGCGTGCGAAATTTGCCAGTTTTTTATAGCTGGCGTCAATGTTGAATAGAGATTGGGGCTTGTGCAGGAAGCTTTTGTGATTGCCGATGAAGTCCAGTATGACCAGGCGCGTCTTGCCTTCGCTCATGCGTAATCCTCGTCCCAACTGCTGCAAGAAGAGAATTTTCGATTCGGTGGGACGCAACATCATGACCGTGTCGATGGCGGGTAAGTCCACACCTTCGCTAAAGAGGTCGACCGAAAATATGATCGCGAGGCGGCCGTCACGCAATCGCTCAAGCGCGTCAGCTCGACTCAGCATGGAACCGGCGTACACGGCTGCGCAAGCGATGCCGCCTTTGTCAAATTGTGCAGACATGAATTCTGCATGCGCGATCGACACGCAAAATGCCAAAGTGCGTTGTTGCTTCCGGAGTTGCCATTCAGCTAGCGCATGTCGTGCTCGCGCCAATGTCGCCAGTTTATTGGAGAGCTGTTCGGGATCGAAACGCCCACTGCGCCACGGTATCTCGGTGTAGTCGACGGAGCTGTCGAAGATGCCATAGTAGTGAAACGGGACTAGAAGCTTGGACGTGATGCCTGCAAACAGTCCTCGCGTGTAAACGAGATTGTCATCGCATAGCGAAAGGATGTCGGATTGGTCCGATCTGTCCGGCGTTGCTGTCAGTCCCAACAGGAAGCGTGGTGAAAAATATGCAAGTAGCCGCCGATATGTGGCTGCCGCAGCGTGATGGAATTCATCTACCACGATGTAGTCAAAATGCTCTGGCGAGAATCGTTCGAGATGTTCCTCTCGGCCTAGCGTTTGGATTGAAGCGCACAGTACTTCGGCTTCTGTATCGCGTGTCTGCCCTGCATAAAAGCCGACGCGTGCACTTGGCCGTATCCTCAAGAAGGTCTCCGCTGCTTGATTCAAAATCTCCTCCCGATGCGCGACAAATAATACTCGTCGTGCGCCGAGTTGTTTCGCATCGAAAGCTGCTAACCAAGTTTTTCCGAGGCCCGTGGCAAGCACGACCAAGCCTCGACGAAAACCTTCGTCACGTGTCTCGCGCAACGCAAACAATGCCTCGTTTTGTACGCTGGACGGGACTGGCGGGGGATCTTGCTCAAGGCTGCCCGGTGCAACCGTCATCGGTAATGGAACGCGCCGGGCCTCGTAGTGATCAATCCAGGTATCGGTCAGAGGAATGCAGCGAGGGTGGGCGAACAGCTCCTCAAATTGTGAGCGCGCTTCGAGGAACCCGTCGTCGCCGGGGTAATCGATACGGTAATTCCATTCGAGACCATTTTTCAGTGCTTGGCGACTGATGTTGCTGGACCCAATGAATGCGGTTCCGCTCAAGCCATTCCCACCGCTGTGTTGAGCGAATAGATACGCTTTTAGATGGAAGCTGCTGCCGGCGGATTCGTAGACTTTAACGTGTGCGCCTTGTGCTTGGAGTAGCATCAGCAGGCGAAGCGCCTCGGGGTCAGTGACATCAAGGTAATCGCTGGTCAGTACGCGCACTCGCGCCGGTTGTCGCTTCAGTTCAATGTCACCTTTGAGCGTGCTGTGTAGGTCTGGGAGCAGTAGGCGCAGTCCGGTCGTCTTGATGAAAGCAACGGCGAGATCAACGTCTGACGCTAGATTAATAGCAGCGCAAAGGTGTGGGAGGAATGGATCTTGGCCTCCGGTGATGAGATGCTCTTTTGGTGCGCTTGTTCGAAGGACGAGCGCATTCAACCATTGCTCGGTGCGGCCTGGTCGCTGGTCTGTAGACAACCAGCACTCGACGCTGTGGACGTTATCCAGCGCGGCGAGCCATTCCTGTAGTTGCAACTCGTCGACGTCAGTAAAGTGACGTCCATCTTGAACACGTTCGGCCGTTCCTAGTTTGAAACTTAGGTAAAAGGCACCACCCGGTTTTAGCGCACGCCAAAGGCATTGCAACGCTTTAGGTACTTCTGCCTGCGGAACGTGAAGCAAGCTGGCGCACGCCCAGATACCGTCGTACATCGCTTGCTCTTTAATATCCAGGAAGCTCCGCACCTGTATGGAGATGCCAGTATGCTTCTTGGCGAGAATAACAAGTTCTTCCGACGCATCGAATGCGGTAACACGATAACCTCGACCCAAAAAAGCTTTGGTATCGCGCCCAGAGCCACATCCGGCGTCCAAGATGTTTCCCCCTGTGCTCACTTCCGACAAGAAACGATCATGCAGGACGGACATGTCTACATCTACGGTATTGCTGAAAAAACTGCTTGCGTTTTGGTTGTAGTAAGTAAGTGTTGACGTCATTAGTTGGGCCGATGCTTTTTTTGTAAGATTACTTGACTCGCCTTGAATGAAGGCCGTCTTTTAATGAATTGATGGCGTTCCGAACTATGTCTTGTTGAGCACCGCTATTAGTATCAAATTTTCACGGTTAAGCAAACTGATTTTTGACTACATCTTCGAAAAACTGTTCGCAAAATTATATTCATCATGCAGAAAAGATCCCATTCCATAATGCTCTCTTCGATTATTAGAGATTACAACGCCGAAGCGGCAAGGGCCCGCCACCTGTATTAGATCCTAAACGCCAAAAATATGCCAATTTTTAGATTGGATATTTTCAGAACAAGATGATAGAAAGCTGAGAGTTTTTCTACTGCCTTATATGGGACTTGGAGTATATGGATCCATAAATTGGCACGCTATACGATTTGCGTCCCAGGGTGCTGCAAAAAATCCGGAAGCCTGGCGCATGGTTACCCATTTTCTGGCAATGCGATCAGATTTGAATTCTTACTTGGCCATCGACGCGGAAATGACATATATTCATATAGTGCATAGAAAGAGGACCAAGTCCGCTTCCAAAGGGCAGGAGACAAGACGAAAGTCGTCGTCAGATTAGCGAGGAGCTCACACTTGAAATCGTGGCCGCCAACACTTTGCATTAGGTTGGCCGCCGACAATAATTTGACTTTACTTTCACCGCTAAGGACTCATGCCCAATCCGTCGACCACCTTGCGTGATACCCGCATAGTAGATGCCTTGCTCGATGCCTTACCCGGAAATCGTAGACCCAATGACTTGGCCCACGGATGGCGCATCATGCGCCCCGACGGACACATTGCGTCTGCCTACGTCTCAGATAATGCGCCGGGCAATGCGGTTGAATTCGCGTTGAACCCTGATAGGCTAGTAGACATTCGATCAGAGCGCCTAAGCATATTACGCTGGTTACAGTACCACCGGCAGCTCTACGGTGCGCGCGAATTCAAAATCCACCAACGCGGTGAGCCCGTCAACTGGTTTCGCATTGGTTTTGCTACACTCGAAGAGGCGTTGAGCTTCCTACAGAAATTCAAGATCGAGCGGCAGCGATTCGAGTTACGTAATCGGTGGCAAGTACCCGAAGGAACTGTCGTTTCGGTAGTCGAAGCGCCAGCCGCTGCAGCTAACCGCTCCAACGAAGAGTTAGCACTGGTGAGCATTCCTTTTTTGATAACACACGTATTGGCACAGCGCGACGAGGTGATGACAACGATGACCTACGAGGACTTGGCCGAGCAACTCAATCGTCGCGACATGCACGGCGATCCGATGGCGCTAGGGATGGGTGATGTCTTGGGCAGGGCTATGATGCACATCGATCGTGCCGCCGAGTTGCTGCATGAAAATGTACCGTATCTGACCACCATTGTGGTCGACAAGTCCGGCCCTGATCGCGGCCTGCCGGGGGTAGGCATAGGTGGCCGTTGGCCGAATTACCCAACTTTGTCTCGGAGAGAAAAAGCCGATCAGGTTGAATTGGAATATTTAAGCATCATGCGCTTTGGCCGGCACTGGCTAGACGTGCAATCGGTTTTGCAACTGCCCGGTGAGCCGCCTCAACTAAATGTTCCTGGAGCTGCCGGCGGCGGCCGTGCAGGCGGCGAGTCGCCACAGCATCTCGCGCTCAAGGAATTCATTGCGGCGCAGCCTGCCCTGGTAGGGGCCCCGCTAGACGCCAAGGTGTTCTGCGAATATGGACTGCGTTCCGGCGATGCGATTGATGTACTTTTCCAATCAGCGAAAGAATGGGTCGGTGTGGAAGTAAAAGCGTCGACTTCGGAAGGCAATCTCCGCGACTACGAACGTGGCCTCTATCAGTTCGTGAAATACAAGGCCGTGTTGGAGGCCCAGGCGCGGATTGATCACCCAGTGAGACCACCCAAGGTGCGGGTTCTGCTGGCGCTGGAATTGGCGCTACCACTTGAGCTATATCCAGTGGCTCAAGCCCTGGCTGTGGACTTACTTGAAAATGTTGGAGAACGGCCGGAGTTCGCGATTGCGAAAAATAAGCGTCGGTCGGTGTAGCCGCAAAGCCTGTTCTTAGCCAAATCGGCCAATTTAGGCTACACCAGATGTAGGTGCCTTGATGAGTGAAAAAATGCTCAAGAACATTTCAGCAAGCACCGTAAAACGAGAACATTTCCGTCATGTGGCCACATTGTCATCGTGACCCAGAGAGTAGCGCAGTTAGTAAAACGGCAGCTACAGGAGGCGGGACTGCATTACCAATCATTTCCCGCAACGCGGTAATTTTCCCTGCCGGGTTGAAATCGAAATAATCAGGGAAACCTTGTATTCGAGCTGCTTCATGCGGCGTTATCATCCTTCGTTGTGTCGGATGAACAAAGCGTCCCTGTCCCATCGAACCAAATCCGCTAGTTATCGTTTGGGCCGGTTTACTGTGGTTCAAGCGGCCGTACATAGATACGTAACTATGTTCCTTGTCTCTATGACATGGCGGACGGTGCTCGTTCGGAAGATCAAAAACATCAGCGTCAAATAAGTAATTAATTCGACGAATATTATCTGGCGAAATCTTCGATCGCTTGGTAATTAACAGATCTTTGTCTTCAGCTTCATTTTCCAAATCACTAATGAAATCCCAAAGCTGCACATCGTCAGAGCGTGTCTCTAGCTTTGATAGCCGATCTATCATTTCCATTTTGGAAAGCGTACGGGACGCGAGCATGATGTGCCGCTTGCGTGTCTGAGGTAACCCAAAATTTTGTGCATTCGCCACGATCTCAAGCACAGCGTAACCGGAATTTATTAAAAGCTGTTGAGCTGAACTTACTACATTGTGCTCTGCATGAATTACTGTTGGAACGTTCTCAATTAAAACTATCTCAGGACGTAGATGCAGTGCGAAGGCGACAGGAATGGTATATAGCAGGTTGCGGGGGTCGTCACGCCTACTTGAATTATTCAAATCCGAGTGTCCTTGACAAGGAGGGCCTGCAACAATTACATTCACTTGACCCAAATTCTCGGCAAGTTCAATCCCTGTGGGCGACAATGCAGCGGAACCTGGATTGACAACTAATGTCGATAAATCGGCAGTTGTGCTGTAATCAAGGACGTGCGAAAAGTTGTGTTTATAGACTTCCAAAGCCTCGGACCAGACATCGGCCGCAAGGCAAACCTTAAGCTGTCTGTTCAATTGCTCACAGGCGATAAATGCTCCCAGTGTGAGCCCACCACATCCAGAAAATAAATCGACCACACGCAATTCTGGGGCCGCAGGTTGGAAAGCCGGCCACGACTTGGTCCTATTATATTGAATCCAATAATCTGAAGCGGCTGTGGCGTTTTTCACTCTAACAGTATTGCTAATTGACATTGCAATCAAGTTCTTCCATTGCCAGGATATATTCAGCCATATGCTTTCGCGGCTATAAATGCTTCAAAATCAATAATTACCTTGCTCAAAATAATTTGAATTTTTTTGTGCAAGGTTCTTAAATCAGCAGCTGAGTATGCTCGTCCGCAATCGCCGAAAGACTTGTTACCATGGGCGAGATCATTTCGCTCACCTTTGACCTTTAATAGGGCGTCATCGACATACCTATGTCTTGACGTTACTCCAAGTTCGGTCATCGTGTCGCGTATTACCTTGCAGTCGATGTTTCCAGAGAACACATCTGATCGTTCAAAGCAAGCAATCGCCAATCCAAGGTTCGACTCAGTCATCTTTTTAACTAATTTTACTGGACTTCTTCGTTTGCTATAACCTAGAACAATCGATTTCATTTTTTCGTTTAGATTGGTGAAATCGACATTATGCGTTTTTAAATGATCAAAAACGTCTTGCATCAAATTGGTCATAGTGGATTCGACGGCGTTATACAACATCACCAACACACCTGACTTCATTGTGTTCATTAGCGAAGCAGATATTCCGATTTCGCCTTCCAATCCTTCCAAGTGCAAGAGAAATTCCTCTATTTCTTTATCGCGTCTCTCGAACTCGGTTTGCGCATTTAGCATTAGGCCTCCAGCAAACGATCTCTCACATACTCAATTCGTCCGCGTAACTTGGGCAAAGAGTTACTTGCGTCAGATGCGACATGTGTATTAAACGCTTCTGAACTTATCCATTGGTTAACATCGACTTGTGGCGAAACGAGCGCAGGATTAATTCGTTGAGCAAGTGTGACCCCGCAAGCTAGTGCTTCAAACCGAACACGGGCAACGGTCGTAGCACCGGGATTTTTCCGAAAACCATATGGGAAATTATTCCTAACAAAAGCCATCATTCCGTTAAATTCCGCCAACATACGTTCACGTGGGAATTCGTGTTGATTTTCCTTGAGATACTTATCTAGGAACTTCCGCACATCGTGCTTAAAGTTCAAATAGGTATCAGAGTATGCGAAGTATCGCAAAACCAGCTCTTCCGCTTCTTCTCGCCGTTGTTTTGAAAATGAAATTGGGCAGATTTCTTTAAAATCTTCGCGGGCAGCACACTCTCTTATAAATTCATAAAACGCACCTGTATAAATTCCTTTGCGCTTTTCCATATCTCGCAACTCATCGCTACCTGTATTTATGCGTTCAAATATGTCGCGGCGAATAGCTTCATCTGCCTTGTCCGATAGTTCGATAACTCGAATGCCTTGACGTTTGATCTTTCGTTGCCGTGAAAGGGTGAGATCGGAAAATTTGAATCCGTTTAGCTTGTTAAGTTTTTCTAGGCCGACCAAAGGGAATTTGTCGTGCAAGAAGCCTGCAAGCGTCCGAACTCGCTGCGAACCATCGACTATTTCAGCCCGGCCTTCGTCGTCAGCGATTTCTCGAGGAAGTGTCGCTATAAAGATGTAAGGGATGGGCAGTTCAAGGATAATGGATTCAATAAATTTGCTTTTACGTTCTGGCGACCAAACGAACGCTCGCTGGTAGGCTGGAATGAAAATTTCATTTTCGTCCTCGGGCTCACCCTCAAAATATTTCTGCACGAGAACTTCTGTAGTAAATTCTTTTGTTTGGTAATCTACGTCCAGCTTCTTATCTCTAATTTGCTGCTCGGCATCAATGCTGCTCGCAGAATCCTCTAGTACTTTCGCTTTTTTGCTCATGCCGGTCTCTTGGTTTGGGTTTGTTCCAGCTAAGAACACTCGAAGCATCGACAATTTAGATGCCTAAAAAGTTAGGAGGCAGCCAAAACAAGAAACTTGTCAGGTCGCCTCCCAATCATCTCTACGAGTAACTCATTGCAATCGAGGTGCAGTGAAAAAAGATTGTCACGACCCCATTCCTGCGATTTTATGATATCCAAATTGCCAGCATTTGGATCCACCTACAGCAATTAAACGTCAATATTCCCCGCCCGCAGCGCATTATTCTCAATAAACGCCCGACGCGGCTCCACATCATCCCCCATCAGCGTAGTAAAGATCTGATCCGCAGCAATCGCGTCCTCGATCTGCACCTTCAGCAAGCGCCGCACGGTCGGATCCATGGTGGTCTCCCACAGCTGATCCGGATTCATCTCACCCAGACCTTTGTAGCGCTGCTTCGACACCACCCGTTCCGCCTCGTCGCGCAGCCACTGCATCGCGTGGTGGAAGTCGACCACGGCCGATTCCTTCGTCCGCTCGCCTTCGCCACGGCTGACGATCGCGCCTTCGCCGATCAAGCCCTTGAACGTGGCCGCCGCGCTGGCCAGCACGTTGTAGTCCGCGCCCTGCACGAAGTCGGCGTCGATCGAGCTGACCTTCACGTTACCGTGATGCATGCGCTCGATGCGCAGCGCGTGCTTTTCCGACAGCTCGTCCGAAATCACCGTAACCTTGACGGCGATATCGTTGATCTCCTTCGACAGCGCGGCCGCCGACACCTCGGCCAGCTCCTGCGTGCTCAGATCCAGCGTCACGCCGGTCATGATGGCGGTCAGCGCGGCGCGGTCGATCACGCGCGTCAGGCGCATCATGATGACGTTGGCCAGGTTGAACTGGCGCACCAGCTCGGCCAGCGGTTCGCCGACGATCGGGTCCGCACCCTCGCGCGGCGTCAGCACGGCCGTGTTGAGGGCCACGTTCATCATGTAGGTCGCTTCCTCGGCGTCATCCTTCAGATAACGCTCGTCGCGGCCGGCCTTGACCTTGTACAGCGGCGGTTGCGCGATGTAGATGTGGCCGCGTTCGACCAGTTGCGGCATCTGGCGGTAGAACAAGGTCAGCAGCAGCGTGCGGATGTGGGCGCCGTCGACGTCCGCATCGGTCATGATGATGATGCGGTGGTAGCGCAGCTTCTCGACGTTGAATTCGTCCGGGCCGATCGAGGTGCCGAGCGTGGCGATCAGCGTGGTGATCTGTTCCGACGACAGCATCTTTTCAAAGCGCGCCTTTTCCACGTTCAAGACCTTACCGCGCAGCGGCAAAATCGCCTGGAATTTGCGGTCGCGGCCCTGCTTGGCGGAGCCGCCTGCGGAGTCACCCTCGACGATGTACAGTTCGCACAGGGCAGGGTCTTTTTCCTGGCAGTCGGCCAGCTTGGCCGACAGGCCCAGACCGTCCATGATGCCTTTGCGGCGGGTCAGGTCGCGGGCCTTGCGGGCCGCTTCGCGCGCGCGCGCCGCTTCGACGATCTTGCCGCAGATGATTTTGGCGTCGTTCGGTTTTTCCTGCAGGTAGTCGGCCAGGGTCTTGGCGACGATCTCTTCGACCGGGCCGCGCACTTCCGACGACACCAGCTTGTCCTTGGTCTGCGACGAGAATTTCGGCTCGGGCACCTTGACCGATAGCACGCAGGTCAGGCCTTCGCGCATGTCGTCGCCGGTGATTTCAACCTTGGCTTTCTTGGCGAATTCCTGCTCGTCGATGTATTTGTTGATGACGCGGGTCATCGCTGCGCGCAGGCCGGTCAGGTGGGTGCCGCCGTCGCGCTGCGGGATGTTGTTGGTGAAGCACAGCACCTGCTCGTTGTAGGCGTCGTTCCATTGCATCGAGACGTCGACCGAGATGTTGGTGTTCTGGTCCGACATGCGTTCGCCGGTGGCCTGGAACACGGTCGGGTGCAGCACCGTCTTGGCTTTGTTGATGTATTCGACGAAGCCGCGCGTGCCGCCTTCGAAGGCGAAGATTTCTTCCTTGCCGCTGCGTTGGTCGGTCAGCTTGATGTTGACGCCGTTATTCAGGAACGACAGCTCGCGGATGCGCTTGGCCAGGATTTCGTAGTGGAATTCAACGTGGTTGAAGATGGTTTCGTCGGCCCAGAAGTGGACGTCGGTGCCGCGCTTGTCGGTGTCGCCGATGACCTTGATCGGCGAGACGGCCACGCCGTCCACCATTTCCAGTTCGCGGTTTTGCGGCACGCCGCGGACGAATTCCATGTAGTGCACTTTGCCGTTGCGGCGGATGGTCAGCTTGAGCAGCTTCGACAGCGCGTTGACGCACGATACGCCCACGCCGTGCAAACCGCCCGAGACCTTGTACGAGTTCTGGTCGAACTTGCCGCCGGCGTGCAGTTCGGTCATGACGATTTCGGCGGCCGAGCGCTTCGGCTCGTGCTTGTCGTCCATCTTCAGGCCGGTCGGCACGCCGCGGCCGTTGTCGGTGATCGAGATCGAGTTGTCCGAGTGGATGGTGACGTGGATTTCCGTGCAGTGCCCGGCCAGCGATTCGTCGATCGAGTTGTCCAGCACTTCGAACACCAGGTGGTGCAGGCCCGTGCCGTCCGAGGTGTCGCCGATGTACATGCCGGGACGTTTGCGTACTGCTTCCAGACCTTCGAGGATCTGGATCGATGCTGCGCCGTATTCTTCGGTCGGTACCACTGGGGCTGGATTCTCTGCTGGGATGGCGGACATGGACTGCTTTCTCTGTTTATCTGTTGCTGGTGTTGATTGGGGCCTGCTGGTTTGGCCGATTACGCGCTTCGCGCTAATCCGCCCTACGTGGATCCATGGTCGTTTGGCCGCAGCATCCGCCGCAAGCCGTCCCGATCATGTTCCGGGTCGTTTGGCCGCGGCATCCGCCGCAAGCCGTACCGATCATGTTCCGGGTCGTTTGGCCGCGGTATCCGCCGCGCGCCCCGATCGGGTTCCGGATGTCGCCGCCGATGGATTGCGGCAGCGTTGTCTGGAGACACGTAGGGCGGATTAGCCGAAGGCGTAATCGGCCAACGCTTAGATCCGCATCGGCATAACGACGTACTTGAAATCGGTGTTATCCGGGATCGAGATCAGCGCCGACGAGTTCGAATCGCCCAGGGCGACGTTGATCTGGTCGCACTTGAGGTTGTTGAGCACGTCGAGCAAATAGGTGACGTTGAAGCCGATGTCGACGCTATCGCCGCCGTAGTCGATCTCCAGTTCCTCGACCGCTTCTTCCTGGTCGGCGTTGGTCGAGCTGATCTTCATGCTGCCCGGCGTGATGATGCAGCGCACGCCTTTGAACTTGTCACTGGTCATGATGGCGGCGCGTTGCAGCGAACGCAGCAGCTCATCGCGGCCAATCGTGAATTCGTTCTTGTAGCCCTTCGGGATCACGCGCGTGTAGTCGGGGAACTTGCCCTCGACCAGCTTCGAGATCAGCTCGATGTCGGCGAAGGTCAGCTTGACCTGGTTGGCGGCGATGTCCAGTTGAACGGTCTCGTCGTTTTCTTCCAGCAGGCGCTGCAGTTCGATGATGGTCTTGCGCGGGATGATCACTTCCTGGCGCTCGAACGATTGCTCGGTCTCGACCTGGCAGAACGCCAGGCGGTGGCCGTCGGTGGCCACGGCGATGACGTTGTTGCCGTCCAGGACCAGCAGCAGGCCGTTCAGGTAGTAGCGGATGTCCTGCTGCGCCATCGAGAAGTGCACCATGTTGAACAGGTGCTTCAGGGTCTTTTGCGGCAGGGTCACGCTGGCGCTGTAGCTGTCGGCTTGCTGGACGGTCGGGAATTCCTCGGCGGCCAGGGTTTGCAGCGCGAAGCGCGATTTGCCCGTTTGCACGGTCAGGCGCTTGTTCAGCAAGGTCATCGTGACGTCGCCCGATTCCGGCAGCGCGCGCAGGATGTCGAGCAGCTTGCGCGCGGCGACGGTGGTGCCGGCCACTTCGGCGCCGGAGCCGATCTGGGCGTTCGTGGTGATCTGCACTTCGGTGTCGGTCGACAGGAAGGATACGTTTTCGCCGTCTTTGCGGATGAGGATATTGGCCAGAATCGGCATAGTGTGCCGACGCTCGACAATACCACTCACGATCTGCAGTGGCCGGAGAAGGGTATCTCGGGTGGTTTTGACCAATTGCATAGATTATCCTCAGTAGTAAAGATTAACGATATTTCAAGATTAACTTGTGTGCAGCTCTGCAGTTCGACCAATCATAATGGCAAAACTAGCGTCCCGCTAGCCCTTCAGCGTTTGTTCCAGCACGTGCAGTTCGTGGTTGCATTCCGGGTTCTTGGTGCGGTCCAAAGCGATCTTGCGCACCGCGTGCAGCACCGTGGTGTGATCGCGTCCGCCGAACAGTTCGCCGATCTCCGGCAAGCTCTTTTGCGTCAGTTCCTTGGCCAGGTACATGGCGATCTGGCGCGGCCGGGCGATGTTGGCCGGACGGCGCTTGGAATACATGTCGGCGACCTTGATGTTGAAGAAGTCGGCCACGGTCTTCTGGATGTTTTCCACCGAGATCTGGCGGTTCTGCACCGACAGCAAGTCCTTCAGCGCTTCCTTGACGATGTCGATCGTGATGTCCTTGCCGTGGAAGCGCGAGTACGCCAGGATCTTGCGCAGCGCGCCTTCCAGCTCGCGCACGTTCGAGCGCAAGTGCTTGGCGACGAAGAAGGCGACGTCATCCGAGAAGGTGACGCCTTCCTGCTTGGCCTTCTTCAACAGAATGGCGACCCGCATTTCCAGCTCCGGCGGTTCGATCGCGACCGTGAGGCCCGAGTCGAAGCGCGAGATCAGGCGGTCGTCCATGCCGGTGATTTCCTTCGGATACGTGTCCGAGGTGATGATGATCTGCTTCTTGGCGGCGATCAGCGCTTCAAACGCGTAGAAGAATTCTTCCTGCGTGCGGCTTTTGCCTCCGAAGAATTGAATATCATCGATCAACAGCATGTCGAGCGAGTGATAGTAATGCTTGAAATCGTCGAAGCCCTTGCGCTGGTAGGCGGTCACCACGTCGCGCACGTACTGCTCGGCGTGGATGTAGCGGATCTTGGCGCCCGGCTGGTCGGCCATCACCTGGTTGCCGATGGCGTGGATCAAGTGGGTCTTACCCAGGCCGACGCCGCCGTAGAAGAACAGCGGGTTGTACGACACGCCCGGGTTGTTGGCGACCTGGATGGCGGCGGCGCGCGCCAGCTGGTTGGCCTTACCGGTCACAAAACTGTCGAAGGTCAGATCGGTGTTGATGCGGCTCTGCTCGCGGCGCGGCGCGGCCGAAGCCGGCAGCTCGGGCACCGACGGCACCGGATCGGAATTGCGCGGGTGGTTGTTCGGGTTGCCGTCGTTGTAGTCCGGCGCCGGCACCACGGTGGCCGGCTTGCGCGGCATCGACAGGCGCGGATCGAGCACGAACTGCACCTCGGTCGGCGCTTCCCAGTACTGGCTGGCCAGCGCGGTGATGCGGCTGGCGAACTGCGACTTGACCCAGTCCAGCTTGAAGCGGTTCGGTGCGGCCACACGCAACTTGCCCGCCTCGTAATCGAGTGGGATGAGCGGTTTTATCCACGCGCTAAATTGTTGCGGCGTCAGTTCCAACTCCAACTGTGCGGAGCAGGTCTGCCAGAAATTTTCCAT